>JAGXRD010000057.1 GCA_018336035.1 Alphaproteobacteria bacterium | reverse complement strand
TACCCGACCAAGCCGATCAAGCTGATCCTGCCTTATGCGGCGGGTGGCGGGCCGGATGTGCTGACCCGCGTGTTTGCCGACAAGATGAGCGATGTGCTGGGCCAGCGCGTGGTGGTCGACAACCGCGTTGGCGCCGGCGGCATGCTGGCGGCGCAGATCGCCACGCAATCCGCGCCCGACGGCTATACCATCATGCTGGGCGCCTCGACGCATGTGGCGCAGAAGCTGATGGAGCCGAAGGCGGACTTCGATCCGCTGACCGGCTTCACCCATATCACCCTGCTCGGTACCGCCTCGACCATGCTGATCGTCGATGCCGAAGGCCCGTTCCGCAGTGTCGCCGATCTGGTTTCTGCAGCCAAGGCGGCGCCAGGCAAGTTCAATTACGGCTCCGGTGGCATCGGCAGTGCGGCGCATCTGGCCGGCGCGGGCTTTGCCAATTTCACCGGCATCGACGTGGTGCATGTGCCCTATCGCGGTTCGGTCGAGATCGTGCCGGCGATCCTGAGCAAGACGGTGGAATTCGCCTTCCCCACCTCCTCCACCGCCGTGCCGCAGGTCAATGCCGGCAAGGTGCGCGCACTGGCCACCACCGCGCCGAAGCGCATGTCGCAGCTGCCCGAAGTGCCGACGCTGAAGGAACTCTATGGCAGCGACGACCTGGTGCTGGAATCCTGGAGCGGGTTGTGGGGCCCGGCCAATATGCCGGCGCCCATCGTGGCGCGACTGAACGAGGCGGCATTGGCGGTTGCCCGCATGCCCGAGGTGATCGCCGCCTATGACCGCATCGGCAGCCCGATCAGCACCAGCGCAACGCCGGCCGAGTTCACCGCCTTTGTGCGCGCCGAGACCGAGAAATACGCCAAGCTGATCAAAGCCGCCAATATCGGAGCGCAGCGATGAGCGCATTCCAGCCGCTGACTGGCGTGACGGTGCTGGATTTCTCGCATGTCATCGCCGGGCCGCTGGCCTCCTTCCATCTCGCCCGGCTCGGCGCCGAGGTGATCAAGGTCGAGGGCGCCGACGGTGACGTGATGCGCAATACGCCGCGCGGCATGCAGGGCTATGCCGCGCTGAATGCCGGCAAACGCCGGCTGCAGCTCGACCTGCGCGATCCCGAGCAACTGAAGACGGCGCGCGACCTGGCGGCGACGGCCGATATCCTGCTCGACAACCTGCGGCCCGGCGTGCTCGACCGCTTCGGGCTGGACTATGAATCGGTCAAGGCGCTCAACCCGGGCATCGTCTATTGCTCGGTCTCCGGCTTCGGCCGCCAGGGCGCCTGGGCCGACCGACCGGCCTACGACCATGTGATCCAGGCGATGACCGGCATGATGATGCTGGCCGGCACCGAGGAAGATCCGCCGATCAAGGTCGGCTTCCCGGCCGTCGATGCGGTCGCCGGACTGCTCGCCGCCTTCGCCATGCTGGCCGGCCTGCGCGAGCGCGAGCGCACCGGCAAAGGCATGCTGCTGGATGTCTCAATGATCGGCGCCGCCATGCAGCTGATGTATCCCTTTACCTGCGACACGCTGACCAACGGCGCCTCGCCGCCGCGGCTGGGCAACCAGGGCTATTCCGGCAGCCCGGCCGCCGACCTGTTCCAGTGCAGCGACGGCTGGATCGCCATCGGCGCCAACAAGCCGCGCCATGTGATGGCGCTGCTCAACATCATCGGGCTGGCGGCGCTGGCCGAGGATCGCGGCATTTTCCCCGACGGCCTGCCGCTGGAGGGTCCGGCCCGTTTCGCCCGGTCCACCGATCCGGCCCGTTTCAAGCGCGAGGTCAGCGCAGCCTTGCGCAACTGGCAGGCCGAGGCCCTCGAAGCCGCGCTGGCAGCAGAGCGGGTGCCCGTCTCGCGGGTGCGCCGGCTGCATGACTTTGCCGCCAGCTTCAAGGCCGACCCGGCCTTCGGGCTGCTGGAACTGGAACAGGACGGCAGCACCGTGCTATCGCCGGGGCTGGGCTTTTCGGTGGCGTGAACCAATTTCCGATTTGTCACCGGGTACACGATCACGGTCCTGTCGGTTGCCCTGGCCCCGCTGGCCTGCTTACAGTTTCTCCCGCTTTCAGACAGGGAGAAACGCGCAATGGCAAAGACGGTCACGATCACGGCCCAGGATGGCGGGACGTTCAGCGCCTATGTCGCCGGGGACACCAATATTGCCAAGGGGGGCCCCGGCATCCTGGTGATCCAGGAAATCTTCGGCGTCAACCAGGTGATGCGCGACATCTGCGACGATCTGGCCGCGCAAGGCTATGTCGCGCTCTGCCCCGACCTGTTCTGGCGCCAGGAACCCGGCGTCGATATCACCGACAAGTCGAAGGAACACTGGGACAAGGCCTTCGCCCTGTTCGGTGGCTTCAATCTCGATCTCGGCATCACCGACCTGAAATCGTCGCTCGACGCCCTGCGCAAGATGACCGGCGGCAAGGTCGGCACGGTTGGCTATTGCCTGGGCGGCAAGCTCGCCTTCCTGATGGCGGCGCGCAGCGACGTGGATGCGGCGGTCTCCTACTATGGCGTCGGCCTGGCCGAGCATACTGGCGAAGTGGCCAATATCAAAAAGCCGCTGCTGATGCATGTGGCAACCGAAGACAAATTCGTGCCCAAGGACCAGCAGGCCAAGGTGAAAGCCGCCGTGGCCGGCAACAGCAATGTCACGCTGCATGAATACCAGGGCAACGACCATGCCTTCGCCCGTGTCGGCGGCGAGCATTACGACAAGGATGCCGCCTTTGCTGCCAATACGCGCACGGCGAATTTCTTCAAGTCACACCTCTCCTGAGAGAAAGTTCAAACGCAATGGTACACGCGATCCGCATTCACGAAGTTGGCGGCCCCGAGAAGATGAAATGGGAAGAGGTCGAGGTCGGCGCGCCCGGCCCCGGCCAGATCCGCCTGAAGAACACCGCCGCCGGCCTGAACTATATCGACACCTATCACCGCACCGGGCTTTACAAGCTGCCGCTGCCGCTCACGCTCGGCATGGAAGGTGCCGGCACCGTCACCGCCGTGGGTGAGGGCGTGAGCGATATCAAGGTCGGCGACCGTGTCGCCTATGCTTCGGCGCCGCTCGGGTCTTACTCGGAAGAGCGCCTGATGCAGGCCGACCGCGTGGTGGTGCTTCCCAGTGGCATTTCCGACCAGACCGCGGCGGCCATCATGCTGAAGGGCATGACGACCGAATATCTCGTGCAGCGCACCTACAAGATCAAAGCCGGCGACACCGTGCTGTTCCATGCCGCGGCCGGCGGCGTCGGCCTGCTGTTCGGCCAGTGGGCCAAGGCGCTCGGCGCCACCGTGATCGGCACGGTCAGCACCGAGGACAAGGCGAAGCTGGCGAAAGCGCATGGCTACGACCACATCATCAATTACCGCACGGAAAATTTCGCCGAGCGCGTGAAGGAACTGACCAAGGGCGCCGGCGTGCCGGTGGTGTATGACGGCGTCGGCAAGGATACCTGGGCCGGCTCGCTCGACTGCCTGTCGCCCTTCGGCCTGATGGTCAGCTTCGGCAATGCCTCAGGTCCCGTGCCGCCGGTCGACATTTCCTCGCTCGCCGGCAAGGGCTCGCTCTATGTCACGCGCCCGACGCTGGTGACCTATACGGCGAAGCGCGCCGATCTGGTCAATTCGGCCAAGGCGCTGTTCGAGGTGGTGACCTCGGGCAAGGTGAAGGTGGAAGTGCCGCAGACCTACGCCCTGAAGGACGCCGCCCGCGCCCATGAGGACCTGGAAGCGCGCAAGACCACCGGCTCGACGCTGCTGCTGCCGTAAGGGCTGCGCGGGCATGACGAAACAGAAAGAAAGATCGTCACCCCGGGCTTGACCCGGGGTCCCATTTTTTGTGTGGCAACGAAATGGGATCCCCGCTTTCGCGGGGATGACGGTTTCTGGTGGCAGGGGTGACCGCCTGGGCATAGCTGTCATGCGGTAGCCTTTTACCCCTTTCGTCCCGGCGGCAGCTTTGTCATTGTGCCGCCGCCATGACAGACCTTCTCAATCTCGCTGCCGGCAACCTGCTGTCGCCGATGATCCTGGCCTTCGTGCTGGGCGCAGTCGCTGCTTTTGTCCGCTCCGATCTGGAAATCCCCGAAGGCGCCGCCAAGGCGTTGGCGATCTATCTGATGTTCGCCATCGGCTTCAAGGGCGGCGTCGCCATGCACACCGCCAGCGGCTGGGCCCTGGCCGGCGCGATCATCGCGGCGCTGGCGCTGAGCCTCGCACTGCCGCTGATCGCCTTCGCCCTGCTGCGCGGCGTGTGGCAGCAGAACCGCACCAATGCCGCCGCCATCGCGGCACATTACGGCTCGATCAGCATCGTGACCTTCGTGACGGCAGCGGAATTCCTGCGTAGCCGCGACATTCCTTATGAAGGCTATCTCGTCGCCATGACCGCCGTGATGGAGACGCCCGCCATCCTGGTCGGGCTTCTGCTCGCCGGCCGGCAGACGCAAGCCGGCATGCAGCACGGCGCCAGCGAACGCGGCGCGCTGTTCCGCGAGGTGCTGGTCAACGGCTCGGTGATGCTGCTGGTCGGCGGCTTCATTATCGGCTGGGTCACCGGCGATGCCGGGCTGGCCAAGATCAAGCCCTTCGTGGCCGACCTGTTCAACGGCGCGCTCTGCATCTTCCTGCTCGATATGGGCCTGGTGGCGGTGCGGCAGGGCCGCGCGGCGCGAAACTTCCCCAAGGCGCTGATCCTGTTCGGTCTGGTGATGCCCCCGCTGGGGGCCGCCCTCGGTTTCGCCGCCGCCGCCGCGCTGGGCCTTTCGGTGGGCGGCGCCATGCTGCTGGCGGTGCTGTCGGCCTCGGCCTCCTACATCGCCGTGCCGGCCGCCATGCGCCTCGCGCTGCCCGCCGCCAATCCGTCGCTGTCGGTGACACTGGCGCTGGCGATCACTTTCCCGTTCAATGTCGCCATCGGCCTGCCGCTCTACCTCACCGTGGCGCAGCGGCTGTTCGGAAACTGAGCCATGGCACATCCGCGCAAAAAGATCGAAATCATCGTCGAAGCGCCGCTGCAGAAGCCGGTGCTGGACTGGCTTGCCGGCCAGGGCGTGAAGGGCTGGAGCCTGTTTCCGCGCGTGATCGGCGGCGGCCGGCATGGCGAGCGCAGCGGCGACGACATCACCCGCGCCTTCGACAATATCATGATCGTGGCGGTCGCCACCGAGC
>JAGXRD010000056.1 GCA_018336035.1 Alphaproteobacteria bacterium | reverse complement strand
GTACCGATCTGTCTCGGTGGAGCGATCAAGAGATTGAAGCTGTGGCACTGACCCTCAACAACAGGCCGCGCAAGTCGCTGGGCTGGAAGACGCCGGCCGAGACTCTGAACGAGTACCTAGAATCTGCCAATCAACCCGGTGTTGCGTCGACCGGTTGAATCCGCTCAGTACACCAGCGACGACTTCCAGCAACTGCTCAAGGCACAAGGCATCACCTGCAGCATGAGCCGTCGTGGTGAATGCTGGGATAACGCCGCGATGGAGAGCTTCTTCTCATCCATGAAGACCGAAAGGCTCAGCCGCAAGGTCTACCGGACGAGGGAAGAAGCCAGGTCCGACGTATTCGATTACATCGAACGCTTCTACAACCCGGTGCGCAAACACTCAAAGCTAGACTTCCTCAGCCCAGTCGACTTTGAGCAAGGCTTGATGGGCTAAGCAAACCGTCCGGGAAACTGGGGGAAGCCCACCATGCGCCCAACCGCCTCGCGCCTGGCCTGTGGGGCTAGCGCTTTCCCCCCAGAACGCTCTTGAGCGCGTGCATGTCCAGGTGGGCCTCGGCAAGCAATCGCTTGAGCTTGGCGTTCTCGGATTCGAGCTCACGCAGGCGCTGGGCCTCCGAGACCTGCATGCCGCCGAACTTGGCTCGCCACTTGTAGAAAGTGGCATCGCTGAAGCCGCCATTGCGGCACAGCTCCTTGATCGGCATGCCGGCCTCGGCCTGCTTGAGGAAGCCGATGATTTGTTCCTCGGTGAATCTGCTCTTCTTCATATCCGTCATTCTCCTAGTGGTTGACGGACTTCACTAACTTCAGCCTGGTACGGCTGGTGGGGGGCAGGTCAGGGTTGCGGAGCCGACACCGCAGCCGAAATCATCGCGCGGCCTCCGTCACCTTGGCGTCAACTGCGGCGCGCGCAGGCGTCTTGCCCTTGTAGGCCAGCAACCGCAACGCATTCGCCACCACGATCAGCGTCGAACCCTCGTGGAACAGCACCGCCGTCGCGATGCCCAGGCCGAAGATGGTGGCCGGGATCAGCATCACCACCACGCCTAGGCTGACCCACAGGTTCTGCTTGATGATACGGCTGCTGCTGCGCGACAGGCCCACCGCGAATGGCAGTTGCGCCAAGTCGTCGGCCATCAGCGCCACGTCGGCCGTTTCCAGCGCCACGTCGGAGCCGGCAGCACCCATCGCGATTCCGACCGTGGCGTTGGCCATCGCCGGTGCGTCGTTGACGCCGTCGCCAACCATTGCCACCTTGCCGTGCTCTTGCCGCAGCTTCTTGATCGCATCGACCTTCTGCTCGGGCATCAGGTCGCCCTGCGCTTCGGTCAGGCCCACGGTCTTGGCTACCGATTCGGCCACCTGCTGGTTATCGCCAGAGATCATGATCAGCCGCTCGATGCCGAGCTGGCGCAGTTCCGCCATCACCTGCCCCGCCACCGGGCGCGGCGTGTCCATCACGCCCAGCACGCCGAGAAAGCGCGCGCCTTGCCGCACCACCATTGTCGTGCGGCCATTGGCCACGAGTTGTTTGTTGGCCTCATCAACCGCAGCGGGTAGTGCCGAATCCGGCAGTTCGGAGAACAGCACCGGCTTTCCGATGTGCACAGTTTGCCCGTCGACCTGCGCTGACACGCCGCGCCCGGTGATGCTCTTCACGTCCGCCACGGCCGCAGGCTTGATCAGGTCCGCCAGGCGCTCGCGCGCACCGGCCACCACGGCGGAAGCCAGCGGGTGATCGCTCTGCTCCTCCACCGCCAGCGCCACCGCCAGCAGTTCGTCTTCGGTTGCGCCGGGGGCAGCCACGGCATCGGTGAGCTTGGGCTTGCCTTCAGTCAGCGTGCCGGTCTTGTCGAAAGCGATGCTGGTGAGCGAGCCCAGATTCTCCAGCGCACCGCCGCCCTTGATCAGCACACCACCGCGCGCAGCGCGCGCCACGCCGCTGAGTACCGCACTGGGCACCGAGATGGCCAGCGCGCAAGGGCTGGCGGCCACCAGCACCGCCATCGCGCGGTAAAAGGTGGCTGCAAACGGCTCGTCGATCACGAAGCCAGCGAACAGCAAAACGGTCACCAGCACCAACACCGACGGGACGAAGATGCGCTCAAAGCGTTCGGTGAACTGCTGCGTCGGCGAGCGCTGGGCCTGTGCCTCGGTCACCATCTTGACCACGCGCGCCATCGTCGACTGTTCGGCACGCCGCGCTACCATCACCTCGATGGCGCCAGCGCCGTTGATAGTGCCGGCAAAGACGCGGAACTCCGGGCCTGACCTGTCGAACGCGGCGAGTGCGGCCTTGGCGTCGTCGGTGGGGCGCTTGTCCACCGGCACGCTCTCGCCGGTGACCGGCGCCTGGTTGACGCTGGTGGTACCAACCACCACCACGCCGTCTGCTGGCAGCCTCTCGTTCGGCCGCACGATGACGACATCGCCGAGTTGAAGTTCAGCTACCGCGACACTTTGCGTGTTGCCGTCGCGGCGCACGGTGGCCGTGTCCGGCGCGAGCTCGGCCAAGGCCTCAATGGCCCGCCGAGCGCGGCCCATCGCGTACTGCTCCAGCGAATGGCCGATGCCAAACAAAAACAACAACAGCGCGCCCTCGGCCCATTTGCCCAATGCCGCAGCGCCGATGGCCGCCACCAGTGTTAGGGTGTCGATCGCGAAGCGTCGCTCACGCAAGTTCTCGAAGGCTTCCTTGGCGGTGAACCAGCCGCCGAAGAAGTAGGCCGCGATATACAGCGCGGTGGGCAGCCAGCCGGGACCGACTTCGCGCCACTCGATCAACCAGCCGCTGGCCAGCAGAACACCTGCGAGGATGGCGAAGATCAGCTCTGAGCGTTCGCCGAACGGGCCGCTTGACGCATGGTCGTGGCCGGCATGCTCACCCTGACCTAGCGCATGCTCGGCAGCTTCTGCCGCCGGCTCCTCAGCGCTCAAGCCGAGCTTGGCGGCGGGGTCGCGCAGCGACTTCTCCGATGTTTTTCCTCGTTCGAATTCGATGCGAACCGATCCGGACGCAGCCACGTCCGCTTCAACCACACCCGATGCTTTGCGCAGGCTTTCGGCGATGCGGCTGGCGGCGCGCGGCTGTATGGCCGCGCTGGTGGCGATCACCAGGTGGCCGAAGGCGGCGCTCAACTCGGCGCCTGCAGCTTGCGCCAGTTCGCGCACACGGCTAAGCGAGAGGGTGGACGGGTCGTAGTGAATGCACAGCTCGGGCGAAGGTCCATCGGGCCCGACGACATGCACGTGGGCGATGCCCGGCCGGCCCTCTAGCAAGGCGATGAGGCGCGCCACGCAGCGGTCGCGAGCGTCGTCGAGACCCGGCAGCACCAGGGGCAGATCGAGCCTGAGTTGGGTGTTGTTGGTCATGGGTGCTCCTGTCAAATTACTGTATCGACGGTATCTTGCGCTTCACCCACGATACCTTGCAGGTGCGCCGTGCCAGAGAAGCTCTCAGCGTAAATTTTGTAGCTGTTCTCGGCGCCGAGGGGCGCGCAGCGAACCAACCGTTGGCGGTATTGACCTTGATGCCGCAAATGAGCTCGCCATTGCCATGGGCGTGACGCAGGATACTTTCGATGCGTTCCCTGGCCAGTGTTGTCGAGGTGATTTGCTCCGGTGTCAGCGCGGTCAGTTCAAACCCGGGGCGGTTCAGTTGTGGAGTTGGACTACAACGCTATCGCCATAGCACTGGCCAACAAGAAGGGACGATCCTCAATCCATCCTGGGCCGGCTTATGAACAATTCCGTCGTTTGTAGTTCGATGGCAAAACCTACTGCCTTGAAGAGGCTGGCTCTCGCATAGCCATCAACACCAATAACGATAAGACTACCATCTTACCGTGAGCAGTTTGACCGGCCATAAATGTGCTGATTTAGCACGGCCATCGGAGTCTGACTGACTCAGAAATGCGCGGTGGTTTCACGAGCGCTTCAGGGTCATCCCAATGATTGTGATTCCATCCGACGACGAGGCAGTCGGCTGTCCACCGTGCATACGCGCGATAGCTGCAACTATCGACAGCCCCAAACCATGATTCATGGTGGAATCGCTTCTCGACGGATCGCCACGAAAAAAGCGATCGAACAATCTTGAAAGAATTTGCGGGTCTATCGTACCCCCTCGGTTTTCGACGCTGATCTCCACCTCGTCCAAAGATGATTCACGAATTTTCACGCTGACAATAGAGCTGCTATCGGCGAAGCGGGTGGCATTGCTGACCAAGTTGGAAAGTGCACGTTGCAGTAAAGCAGTATCAAACGCTCCTGCAGCGTCTCCAGCTACGTCCACGATCAAGTCGGCGTCAGCCAAAGCCGCCTCGTGATAGTTCGCTACTTGGCGTGCGATGAAAGCAAGGCTTGGAGTAGGAACCCGCCTTGCCACGGCTCCACGGTCTGCTTGCGAGAGAAACAGCATGTCATGGACAATTCCGGAGACCCGCCGGAGATCTTCCAGATTTGACACGAGCACGTCTCGCAAATCGTCGATGCCTTGGGGTGCACGCAGGGCCAGTTCACTACCGCTCGTCAGGGTTGTCAAGGGTGTCAGCAATTCGTGAGCGACATCGGCATTGAATCCTTCCAATTGCTCGTAAGATCGCTGCAGACGACTAAGCAAGTCGTTAAACTGCGTGATCAGTGGTACCAGCTCCGCAGGCTGATTCACACTGTCGACCCGGCGATGCAGGGTATCCGCTGCGAGTTCTTGAACTTGTCCGGACAGATCGCGTAAAGGCCTGAGCCCCGCCCAAATCAGTATAAAACCACCAAGAGATATCAACAGAGCTCCGCCGATGGCCGAGACGAACAGAGTCGCACCAACGCGTTGCAAAATTGTTACATCGTTGCGTATATCAAGTGATAGTTCAGCCTGCAACGATGGTCGCCCTGATATTGCAGGCGGAATCTCGAATCGTGTAATCCTTTGAGTGTCATTTGATAATGGATGTCGCAGCTCAAAAAATACGGAATCATCAATTTGTCGCAAAGTCAAACCAAACTTCGAGTCGCCGGCCAGAAAATCGCCGAGTTTGTGCCTCAGCATTGTTTCGTCACCGCTGTGACCAGCCTCGGTAGCCAGGCGCAGCACTAAGCTCTGCGTTTGCGTCAAATCTTCGAGTTGGCGCGAATCGAATGCGTAAACAGTCGCGCCATAGACAGCTGCACTCACAATCAGCAGTCCAACAAAGCTCTGGATGGCAAGCCATAGTGAAAGCCTTCGTCCGATAGACTGAGCGCGAAATCTATTCATGGGTCGCGTGTTTCTAGCACGTAGCCTATTCCTCGCACAGAATGAATCAGCGGCCTGTCAAAAGGAACGTCGATTTTGCTACGCAGCCGCCGTATCGCGGCATCGATTACGTTGGTGTTGTCATCAAAATTTATACCCCACACCTGTTCCGCTATCTCGGAACGGGAAAGTACATTTCCCTGCCTGCGCAGCAACAAACACAACAAAACGAACTCTTGCACGGAGAGGGCCACCCTTTGTCCTTTGCGCGTTGCTTTTCGACTGACAAGATCTACTTCCAAGTCTGCTGCACTTAGCATAGTCTCTGGCTCGGGCCCCTGCGCAGAATGCGTACGCCTAAGCAGCGCCCGGATTCGAGCAACAAGTTCGGAGAACGCGAATGGTTTAACAATGTAGTCGTCTGCGCCGCTTTGAAGCCCATGTACGCGATCTTCGACCTTAACCCGTGCGGTCAGCATGATAACCGGGGTGCGCTTGCTTCGTCTGAGTGCGGCGAGAAGGCCTAACCCATCGATACCTGGCAACAGGCTATCCAAGACGATCAAGTCATACTCCGATTCCATTGCCAAGTGAAGCCCATCAATTCCGTTATGGGCAAGATCCACTACAAAGCCTTCTGCCTGTAAGCCCTTGCGAAGATAGTGCGCAAGCTTAAGTTCATCTTCAATCACCAGCAGCTTCATGTGCAATCTTGTGGTTCCACGGCCGCCAATTGACTAGCCGTCAATAGTCAATGGTTTCGGGTAGAGATATCAGATTCCGAAGTGCGAATCCGTAAAAAGGTTCTCGGTGCGATATGCGCCCGAGGTGGGATGGATCGATGTGCACGTTAGCACGAAGCCTACCTGAGTAGATCACATGCGGAGGAGCCAAGAGCAAGGGCGGGGCCTTCAGCGAAAGCTCTGGGGCATCGTCCGTCTGGCCCGGCGCTTCCCCGCGCACTGCGTTGATGCCGCCTGCGCGCAGGCCCTGGAGCAAGGGGCCAGCAGCTACAAGCGCGTGCTGGCTCTGACGGAGGCCATCTTTGCCGAGGCACTGGCGGCCATCGAGACCGAGGCCACCGGTGCGTCCACCAGTATGTCCGCCGCCGGGGCCCGAACCCTGACCCAGCAGCACGAGCTCATCTGCGACGCTGATGAGTATGCCGATCTCTCCGCTCACGCTGTGGTCGTGGCCGCCACGAGCACGCTCGCGGCTGCCACGACGAACACCGCCACCACCAACCAAAACACCAAGACCTACGCACCTGGAGTTCAACGGCATGGCGCAGGACTGGGGCAAGTACATGGGAGGTGCAACCATGGCCACCACCATCCTCGACCGCCCATGCACCGCTGCGCGATGCTGGAGTTCGAGGGCAAGAGCTACCGCCTCAAAGAGGCCGCCGCACGAATCGCCGTCGCACCCGAGTCGTCATAATCCGGCGGCCCTGCCTGGGGGAATTGACCTGGCCATCGGGGGCCTGTGTGAGGCGGTTCAAATCTGACGAAAAAGTAATTTTTGTGTGCCAGTGTCGTCAGCGCTTAAACCATACATTACAAAGGTGCTCAGGCACTCCGCAGCAATTGTGCTAACCGGAAAATAAGGAACCCTCATGAGGCTGAATATATCCATCATTGCCATCTCGTTCGTTGCCACCTCCGCCTTCGCTGGGCATGAAGCGCGCGAAGCGGCCAAAGAATACATTCCTCTCAAAGATGGAGGGACGCTCTACATATTCCAGGACGGAAAGATGGCAAAAGAAGATCGTTTCGGGCGCGCCGGGTATCTTAAGATGACCGATGTCCTGGAGACCTCAGATGGCAAGAAGATTCCAGTGACGAGCAACGAAGTCGCACGCCTTGAATGGCTCTTGAGAAAAGGCCACAGCAATAAGTGAACACGTTGCGTTGGGCCCAAGTTCTTGATAGCAGATGAACTCAAACATGAAGACTGGGCGTGGTTACTGTCTACAGATGGGGTGGAGCCCGAGAGATTCGGCGATGGAAAAAGAGTTGCACAAGCGCCCCGTACACAGCCAGCTTGTTGGTGTGGACGGGGCAGTGCGCCTGCACTACGAGACCTCCATCCTGCGCTCTCGCGACCTGCTGAAGAGCGACCAGCTTACCCCCAGGTGCTGTCCACCAACAATGCCGAGCTGGTTTATGCGCGCCTGTCGCTCAAGGCTGTCACCGTCGTGGACGCCACCTCGTGCAGGAGAGATTGTTCAGCATGGCAGTCAATCAATGCTCGTTGCGCTACCTTCCCGCAAGTGAAGCGCTTCATCCTCTTTCTTCTGATGGTTGTATTGCAGTCCCAACTCAGCTGGGCCGCAGAGCTCACCTACGGCCATCACGGGTCTGGCGCCACGACTCAACAATCAGAACATCAGCGATCTGAATGCGAGGCCGACTTTGCATTTGACGGAACTGTCATCGGCGAAGACACTGCCACCCTGTTGAGCGAACCCAGCGGGGAATGTGATCACTGTCACTCCCATGGCGCCGCAGCGCTCCCATTGAAACAGGTGATCCCCAGCAACCGTGCAGTGCACGCTGCTGCATTTGGCCCGATCGCTACCGGGCCCGAGGTCGATCAGGCAAGGCCCGAGCGGCCGCGATGGACACCCCTCGCCTGATTCGGCGCGGCGGGTTTTCACACTAAGCACTGCTGCTTGAAGCGTTTGGCGCCATGCCAAACGCAGTCGCGCCACCCTTGCCCTTCCTGTTCGCACGCCGCGGTGAGCGGACTCACACCAAGGAGACGTCGATGTCTCAACACGTCAAAAAAAGAACTTCAGCGCATTTGATCGCGTTAAAAACCATCTTTCCCATGGGCTTGGCCGTGATCGGTCTTGCCTCCTGTTTTCCCGCTTGGTCCCAGGACGCACTTTCAGTCCGCTCAGCGACCAGCGCCGTTGAAACCACCGGTCCACTGACCCTACAGCAGGCTCTGGCTCTGGCCATGTCATCAAATGCCGAACTGACGGTTGCACAGCGTGAACTTGAAGCCGCAGAAGGCCCAGTACTCCAGGGTGGCACGCGGCCAAACCCTGCGTTGTCTGTGGAGTTGGAGGATCAGCGAAAGGCCACCCGCACCACTACCTTTCAAATCAGCCAGGCGATAGAGCTGGGCGGAAAACGCAGAGCCCGTATCGACGCCGCCGAGCGCAATCGCGACATTGCCGCAGCCGAGCTCGCAGCGCGACGCGCTGAGGTCAGGAGCACCGTTGTATTGGCTTTCCGCGACGTGTTGCTGGCGCAGGAACGCATCAAACTTGCTGCTGAAACCACAGAGCTAGCAAGGCGGGGCAGTCTTGCCGCAAGTAGACGGGTGCAAGCCGGCAAGGTCTCACCTGTGGAGGAAACCAAAGCCAAGATTGCCGAAGCCACGGCGGGCTTGGATACCTTGCAGGCACAGTCTGAATTGATGCAGGCACGTCAACGGCTGGCCGCTACTTGGGGCAGCGCGTACCCGAGATTCGAGCGTGCAGAGCCGAGCACCGCAACTTACACAGAGCTCCCTTTTCTGCCCACGGTCGAGAGCCTCATGTCGCGCTTGGCATCGTCGCCGAGCTTGCAACGCGTGAAGAGCAACGTGGCGCTTCGGCAGGCCATCGTGCGTGTTGAGAACAGCAAGGCAACGGCTGACGTCACGGTCAGCATGGGTGTTCAGCGAGATGCGCAGTCCGGCCGAAATCTGGCCGTGGTGGGTTTTAGCATGCCTTTTGGTGTTTTCGACCGCAACCAGGGCAACATCTTGGAGGCTCTGAAGCGCGAAGAGAAGGCTCGAGACGAGTTGGCGTTGACAGAACTTCAACTGCGCACGTCCGTACTGCAAGCACACGCACGGCTGGAGGCTTCGCGCATCGAGGCCCAAACGATCCGCGACTCGGTGTTGCCTGGCGCACAAGCGGCCTATGACGCTGCAACCAAAGGGTTCGAACTCGGCAAGTTCGACTTCCTTGATGTGCTCGACGCGCAACGCACCTTGTTTCAGGCGCGTGCTCAATACCAGCGCGCCAGTGGCGAAGCACAGCGCCTCGCCATTGACATCGACCGCCAACTAGGCGACTCGACCGACGGCGACGCGACTCCAACCTCAACAGTTCCCACA
>JAGXRD010000055.1 GCA_018336035.1 Alphaproteobacteria bacterium | reverse complement strand
GGCATCCACGAGTTTCTGTTTAAAAAAGTAAAACGTGGATGGCACGGCCAAGCCGTGCCAGGACACATGGGCCTACGCCGCAAAAGTTGCGCTCACCGGCGGCAGGTTGGCGATGCGGCCGGCCAGTTGCGTGCCTTTGGCGAAGAAGCGCAGGCCGGTGAAAGAGCCGGTGGTGACGATCTGGCCCGGCTGCACGCCGCCGCAATGATCGCCGCAGCTGCGGACGAGATCGGCCAGCATGCCGAAGGGCGTATTGGTGTTCAGCGTTGCCGGCCCATTGCAGATATCCGTGCCATCGGCCGTCAGCCGCACCTGCGGCCTGGCGTAATCATCAGGCTGCCAGGGTGTCGCCAGCGGCGCGCCATAGACCAGACCGGCATTGAGCTGGAGGTCGGCGAGGTTCCACAGCTTGCTCGCGGCCTTGGGATCGGCCAGCCGGCTGTCGACAATTTCGAACACCGCCATCGGCGTGACGCAGGCGGCCAGCGCCGGCAGGAAATCATGCGAGCCGGGCGTGGGCAGTTTTGCATCGATGCGAAAACCCACTTCGAGTTCCGCGCCGCGCAGGCGGCATTCCGCCGGCTGGCGCGTATCGGGTGCGGGGCGGATCAGGTCGGCGCGGATGGGGGCGAAGAACAGCGGCGAGCCGGCATCCCAGCGGCCGACCTTCCAGCCGCCGACGGCGCCGAGTTTCGCCATCACGCCGGACTGGATCGCATAAACCGCATCGAAGCCGGACAGGTCTTCGCTGGGTTGCAGCAGCGGACCACCACGCCGTGCCGCCAGCAGTTGGTCGACGATGGCGGCGATCTGCGTCATGCGGCGGCGGTTAGGCCTTGATGCCGCAGAAGTCGCGGGCGCTGATCCATTCGCCGTTGCGCGTGCTGCTGGCTTCGGCCAGCGCGACGAAGACCTCGGTGATGTCTTCCGGCCTGGGCAGCGTGCTCGGATCTTCGCCGGGGAAGGCCTCGGCGCGCATCTTCGACTGCGTACCGCCCGGGTTGACCAGGTTCACGCGGATGTTGGTCTGCGCCACTTCCTTGGCATAGCCCATGATCATGTTGTCGAGCGCGGCTTTCGAGGCCGCATAAGCACCCCAGTAGGCGCGAATCTCGCGGCTGACCGTGGAGGTGACGAAGATGGCGCGGCCGGCCTCCGAGGCGAACAGCAGCGGATGCACGGCGCGGATCAGGCGCTGGTTGGCATGCACATTCAGCCGGAACACCTCTTCCCACAGATTGGGCGGATACTGATGCAGCGGCGTCATGCGGCCGAAGATGCCGGCATTGCCGACCAGGATGTCGATCTTGCCGAAACGCTCCAGCAGCGGCGCGGCCAGGCCGTCGATCATCTCGGTCTTGCCGAGATCGAGCGGGATCAGCGTGGCCGAACCGCCGAGCGCACGAATCTCGTCGTCGAGTTCTTCCAGGCCGCCGGTGGTGCGGGCGACACAGATGACATGCGCGCCTTCGGCGGCATAGCGTTTGGCGATGGCGGCACCGATGCCGCGGCTGGCGCCGGTGATCAGCGCGATCCGGTCCTTGAGACGCATTCTTCTGAAGTCTTCTTCTACGGGTTAGGCGGTTTCTGCGAGCAGGGTGAGCTGGCGCGGACCGCGGGTGCCGCGGTTGACCTCATCGGTCAGGCCAATCGGATAATCGCCCGAGAAGCAGGCATCGCAGAAGGCGGGCTTCAGCGGGTCGCGGGTGGGCTTGCCCATGGCGCGATACAGACCATCCATGTCGAGGAAGGCGAGGCTGTCGGCCTTGATGAACTTGGCCATCTCTTCGACCGTATGCGTGGCGGCCAGCAGCTTGCCGCGCTCCGGCGTGTCGACGCCGTAGAAGCAGCTATGCGTGGTCGGCGGCGAGGCGATGCGCATATGCACTTCCTTGGCGCCGGCATCGCGCACCATCTCGACGATCTTGGTCGAGGTGGTGCCGCGCACGATGGAGTCATCCACCAGGATCACCCGCTTGCCTTCGATATAGGCGCGGTTGGCATTGTGCTTCAGCTTCACGCCCAGATGGCGGATCTGGTCGGTCGGTTCGATGAAGGTGCGGCCGACATAGTGATTGCGGATGATGCCCAGCTCGAAGGGAATGCCGCTCTCGGCAGCATAGCCGATGGCGGCCGGCACGCCGCTATCCGGCACCGGGATCACCACATCGGCATCCACGGCGCTGGCGCGCGCCAGTTCGGCGCCGATGCGCTTGCGCGACTCATAGACGCTCAGGCCTTCGACCTGCGAATCCGGGCGGGCGAAGTAGATGTATTCGAAGATGCAGAAGCGGCGCTGCACCGGCGGGAAGGGGTGATGCGAATGGATGCCCTCGGCATCAATCACGATCAGTTCGCCCGGCTCGACGTCGCGCACGAAATCGGCGCCCATGATGTCGAGCGCGCAGGTTTCGGACGCCAGGATCGGCGCGCCCTTGAGGTTGCCCAGCACCAGCGGACGCACGCCCCAGGGATCGCGCACGCCGATCAGCTTCTTCGGCGTCAGCGCCACCAGCGCATAGGCGCCCTCGACCTGCTTCAGCGCATCAACAATGCGGTCCACCACGCTGGTCTTGCGGCTCAGCGCGACCAGATGGGTGATCACCTCGGTGTCCATGGTGGACTGGAAGATGCTGCCCTTGGCGACCAGGTCGTCGCGGATCATGCGGGCATTGGTCAGGTTGCCGTTATGGGCCAGCGCAATGCCGCCCAGCTCCAGATCGGCGTAGATCGGCTGCACATTGCGCAGCAGGGTGCCGCCCGAGGTGGAATAGCGCACATGGCCGATGGCGCGATCGCCAGGCAGTTCGCGGATCACCTTCTCGGAGGAGAAGTTCGGGGCGACATGGCCCAGCGCGCGATGGCTGTTAAAGCGGCCTTCATGGTAGGCGACGATACCCGCCGCCTCCTGGCCGCGATGCTGCAGGGCGTGCAGCCCGAGCACCGTGTTGGCGGCGGCATCGGACGTACCGAAGATGCCAAAGATGCCGCATTCTTCATGCAGCTTGTCGTCGTCGAAGGGGTTCGTTTGCATTCCTAACGGCTCCATCGTCCGACGAGCGAAACCGGCTCGTGGCGGCTCAAGGTTTGTCCTGCTTCTGGATCAGACTCTCGATGCCCTGGCGTTCCTCGGTCTTATACCCGGTTTGGCCGCGCGAGTCAGCGCCGCCGCTCGGGTTTGTATGAGCTGGAACCGGCGTAGTTTGCGGTCCAGTCGTTCTTTTGGGGGGCACCCGAGTCGGGTCAATTTGCCGCAGGATCAGCTCGGCACCCCATTCATAGCCCATGACGGCCAGCGGCCGGGTCCGGGCCTCGGCCAGCCAGGCCGGCTGGGTCTGTACCGGAATCAGTCGGTCCACGATCCACCAGGCCACCACCACGATTAGCGCACCCCGGGCCAGGCCGAACAGGAAGCCCAAAGAACGGTCGACGGCGGAAATCGCCGACGCCCGGCGGACCTGTTCGGAGATCCAGTGGGTGAGGATCGAGCAGAGGATCAGGGTCGGCAGGAAGAGGGCGATGCCGGCCGCGATATCCGCGAAGATCCGGGACTCGATATAGGAACGTGAGATGTCGCGGGCAAGCGGGAAGAAGAAATAAGTCACCGCCAGCGCGGCCACCCAGCCGACGATGGACAGCACTTCCTTCACGAAGCCGCGGAACAGCGCCAGCAGCGCCGACAGCAGCAGGACGACGATGACGATCAGGTCGACGATGTTGATCGGCAGTGACGACACGGCTCAGTCCTCTTCGCCGGGAGTCTGGCCGGTCCAGTTCGCGCCGCCACGGCCGGCATTGGCGCGCTTGGCGGCGGCCCGGGCGGCGGGGAAGAGTTCGACCAGTTCGTTCAGCCGCATCAACTCGCTCGTACCTATGTCTTTTACCTTGGTTTTGGCGCCTGCCGGCATGACGGCATGCGAAAATCCAAGCTTGGCCGCTTCCTTCAGCCGCGATTCCGACTGGCTGACCGGGCGGACTTCGCCGGCCAGGCTAGCCTCGCCGAAGAACACCGTGCGCTCCGGCGCCGGCGTATCGGCCAGGGCCGAGAGCAGCGCGGCGGCCACGGCCAGATCGGCAGCGGGCTCGACGACCCTGAGGCCGCCAGCGACGTTGAGATAGACGTCGCAGCCCGAGTAACGCAAGCCGCATCTTGCATCCAGCACGGCCAGCACCATGGCCAGACGGCCGGAATCCCAGCCGACGACGGTGCGGCGCGGTGTCGCAAGCGGCGACGGGGCGACCAGGGCCTGGATTTCAACCAAGAGAGGCCGTGTACCTTCCATACCCGCGAAGATGGCAGAGCCGGCGACCGGATCGGCCTTGCCGGCTTCGGAGCGGCCGAGGAACAGCGCCGACGGATTGGCCACTTCGGCCAGGCCGCCATCGGTCATGCTGAACACGCCGATCTCGTCGGTGGCGCCGAAACGGTTCTTCACCGCACGCAGGATGCGGAACTGGTGGCCGCGCTCGCCTTCGAAATACAGCACGGTGTCGACCATATGCTCGACCACGCGCGGACCGGCGATCTGGCCGTCCTTGGTGACATGGCCGACCAGGAACACGGCGGCATTCGACTGCTTGGCGACGCGGACCAGTTCATGGGCGCAGGCACGCACCTGGTTCACCGTGCCCGGTGCGCTCTCGATATTGTCGGCGAAGATGGTCTGGATCGAATCGATCACGATCACTGCCGGGCCGCCCTTGGCCTGGGCCATGGCCTGATCGATGCCGGCGAGAATGTCGCGCAGGGAATTGGCCGCCGACAGCATCACCGGTGCGTCGGCAAGGCCGAGACGCTGCGCGCGCAGACCGATCTGCGCCACGGCTTCTTCGCCCGAGACATACAGCGCGGTGGTGCCGCGACGTGCCAGCTGCGCGACAGCCTGAAGCAGAATGGTGGATTTGCCGATGCCGGGATCGCCACCGATCAGGATCGCCGAGCCGGGCACCAGGCCGCCGCCCAGCACGCGGTCGAATTCATTGATGCCGCTGGTGGTGCGCACCACTTTGTCGGGCTGCGAGCTTAAAGACGCGAAGCCGATTGCCTTGCCCTTGCCGGCAGAGAGGCCCTTGGGCACGGCGACCTTGGGCGCTTCCTCGAGGATGGTGTTCCAGCCGCCGCAGGCATCGCAGCGGCCCTGCCATTTGCGGTAGGCGGCGCCGCAGCTCTGGCAGACGAAGGATTCTGTTGCCTTTGCCATCTCTAATCCGCTGTCGTCATCCCGGCCAAGCGACGCTGTTGCGTCGCGCGAGCCGGGATCCCATTTTGCGATGGTGAGGAAATGGGACCCCGGGTCAAGCCCGGGGTGACGAAGTGAGAGAATGAGCTATGTCGGCTCAAGGCTTCAGGATTTCCATCTTGATCGGGCCTTCCGCCCGACCATGGATGAACTGGTCGACATAGGCGTTGCCAGAATTGTCCACCTCGGCGGCGGTGCCGTGCCAGATGATCTTGCCCTTGTAGATCATCGCGACATAATCGGCGATCTTGCGTGCGCTGGCCATGTCGTGGGTGATGCTCAGCGTGGTGGCACCCAGCTTCTGCACGCAGGATTTGATCAGGTCGTTGATCACGTCGGCCATGATCGGATCGAGGCCGGTGGTCGGTTCGTCGAAGAAAATGATTTCCGGCTCGGCGGCAATGGCGCGGGCAAGCGCCACACGCTTCTGCATGCCGCCAGATAGTTCGGACGGCGACAACTCGCCGACCTCGGGGCCCAGGCCGACCTGGCCCATCTTGTCGAGCGCGATATCCTTGGCTTCCTTGCGCGGCATGTTGCGGCCCTGGATCAGGCCGAAGGCGACGTTTTCCCAGACCTTGAGGCTGTCGAACAGCGCCGAGCCCTGGAACAGCATGCCGAACTTGCGCAAAGCCTGCTCGCGCTCATCGGCGCTGAATTTCATTGAATCCTGGCCGTCGATCAGGATCTGGCCGCTATCGGGCCGGATCAGGCCGAGGACGCATTTCAGCATCACCGACTTGCCAGTGCCCGAACCGCCGATCACCACCAGCGACTTGCCGCGCGGCACCTCCAGCGTCAGGCCATCCAGCACGACCTTCTTGCCGAAGCGCTTATGGACATCCTTGAGGACGATTTTGTTCGGTTTGTCGCTCATCGGGCGAAGAACAGTTCGGTGACGAAATAATTGGCGACCAGGATCAGGATCGAGGCCGAGACCACTGCATCCGTGGTGGCCTTGCCGACGCCCTGTGCGCCGCCGCGCGAATGGAAACCGTGATAGCAGCCCATCAGCGCAATCACGAAGCCGAACACCGCGGCCTTCACCAGGCCGGACACGACGTCCAGGGTTTCCAGGAAGTCGAGGGTGTTCTTCATATAGGAGCCGGCGTTGAAGCCGAGCTTGTGCGTGGCGATCAGGTAGCCGCCCATCACGCCGATGATATCGGCCACCAGCACCAGCACCGGCAGCGACAGCGTGGCGGCCAGCAGGCGCGGCGCCACCAGATACTTGAACGGATTGGTGGAGAGCGTGGTCAGCGCGTCGATCTGCTCGGTCACGCGCATGGTGCCAATCTCGGCTGCCATGGCAGAGGCGACACGACCAGCCACCATAAGCCCGCCCAGAACCGGGCCGAGTTCGCGGGTGATGCCCAGCACCACGATGCTGGCGACAGCGCTTTCAGCATTGAAGCGGCCGGCGCCGATGAAGATCTGCAGCGCCAACACCATGCCGGTGAACAAAGCGGTCAGGCCCACCACCGGCAGCGAGAAATAGCCGATGGTCATCATCTGCTTGACCAGCAGGCGGAAATAGAAGGGCGGGGCAAAGATGTGCCGCAGGCCATGGAAGGTGAAGACGGCCACGCGGCCAATGGCGCCGAGGAAGTCGAGGAAGACGCGGCCGATGATGGCAAGCGGGTTCATGCGGCGTCCCCAACAGAACTGGACGTGTAGATGCGGCGATAGCGCTTGCCTAGCTGGGTCAGCAACTCATAGCCGATGGTGCCGGCCAGCGCCGCCTGTTCGTCGATGTCGATACCGCCGCCGAGCAGGCTGACGGGCGTGCCAGGGCGGCAGTCGTTTGCGTCGAGCGCAGAGACATCCAGCGTGATCAGATCCATCGAGACCCGTCCCGCGATCGGCACTCGCACATGGCCCTGGCGACCTTTGATGATGGCGTTGCCCCGGCCGGACAGCGCGCGCGAAAATCCGTCGGCATAACCGACCGCCACAGTGGCAATTTGAGTCGGTTTTTCAACGATATAGCCGGCACCGTAGCCAACGGTCTGGCCCCTGTCAACGGAACGGACCTGCAGGATTTTCCCTTGCAGATGAACCACTTCCGCCATCCGGCTGGCCTCGCGGCGGGAG
>JAGXRD010000054.1 GCA_018336035.1 Alphaproteobacteria bacterium | reverse complement strand
CCACGTCTTCGTCTCAACGATAAGAAAGGCGTGGATGCCCGGCACAAGGCCGGGCATGACAAGAATAAAAAAAGCCGCGCGGAACGCGCACTTACCCGTTCAGGAATTCCGGTGTCGCCGAGGCGATGAGAAGTTCAATGAGACCCGTCATCGCGCGCTGCACGCGGGCAAAGCCCGCCGACTTCACGATCTTCGCTTCGTCCATGTAGAGATCGCGGTTGATCTCGAGCTGCAGCGTGAAAAAGCCCTGGTCGCGCCGCGCGTAATGCTGCGTGATATAGCCGCCGGCATAGGGCTTGTTGCGCGCCACGCCGAAACCGCAGGAGGTGAGATAGCCGTCCACACGATCGACCAGCCTTGCGGGGCAGGAGGTGCCGTGGAAATCGCCCAGCACCATATCGGCGCGGCGCTGGCCGGCATCGGGCATGTTGGTGCCACCGACGCTGGGCATCGAATGGCAGTCAAGCAGCAAGGCCACGCCATGCCGCGCACGCGCCTCGTTCAGCAGCTGCTCCAGCGTGTCGTGATACGGCCGCCAGCAGGTTTCGACGCGGCGTTCAGCTTCAGAAAATGGAATCTTGCTCTTGTAGATTTCCAGCCCACCGGCGACGACGCGCGCAATGGTGCCCAGTCCGGCCCCGATCTTGCTGCTTTCGGTGACGCAGTGCGGCGGCAGCGGCGCATCGAACATGCCGGGGTCGAGTTCATAGGCCGAGCGGTTCGGGTCGCAATAGGCGCGCGGGAACAGCGCCTCCAGCAGCGGCGCGCCACGCGAGGGCCCGTCGATGTAGAGTTCGTGGATGAAGGCGTCTTCCGAGCGGCGCAGGGTATGCGGGTCGAGCTGGCTATAGGCCTTGAAGCTGGCCGGGTAGATGTCGCCCGAATGCGGCGAGGACAGCACCAGCGCGCTGGCCGGTCCGCTGAAACCGGCATCGGCCGGCCGCGTCACGCGCAGGGGCGGATCAGCGGGAAATTCCGGGTCGGGGCGGAAAACGCGGGCTTTGATCGGGGCGCTGCTTGTCATTGAGACCTGGAAAACCGGACCGGCCGGGGCAATCCGGCCGGAACTGTGACTGGGGCAATCAGGGAGAGAATATGCGGCATCCGGGGGAGGCTTGCCAACCGGCCCGGCAGCCATTAAAAGCCAGCCGGTCCGGTCGACCCCCGGACTTTCCGTCCCGAAACGACTTTGCGGACGGTCATGACGCGTAATGGGCGGTTAGCTCAGCGGTAGAGCACTACCTTGACATGGTAGGGGTCACAAGTTCGATCCTTGTACCGCCCACCACGCGCTTCCACTCTTCCCGATCAGAGCAGGATTTCTGCAGGCCGCCTATTTCGGAAGGCTGGCGAGAAACCGCTCGACCAGCGGCCCCCAGATCCGCGCGCTGTTATTACCGCTCATGAAGCTGTGGCCATCATTGCCCCAGGGCGGCAGCAGGTGGAAGTCCGCCTTGCCACCAGCCGCCGTGTAACGCGCATGCATGGCACGCGAAATCTCCGGCGCGAAGAAGCTGTCATTCTCGGTATAGATCCACAGCGTCGGCAGACGGGCGGTCTCGCCATATTTGCCGGCGCCAGCGATCAGGCGTTCCGGCACGCAGTTGGTATTGGCACGGCCCGCCGACCAGCCGCCACGCCCACCGGCGAAATTCACGATGGCGACCACACCCGGTGGATTGCGGCTGCTATAGGCGAGGCTGCCCCAGCCGCCGGCAGATTGCCCGACGATCACGGTGCGGCCCGGCTGCACATAGGGCAGCGTCTCGAGGTAACGGACGGCCGACTCCATATCCTCTGCCGCCGGCAGGCCGCCGCGATAGAAATCGGGATCGCTGCAGCGGCCGTATTCTTCCAGCCATGGCCCGCTGGTCTCGCCATAGCCGCGCCGCATCGGCATCGCGACGACATAGCCGCGCGCGAGGAACCACGCGGCAGCTTCGGAGTCACAGGCGTAAGGCTTCATTGCCGGACGCTGGCCGCTATTGGCCGGTGAGCCGTGATTGAGCAGCATCAGCGGCGCGGGCTTGCTGTCAGGAAACTTGTCGGCCGCAGGCCGGCAGACTTGTGTCACCAGCACCCAGCCCGGCGGTTTTTCCGCCAGCGACGGCACCCAGTGAATCTGTCGCCGCCAGGGTCCTTCGGGCGTGCCTTTCGGGCCTGGTTCGTAAGCCTGCGCCAGCGCTGGTCCTGCAATCGCCAGCACCGCCAGCAGGATGCAAAGCCTGATCATCGCCACCTCCGTCATCCGTATTGCCAGGCGACAGCATGCAACGAAGCTTGGCTTACCGCACTTTTTATGCGCCGCGCGCCCTGTCGACGACGCGCAGCAGCAGCCAGCGCGGGTACATCCATTTGGGTTATTCGCGGAGAAAACGCCGGAAAACCAGCTTTTTTATTTATATAAAATTAAGCATACTGAACCGACAGTCGATGCACGCATGGGGATTGGGCTGCGGGCGTCGCAACAAGGGGAAGCAGGCATGTTGAAGAATGCTGTTGCATCGCCGGCACGCATCAGTCGGGGGCCTGAAGCATGAGTCTGGAAATGGCTATTCCGGTGGGGACCGTTTTTCTCGAACGCTCACGCTTCGTACCACCCACGGCACAGGCCCGCTGGCGCGTTGAGCGCATTGTCTCGCTGCCGAACCTGCCGGAGCATGCCGCGATCCGTAAACTCGAACCCGGCGGCGGAGAACGTCTGATCACCCTGCAGGCGCTGGCGCAAAGCGGCAAATACGCGCGCGAAAACTGAGCGGACAGCGCGTTTCGCGCCATATTCTCCGCTTTTAGTAGGCGGTTTACCCCGAGTTAGAATAGTATGCGGACGAATTCTCACACCGCGTGTGAGGCTCGCCCGGGGGGGTACTGCCATGTTCCGTCATTCGCTCAATCGCCTGCTGCTGGCCATCATCCTGCTGCTGGGAACTGTCGGCCTGATCGTCACATTGGTGCAGGTACGCAGCGCCCAGCTCGCCGCCGATGAAAAAGGTAAAATCCTCGCCCTCGCCCAGGCCGACCGCCTGCTGTTCGACGCCGTGGCGAATTTCCGCGTGCAGCGCGGGCAGGCGCAGGCCGATCTGCTGTCGAAGGAGAATGGCCGCGCCGCGATGGACCTGGTGAAGGCGGAATATGCGAAACGCTACGCCAATGTGCAGCAGGCTTTTGCCGGTCTCGACATCCCCGATCAGGCGCGACTGCAGGCCACCATCGCCGAACAGTGGCGGAATGTGGACGGAAAGTTCACCGGCCTGCTGGCCGAAGGTGACAAACCGATGGCCAGCCGCGCCATCGCCAATACCAACGACTGGTACAATTCCACCACCGGTCTGATCAATGCCGTGAACGCCACCTCCGCCGTGGTCAGCAACGAGGTCCGCATCCTCGATCCGCTGATCGCGGAACTGGTGCAGGTGCGCCGCTTTGCCTGGCAGATTCGCGACCGTTACGGCATCCAGTGTTCGATCCAGCGCCAGAATATCAACCAAAGCAAACCGCTGGACGATACCCAGCGCACCACGCTGCTGCGCAACCGCGGCATCGTCATCGCCGGCTGGGAAGGCCTGGAAGAGCTGGTGACCCGCAATGGTGTTTCGCCGTCCGTGCTCAAAGCAGTGCGCGATGCCAAGGCTGCGTATGACAAGGCGCAGGCCGGTGTCGATGCGTTGATTCCGAAACTGGACGGCAGCGGTCAGGCGCTGATCACTCCGGCGGAGTGGAACGCGCTGTGTCAGGGGCCGTTCGATGCCATCGTCGGCAT
Organism: Alphaproteobacteria bacterium; assembly: GCA_018336035.1. Classification (GTDB taxonomy): domain Bacteria; phylum Pseudomonadota; class Alphaproteobacteria; order Ferrovibrionales; family Ferrovibrionaceae; genus Ferrovibrio. The sequence continues at coordinate 6,529 of JAGXRD010000054.1, read as the reverse complement.
CGCCTATCTGGCACTGGACGAGGTGATCGCCTATGCCGACCGCGAACAGGATCGCGCGCAGCAGCAGCTGATGCTGGCCGGCGGTGCCGTCGCGATCGCCCTGCTGCTGGGGGTAATCGGTATTGTTGTGCTGCGTCGCCGCTTCGCTGGCCCGGTGCATCGCCTGCTCGGCGCGGTCGACCTGCTGCGCCAGCGCGATTTCGCCACACCTGTGCCGCCAGCCGCCAATCCCGACGAACTCGGCCGCATCACGGCAGCTCTGGAAGGTCTGCGCGAAAGTGCCGGTGCCGCCCAGCGGCTGGAAGCCGAAGAGCGCGAACGCATCGAGGCGCAGAAGCGCAACCAGGATGAAGAGATGGCGCGCAACGACGCGATCAACCGCGAGATCGCCGATTTCTGCGCGGCGATCTCCGCTGGCCGCATCGACAGCCGCATCGACGAGCGCGGCAAGACCGGCGTCTTCCTCGGCCTGTCGCAGCAGATGAACGGTCTGGCGGCAACGCTGGATCGCGTCGTCGGCGAATTCGCCTCGGTGATGGGCGGCATGGCCGAGGGCGATGTCGGCCGTCAGGTCAGTGGCGATTATGAGGGCGCTTTCGGCCGACTGAAGGAGTCGGCCAACGGCATGGCGCAGCGTCTGCGCGAGATCGCAACCCAGCTTGGCGAGAGCACCAATGCCGTGCATAGCGCATCGGCTGAACTGATGGCGGGCAACCAGGATCTGGCCAGCCGCACGGAATCGCAGGCCGCCTCGATCGAGGAAACTGCCGCATCGATGCACGAGATCACCGCGACGGTGAAGCAGAATGCGGATAATGCGCAGGCGGCCAACCAGCTGGCCGTGGTGGCGCGCGACAATGCCGAAAAGGGCCGCAAGGTGGTCGATGACGCCGTCACCGCCGTGACCCAGATCGAGGAGAGCGCGCGCAAGATCGCCGACATTGTCGGCCTGATCGATGAGATCGCCTTCCAGACCAATCTTCTGGCGCTGAATGCCTCGGTGGAGGCGGCGCGTGCCGGCGAGGCTGGCAAGGGCTTTGCCGTCGTGGCGCAGGAAGTGCGCGCACTCGCCCAGCGCTCGGCCAATGCGTCGAAAGACATCAAGTCGCTGATCACAGAGTCGAATGCCCAGGTGAAAACCGGCGCCGCGTTGGTCAACCAGACCGGCGGCTCGCTGGCCGATATCGTCAATGCCGTGAAGAAGGTGAGCGACATCGTCGCCGAGATCGCGGCGGCGAGCCGCGAACAGGCCACCGGCCTCGACCAGATCAACACAGCCGTCGGCAGCATGGACGAAACCACGCAACGCAATGCCGCGCTGGTGGAGGAGAATACAGCCGTCACCCAGTCGATGGCCGATCAGGCCAGCCGCCTGGCAGAACTGGTCCGTTTTTTCAGATTGTGAAGCGACACAGACGCTCCGTAACCTGAAGGTTGTGCAACCGCTAAATGCTAAGAGCGATTCTCAAAAAGAACAAAGCATCTGAAAAAATAGAGCTATAAAGAAATTTGTACCTCCCAAGGCGGGCGGCTTGTGCCATCGTCATACACGTAGCGGTGTCGACTCGCTGTCGCAAAGCCTTGGGGGAAAGAAATGCTCCGTCGCCTGCCTCTCGTCACCAAGATCGCCCTGATCACGGCCATCCTGATCGTTCTGACCGCCATCGGCGTCGGCGGTGGCGCCATCCTGCAGATCCGCAACGAGATTGCCTCGCAGGTCATCGACCGCCAGAACAACAGCCTGCGCACGCTGGCCGTGCTGGTGAGGAAAAGTTTCCCCGATACGAAATTCGAAATCGATGCACAGGGCCGCGTCGGCCGCGTGACCATGAGCGCGATTCCGGATTTCACCGAACACGACATGATCGATGAAATCGGCAAGGTGACCGGCGAAACCGCAACACTGTTCCGCTGGCAGGATGCCGAGCAGGATTTCTTCCGCAAGACCACCAACATCATCAATGCCGAAGGCAAACGCGCCGTCGGCACGCCGCTGGGCAAGGCCAGCGCCGCCTACGCACCGGTCGCCGCAGGCCGCACCTATCTCGGCGAGGCCGTGATTCTCGGCAAGCCGTATTATACGGTCTATCACCCGGTTTACGATCCGGCCGGCAAGATCATCGGCATCCTCTATGCCGGCGTGCTGAAGACCAATATCGAAGCCTTCGTCGACAAGATCACCTGGCAGGTGGTGCTGGCCGGCGGCATCGCCGTATTGCTTAGCATCATCATCGCCGTTGCGCTGACCCGCATGCTGCTGCGGCCGCTGCCGGAGATCGCCGGCTGGACTGAACGACTGGCGCAGTATGAGCTGAATGTCGAGATCGGCCACCAGGATCGCCGCGACGAGGTGGGCGTGCTGGCGCGCGCTGTGCAGGAACTGAAGAACACGTCGCTGGGTGCGGCGCGGGCCCAGAGCGGTCTTGAGAATGTCACCACCAACGTGATGATCGCAGACGAGAATAATGTGATCGTCTACTGCAACAAATCGGTGATCGAGACGCTGCGCCGCGCGCAGGACGATCTGCGCAAGGACCTGCCGCATTTCGATGCTGACGACCTGATCGGCAAGTCGGTCGATATCTTCCACAAGAATCCGGCACATCAGCAGAAGCTGCTGGCCAGCCTGACCGGCACCTACCGCGCGCGGATCACGGTGGGTGGTCGCATCTTCGACCTGATCGCCAATCCGGCGCTGAACAAGCGTGGTGAGCGCGTCGGTACCGTGGTGGAATGGGCGGATCGCACCGAGGAAGTGCGGCTCGGCAACGAGGTGGTGGCGCTGGTGCAGAGCGCCACCGATAATGGTTTTTCCGAACGCATCGACCTGGCCGGCAAGACCGGCTTCATTCGCGGGCTGAGCGAAGCGATCAACACCATGTCCGACAAATGCCAGGCGATGACCGGCGAGATCGCACAGGTGATTGGCGCGATGGCGCAGGGCGACCTGACCAGGCGGCTGACCAAGGAGTATCCGGGCATCTTCGGCCAGCTCAAGACCGGTGCGAATGCGCTGTCGGAACGCCTGCGCGATTTCGCCGGTCGGCTGTCGGATACCGCGCGCACGGTGCGCGACGCCTCGGCGGAAATCTCCACCGGCAGCCAGGATCTGGCCAGCCGCACGGAATCGCAGGCCGCGTCGATTGAACAGACCGCGGCTTCGATGCACGAGATCACCGCGACCGTGAAGCAGAATGCCGACAACGCCCAGGCCGCCAACCAGCTGGCGGTGGCGGCGCGCGACACGGCCGAGAAGGGCGGCAGCGTGGTGGCCGATGCCGTCACCGCCGTGACACAGATCGAGGACAGCGCGCGCAGGATCAGCGACATCGTCGGACTCATTGATGAGATCGCCTTCCAGACCAACCTGCTGGCGCTGAATGCGTCGGTCGAAGCGGCGCGCGCCGGCGAGGCCGGCAAGGGCTTTGCGGTGGTGGCGCAGGAGGTGCGCGCACTGGCGCAGCGTTCGGCGAATGCCAGCAAGGACATCAAGGCGCTGATCAGTGCCTCGAATGCGCAGGTCAAGACCGGCGCGGCGCTGGTCAACCAGACCGGCGGTTCGCTGACCGATATCGTCAACGCGATCAAGAAAGTCAGCGACATCGTCGCCGAGATCGCGGCCGCCTCGCGCGAACAGGCCACCGGGCTTGACCAGGTGAATACCGCGGTGGGCAGCATGGACGAGATGACTCAGCGCAACGGCGCGCTGGTCGAAGAAACCTCGGCCTCGGCGCAGGCCCTGGCTGACCAGGGCCGTCAGCTGGCCGAACTGGTCGGCTTCTTCAAACTCGAGGGCAGCAGCGGCATGACCACGGCTGCCCCGCCGCGCCCTGCTGCTGCGCCTGCGGCTCCGGCTGCTCCGCCTGCGCCGCGCCCCGCACCGCCCGCAGCAAAACCCGCTGCAGTACAGAAAACCGCAGCGCCGAAACCCGCGCCAGTTGCGGCGCCCGCTGCAAAACCGGCGGCGGCAGGAGATGATGACTGGCAGGAATTCTGATCGGAATTCCAATCAAACATCATACGCAATCCCAGCTGCGCAAATGCTGGGCAGCCTGCGCGTAATCACGGCGTAAAATTTTTGCCTGCCCTCGTCATACCTGCGGGTGTGCTTTAACCATCTTTTGACCCCGCACCGCCATCTTCGGCGGTAAAGCAGAGGGTTGCACCGGCCATTGTGCAGGCGCACTCTGTTGTTCAGTGGGGGCAGTGCGATGTTATGCGCGCCTGAATTTTTCTTGGGGGGCGCAAGAATGCGTTTCGGTATTCGTCAGAAACTTTTTCTGGCTGTCGGTGTCATCGCTGCGATGGCGGTGGTTTCGAGTCTGATCTCCTTCGGTTTCTTCGGCCAGGTGCGCAGCGCGCTCGGCCTCGTCACCGACCGCAGCCTTCCCGCCGTCACCGCGGCGCTCACATTGTCGGCGCAGAGCGCCGATGTCGCGGCGTCGGCCCCGGCACTGGCCTATGCCTCCAACGATGCCGAGCGCACCACCTCGATCTCCGTGCTGAACGGCAAACTGGCGCAGATCAAGCGCACGCTGGAACAGGTCAAGGCAACCGATGCGCCGGAAACACTGCGCCAGGAAGCCGAAGACTCCTTCGGTCGCCTGTCGGATGCGATGGAGCGGATCGACAGCGCCGTGCAGGAGCGCCTGAAACTCAGCGCCAAGCGGCAGGCCCTGACCAAGACGCTGACCGACAATCACGCCAACTTCCTGTTCCTCGCCCAGCCGGCAGTGGATCAGGCGGTGATGGATATGACGATGGAGTTCGAGCTGATCTCGCGCGCGACCGGCCCGGGCGCGTCGGAAATGATCCAGAGCATCCTCGACAAGCAGGTGGCCGGCGCCCGCGCGATCCAGGATCTTGTCGCCAAGACCAATCTGAGCGTCGGCATGCTGGCGGTGGCGGCACAGGCCGACAGCCCGGAAGCGGTCGAACTGATCCAGGTCGACAACATCAACACCAAGGCCGAGATGCTGCGCGTTCTCGACACCGTGATCACGATTTACCCGAACAAGGAAATTGAGGACATGGTGAACGGCATCGCCACCGTCAGCGAGGGCGAGAACGGCCTGTTCTCGACCCGGCTGATGGAACTGGCGGCGACGCGGCAGGCACTGGCGGCACTGAGTGAGGGCCGTTCGGCGACGCTGGGCCTGTCGGATGCGGTGGACCAGCTGGTCGCCGCAGCGCGCAAGGATGCCATGTCATCGTCGCAGGCCTCGATCTCCGCCATCAACATCGCACAGACCGTGATGGCCGTGATCGCGTTGTTCTGCCTGGTCGCCGCCATCGGCATCGGCTGGCTTTATATCGGCCGCCGCGTGATCGATCCGATCGTCGCCACCACCGGCACCATGGGTCGGCTGGCCAATCGCGACTGGAGCACGCAGGTGGTCGGCACAGAGCGTGGCGACGAGATCGGCGACATGGCGCGCGCGGTGCAGGTGTTCAAGGATCAGGGCCAGGAGGCGCAGCAGCTGCAGGAGCAGATCGAAGCCGACCGCAGCCGCTTCGAGGCCGACCGCCAGGCGCAGGAAAGCCTGCTCAAGAGCGCGGTGGGCGAAATTGTGTCTGCCGCCAATGCCGGTGATCTGCAGCGGCGTATCGATACCAGCCGCATCGAAGGTGTGATGCGTGAACTGGGCGACGGCGTCAACACGCTGCTCGGCACCATGGAGCGCGTGCTGGGCGACCTCGGCGACATGCTGCACAGGCTGGCCGATGGCGACCTGACGCATCGCATCCGCAGCCAGTATCAGGGTCTGTTCGCCGATCTGGCCGGCGATGCCAACCAGGTGAGCGACCGCCTGTCAGAGACCATGAAGAAGCTGGCGGAATCGGCCGCGATGGTCCGCGACGCCTCGGCGGAGATCTCGACCGGCAGCCAGGACCTGGCGCAGCGCACGGAGAGCCAGGCGGCAGCCCTGGAGCAGACGGCGGCCTCGATGCATGAGGTGACGGCCACGGTGAAGCAGAATGCCGACAACGCGCAGGCCGCCAACCAGCTGGCCGTCGCCGCACGCGACACCGCCGAAAAGGGCGGCAGCGTGGTGGCCGATGCCGTCACCGCCGTGACGCAGATCGAGGACAGCGCGCGCAAGATCAGCGACATCGTCGGGCTGATCGACGAGATCGCCTTCCAGACGAATCTCCTCGCCCTCAACGCCAGCGTCGAGGCCGCCCGCGCCGGTGAGGCCGGCAAGGGCTTTGCGGTGGTGGCGCAGGAAGTCCGCGCCCTGGCGCAGCGCTCGGCCAATGCCAGCAAGGACATCAAGGGCCTGATTCAGGCATCCAACGCCCAGGTCAAGACCGGCGCGGCGCTGGTGAACCAGACTGGCGCGGCCCTGGCCGAGATCGTCACCAGCGTGAAGAAGGTGTCGGATATCGTGGCCGAGATCGCCGCCGCCAGCAGCGAACAGTCACGCGGGCTGGAAGAGGTGAATGGCGCGGTGGTGAATATGGACGAGATGACCCAGCGCAACGGCGCCCTGGTCGAGCAGACCAACGCCTCCGCCCAGGCCATGGC
>JAGXRD010000053.1 GCA_018336035.1 Alphaproteobacteria bacterium | reverse complement strand
CGGGGTGGGCGGCGAAGAGCGACCGGCAGGCCCGCCGATCGAGGCCGGCGGCACCGTCAGGCCGAAGCGATAGCGGAGGACCGGGCGCGCAGCGCGCGGTTGCGGCCGGCCGCGGCGGGCCTAAATGGGAGCGCCGCCCAGCCCGCGCATCCGCGGGTCGGCCCTGGACAAAAGCCGTCGCTGCGCCGCGGTGCGCCCCAGCGGCGCGGCGTCCGACTGGAAGCGTCAGGGATCGAAGCCGCCAGGCCGAGACCGGCTAGGCCGGGCTTGGTTCACGAGAGCCCGGCGCCGGCCAAAGCCGGCGGTCGCCGAGCTAGCGCAAGAATCGGCGGTAGCCGCCCCGGATCAGCTGTCGTGAGAGATGCAGCAAACGTCGCATCCGGCTACGCAGGTAATCGCTGCCGTTACGCCAGTCGGCAGCGACATACTGGGGGCCGAATAATGCGTCGGCGATCTGGCTGAGTTTTGCCGCCTCTTGCCGGCCATCCGCCGCGCGCAAGGCCGTTATCATCCGCTCTAGCCGGGCCACCGGCGGAAACAGCGCCTTGGGCATGCGGCCATGGGCGTACAGTGCCGCCAGTCGATGCAACGCCATCAGGCGCGGCGGCAGACCGGCCAGACCAGTTATGTCCCAGCGTAAATGCAAAGGACCATCGAGTTCGGCAGTGCCCTGAAGCTCAAGCTGAATCACCCGGTCGCTCTGCGCCAGGATCAACACCGACGCAGCAGCCGGCCGATACAGGATCGTCGCGGTGGCCGGCAAGGCAGGCAGGTTGACTGCCGTCGCGTCGTTGGGGTCGGCTTTGGCGACACTGGCACTCAGCGCGTAAGCATTGACGGCCGGATCCCAAAAGACCTGCCCGACGTCTGCCTGATCCGGGTCGGCGAAAATACAGCAGGCCCCAGCGGCCTGCCTCCCGATGCTCTGCCGAGACTTGAATGTCGACGACCGGTCGCTTCTCCGACACCCGGCGATGCCGGGGTGGCTTGGCTTTAGCAGCAGCGTTTCGATAGTCCGGGTTGCGGCGCAGGAATTCCCAGGCGAGCGCCTCCCGGCTGGCATGGCGCAACCCGGCGTAATCGTTCGGATTGCGCCAATCCCGCCTTGGCAATGAGACATCCTGATCGGAATCAGTCATGGCAGCGTCCTCCGTTCATCGATCCATCACTGGTCGCGTCACGAAAGTCCCACCGCCGTTAGCCTCCCCGCTTAGGTAGCTGGGCACACCCGTTCCCGAGGCATCGGCGATCCTGCCACCGCACTCTAGAGCGAAGTTTCCTGGATTTTCTTTCCTGAAACCGCGCAGGCTTTTCGATTCTTGCGGTCGCGTTGTCGATCCGAAACGGTTGACTCAGGCTTTGATGCGGTCGGAACGCATCAGATCGGCCAGGATATCGCGTGGATCCGCCTCAAGTGCTGTCACCACTGCGATGAATTCGATAACATCGAGGCGCCGCTCCCCGCCTTCATATTTAGCGACGTAGGATTGCGGCCGTTTAAGCTGCGCAGCGACATCCGCCTGGGTCAGTTTCTTGACCTTGCGTGCCTGGATCAGCAGCTTTTGCAGCCGCTGTTGCTGCGGCGAACGGAGGGACTTGGACATCGAGACCGGCAAAAAGTCAGAGCCGGCCTTGCTTTAATCCCGATTCCGGATTATCCCATTTTGGGATATTATTACTGTATATGGCTATCTCACCAATTCGTTTGCATACTATGGATTACAAACTGCACGGAAGCCACATGAGCCATCAAGGCCCCGACTACTCCGATACCGTGCCCTGGTCAGATAGCCTGACCGACTATGACCGCACTCACGGTCCCACCTATCTGAGACTGCTCGATGCTGAGCGAGCTGGTGCCAGTATTAAAGAGATTGCGCAAGCCATTTTTGACATTGACTCGCAAGAAGAGCCGGAACATGCTCTTCAAGTCGTCGACGCCCATTTGAAGCGCGCGCATTGGATGATCGAGCGCGGCTATCGCCACTTCCTCAATCAATAAGAGAGCTACAGCAGATTGCGTCGGAATTGTGCTGGCGTTTTTCCAGTCAATTTTCGAAAATGCGTCGTCAGCTGGCTCTGGCTTGAAAAGCCGACGGCATAGGCGATGTCCGCGATCGATTGATCGCTATGCAGCAGGAGCTCCTTGGCGCGGTGCACCCGCCGGCCGATCAGGTAACGGTGTGGTGGAACTCCAGTTGACTTTTTGAATGCAACACTAAAGTGATGCAGGCTGATGCCCGCCACCTTGGCCAAATCAGCCAAGCTGATGTCCTGATCTAGATTTTCCAGGATGAAGTCATTTATACGACGGAACCTGTTATCGCCAAGACTGCCGACGTAGCGCCGCAAATCCTGATTCCTACCGCCATACCGGCGGTACAAATGAACAATCAAGGCCGCGGCAAGGCTTGCCAAATAGACACGGCCGCCCAACCCACCGCGATTGAGCTCATCGCGCCATAGATGCGCCATCTGCTCAACCACCCTGTCCTGCAATCCAATTTGCAAGGCGAACATGTGCTCCGCCGCATCAAAGGCTTCCGCCAGGGTTTGGCGGACGAATTGCTCGTCGATGGCCATGAGGGTAACTTCAGGCGCCGCCGACCAACTCCAGACATGCGGTGTGTTAGCTGGATGGACGTGACATTGACCCGGTTCGATTCGTTGCTGGCACCACGTCTCGCTGTCGACATATCTCCACTCCAGGTCATACGGCGCATTGTCGTGAACAACGACAGCCAGCTGAGCCGTGCTTATTGTCGTGCCGGCATTCGGCTTGAGCTGGCTTCGCACCAGGGTAGTGCTGCCCAGCGACAGGTGATCGACCCGGGAGACGAGTTCGACTGCAGGCTGCGCGGCTATGTCGACAAAAAGCCGCCGCATAACATGGCCATGGAAAAATGCGCGACCGGTTGATGACGTGAGTTTCTCAATAAGATTGCTCATGGCCGCTCCCGCTTTCTTCTGACCGCAACACTTCGTTGGCGATAGGGCAATGCTACAGATAAGCTATGGACGAGCAGTCCTTCTTCTAGCCGCGCAGCGGTGCCAGCAGTCCTCGGTAAGCTGCCCACGCAGAGACGGCAAAGACCACGCCGGACAAGAGGGCGCGCAGATTATCGTTCGCTGACAGGACGAGCAGCCGGCTGGCGCATTCCAAACAGCAATCCACCGATTGCGGCGTCGGACATGCTGCCTGTAACCGCGAGTTGTCGGGTCTCTGAAACGTCGAGCCAACCGGCCAGGATCACACTCTGCACGCCCGTGGGCGCCGCCGAGAAAGCGAGTGGCTACACAGCCAGCTTGGTTCCAGGCTGGCGCCGGCGGAACTCGATGACGGCTGAGCACAAACAAAAGCGGCTTTGCTGGGCGACAGCGCCGAGCAGGAAGCCGACCGACACGCCGCCGCCCACCAGAACCCTGGTCTCGCCCTTGGACTCCATCACTGCAACAAGATCCACAGCGCCCTCGTGCCGCCCGACTGTCAAACACATTCATATCCATGCTTGAGCCGGCGCGGCTCAAATCGGGACAAGTAACGCGAGCGCGTCGCCTCCTTGCACTGCACGTCCATTTGATACTGCATCATCTTAGTATGATCGTTAATATGCTCGGCCATGAGTTTCTACCGCTCGGCGGGGGTTTACCTGTTCCACTTGGTCCATCATCGTTTGCATCTGCTCAAAGCGGTCCCGAACTCATTCGGGCTGAACCGCAGAGACTGCGGGAATGGCGAAGGTCATTAACGCGGCGGCGCTAAGGAGACAATGGCTTTCATGATTCTCCGCAGCGCGGGATAGACGACGCCAGGCAACCGATCAAATAATAAATGACGTCAATCATCCTTAAAATTGACGATCAGCTCGGCACCTTGCGGCATGGATTGCACGATCTCGACCGCGTCGGCACGGATGCGAGCATGAAGCTTGAATGCCTCCAGCGCGGCGGCCTTCGCCTTATCCGCGTCGGCGCCATCTTCAAGAACAAGGAAGAGCTTGATCGCATCGCGGTCGTTTTCGCGCGTGGCAACGCCCTGCGCCGCTTTGGCGCCGGAGGCAATGACGACTTCCTCGATCACGCGCGGGTAGACAAAGATCTCCCGCACCTTCACTGCCGCGCCGACACGGCCCTGAAGGGCCGACAGCCGACGTACACTGCCGTCCTGGTTGCCTTCCAGCGCAAAGGCGCTGTCGCCAGTGCCGAAGCGGATCATCGGCCAGGTGGCATCGCGCGCGGTCACCACGACCTCGCCCGTCTCGCCCAAAGGGAGTTGCTCCCCGCTTGCGGGGTCGCAGATCTGCACCACTTGATCGGGATGGACGACGTAACCTTCGCCGCCATCCTCGAAGGCGACCAGGCCGAGATCAGCGGTGGCATAGGCTGCCCAGGTGGAAACGCCGTAATCAGCCTCGATCCTGCGGCGTTTGGCCATCCAGTCGCCCATTTCGCCGCCCAAGAATGCCGTCCGCACATTCCAGGCGCCGCGACCATAGGTCTCGATCACTCTGTCGGCTAGGGTCAGGAAGAACGCCGTCGACGCGCAGATGGAAGTGACGCCGGTCTCGACGATGATCTGGGCTTGCAATTCGGTGTTGCCGACGCCGCCGGGAATGACGGTGGCACCCACGGCCCGCGCGGCCTCGTCAAAAAGAAGCCCAGCCGGCACGAGGTGATACATCCAGGTGTTCAGGATCACATCCCCCTTGCCCACATTTGCCGTCTTGAACAGCAGGTCCAGCCCGTGACCGGCGCCGGGCAAAGCCGGCTCGAAGATCGGCCCGGGCGAGACATAGATGCGCGGAATCTCCTTCAGGTCAGAGGCGAGGAAGCCTCCGAAAGGCGGGTTCTCTCTTTGGAGCCTCAGCAGCTCCTCCTTTTTCATCACCGGTAGACGGGAGAGATCGGCCAGCGATGAAACTTTGCTGGGATCGAACCCGGCCGCATCGAACCGCGCCTTCAGTCCGGTGGCCTTTGTTGCAGCTGCGCTATAGGCCGTCGCGATATCTTGATAAATGTCAATGGACATTGCTTTCTGGTCCAGTTCTAGGCCCGGATCAGATGGGGCAGTCCGTGCGGAATTTCGGGGCGCGCTTCTCGCGGTGTGACAGGACGCCTTCTTTGACGTCCTCGCTCATGAAGCCGAGCATTTCGAGCGCAGTGGAAGTGTCGAAAATCGGTCCAGCTTGGCGCAGCCAGTTATTGAGGGAGTATTTTGTCCAGCGGATGGCGCTTTGCGAGCCATTCGCAAGTTCATTCGCGATGTCGAGCGCAGTTTGCTGTAAAACGTCATCCTCGACGCACATCGACACCAGCCCAATCCGGTCAGCCTCTTCACCCGAAACCGGCCTGCAGGTCATCAGATAGTATTTCGCCTTGGCCATGCCGCACAGTAGCGGCCAGATGATCGCGGCGACGTCACCGGCGGCCACGCCGAGACGGGGGTGGCCGTCAACGATCTTCGCCTTCTTGCCCGCGATCGACACATCGGCGAGAATCCCAATGACCAGGCCCGCCCCGGCCGCGGGACCGTTGATCGCTGAGATGATCGGCTTGTTGCAGTTGATGATGTTGTAGACGAGGTTCTTGGCCTCCTTCCACGTCTTCATGATCTCATGCGAATTGCCGATCATGCTCTCAATCAGGCCGAAATCGCCGCCCGCCGAAAACGCCTTGCCTGCACCGGTGACGATCACCGCATTGATATCGGGATCGCGATCAATGTCGATCCACATATCGGTCATTTGGGTGTGAGTCTCGGCATCCACCGAGTTGAAGGTTTCTGGCCGGTCGAAGGTGATGCGCAGCACGCGCTCACCCGGATAATCGAATTTCAGCTTGTCGTATTTCGCGTAACGATTGGTCATCGTACTCTCCTCCCTCTCTTGGTTAGCCGGGTAGTCTCAGAACTGCTTTCGATAGGATGTTGCGCTGGATTTCGTTCGACCCGCCATAGATCGTGGTCGGCCGGGCCTTGTAGAAAGCCGCCAGAACGTCGACGGCGGCATTGCCGACCTGCAGCGGACCGAGGGTACCGCCATCGGGCCCTGCGGCTTCGATCATGAGTTCGGTGATCTTCTGGAACGTCTCGGTCACCCAAATCTTGAGCATCGAGACATCCGGGCCCAGCGGTTCGCCCCTCTTCAGCTGATCGGCGAAGCGCGCGTAAAGCGCCGCGTGATCCTCGACGTCGAGCGCGACCTCCGCGAAGCGTTCGCAAAAGGCCGGATCGTCGAAGCGGCCGGCACCCCGCGCGTAGCTTTCAAGCTGGCCTAGCGCGTTTTGGGCCAGATTCGGTGCGCCGATGAACACTCGCTCGAAGCCGAGAAGGGACTTGGCCATGGTCCAGCCCTTGTTGAGTTCGCCAACAAGATTCTCGCACGGGGTGCGGGCATCGTCGAAGAATACCTCGCAGAACTCAGTTTCGCCCGCCAGCGTGGCGATCGTTCGGACCTTGACCCCCGGCTGATCCATCGGCACGAGAATGAAACTGATCCCCTGCTGTTTCGTTGGGGCTTTCGGATCGGTGCGGGCCAGCATGAAAATATGCGTCGAGTCATGCGCCATCGTCGTCCAGATCTTCTGTCCGTTGATCACGAACTCCTCGCCGTCGATTACGGCGTTCGTGCGTAGGTTCGCCAGATCGGATCCAGCGCCAGGCTCGGAATAACCCTGACACCAGATGTCCTCGCAGCTCAGGATGCGGGGCAGCCAGTGTGCTTTCTGGGCATCGGTGCCGAACCTGATGATGAGCGGCCCGACCATCTGCACGCCCATGTCGCGGCCACGCACGACTCCCCAACGCTGCTGTTCCTCGTAGAAAATGAGAAGCTTGGCCGCGTTCAGTTCCATCCCGCCATATTCCGAAGGCCAGGCCGGGGCGACCCAGCCCTTGGCATGGAGCTTGCGGTGCCAGTCCTCGATTTCGGCGAACTTCGGGCGATGGGAAAGATGGCGCAGTTTTTCGGGATACTCCGTTTCGAAGAACTGCCGCACCTTCCGACGGAAGTCCGCGTCGCTCATTTCATTGTAATCGATCACCTTGCGGCCTCCTCTGCGTTGCGGGCGCGCAGCCAGAGCCTCCGGTGATAGACGTCGTCGCCCAGCCAGGCCGAGAGCACGAGCGCCCTGTTCAGGTAAAGCCCGATATCCAATTCGTCGGTGTAGCCGATCGCGCCATGCAGCTGGATCGCCTCGCGCGTGATCTTCCTGGCGGTGGTGCAGGCGCGGGCCTTGGCGCGACTGGCCTGGCGTGCACGCAGGCGCGGAGCTTCTGCGGCGTCCATTAGGCCTAGAGCGTCGCGAACGCTCGCCTCGGCCAGCTGCTGCATGATATGCATGTCCACAGCGCGATGCTGAATGACCTGGAACGAACCGATCGGCTTGTCGAACTGCTCGCGCGTCTTGGTGTAGTCGAGGGTGATCTCCAATGCTTTTGCGCTCACTCCGACAAGCTCGGCAGCGGTCAGCGCCGTCGTGTCGCTGACTGCGGCTGCGAGAGCCGCATTGACAACCGGGCCTTTCGCGAGCAACTCGGCTGGTGCTTCCGACAGGTGTAGCTCGGCCATTATACTGCCGTCGGACTGTCGCCGCTTGTCGATGGAAACGCCTTTGCCGCAAGGTTCAATCAAAGCAAGAGCCGGTCCGCCATCGGCTTCCGCCACGACGAGAATGGCACTTGCAGCAGTCACCCCCGCGACCCAGGATTTTGTCCCGGTCAGAGCGCTGTTCTCGAACCGACATGATAGAGTGTTGGAGAGACCTTTGACGTCACGCTCCTGCCACGCTGTCGCCAGGACGGTCGTGCCGGCCAGCGTCTCGGCCAGAAGTGCATGCTCGGGGCAGAGCCGGCGTAAAAGCCCAATTGCGAGTCCGACCGAGGCGACGACAGGTTCGGGCGCGATCACCCGGCCGACTTCTTCAGCGATGATCCCGGCAGCCGAAAGGCCCATGCCGAGGCCGCCGGCCTCTTCTGGCACCACGGCGCCGAACACGCCAGCCTTGGCCAGTTCCAGCATCACAGGCGAATCCCGGACGCCGTCTTCATCCCTGATCTTACGCGCACGCGCCGCGCCGCCCGCGCGCTCAAGCAGCGTGCGGACGCTTTCGCGTAATAGGCGTAGATCGTCCTGGTCGCGGCGATGTGCAGCGTTGCTCATTTTTCCTCCGGGGGGCGGCGCGTGATCATCACCGGATCGGTTTGAACGCCTGCGGCATCATCGGACTCCCCAGCCGGTCGGGCTGACGTGACTGCCGATCGCATAAGCCTCGCCAGTATGCAGCCGCTGCGGATTTACGGTCCCGTCCTTGATCAGCGGCTCTGCACGAAGCCTGTAGATCTGACCAGGTTGGAAGCCTCCGAGGAACTTCATGGCACCTTGCCTGCTGCCGCAAACCCGGCGTCCACCCCTTCGGCGCTGTGCGAGATGCGCTCGCGATTGAATTGTTCGAGCCTGGGATAGGTGTCCTTGAACGCCCGCAGGAATTCTTCCATAGGTGCATCGACGTAGAGCCCCCGATCATTCACATATTCCATGTGCCGCTGGTCCCTGATGTCGAATTCGTGAAACAACGCGTCGCTCTTGCCATCGAAGATGAGCGGCTTGACCCCGAACCGCTCGCACAACTCCATATTGAATGCGGGTGTGGCCTTATATGTTTTGCCGTTGAGCCAGAGTTGCACATAACCGTGATAGACGAAGAGGTCGGTGCCCATCAGTTCCTGCAGCTTGGGCGTGTTCAGATGGTTGCGCACATCGGCGAATCCCAGCGCTGCGGGAATGTCGACCGCGCGTAGGCAAGCCGCCAACAGGATTGCCTTGGGCACACAGAAGGTGGCCTCTGCTCCGGCGATGGTGCTCGCGCGGTAAGCATCGACCGTCAAGGCGAAGGTGTAGGGGTCATAGCGGATGCCGTCTCGCACCGCCTCGAACAGTCGGACCGCCTTGTCGGTTCGTGATGCACCGTCGGGCAAATGGCGCAGCGCCCGTGCGACGAACTGCTGGACCTCGGGGCTGTCGCTGTTCACGAAGTACGTGGGCACGACGTATTTCGCGGCCTCATCCGGAAGCATCTCTGGGGCGATCGTCATCTATCCACCTACTGGGAGAAAAGTAATTCTAACAAATGTTAGGTTAACCGGCTACGCTGCCATCGTCAATATCGGCGTTCGTGTCTGGTGTCGGGGTCCCGATATGTGTTATCGTAGTTAAAATGGACGCGGCAACATCGCAGGAGAGCACGGGAAAGCCGGCGCGACCGGCATTTTCAGTGCGTGCAGGCCGCCATTCCACCGTTCGCGTCTTGACCGCGGTGCAGCAGTAATCGACCTCGGCGCGAAGCCGCGACGCCCAATGCGCGGCCGGCGCACCGCGAACAGACTGCCAAACTTCAGTGATGACGGGCCGGTTCGTCGCGAAGTTCCGCCCTGAGTCCCGGTCATTACTGAAGGCCGGCCAGAACTTCTCTCCCAATCGGGAAGAGCGATCTTGCGACACTCGGTTGGGGAATAGAGGCGGCAACGCGGCAGTCCGCCTGTACTGATCGTGCCATTGCCAATCGGCTCTCCGCCGACGAGGCCATTGGCATGAGCCCAGCAGGGGAGAACAAAGCCAAACCCGCCGTCGCCGCGGCAGAAGGTCGACATCGAGACCTTGGCTAGCGTTTCGCCGCTGGCCGTGTCGATGATGTCGCGGCTCAGATAGATCACAGCGCCGCGGCCTTCGCCCTTATCGGAGATCTGGTCGATTCTGGTGCGTCCGATCAGTTCACCATCGACCGGCAATAGCTTATAGGCTTCCAGCCACTGCTCACCATGCAGGACTTTCTTCCAATCGATGCCTGTGCGTGGGTCGCGCAGCCAGAAACCGGGATAGCCAAGTGTCACGGCCATCGACGGAACGGCCATTAGCCCGTCTTCATAGACATAGGCGAGTTCCTTTTCGTCCAGGGGATTCTCGCCAAAGCCCAGAGCGAGCGCATTTAGCATGGTATCGCGCTTGGTGAGGGTCTGCCTGACGTCTTCGAATTTCCAGTTCGCGAGAGCCTCATAATTGAGCGGGATCGCCTTGCCTTCCCTGTCGTTTCATAACGTGTTCTCCGAGCCCAGAATCGCGGTGATCTGGCTCGATAGCGTGCCGCCGTTGCCATGGGCGAGGGCCAGATCGACATTTGCGATCTGAAGCCCCGGCGCATCGCCCCGGATCTGGCGGGCGGCCTCGATAACCGTGAAGATGCCGTACATGCCCGGATGGACGCAGGACAATCCACCGCCATTGGTGTTGACCGGCAAGTCACCCCCTGGCGCGATCCGCCCACCCTCCGCGAATGCCCCGCCCTCGCCTTTCTTGCAAAAACCCAGGTCCTCCAGAAAAAGGATCGTATTAATGGTGAAAGCATCGTAAAGCTCGACCACGTCGATGTCGGACGGAGATACCCCTGCTGCGGCGAAGGCGCGCGCACCCGATTCCCTGGCCGCGGTGACGGTGAAATCCGGCATCTGGGAAATCTGTCGATGCGTACTCTCGGCGCCGCAACCCAGGACGTAAACGGGCGGTTTGGGGAAATCCCGCGCCCGCTCGGACCGCACCATCACGAGCGCCCCGCCGCCATCGGTGACGAGGCAGCAATCGCACACAGTCAGTGGATCGCTAACCATGCGGGAGGCGAGCACATCCTCACGTGTCAGATCGCCGCGCGCGAAAGCCTCGGGATTGTGCTGCGCCCAGGCCCGCGCGGCGACCGCCACGTCGGCGAGCTGCTGGCGCGTGGTCCCGAATTCGTGCATGTGCCGCGCCGCCGCAAGAGCATAGGCGGAGATCGGATAGCGCGGCTGATACACCTGTTCATAAGGCGGCGGTCGCGAAGCCGTAACGAGCTTGCCCGACCCACTGCGCTGGTTCGAGCCGTAGACGATCAGCGCCACATCGCACAGCCTCGCCTCGAGCGCCATCGTCGCTGCGGCAACGTAGTTGACGAAGGAAGAGCCGCCGGTCATCGTGCCCTCGACGAAACGCGGGCGGATGCCAAGATATTCCGCCGCCATCAGCGCCGGCATGCTATCTTCCATCATCGTGCAGAAGAGCCCGTCCACATCGGACAGTTTCAGCTCCGCGTCCGCCAGTGCCGCCAGGCCCGCCTGTGCCATGATGTCGTAGGCAGTCAGTCCAGGCGCCTCGCCGAAGCCGGCGTGTCCGGTGCCAACGATCGCCGATTTGCCGCGCAGCCGGTTCTCCATATCTTTAACTCCCTTCCGGCCTGCACAGCACGGCGGGTGTGCCGTCGATCTCTCCCGCGTAGGCGATCACCGGCATGGCGATTTCCACGTCAGGAGGCGGAACGCCCTCAACGCGGCTCATCATCCGAACCCCTTCCTCCAGTTCGACAATGCAGACGTTGTAATCGCCACCCTGATTGGTCGAGCGCCGGACCACGGTTGTGGTATGGATCTCGCCCTTGCCGGAAGCCTCGCGCCACGTGAACAAGGTTCCGTAACAATGCGGGCAGACTACGCGCGGGAAAAAGTGGAAGCGCCTGCAAGCGTCGCACTTAGGAAGAACGATTCGCCCTTCTGACAGACCCTTTCGAAACGCTAGATCCGGGCCTTCATGCATCCTGAACTACCTCGCCTCGCTTCGGCACCCGGCGATATTTCTAACAGATGTTCGATTTTCAGCAAGCCCGAATTCGAGCGTCGAGGAGAATACGACTGCGGCAAAAAGGGTCTACTGCGAGACTGCTTGGCTGGAACCGGCGGTCACCGTGCCATTTTGCGCGTCGGCCGTCCAAACGGGGAGGCCCGGGTTATCAAGATGGAGCACAATGAATTTGCTCGCCGCACCGATAAGCTCCGGGAGCGATCACGCGCCGTTAGCTGCTGCTGGCGGTTCTTCGCAAGGCTTTAGAACGATACCGAAACTGCGCCTCAGAGCTTCTCAATCAGCTCGGGCACGGCCTTGAACAGATCGGCTACGAGGCCGTAATCCGCGATCTGGAAGATCGGGGCGTCCGGATCCTTGTTGATCGCGACAATGATCTTGGAATCCTTCATACCTGCAAGGTGCTGGATCGCCCCGGAGATGCCCACGGCAAGGTAGAGTTCGGGCGCTACGACTTTGCCTGTCTGGCCGACCTGCCAGTCGTTCGGCGCAAAGCCAGCGTCGACTGCGGCCCGAGAGGCGCCCACTGCCGCGCCGAGCTTGTCGGCCAAGTTTACGACCAACGCGAAATCTTCTTCCGAGCCGACACCGCGCCCGCCAGAGACGACGATGCCCGCCGAGGTCAGTTCGGGACGGTTGCTTTCGGCCACCATGTCCTCAACCCATTCCGATAGGCCCGGATCGCCAGCAATTTCTACCGCCTCCACTTTAGCCGAACCACCCATGGCCGCAGCCTTAAAAGCCGAGGTTCGAAGGGTTACGATCTTCTTGGCGTCTTTTGATCTCACCGTCTGGATAGCATTACCAGCATAGATCGGGCGCTCGAACGTATCCGTATCGATAATGCCCGAGACGTCGGATATCACCATCACGTCAAGTAGCGCGGCCACCCGAGGCATCACGTTCTTGGCCTCTGAAGTGGCCGGAGCCATGATATGCGAATAGCCAGCAGCAAGGCTAGCGATCAAAGCCGCAGTCGGTTCGGCAAGGCGATGGCTCAGCGCCGGGTGCTCGGCCACCAGAACCTTCGCCACGCCCTCAATGTTCGCGGCGGTCGCACCGGCAGTCGCAGCCGAAGCCCCGGCGCAGAGCACGGTGACCTCGCCGAGCGCCTTGGCGGCATTCACCGCCTTGGCGGTGGGATCCAGTACCAGTTCGCCGTCATTCATTTCGCCCAGCAGAAGAACAGACATCACACCGCCCCCCTCTCTTTGAGTTTCGCAACGAGCGTATCGACATCGGGCACGACTTCTCCGGCCCGCCGAGCTTCCGGTTCGGCCGTCTTCACCAGTTCAAGCCGAGGGCTAACATCGATGCCGTAGTCCGCTGCTGTTTTCTGGTCGAGCGGCTTCTTCTTGGCCTTCATGATGTTCGGCAGCGAAGCGTAGCGGGGTTCATTGAGGCGCAGATCGACAGTCACGATCGCCGGAAGTTTGACCTTGATCGTCTGCAGCCCGCTGTCGATCTCGCGGGTCACGACCGCATGGTCGCCTTTTATCTCCAGCTTGGAGGCGAACGTCGCCTGGCTCCAGCCCAGCAGCGCCGAAAGCATCTGCCCAGTAGCATTCATATCGTTGTCAATCGCCTGCTTTCCGGCGAGCACCAGGTTGGGCTCCTCCTCCTCGATCACCGCTTTCAGAATCTTCGCGACCGCCAGAGGCTCGATGTCCTGATGCACATCTGCGGTCGCCACAATCAATATTGCCCGGTCCGCCCCCATGGCCAGGGCCGTCTGCAGCGTTTCCTGCGCCTGCTTAACTCCGATCGAAACGGCTACGACTTCGTCCGCCGCACCCGCTTCCTTCAGGCGAATCGCCTCCTCCACCGCAATCTCGTCGAAAGGGTTCATCGACATCTTCACATTCGAGAGATCGACACCGCTGCCGTCCGCCTTCACGCGAACCTTCACGTTATAGTCGACCACGCGTTTGACGGGCACGAGCACCTTCACAGGTGTTTCTCCTCTGGCTGTTTGGCGGGTTGTTTTGCCGGAATCAGCAGTCCTTGAACCGCGGCGCCCGCTTTTCCTGGAAAGCCTTCATCGCCTCGGGAAAATCGTGGGCGCAAAAGGGGTACAGTCTGCGAGTCGCGCTCAATCTCCAGCGCCTGAAGGTAGGAGCATTCGGCAGCAGCCCGCATGACGCACTTGGCAGTCTGAATACCGAATGCGGGGTGGGCGGCAACCTCTCGCGCGATCTCAATGGCCCGGTTCTCGACCTCGCCGGGCGGCACGCATTCCTCTACAATACGGAGCTCGCGGGCCGCGCGACCGTCGATCTCTCGGCCGGTAAGCACCAACATCCGGGCTATCCCGGCGCCGGCGCGCTGCTGCAAGAGCCAACTCGAACCGGTATCCGGACATCCGCCTACCTTGGCAAAGACCTCGCACAGGCGGGCATCCTCAGCTGCGACGATAATATCGGCAGATAGTGCAAAGCTCAGCCCCGCGCCATAGGCGATTCCACACACCGCGGCGATCAGCGGTTTTCTGAATTGATAAGCGGCACAACCGCCTTCGTGGACCATGTCAACCATCTGCAATGTGGTACGGGCACCCTTGGTGATCTCGGCGCGGAAGCCGATAAGATCACCGCCGCTGCTGAAATGCTCACCACCGGTCATCACCACGGCACGAATCGCGTCGTCATTCTCGGCCAGCCGCAGATTGGCGACAAGTGCCTCGACGAAGGCGACGCTGTAGGGGTTGCGCCGTTCTGGGCAAAGAAAACGGAGAACGGCAACCGGCCCGTCAAGGTCGAGCCGCATCAAATCGCCCATTCCT
>JAGXRD010000052.1 GCA_018336035.1 Alphaproteobacteria bacterium | reverse complement strand
GGGCCAATGGCCCCCGCCGCCGTCTCACGCTGACTTGCGATCAGTGCAGGATGGCATCGGCCTCATTCGCCAGCTTCACGCCGCCCTTCGGCACGCGGATGCTGTCGATGAAGTCCTGCATCTCCTTGGTCGGGGCCGCGGTCATCAAGCTGACGACGTAGGTCACGATGAAGGCCGCCGGGATACCGAACAGGCCACAGGAGATGTTCCTGACCCCGAACCACAGCGGCATGCCATAGAACTGGGTCATGATCAGGTAGTACAGACAGACGCCGTAACCAGCGATCATACCGGCAATGGCGCCGGCGTTGCTGGTACGCTTCCACCAGATACCCATCACCAGCGCCGGGAACAGACCCGAAGCGGCGATCGAGAAGGCCCAGGCCACCATCGCGAGGATGTGCGAAGGCTTCTGTGCCGCCGTATAGGCCGCGACAATCGCCACCACGATCAGCAGCACGCGGCTGATGATCAGGCGACGCTTGGTCGGCGCATGCGGATCGATCATGCGGTAGTAGACGTCATGGCTGAGCGCATTGGCGATAGCGAGCAGCAGGCCGTCGGCCGTGCTGAGCGCCGCCGCCAGACCGCCGGCCGCAACCAGGCCCGCGATGACATACGGCAGACCGGCAATTTCCGGCGTGGCGAGCACGATGGCGTCCGCCGCGATACGGAATTCGCTCAGCTGCAGGATGCCGTCGGCGTTGCCGGTGACCCCCTTGCAGAGTGCGAACTTCTGTGCCGCGTCAGCCGCGTCGCAGGCGCCGACCAGACCGATCGAACCCCATGACTGCACCCAGTTCGGGAGAGCCGTAATCTGCTGGCCGATCACGTTCTGGTAGACTTCCAGCTTGGCGAAGGCAGCATAGGACGGTGCGGTGAAGTACAGCAGGAAGATGAAGAACAGGCTCCATGCCACCGACTTACGCGCATCACGCACGCTGGGCGTGGTGAAGTAGCGCATCAGGATGTGCGGCAGGGCAGCCGTACCCACCATCAAGCAGAGGATCAGCGCGAAGAAGTTCAGACCATCGGTGAAGTTCACCACGCCCTTGGCGTCGGCAAACGTCGCTGTATGGATCTTGACCACGCCGAGGGCCGGCTCCAGCGCTGCGATCTTCTCGAGCGCCTGACCGTACATCAGCTGCGGGATCGGCACGCCGGTCACCTTCGCCGACATGATCATAACCGGGATCAGGTAGGCGATGATCAGGATGATGTACTGCGCCACCTGGGTCCAGGTCACCGCACGCATACCGCCCAGCATCGAGCAGACCAGAATACCGGCCAGACCGACGAACACCGCAACCTCGAACGAGATGCCGAGGAAGCGCGAAGCGATGATACCGACGCCGAAGATCTGCGCCGTCACATACGCGAAGGAGGCAGAGATCAGCACGATCACGCCGACGAAGCGCGCGACATTGCCGCCATACCGGGCGCCGAGGAAGTCAGGCACCGTGTACTGGCCGAACTTGCGCAGATACGGCGCCAGCAGGATCGACACCAGCAGGTAGCCGCCGGTCCAGCCCAGCACGAAGGCGAGGCCGTCATAGCCGGACAGGTACAGCGTACCGGCCATGGCAATAAAGGAGGCTGCCGACATCCAGTCGGAACCGGTCGCCATGCCGTTATAGAAGGCCGGAACCTTGCGGCCGGCGACATAGTACTCGCCCATTTCTGCCGTGCGCGACAGCACGCCGATCAGCGCGTAGACGCCGACCGTCATGAACACGAACAGGTAGCCGATGACCTGGTTGGAGACGCCCATCTGTTCGAGGATGGCAAGCACGATCACGAAGCCGGCAAAGCCGCCCGTGTAAATGCCGTAAATTTTACCGAGGTTATCGATAAAACTCTTACCCCCGGTTTGTGTGTTGTTAGCCATTGTGGTTTCCCCCCTGGGTTATTCGTCTTCGGCGACGCCGAATTCCTCGTCGATCGCATTCTGCTTCGAGGCGAACCAGAACAGCGAGACGACGAAGGCAATCAGCGAACCCTGCGCGGCCATGTAGAAGCCAAGCGGGAAACCGAGAATGCGGATTCCATTCAGCTGCGGCGCGAAGAAATGCACCACGAAGCTGAAGAAGAACCAGATGGCCAGCATCGTCCACATGAGGCCGGACGTTCTGGCCCAGTAGGCCTTGGCCTTTTCCGGAGTTAGGTCTGACATGAAGCGCTCCTGCCCCTTGTTGTTTATGATATCGTTACGTCCGGGACGACGAAATTCACGCCGAGTCCGGCTGCCGCCAGTATAGGAGCGCTGATTCAGGCGGGCCCATTAGACCAAAGTTTAATTCAATGAATCCGCGTGTTTACACAGAATAAGACCTAGGGGGCGTTTTGCTGCATCGCATCAAAGAGTTTTTCTTTCCACCGTCGGTTTCGACCCCGGAGGAGCTGCGTGCTTTCATTGCCGGAGAGGCGGCCTATCTGGCGCAGAAAACCGTGGTTGGCTACTGCCGCGTCAAGACCATGCTGGACTACGCAAAGTTGCTGACCGAGCCGGCGTTTCGTGACCAGCAGGAGCTTTCCCGCTGGGAGGGCTATGCCAGCACCCTCGGCGATATCCTGATCATGGTGGAGGCCTGGCTGCGCCCGGCCGATACAGGGGCACAAGGGCGCCTGGCCGATTCGCTGGCCGCACTCTATGTCACGATCCTCACTCAACACGTGCCGGCGCACCGTCAGGACTGGACGGATAGCATCGAGGCCTTTTCAGCCCGCTTCGCGCTGGCCAGGACGGTCGAGCCGCTGCCGCCCGAGCAGATTGTGACCGGGTCGGCGAAACTGATCCACGAGCTGGTGCCGATTGCCGACCGTCTCAAGCGCAACGATCTCGAGATCATCCGCGGCGACCTGCGGCTGCATATGCTGGCGGCGCATGCGTCGATGCTGAAACGCTTCCGCCGCGATGCGCTGGTGGCGGCCTTGACGCATTGAGCCCGGCATGCGGCGGTCGCTGATCGGCAGCGTCGGCCAGATTTTCGCGCGGTTGCGCAGCGCCGCACCGATGCCGGCCGCCATGACCCTGGCCGACGACGAGCCGCTCGCAACATTACCTGCGCTGCTGCTCGATACCGAGACGACCGGCCTCGACGTTACCCGCGACCGTATCGTTTCGATCGCAGGTCTGCCGCATCACGGCGGCAGTCCCGACGGCGCCTTGCCGCCGCTCGATCACCTGCTGCATCCGGGCATCCGCATCCCGAAAAGCTCGACGGCGATCCACGGCATCGACGACCGCATGGTGGCCACGGCGCCGACGCTCGGATTGCTGTGGGGCAGCATCCAGCTTGCCTGGCAGGGCCGCGTTCTGGTCGGGCACAATATCGGCTTCGATATCGCCGTGCTGCAGCACGAAGCCGCGCGCCATCGCCTGCCCTTCCACGCGCCGGCCGGCGCTCTGGATCTCGGCCTGCTCTATGCCGGGCTGAAGCCCCGCGCGGCGCAGATCACGCTGGAGCGCATCGCCGAAGACTTCTCGATCTCGCTGGACGGCCGGCATTCCGCAATGGGCGATGCCGAGTCAGCCGCCGGCATATGGCGGCGCATGCTGCCGGCACTGGGACGGATCGGCATTGCCACGCTGGGCGATGCACGCCGGCTGATGCAGCGGCAGCGCGACCTGCTGCAGCGGCAGGATCGCGCCGGCTGGGCGCTCGATCTGCTGTTGCCGCCACGATGACATCGGCTCCGACACTGCCCGATCTGGAACCCTATCGCCGCCGCGTCAGCGCCGTGATGCACGAGGCCATCAGCGATATCGCCGAGACCGCCCCGCTGGCCGAGATCGCCCGTCGCATGGGCGACAACAGTCATGGCGGATTTCTGGTGCGCAACCGCTTCGGCCAGCATGTCGGCATTCTGACCGAGCGCGATGTTCTGCGCGCGCTCGGCCGCGAGGATGCGGCGGCGCTCCGGTTGACCGCTGCCGACCTGATGACCCGCGAGATCGTGGCCATCCACGAAAGCGCGTTCGTCTTCCGCGCCATCGGCCGCATGCGGCGGCTGAACCTGCGCTACCTGCCGGTCACCGACAATGCCGGCCGTTTCATCGGCATGCTGACGGCGCGCGCACTCCTGCGCTTACGCGCGCAGGATTCGCAGCTGATAGCCGACGAACTCGATATCGCCCGCACGGCCGAAGAACTCGGCCATGCCCGTACCGCCCTGCCGCAGCTGGCCGCCACGCTGCTGGCGGAAGGTTCGGATGCGACAGCGGTAGCCGCCGTGATTTCCGGCATCTACGCCGACATCACCGCGCGCGCCGCCGCCATAGTCGAAGCCGAATTCAACGCGGCGGGAGACCCGGCGCCGGCGCCCTGGTGCATGCTGATCCTCGGTTCCGGCGGTCGCGGCGAAAGCCTGCTCAAACCCGATCAGGACAATGCCATCATCCATGCCGGCAGCAGCGAGGATGACGGCTGGTATGCGCGGATCGCCGAGCGCATCAATGCCCTGCTGGATGCCGCCGGCGTGCCCTTCTGCAAGGGCGGCGTGATGGCGAAGAACACGGCCTGGCGCGGCGCGCAGGGCCAGTGGCGCGCCCGCGTCACCGAATGGATCGGACGCCATACGCCGGAGGCGTTGCTGAATGTCGATATCTTCTTCGACCTGCAGCCGGTTTACGGTGCCTTGCGACTGGGCGAGGCGCTGCGTTTCGAGGCGCTGGCCGCGGCGCGCAGTTCGCCGGTCTTCCTGCGCCAGCTGGCCGAGCAGACCGCACAGTTGCATCCCGCCCTCGGCTTTTTCGGCCGCCTGAAGACCGACGACGACGGCCGCATCGACCTGAAGCTCGGCGGTCTTTTGCCGGTGGTGAGCGCCGCGCGCCTGATGGCCCTGAAACTGGGCGTGGCCGCCACCGGCACGGTGGAGCGCCTGCAGGCCGTGGGCGCGGCCGGATTGATCGGCGAAAGCGACATCGCGGGATTGACGGCGGCCCATGCCCTGCTGCTCGAACTCATCCTGCGCCAGCAGATCGCCGACCTGGAGGCCGGACAGCCGCCGGGCAGCCGGATCGATCCATCGCGCCTGACCGCCCTGCAGCACAGCCGCCTGAAGGCGGCGCTGAAGCATGTGGCCCTGCTGCCCGAGATGGTTCAGGACGTGCTCACCGCCGCACCGGCCGGCGCAGAGGCCTGACGACGTTTGTCTCAGATCAATGCCCAGGCTCGGGGTTAAGGCATCCTTCCGGCGCTGAACAAGCTGGATAGTCATATGAGCAACTGGGAAATGGTGAACCGCCATGTCGAAGCGGTTCTGGCCGAGGCCTCGACGAAAGGCATCCCGCCGGAAGCCGTCGCCAGCATCCTGATCGCAGAGGCGATCCGCATTCTGAAAACCCGCCGGCCAGTCGACGATATTCGCGCGGAACTGCAATTCGCGATCGAGAATCTCACCGACCGCGATTATGAATTCATGCGGCCCTGACTGCCCCGACCTGACTGGCTGACCTGACTGGCTGCTGGTCAGCCCTTGCGCCGACCAGTCTCCACCTGCACCACCCGCAGGAACAGGCTGCGCGACGGCATCTGGTCGAGACCGGCCTCGCCGACCGGGTGGCGGGCCGCCATCGCGCCGGCGGCGCCGGCTGCGAAATGGTCGTCGAACATGGCGTCGATACTGCGCTCGATGCCGCGGAAAGGATTCAGGCTGCGGCTGAAGGGGGTGAATTCGTCCTTGGCCATGGGCGGCTCCGGCAGACAGAACAGGCTGTCGGACAAACGCGGCAGGCATGGCTGCGTTCCGTTACGCCGCGAAATAATCAGCCCGGCATCATCCTGCGTCGAGTCGGGCCACCAGTTTCTTCGGCGCGATCAGGCGGTAGCTGCGGCGCACCAGCTCGGCCACCTCTTTCCAGTCGGCGCCCGTGTCGAGCCACATGCCGACCCAGCCCTTGTGGCCCAGATAAGGCGGCCTGAAAAAGCGTTCGGGATCGGCCTGCACCAGCAATTCCTGGCTGCCCTCCTGTGCCTTGCACCAGACCGCATCGCGTTCCTCGATCGCGCTCTGCAAGGCAAAAATCTTGCCGCGGATGCGATAGGTCGGGATCTCCCAGGTCTCGCGCTCCTCGGCCTCGGGCAGCGCCAGACAGATGGCGCGCAGCCGCCCGGTCGGGCCGCGCGGCTTCAGATTGCGGACGTCGCTTTGCTTCGGCACCTGGTATTTTTTCGCCATCAGAACAAATTCCCCTGTCGCTCATCCCGCGGCGGGGCGCGAAACAGATCCTTGCGCAGGCGCAGCCTGCGCTCATTGAAACCGATGCGTTTGATCGCCTTGCCGAAACGCTGCGCGATCAGGTCGGCATAGGCGCCCTCACCGCGCATGCGGCCGCCGAAATCGGCGACGTAATCTTTCCCGCCGCGCGAGTCCTGCACCAGCTTCATCACCTTCGACGCCCGGTCGGGATAATGCTCCTGCAGCCATTCGCGCCACAGCTCCTTCAACTCATACGGCAGGCGCAGCAGGACCCAGCCGGCCTCGCGCGCGCCAGCCTCCCAGGCGGCTTCCAGCAGGTTTTCCATCTCCATGTCGTTGATCGCCGGGATCATCGGCGCGGTCATCACGCCGGCCGGAATGCCGGCTTCGTTGAGCATCCGAATGGCTTCCAGTCGCTTGGTCGGCGTTGAGGCCCGCGGCTCCATGTTGCGGGCAAGGTGACGGTCCAGCGTGGTGAGCGACAGATACACCTTCACCAGATCGAGTTTGGCCATCTCGGACAGGAGATCGATATCCCGCGTCACTAGATGATTCTTGGTGACGATGCCAAGCGGATGGCGGGTTTCCAGCAGCACCTGCAGTATCGAGCGCGTGATCTTCTGGTCGCGCTCGATGGGCTGATACGGATCGGTGTTGGTGCCCATCGACATGGTGGCGACGCGGTAGCTGCTTTTCGCCAGTTCCTTACGCAGCAGGGCGGCGGCATCGGGCTTGATCACGATCTGCGTTTCGAAATCAAGGCCGGGCGAATAACCGAGATAGGCATGGCTCGGCCGCGCGAAGCAGTAGATGCAGCCATGCTCGCAGCCGCGATAGGGATTGATCGAACGGTCGAAGGGAATGTCGGGCGACTTGTTCCAGGCGATGATGCTACGGCTGCTGTCGAGATGCAGCGTGGTGCGCAGCGGATCGGCGGTTTCCAGATTGTCCCAGCCGTCATCCTCGCGCTGGCGCGTTTCCGTGTCGTAGCGGCTGCGCACGGCAGACACCGCCCCGCGCCCGCGCCGGGCATCGGGATGCGCATGGTCGGCTGCCGTGGAAACCGCGCGTTCCGTGAATTTCACCATGGCCGCGAGGATATCGCGATCATGGGAACATTTCAAGAACTCCAAATCGCTGCCGAACCAGGAAATCCTACGCCGTCATTCCCGCGAATAGACCTTACAGTTCGATATTGTAGCGTACGAAGGGTGCGCGCTTGGCGACGCGCTCATAGAGTCGCCGGGCGGTGCCGTTGAACTCCTCGGTCTGCCAGTACAGCACGCCGGCGCCCTTGGCCTTCGAGGCCTCAGTGACGGCGCCGATCAGGCGGCGGCCGATCCGTTTGCCGCGTGCCTCCGGCACCACGAACAGGTCCTGCAGATAGACATTGCCGCCCATATTCCAGGTGGAAGCGTGCAGCAGGTATTGCACCAGGCCCAGCGCCCGAGCTTGGGCACCGTCACCTTCCCAGGCGATCAGCGCCTCGATCTCGCGGCCCTCGACCACGCGCTGCCAGGTTAAGTCAGTGACGGCAGCCGGCACGCTCTTTTCGTAGAAGGCGAGATAGCCAAGCCAGAGCGGCTCCCACTGTTTGCGCTCGGTGGCGGCGACGGGACGGATAACGATATCGGACAT
Organism: Alphaproteobacteria bacterium; assembly: GCA_018336035.1. Classification (GTDB taxonomy): domain Bacteria; phylum Pseudomonadota; class Alphaproteobacteria; order Ferrovibrionales; family Ferrovibrionaceae; genus Ferrovibrio. The sequence goes on along the minus strand of JAGXRD010000052.1, from coordinate 24,278 downwards.
GACGCGGGATTCCCTCGGATTGAACTGCGATCCGATTACTCTGACAGCGGCCCCAGGTTAAGCACCAGTTTCCGCAAAACCGATGGAGCCAGTCTTATTTCCCGCCGCCGCGCCGCTCATGCTCGCGTAGACGCGGAAACAGCTCGACGAAATTACATGGCTTGTGCCGGTAGTCGAGCTGGTCCTTCAGGATCATGTCCCAGGCATCGCGGCAGGCGCCGGGTGAGCCGGGCAGCGCGAAGAGATACGTGCCGCGGGTGACGCCGGCGGTGGCGCGCGACTGGATCGTGGAGGTGCCGATCTTCTGGTAGCTGAGCATGCGGAACAGCTCGCCGAAACCCGGAATACTTTTCTCGTAGATGCCTTCAAAGGCTTCCGGCGTCACGTCGCGGCCGGTCACGCCGGTGCCGCCGGTGGCCAGGATCACATCCACCGTGTCGTCATCGATCCAGTCGTTGAGCTGGCCCCGGATCTCTTCGACGTCGTCCTTGACGATGGCGCGTGCCGCCAGCATATGGCCAGCTTCGGTCAGACGCTCGGCCAGCGTGTTGCCGGATCTGTCGTCGTCGAAACTGCGGGTATCCGACACCGTCAGCACGGCAATGCGCACCGGCACGAACAGGCGCTTGCCCTCGGCATCGACATAGGATTGCGGTGAGAGTTCGGTCATGGCGGGCTCCGGACTGGGATCGCCATTAAACTAGGATGTGCGCTGCCTTACGGCTAGGCGTTCAGTTCTTTTTATCCGCGCGCTGGACGTCACTGTCCAGCCCGCGATAGAGCGGCCATTCGCCCGTCATGGCAGCCGACAGTGAATTGTCGTTCTGGCCGATGCGCGAACGGTAGATCCAGTAATTGGCCAGTACGCGCTGCACGAAAATCCGCGTCTCGCTGAGCGGGATCGTCTCGATGAACAGGAACGGATCGTTCGCCGCCACATCGGGATTGGCGCGGATCCATTTCTGCAGATTGCCCGGCCCGCCGTTATAGGCCGCCGCCAGATGGAACAGGTTGCCCTTGATCATCGGCATGTCGAGCAGATGCTGCAGATAGCGCTGGCCCAGCTCGATATTGTATTCCGGCGCGAACAGCTTATGCCGGCCGCGCTTGTGGCGCAGGCTGCTGTCGCCCGCCACCGCACCCGCCGTGCGCGGCATCAGCTGCATCAGGCCGGTGGCGCCGGCCGTGCTCATGGCGCGGGCGTTGAAGGCGCTTTCCTGCCGCATGAAGGCGAAGACCAGCGCCCGGTCGACGCTGAAGCCGCCATCGGGTTCCCAGGGCGGCAGCGGATAGAGTGCGGCATCATGCGTCTCGCCCTTCACGTTGTACCAGGCGATGGCGATGCGCATGGTGGAGGCTGGCGCCTGCATGCGGCTGACGAGGCCGAGCAGCGCCGAGGCCAGATCGTCGCTCGCCTGGGCGAACAGCCGCGTCACTTCGCGGTCGGCCAGCACGGCCTCGCCCACTTCCGACAGCGCCAGCGCGCGGCGGATGGCGGGAATATCCTTCAGGCGGCGAATCTCACCTGCAGACAGCGGCGGCTGGGTCCAGGCAAAGGGCTGGTCGGTGCCGAGCTGCGCCTGACTGAGCTGGCCGTAGAAGGTGCGTTCTTCCTTGGCGCCGACTTCGAGCAGTCGGATCGCTTCCGATGGCTGGCGCAGGCGCAGCATCACGCGCGCGCCCCACCAGGCGCCGGCCGAACGGTCCCAGGCGGTGGCGGTTCTGGAGAAAGCCAGATTCTCGAAATGATGCGCGGCATTGTCGTAACGGCCGAGACGCCACGCCGCCAGACCGGCGATCCAGTCGGCATCGGGCACACGGGCGCGCGAGCGCTGCGCCGCAGGCGCCGCCAGTGCCAGCGCCTTGTCGTCGTTGCCTTCCAGCACATGCAGCCAGGCCAGCCGCTTGCGCCACTCGTCGTATTCCGAAGCGCTCACCTTGCTGCGGATTTCGGGCCTGTTCAGGAAGGCTTCCGCCTCGCCGAGCCGTTCGCGCTTCAGCAGCGCCGCAAACTGCCCGGCGGCCTGGCTGATTTCGCGCGCATGGGCGGGATCGCGGTCGCGCGGCTGCGGCCGGCGACGTGTGGTGGCGACCAGCCCCGGATCGCCGTCATAGTCGCCAACTTCAACACCAACCGGTGCCGGCGGCGCCTTGTCCTTGCGTGGCTTCTTGCGCATCGCGATGCCGTAAATTTCCTCGGCGCCCGGATGGTCGCGATACTGCTTCAGCCAGGCCAGCAGTTCGGGATACGAACTGTTATAGGCGGTGGGATGCAGATAGCGCTGCTGCAGCACATGACCGAGCAGCAGCTTGTCGGAGAGTCGCGCAATCTCGCGATCGGCCTTGGGCCAGTCCTGATCGGCCTGATACTCAAAAATGCGCTCGTAGCGGGCGATGTCGTCCGCGCTGAGCACGCGCGGCAAATCCTGCGCTGCGGCAGGCACCGCCGCAGCCAGCATAAGTCCCGCAAAGAGTACGAGCCCCCGCAGGAGAGTTTTCTGACCCACCCTGTTTTTCATCGCTGCCTCGCATAGCGCAGATGCGCTGCGGGCACAACTAAACTTGCCGCAACCGATGGTCGCGATTCTGGTTTTTCAAGCACTTAGACGCGGGGTAATTTCCAGACCATCAGCGCCGACAGCACGCAGCCCACAGTGCAGATCAGGATCGGCCAGGTGTAGCTGCCCGTCGTATCGAAAACCCAACCGGCCAGTGTGGGCCCCAGCAGCGTGCCGAAAGCCACCGACGTATAGAGCACGCCCAGCACGGCCGACATGGCGCGCAGACCGAACAGATCCGCCGTGAAGGCCGGCACCAAAGCGACGAAACCGCCATAGAACAGGCCGAAGACGAGTGCAAAAACAGCGAGCGCAGCAAAGCCCTGCGCCACGCTCCAGTAGGCCAGCGCCACGCCGTTCAGCAGCATGACCAGCGCCAGACTGCGGTCGCGGCCGATGCGGTCCGCCACGCCACCGAGCACGAAACGGCCCAGCGTGCTACCGACGCCGATCAGCCCGACCAGCCAGACACCTTCGATGCGGCTCAGCCCCTGGTCGGTGGCATAGGGTGCGAGATGCACGAAGGGCACGAAGGTGCCGATGCAGTTGAGCCCGCAGGCAAGATACAGCAGCCAGAATACCCGATGCCGCAGCACCTGCCCCAGTTCAAGCCCAGCCGGAGTGGCAGGCGCGGCCTTCACTGGCGCAGCCGCACCATCCGGCTGCAATCCCATGCTGGCGGGCGAGGCGCGCAGCAGCAGCGTGGCGAGCACGCCGAGCACCAGCGTGGCGACACTGAAGGCCATATAGGCGCCACGCCAGCCGAGGACCTCGATGGCGTAAGCGGCAGCCGGCGGCGCGGCCATGGTGCCGATGCCGATGCCGGCCACCGCCCAACCCGAAGCCTGGCCGCGCCTGGCGACAAACCAGCGCTGCACCGTGCCGATGGCGGGCACATAGGCAAAACCAACGCCGATGCCGATCCCGATGCCATAGAAGACGATGATGGCCGTCAGGCTGTCGGCGAAGCTGGCGGCGAACATGCCGGCGGCCACACAGGCCAGGCCGAAACCGACCACAGGCTGCGGCCCGATACGGTCGGCCAGGCGGCCGCTGATCGCGCCCAAAGCGAAATACAGAAAGCCTGCGGTGGAGAAGACCAGCGAGATCGTGCCGCGCGTGGCGCCGAATTCACGGCTCAGTGGTTCGAAGAATGCCGGAAAGCTGTAAGCCGCGCCGAAGCAGGTGAACATCGTCAGGAAGGCGGCAGCCACCACCACCCAGCCGTAGAAGATCCCGGAAGATCCTGCGGGCATCAGGCGCCCAGTTCGTCCAGCTTGGCGGCCAGTTCGAGCATGTCGCGCCAGGCTTCGCGCTTTACGCCCGGTTGGCGCAGCAGATAGGCGGGATGCAGCATCGGCAGCGCCGGTACTTTCACATCGCCCTTGGCATATTCATGCCAGCGTCCGCGCACGCGCGTGATGCCCTGCGTGGTGCCGAGCAACGTAGCGGTCGAGAACTTGCCGGTGCAGACCAGCACCTTCGGCTGCACCAGTTCGATCAGCCGCTCGATGAACGGGCGGCAGGCAACGATCTCCTCGGTGGAGGGATCGCGGTTGCCCGGCGGACGCCAGAACAGCATGTTGGAAATGTAGACGTTGCTCTCGTCGCGGCCGATGGCCTTGAGCATCCTGTCGAGCAACTGGCCGCTTTCGCCGACGAAGGGCAACCCCTGCGCATCCTCGTCGCGGCCAGGCGCCTCGCCCACGATCATCAGCGCAGCTTTCGGATTGCCGCGCGCGATCACTGTGTTGGTGGCGGTGGCCTTAAGCCCGCAGCCTTCGAAAGCGCGGATGGCGGCTTCGAGTTCCGCAATGGTGTTGCAGGCGCGGGCAGCGCTGGTGGCGGCGGATTCGGCCGCCTGGGCGGTCAGGCTGGTCGGCTGCGGCGCGCGCGCGGCCAGCGCCGCCTGCACACCCGTACCCAATCCCGGACCAGGCGGCTGGCCTGACGTAACGGCAGCGGGAACTGCCACGGCTGGCTGCGGTTTGACTGCAGGCCGGGGCGGCGGCGCAACCGTCCGGTCGACCGGCAATTCGCCAATAGCCTCATCCACCCCCGCCTCCGCGTAGAACAGGGCGATGTCGAGCAGAGAGGGAGGAAAATCAGAGGTTTCCGTGGCGTTCATGAGGGCTGTTGCGGGTCGCGCCGATTGGCTTGCCCCCCATAGTCTGGTAAGCAGGCAGGGAGCGTCAAGCTGACCGGCCCTGACGTTCCCAAATAAAAAAACCAGCAATATCCGAGGTGCCCCGTGTCGGAACGCGAATCGATGGAATATGACGTGGTGATCGTCGGTGCAGGCCCGTCCGGCCTGTCTGCCGCGATCCGCCTGAAGCAGTTGGCTGCCGAGCAAAACCACGAGATTTCAGTTTGCGTGATCGAAAAGGGCTCCGAAGTCGGGGCTCATATCCTCTCCGGCGCAGTGATCGACCCGATCGCGCTGAACGAGCTGATCCCCGACTGGAAGGCCAAGGGCGCACCGCTCAATACGCCGGTGACCGATGACCGCTTCTGGATCCTGACCGAAGCCAATCACATTCCGGTGCCGCATATCGCGATGCCGCCGCTGATGAACAATCACGGCAACTACATCGTGTCGCTGGGCAATGTCTGCCGCTGGCTCGCGAGCCAGGCCGAAGAGCTGGGCGTCGAAATCTTCCCCGGCTTCGCCGCCGCCGAGGTGCTGTATGGCGACAAGGGCGAAGTGGTCGGCGTCGCTACCGGCGATATGGGCATCGGCCGCGACGGCGAGAAGAAGTCGGGCTATACGCCGGGCGTCGAGCTGCGCGGCAAATACACGCTGATCGCCGAAGGCGTGCGCGGTTCGCTGGCCAAGGAACTGCAGAAGAAGTTCAACCTGCGCGACGGTGTCGATCCGCAGAAGTTCGGCATCGGCATCAAGGAGCTGTGGCAGATCGATCCGGCCAAGCACAAGCCGGGCCTCGTCGTGCATACGCAGGGCTGGCCGCTGGACAGCGCCACCGGCGGCGGCAGCTTCATGTATCACCTGGAGGACAACCAGGTGGCGGTCGGCTTCGTGATCCATCTGAGCTACGAGAATCCCTATCTCTCGCCGTTCGATGAATTCCAGCGCTTCAAGACGCATCCCGACATCCGCGAATTCTTCGAGGGCGGCAAGCGCATTTCCTACGGCGCCCGCGCCATCAACGAGGGCGGCCTGCAGTCGATCCCGAAGCTGACCTTCCCAGGCGGCGCGCTGATCGGCTGCTCGGCCGGTTTCGTCAACCTGCCGCGCATCAAGGGCAGCCACAATGCGATGAAGACCGGCATGCTGGCCGCCGAAGCCGCCTTCGCGGCGCTGAAAAATGGCGCCATCGGCGGCGACGAACTGGCCGCCTATCCGGAGGCCTTCAAAGCCTCATGGTCCTACAAGGACCTGTGGAAGGTGCGGAACGTCAAGCCGGCGATGAAATACGGCATGTGGATCGGCACGCTGCTCGGCGGCGTCCATATGTGGCTGGCCGATCTCGGCCTCGGCTTCCTGACGCCCTGGACGACGCGCCACGCCAAGGCGGATCACGAGAGTTTGAAGCTGGCCAAGGACTGCAAGCCGATTGTTTATCCGAAGCCGGATGGCAAGATCAGCTTCGACAAGCTGTCGTCGGTGTTCCTGTCGAACACCAACCACGAGGAAGACCAGCCGATCCATCTGCAGCTCAAGGACCCGTCGATTCCGATTGCCAGGAACCTGCCGATGTATGACGAACCGGCGCAGCGCTACTGCCCGGCCGGTGTGTATGAAGTGCTGCGCGACGACAGCGGCAACAATCCGCGCTTCCAGATCAATGCCCAGAACTGCGTCCACTGCAAAACCTGTGATATCAAAGACCCGGCGCAGAATATCAACTGGACCGTGCCGGAGGGGGGCGGCGGTCCGAATTATCCCAACATGTGAGACAGATGCACGATAGAGCCTCCCGCCGTCACGTTTCTCGTCCGCTACGCGCGCTTCTGCTGGCTGTCAGCCTGCTGCCGCTCGTCGCCTGCAGCAGCAATCCGAGCATGGTCTCGGGCGCTTCGCCGCGCGGCACCTACCGCCTGGACAGCCCTTATGGCAATTTCCTAGCCGCGCGCCACGCCCGGCAGATGAACGACAATACAGCCGCGGCCAATTACTACATGCGGGCGCTGCGAGAAGATCCCGAAAGCGCGCTGCTCACCCAGGGCGCCTTCATCGCTTTGCTGGCTGATGGCCGTGTCGGCGAAGCCGTCGTGCTGGTGCCGGATCTGCGGCAACTGAATCCCACCGAATACCTGCCGCGTATGACGCAGGCCTCGGCGCATATGCTGGCGCGTGATTACGATGCCGTGCTGCGCCTCGTGGCCGAAGGGCCGAATGGCGGCATTCATGCCGCCTTCAATCCGCTGCTCTCGGCCTTTGCCCATGCCGGCAAGGGCGAAGCCGATCAGGCCATGGCCAGCCTGCAGCGGCTGGAGCGTCATCCGCTGATGAGCGGCGTCTATCTGCATCTCCGTCCGATCCTGCTCGACATCCTGAACCAGGCCGGGCCGACCGAAGCCGCCTATCGCGAAGTGACCGAAAGCCGCGAGCGTGCCGGCACGCGCCAGGTCGATGGCTTCGCCCGCTTCCTCGAGCGCCAGGGCCGCCCGGCCGAAGCGCGCCGCCTGCTGGAAGAACAGCTGGCGGTCAATCCGGACAATCCGGTGCTGCTGGCCGGCCTGCGCCGCCTCGACACCAAGCGCGGCATGCCGAGCGAACCGCTGGTCGGCAATGCCGTCGAAGGTCTGGCCGAAGCGCTGTTCGCCTCGGCCACCGCACTCGGCCGCAGCGACGGCGGCGATCTCGCCGAACTGCACCTGCAGCTCGCACTGTTCCTGCGCCCCGATCTCGACGATGCGCGCATGCTGCTCGGCGATATCTATGAAAGCCGCGAACGCTACGACCAGGCGCTGGCGATGTATGCGCGCGTCTCGACCGGCTCGCCCTATGCCGAAAGCGCGCAGCTGCGCCAGGCCTGGTGCATCAACGAACTGGGCCGCCATGACGAAGCCGTGCGCGTCCTGCGCCGCATGGCCAGTGCCGTGCCCGAGAGCCCGCGCGCCCTGCTCACCCTGGCCGACATGTATCGCCAGATGGAGAAGTGGCCGGAAGCGACCAAGGAATATACCGCTGCGCTGGCCCGCATTCCGCGCCTGGAGCAGCGGCACTGGACCATCCTGTTCGGCCGCGGCGTCTCCTACGAACGCTCCAAGCAGTGGGAGAAAGCCGAAGCCGACATGCTGAAGGCACTGGAGCTGCAGCCCGAGCAGCCGCTGGTGCTGAACTATCTCGGCTATTCCTGGGTCGACATGCATCGCAACATTGATCGCGCGACCAAGATGATCGAACGCGCCGTGCAGCTGCGGCCCAATGATGGCGCCATCGTCGACTCGCTCGGATGGGCGCTTTATCGCCTCGGGCGCTACGAGGAGGCCGTCGTGCAACTGGAACGCGCCGTCGAACTGAAGGGCGGCGACCCGGTGATCACCGATCATCTCGGCGATGCCTACTGGCGCGTCGGCCGGCAGGAAGAAGCCAAGTTCCAGTGGCGTCGCGCCCTCGGCCTCAAGCCGGAACAGGAGCTGGTCCTGCAGGTGCAGCGCAAACTGGATCATGGCCTCGATCCGGTCGCAGCGAAGTAGCATTCAGGATAGGCCGGAATGAACTCAGCGGGCCTGAGCCGGCTGGCGCCGGCCAAGATCAACCTGTTCCTGCATGTCACCGGTCGGCGGCCCGCACAGGGTCCGCAGGCCGGTTATCATGAACTCGAAAGCCTGGTGGTTTTCGCGCAGGACACCGAGGCCTGCGACCGCATTGCCGTCGCGCCTGCTGATGCATTGAGCCTGACCATCGAAGGCCCGCAGGCGGCCGCGTTGACTGAAACGCGCGACGACAATCTGGTGTTGCGCGCAGCGCGGCAGTTGCAGGCGATGAACGGCAAGAATGCCGCCATCACCCTGACGAAAACCCTGCCGGTCGCCTCCGGCATCGGCGGCGGTTCAGCGGATGCCGCCGCCACGCTGCATGCCCTGCGTGCGCTGTGGCAGATCGAGGTGGATGACGACACGCTGGGCCACATGGCTGCGCAGCTGGGTGCCGATGTGCCGGTCTGCCTGTTCAGTCGCGCCGCGATGATGACGGGGATCGGCGAGCAGATCGTGGCGCAGCCGGCCCTGCCGCCCTTCTGGTTGGTACTGGCCAATCCCGGCGTGGCGCTGGCGACGCAGGATGTGTTTGCCGCACTGGCGGGACAATTCGGGCCACCGATGCCACTGGAGCGCCGGCCCGACAGCGCCGCCGATCTCGCCATCCTGCTGCGCGCCCGACGCAACGACCTGGAAGCGCCAGCGCGCTTCCTCGCGCCCGAGATCGATCCGGTGCTGGCGGCATTGAAAGCACAGAACGGCTGCCTGCTGGCGCGGCTGTCGGGCTCTGGCGCCACCTGCTTCGGGTTTTTCGCGGCAAAACGCGACGCCGACTTCGCTGCGCGCAACCTCTCCCGCGCTTACCCGAAATGGTGGGTCGCGGCCACGGCGGCCGGCTGAAAATCCAGCACATTCCAAGACTTGTACCGAGCCAAAATCCCCGGTCCGGCGACGGGCAAAGGCTGGATATTTCTGGTCGCCTTGCCTATTGTCCGCCCGCTCCGCACCTCCGGAGCCCTGCTGGGGCGTAGCCAAGCGGTAAGGCAGCGGTTTTTGGTACCGCCATTCCCAGGTTCGATCCCTGGCGCCCCAGCCATTATCCTGTTTTTTGGATTACGTCCGCCGCGTTGGCCACAGCCGGCGCGGATCGACGCCGGCAGGCCAGCGTAGCAGCAGCACAAGGCCCATGCCGAGCCATGGCCAGATGAACCAGAAATAGCCCGGACTGGTGATCAGGTTGATAATCATCAGGAAGACCGCGATCACGGCGAAACGCCAGGCAAAGCGCCGCCACTTGTTCAAGGCGGCCTCGGCATCATCTGTCACAGGCAGCGGCATGCGATGCCCCACGGCCGCATCGACTTTCACGCCGCCCAGCAGCACGCGATAGGCCGAGACCGGTTCGGCGATATTCTTGATCTCGCGGTCGCCAAGGAAATCGAAACCGATATCGAGCTTCTTGCGCACCTGCTCGAAGACCGAACCCGAGATGCAGATGCCACCGGGATCCGCCAGCGATTCCAGGCGCGCGGCGATGTTCACGCCCTCACCGTAGATATCAGTGCCTTCGATGATGACATCGCCGAGATTGATGCCGATGCGGAATTGCATGGCTGGCTGTAATGGTTCCTCGGCATTGCGGGCGGCCAGGCGGCGCTGGGTCTCGACGGCGCAGAACACCGCCTCGACCGGCGAGGCGAATTCAGCCACCAGCCCATCGCCCCAGGTATTGATCAGCCGACCATGATGCCGGCCGATCAGATCGACCATGATGTCGCGATACTGCTTGAGCCGCGTGACGGTGCCGACCTCATCGCGCTCGACCAGGGCGGAATAGCCCTGCACATCGGCACAGAAAACAGTGGTCAGCTTGCGGCGGAGATCGGGGGTCTGGTCGGTCATCGGCACCATCTGGGTCGGTGAAAGCTTATAAGGCCGCATCGCCAGCGGCAACTGCCTGCGATTCGCCTCATCACCGGGAGCATTCCTTCATCGGCGTCCTTATCATCTGCACGCGGCCAACCGCTGCGTCGGCAAAGGAGACAGTAAATGTGACCGGCCGCACAATCGGACGAGCAACCGTGTCTTCGGCGTTTCCGGCTTTGATTCAAATCAAATGCGCAACCGGACACGCCACCTAAATTCTGGGAGCTGCCGCCAGAGGTCGCAGCCCAAGATATTCTTTTATCCCGCAGACAGTCAGCGTACCGCGTTCATGACCCCCAAATCGATTTGCATGCTCGTTGCGCGTGCCGCCCATGCCCATGACGAGCAAACCCTGCAACATTCCACGCGCATGATCAAAACCAGCAGCCTGCTGGCTGAAAGTCTGGGTCTGCCGCACGAGGATATCGAACTGGTGGAGCATGGCGCCCTGCTGCATGACATCGGCAAGAATGTACTGCCGGATGTTGTGATCATGAAGCCCGGCCGCCTGTCTCCGCAGGAACGCCGCCTGATGACCGAACATACCGTTTATGGCCACGATCTGCTGAAAGATGTGCGGCAGCCGGTTTTCGACGCCGCCGCGCAGGTTGCGCTGTGCCATCATGAGAATTTCGATGGCAGCGGTTATCCGCGTGGCCTGTCGGGACTAGAGATTCCCCTGCCGGCCCGCATTGTCGCCGTGGCCGATGTCTATGATGCCCTGCGATCAGACCGCCCGTACAAGACCGGCATGGATCATCGCAGTACGATGGCGGTGCTGTTGCGTGGCGATGACCGTACATCCCCCAGCAATTTCGACCCGACCGTGCTGGCGGCGCTGTCACGCCAGGATGCGGCCATCAACGCCCTGTATGCGGCGGAGCAGGCATAACCCGACGACCGCGAGGCGGCAGCCTATTCTGCGTAAATCATCTTCACGCTCATGCCGCCATCCACGATCAGGTTCTGGCCAGTGACGAAGCCCGCCTCGGCCAGGTAGAGGCAGGCTTCAGCGATATCCTCCGGCCTGCCGACGCGGCCTACTGCGTGCTGTTCGCGATCAGCCTGCGAATGCTCCGGCTTTTCCACGCGGGCGCTGTATTGCCAGTCACGCGTCTCGATCCAGCCGGGACTGACGCTGTTCACCCGGATGCGTTGCTTGGCCAGGCTCATCGCCATGCCATGGGTCAGCGCCACGATACCGCCCTTCGAAGCCGTGTAGCCTTCGGTATCAGGCTCTGACATGAAGGCGCGGGTGGAAGCGATGTTGATAATGGCGCCATGGATGTCGCGTTTCGCCATCACGCGCGCGACCAGCTGCGAACAGATAAAGGTGCCGCGCAGGTTGGTGGCGATCACCGTGTCGAAATCAGCCAGCGGCAGATCCAGGAACGGCTTGCGGATCATGAAGCCGGCATTGTTGACCAGCACGGTGGGGCAGCCGAGATCGCGGATGGTTTGCGCCAGCCAGGCCTCCACCGAAGCCGGATCAGCCACATCGGTGACGGCGAAGCTCGCCTTTGTCCCCTGCTGTTTCAGGATGCCGAGCACTTCCTCGCCGGCATCTGCAGCAGGATCGGCCAGCGCCACGGCATAGCCATGCGTGGCGAAATGCAAGGCAATCCCGCGCCCGATCCCCTGGGCGCCGCCGGTAATCGCCACAATCTTCATTTCCGCCTCCATCTACTGTCCTAACGGCTGGCAAACAGTTTGGTGGCAGACAGAGCAGCGTCAAGCCGCGCGCCGGGTTTCCAGCAGGCTTTGTACCCTGCGGCTCTTTTCACCCAGCACATGATCGATCACAGCGGGGAACAGACGTTGCAGCCATATGAACAGCCGTTCGGGGCCACCCGGGTAGATTATGCTCGCTTCGGCCTCAATACCCTTAATGATCCTGGCGGCCACCACGGCCGGGTCATCGAGCTTCATGGCGAAGGGTGCAACGAGATCATGGAAGCCGTCAGCTGCCGGTGTTCGCGTCGCGCGTGGCGCGGCATAGGTCACGCCAATACTGTCAGCTGCAAGTTCACGCCGCATCGCATCGGAGAAGCCACGCAACGCAAATTTGCTCGCGCAGTAAGCCGCAAAATACGGATGACCAATATCGCCAAACACCGAGCCGATATTCACGATCCGCGGCCGGTCAGAGAGTTTCAGCAGCGGTACAAGGTCGCGTGTCAACGCGATCGGAGCGGCCACATTGGTCATCACGATGTGGACCAGATCCTCATCCTTCAGTCCGGACAGCAAACCACTGGCGACAACGCCCGCATTGTTGATCAGGATATCGATCCCGTGCCTGCGGCAGGCATTCACGATGTCGGCGCGGCCTGGCGCCGAGGCAATATCTGCCGCGACAAGATGAAAGCGGGTATCTGCCGGCAGCAGCTCTGCCGTTTCCTGCAGCGCCGCAAGGCGGCGGCCGATCAGAACAAGGTGAGCACCACGGTCGGCCGCCGCCAGGGCGATCGCGCGGCCAATACCACTGCCGGCCCCGGTGACAACGATGCTGCGCTTCTCAAGCAGCATGACCCAGCTCCAGGTAGCGCGCTTCAATCCCGCTGAACATATCGCCGTAGAGCCGATACACGACACGAGCGGTCTCTATGATGGCCGCCTCCGCATTCGGATCGTCAATGCCATTGACCAGTTCACGGAAGAAGCCGACATGCTCCTGGTCCAGCGATCCATGCGAACTGAGATAGCTGAAACCGCGACCATCCTGGATGCCCAGAGATGTGCGGAGCGTGCCAGCCGCCGCCGTGGCCAGTGCCGCCGACATGCCCTCCAGCACATGCACCATGCCAAGCATGGCATATGGACTGACATGCTCGATGGCATAGTAGACATAGGCCACCATCAGGCGGCACGGCATGTCCGCCTGACCGGTGCGAACCGCCTCGGCGTCTCCGCCCAGAGCGGTGATATCGTTCAGGATCCATTCTTCGTGGCCGCGCTCTTCCTCGATGTATTCCAGCAAGGCGCTGATATATCGCTGGTCGCGATCCGCGCAACGCGCCACGGCCGTGCTCAGCAGGCGACAGGTGTGGCGCACATGGTGATAAGCCTGCTCAAGAAATGCCACATACATGGGAGCAGGAACGCCCTGGCGCAGCGCGCGCTGGATCACCGGCGTCGCGATGAAAGCCTCGCGTTCTGTCCGCGTCTCGATGAACAGGCGCTCAAAAAATTCCATGCTGCATCTCCATGACCTTGAATTTCCGATTGGTGAAAATCTCTTCATTGCGCGCCGAAATTTCCTGGCGCCGCGGCCTGCCGTTGGCTGTTAGCAGCCCGGCGGCAGCGAATCCATCCGGTGGCATCACAGCCACACGGTTCGGTCGGGCATAATCGGGCGCCAACGCCGTCAAACCCGCGATCAGACCGGCGAGACGCTCTTCGTCAGCTTTCGCAAACCATGCCGCTCCCAATTGAGAAGGCTCGATCAGCAAGGCCAGATCTCCGAAAGACGAAGGAAAAATCACGCAGCGGCTGATGCGCGGATCGGCCAGCAGCATGGTTTCGACCCATTCGGGTGTCACGTTGCGACCGTTCGCCGTCACGATCAGATTGTCTTTGCGGCCAGCGACGCGCAGATAGCCATCGCTATCGATGTTACCGAGATCGCCGGTGTGCCATTCGCCATTCGCCGGCCCATCGCTGCGGCCAAGGTAGCCCTGCGCGACGGCCGCGCTGCGCACCACGATCTCTCCGTCATCGGCAATCCGCAGATCGCAGCCGGGCAGCGGCCTGCCAACCGTACCCGCCCGCCGATCGCCCGGCCGGTTGACCGCCACCACAGAGCAGCACTCGGTCAGCCCATAGCCCTCATAAACAGGAATGCCGACAGCCCAGGCGCGGTCTGCGATGACGTCTGGCACAGCGGCACCGCCGACGGCGACAAACCGCAGGCTGTCGGGTACTTCGACACGGCTCACCGAGGCCATGATCGTCCAGGCCTGCAGCAGTTGCGGCACCAGCACGATCGTCGTCGGTCTTTCACGCGCCGCCGCTTCACCAAGGGCAACGCCGATCTCGCTGGCCGGGGACTGCACGATATGGGCGGCAATCACGCAGTGGCCGCCCGCCAGAATGGGCAGGTAAATGCCGCAGATCGCTTCAAGCAGAAGTGCATATGGCAGGACCGAGAGATGCCGGTCATTCATTGTCGCGCCGCTGGCCTCGAGCAGGGCGGCACAGCTTTGCCGCATCTGATCCGCACCCAGCAGCACGCCTTTCGGCGTTCCACTGGAGCCCGAGGTGTAAACGATGCGATGGCCGGACATTTCGGCTGGCCACCATTCCGCCTCGGTGCGCGGCATCGGAACCACCTGCCCCGCCAGACCCCGTGCCCGGATCATCTGATCGTCAGCCGCGATCACTGTTTCGAGACCGGCATCTGCCACAATATGGGCCAGCTGGGCATCCGAGAAGAAATGCGGCAACGACACTAACTCCTTGCCGGTGGCCCAGGCCGCCAGATCGGCGACCAGCCAGTCGATGCTGCTTGCCCCCAGCAGGCCCAGCCTGGTCGGCAATCCTTCCAGTATTTCCGCCGCGCCTGCGACCCGTCGTGCCAGAGCGGCGTAGTCGAGACTTTCCGTGTGATCCCGAAATGCGGGTCGTGTTGCGCCTTCGCTGGCGCGCTCCCCCAGCATGACCAGAACATCTCCGGCCTTCACGACTGCGCTCCGGTGAGGACGGCCGGATGACATGGCATCCGCATCACGTCCAGCCGCTCTTCCGCCGGCAGCCCTTCCACGGCGCAGACGCGTGGGTCGTGATCGTAGTAACGTCCCCAGTCCTGCGGGTTGGAAACCCGCCCTGCCGAGGCCGGGCCGAGATCCGCTATGTCGATGGAAAATCGTTGCGCCAGCCGCCGCAGCCGGTCCGTCGCAGTGAAAACACCCCAGCGATATCCGTCCTCCAGTCCCACATGCGCGAAGCCCCGCAACAGCATCAGCAAGGCGCCAGGTCGGCTGGCAGCGACCGAACCCAGTTCCAGCACTGCCGCACGCGGCACGCTACATCCGCGCGCCACGCTGATCGCCTGCTCCAACGGCTGATCCAGATACTGCTCCGAGAAGAACCCGACCCGCGCATCGCGCAATGCGGCAGCGCAGCGCGGCGCCCCATCCGCGTCGAGCACAACAATCATACGGTCGGGGAAATGGGCGATACGCGCGCCGTATTCTGTGTAGAAAACGTTGCGCACCATGGCTTCTACGGCAGGCCGTAAAGCGTGGCCGGCAGAGACGATTTCGAACCGCATCAATACCTCTATCAGGCTGGGACAACCGCCACTTACTGGCTTGCGCTTACAGCCGCCTTACGGCCGAGCCGCATTACTGACGGATGTATTCGATGTCCGAGCCGTCCTTGGCCTTGAAGCGGACTTTGACCAGCACATTCTGCGCGTCGTACCAAACCTCGCGCTGCAGATCGCCGGTGATCGCGTAATGGCGAGCCGGCATAGTGGCACCCTTCACGAGCACGGTGTCTGCTCCGAGGTCAGCCACCTGGATGGCCATGCGTGAGCCATCCAGCGTATTGAGAATGCTTTCCTGCTGGACAATACGCTCATTCCAGAGGCTGGCGGGAATGCTCGCCGACGACTTCTCTGGCTCCTTGCCATCGGCCATCACCAACAGGCTGTCGCCACCGGCCGTCACGTCAAGCACATGCTTGGTGCCATCATCATTTGTCTTCGACCACAACCGGGCCAGGCGGGTGCCCTGCCACACCTCATGGCCTTCATGCTCGAAACGATAGGCTGTGATGAAGGCAACCTTGACCGCAACATTGGTGCGGATATCGATTTTCAGGCTATCGGCTTCGCTGCGGAACAGCATTTCATGGCGGCCCACCTCGCTGCCATTCCGCAACACGGTGAAATCCAGCACCCCGCCAGGCGGCGGCGCGGCATTCGCCGGCGCAGCGTGGAATTGAAAGGTGAGGAAGGAAAAGGCAGCGACTGCGAAGGCAGCGAAAACTTTGTGGGACATGGAACCTCGGCGGCAATATGGATAATTGCCGCCGAGTATCCCTGCTCCGGCTTACAGGCCGCTTACAACGCGGCCTGGGCACAGTGTCATTTCGCCAGGGGGCAGTTGCCCTCAGCCAGCGGACGGAAGGCCTTGTCGGCCGGCACCGTCGCCGCGACTTTCAGGAAGTCCCAGTCGCCCTTCGACTCTGCCGGCTTCTTGGCTTCCAGCAGATACATCGGATGTAACTTGCGACCGTCGACACGAATGGTGCCCTTGCCGAACAGCGGGTCATCGGTCGGCAGCGCCTTCATCGCCGCCACCACGGCGCGGCCGTCGGTCGCCTCGCCCACCTTGTCGACCGCCTTGAAGTAATGCATCAGCGCGGCATAGACGCCGGCATGCATGTCGTTCGGCATCATCTTCTTGGAATGGCGCGCCTGGAACCGCTTCGACCATTCGCGCGTGCCATCATTCAGGTCCCAGTAGAACGGCGCCACCGACTGCAGGCCCTGTACGGCCTTGAGGCCCAGCGCCGGCACGTTGGTAACGCCGAAGATCAGGCCCACCACCTTCTGCTTTTCGGCCATGCCGAATTCGGCGGCCTGCTTCAGCGAATTGGTCAGGTCGCCGCCGGCATTGGCGAAGGCCACGACATCGGCACCCGACGACTGCGCCTGCAGCAGGAAGGAGCTGAAGTCGCTGGCGCCGATCGGATGGCGCACGGCCCCGACGATTGTCCCGCCCAGCGCCTTGATCTCGTCGCTGGCCTGCTTTTCCAGGTCATGGCCGAAAGCATAGTCGGCGGTGATGAAATACCACTTCTTGCCGCCCTGCTCGAAAGCCGCACGCGCCGCCGAGTGGCCGTAGGACCAGGTGTCGTAGGTCCAATGCACGAAATTCGGCGAGCAGCGCTCGCCGGTCAGCACTACGCTGCCAGCACCCGAGCCAATCACGGCCTTGTTCTTGTCGCGCGCGATCTCGTTGACTGCCAACGCCACAGCCGAATTCGGCAGATCGACGATCACATCCACCTTGTCGACGTCATACCACTGGCGCGCCACGTTGGCGCCAATATCGGGCTTGTTCTGGTGGTCGGCGAAGACGATCTCGATCTTGCGCTTCGAGGTCTTCATGTAGTCCTCGGCCGCCATCTGCGCCGCCAGCAGCGAACCCGGCCCCTGGAAATCGGCATAGACGCTCGACATGTCGTTGAGCACGCCGACCTTGACCGGCTTGGGATCTGCGGCGAAAGCAGGTGACAGAATGGCACCGCCGGCAATGGCCAGCAGTGCAGCACGAATGATGGTGCGCATGGTGGTTTCCTCCAGTTTTTTGTTATGGAGGAGTATTGTTTGTTTCACAAACGATCGTCAATCGCTATTTGCGCCGCGCACTTGATTTTGACGCCCGCCTTTGGTCTACAGCCGCGCCGTTTACGGCAGGCGCAGCAGGACCGGCAGCCAGCCCACCGACTGCGCCCATTCCACGGCTTCCAGCAGAGGGATGGCGACCAGAAAGCCCAGCGCATCGCGGAAAGTGAGCAGCACAAATCGCGGACGTACCAACAGTTCCTCTCGGGACTGCCAGCGCGACAGACGCGGCCCCCAGCGCGGCACACGCGCGGCATAGGCCGTGAAACTGGCCGGGAAATGCGCGTTCAGGAAGACTTCCTCACGCTGTATCACAATATTGAAAATGGCAAAAACGAACAGACCACACACCAGAGCAGCGGTGAAACTGCCGGTCTGCAATCCGACCCCGATGCCGCCGAAGAGCGAGAAAAGATAAAGCGGGTTGCGGCTGACCGAATAGGGACCATCCTCCACCAGCTGCGTTTTCTTGCGGCCGCCGATATAGAGCGAGCACCAGCTGCGGCCCGCGATGCAAAGGAAGATCAGTGCATAGCCCAGCAGTTCGCTACTTTCATGCAGCAGGCTGCCGGATGGCCAAAGCGAATCGGAAAACAGCAGTGCGGCCAGCAACAGCAGCCCGCTGATCAGAACGGTGCGTTTGCGGCGCTGTTGCAGGCCGGTGAGAAAATCCGGCGCGGCTTGCACTTTTGTAGACTGCGGCAGCGGCAGGGCATGGATGGACATGAACGAGCCTTCTCGGTGAGTAGCACTGCCCTGCTACCCCATCCATCTTGCAGCAACCTTACAATCCACGCGCCAGTCGACGATGCAGGGCCTGCACATAAGGACCAAACGGCGTGGCCTTGATCCATTTAATCAGGCGGGCCTTCAGCGAAAAGGTCCAAGGCTGCGTGCCGAAGATATCAAGTTCGCTGCCCAGCAGGCGCGCAGTCTTTTCGTAATAATAGTCATTCCGGCTGCGCAGGCTGCGGCGATAGAAGGCAACATCTTCGGCAGCGGCGAAATACGTCTTATTGGGCGTGATGGCGAAGGGCCGCAGACGTGCGCCCGGATCGAGCAGATAGCGTGCCACCCCGGATGAAACTTCGGGCCAGAATTCATTAAAGTGATCATCCAGGATGACGACACCCTTCGGTGCGAGCACGGACTGCACCAGTGTCAGGTCATTGATCACGCAGTCCTCGGTATGGCCGCCATCGATCGAGGCCAGTCGGACCGGCCCGTTGCGTTCGAGAATCTCCTCGGGTCGCACATCCAGGGAAGACCGCTGCAGCACATTCAGAGACTCGCTGTCGCTGCCGAGCCAGCGCCGCGTATTGTTCAGGAATATCTCGCGATCTCCGGAGCCGGAATCGTCCCGGTTCAGATGCTGGTCGCCGAATACATCGATGGCGAAAGCCGCTTCGCCGGCGCGCCGGCCCAGTGCCAGCAGGATGAACAGCTTGCCATGATGCACGCCGATCTCGCCGACTGATCCACGCACATCCGCTTCGAGCTGCAACTCAAGCAGCGAGTCGATGAACCTTGCACTATAGGGAAACAGCCAGCCGCCGATGCGGCTGTAACCGCGCTTGAGATACGCCTGCCTTTGAGTCGTCACGCCGCCCTCCTCTGCCAATGCAGCAAAGGAGAATTAGGCACCAAGCCGACCGTTTGTGCGTGATTATCGCGTGGTCAGGAGCGTTTGCAATTCGAAGACGCCGTTCAGTTGACCACGCGCCAGGCGCCGTCGGGCATCAGACACGCTGTGCCGTAGCTCGGCTGCACCCGGCCGGCCACTGTCACGCCCGACTGGTATTCGCGGCAATACTGGCCGTTCGGCGCCTGATAAACCGGCGAAGCCGGCACAGCCGACAGTTGGCCCTGCGGCGCATAGACCACCGGAGGAGGCGGCGGCGCGTAATACGCTGGCGGCGGCTGCACGACCACAACGCGCGGCGGCGGCGCATAATAGGCCGGCGGACCCCAGTAGCTGCGATAGCTGTAATAGCTGTGCCGGTGATGATGGCGATGGCCGTAATCGCGGTGATGCCGATGGCCGTGATAGCCGCTGGAATAGCCGAAAGAAAAACTGTCGGCCTCCGCCGGCGCGGGCGTGATCAATACACCGCCACCCAGCGCAACCGCAGCCACCAATCCCAAACCGACCACAGGGCGGGTCATGATACAGCCTCCTGGACTGCAAGAAACTCGACTGGCAACAAGCTGTGCCGCGATGATGGCGGATTTGTGAAGACCGCGGCTGTGACAAAACAAAAATCGCCGCCGGTGGTATCCGGCGGCGATTTAAAACTTGGCGGAAATCCGCCAGCGGACTTAGTACATATGCTGGCCGCCATTGATGCTGAGCGTCGAGCCGGTGATGAAACCGCCCTCGTCAGCAACCAGGAACAGCACGCCGCGCGCAATTTCCTCGGCACGGCCCAGGCGGCCGACCGGGATCTTGGCGACGATCTTTTCCAGCACATTGGCCGGCACCGCCGAGACCATATCGGTATCGATATAGCCCGGCGCAATCGCATTCACGGTGATGCCACGCGCGGCACCTTCCTGCGCCAGCGCCTTGGTGAAACCATGAATACCGGATTTGGCGGCGGCGTAATTGACCTGGCCATACTGTCCGGCCTGGCCGTTGATCGAGCCGATATTGACGATGCGGCCGAAACCGCGTTCGCGCATGCCGTCGATGGCGGCGCGGCACATGTTGAAGCAGCCGCCGAGATTGGTGTCGATCACAGACTGCCACTGGTCGGGGCTCATCTTGTGCATTGTGCCGTCGCGCGTGATGCCCGCGTTATTGACGATCACGTCGACCGGGCCGAGATCGCGCTCGATCTGCTTCACGTTCTTGACGCAGTCTTCGTAGTTGGCGACATCGAACTGATAGGTCTTGATGCCCGTTTCGGCTTCAAACGCCTTGGCGCGTTCGGCGTTGCCGGCATAATTCGCCGCCACCTTGTAGCCGTTCTGGTGCAGAAGCTTGGAAATCGCGGCCCCGATACCTCGGGTTCCGCCGGTGACGATCGCTACGCGGGACATGCACATTCCTCCTGTTGAACTTCTTTTTCTTTAACGCTGCGACAGGCGTTCGGTATCAGATGTGCGCCGCGCAGCCCCCTGATAACGCAAAGATATAACGCAAAGGCCGGGATACCCCCTCCCGGCCTTTGGTCGAATGCGTCAGTCGCGCTGCACGCACATGGCAATACCCATGCCGCCGCCGATACAAAGCGTGGCGAGGCCCTTCTTGGCATCGCGGCGCTGCATTTCATACAGCAGGGTCACCAGCACGCGGGCGCCCGAGGCGCCGATGGGATGGCCGATGGCGATGGCGCCGCCATTGACGTTCACCTTGTCGGTGTCCCAGCCCATATCCTTGTTCACGGCGCAGGCCTGCGCGGCGAAGGCTTCGTTGGCCTCGATCAGGTCGAGATCGCTGGCCTTCCAGCCGGCCTTCTTCAGCGCTTCGCGCGAGGCCGGAATCGGGCCGGTGCCCATGATCGAGGGGTCGACGCCCGACTGCGCCCAGCTGACGATGCGTGCCAGCGGCTTCACGCCGCGCTTCTTGGCTTCTTCCGCGCTCATCAGCACCACGGCGGCGGCACCGTCGTTGATGCCCGAGGCATTGCCGGCGGTGACACTGCCGTCCTTGGCGAAGGCCGGACGCAGCGCCTTCATCGCATCGACGGTGGCGCCATGGCGGATGTATTCGTCATTCTCCACCACGGTATCGCCCTTGCGGCCCTTGATGGTGACCGGAACGATCTCGTCCTTGAACTTGCCGGCCTTCTGCGCCGCTTCGGCCTTGTTCTGGCTCTTCACCGCGAACTCATCCTGCTGATCGCGGGTGATCTGGAACTGCTTGGCCACGTTTTCGGCGGTGTTGCCCATGTGGTAGCCGTTAAAGGCATCCCACAGGCCGTCGCGGATCATGGTATCAACAAAGCCGAGATCGCCCATCTTGTGGCCGGCCCGCAGGTAAGCCGCGTGCGGCGCCTGGCTCATGCTTTCCTGGCCGCCGGCGACGACGATGGCGCTGTCACCGTTCTTTACCGCCTGGAAACCGAGCGCCACGGCGCGCAGGCCAGAACCGCACAGCATGTTGACGCCCCAGGCCGGCACTTCCACCGGCAGGCCGGCATTGATCGAAGCCTGTCGTGCCGGGTTCTGACCCTGCGCTGCCGTCAGGATCTGACCCATGATCACTTCGCTGACCTCATTGGGCTGCACGCCGGCGCGCTTCAGCGCGCCATCGATAGCGACCTGGCCGAGATAATGGGCCGGCACGCCGCTGAGCGCGCCGTTGAATGAGCCGACGGGCGTGCGTGCGGCGCTGGCGATGACGATATCGGTCATGGGGTCCTCCACAGATCGGACTATTTGGGGCGAGACGATTTATGATGGAAACGATACCGGCTTTTTCGCAGGTGCAGCAAGACCCTCGCCTGTGTAAAACCCGCCTTTATCGCTGCACTTTGGTCGCACGGCGTCGAACTTTGGGGCGCAGTTTCTCCGCCTGCGGAGCGGACCCAACGGAAAGCAGCCAGTCTGCCAATGGCCGCCACAGCCCGGCCTCGGCTCGCGGCCCCACCATCATGCCGATATGGCCGCTGGGCGCATCCAGGCGCGTGGCCTGCGGCATCTGCGCCAGCAGCGCGGCGGCACCTTCCTTGGGCACCAGTTTGTCGCGTTCCGGCAGCACCACCAGCGCCGGCTTTTTCCAGTCCTGCGGCCGCACGGCGCGGCCATCGATCATCCAGCGGCCGTGGACCGGACGGTTCTCGCCATACCAGCCGATCAGGCATTCGCGCGCCACGTTGCCGGCCAGCGGCACGCCATCATTGAGCCAGTCTTCCATCGCCACGAAACGCCGCTCGGCCTCGCTGCCCTCGGGCAGCGAGGCAAACTGCGTGAACTTTTTCAGCACCGTGAAAGGATCGAGCGCCCAGAAGAAAGCCTGCAGCATGTCGACATCCAGCATCGGCGGCGCATCGCCGGCTTTTGCCGCCGGCGGCACCAAAGCCGGCGCCAGCGCCTGTACCAACGCAGCCTGATGTGCGCCGCCGGCATGAAAATCCCACGGCGTCGCGATCAGTGCGAGGCCTGCGACATCTTCAGGCGCTGCGACGGCCGCAGCCAGCGCGAGATTGCCGCCCATGCAATACCCGACCAGCCGCGGCACCTGCCCGGTCTTGTCATGCAGATGGCGCAGCGCGCGGCGCAGACGCGCAATATAGTTCGCCAGACTGAACTGCTGTTCCGTTTCGCCCGGATCGCCCCAGTCGAGCAGGAACGGACGCACGCCCTGTTGCGCCAGCCAGCGCGCCAGACTCTGTCCTTCGGCGAGATCGAGCACATAGCCGCGATTGACCAGCGACGGCACCAGCAAGACCGGAGCGCCGCTGTCAGCATATGAAAGTAGCCGCGAACCGCCTTCGCGCCAGGCGAGCGGCGGATCCGGCAGATCGCGGCGCCAGCCATGGCTGCGATAGCGCTGCAGCCCCGCGGTCATCGCGCCGATCCGCGCCAGACCGGCGCGGATCAACGCGGCGTTGAATTCATTTGGATCGACGCTTGCGAGCTGGGGCAGCAGGCTGCTGAAGGGCTGCTGCAAGTGCGCCTTCCAGGGCAGCGAGCCGTCTTTCGCAATCGGCCAGGCGGCGAGCGAGCTCAGCAGCATCAGGTTGGTGGTGGCCAGATGCAGCGGCAGCGGCCTTGGACCCAGACGCGTTTCCTGGCGCGCCATTTCCGCCTCCCTGCTGTGTCGCGGCTGCTGTGGCGGCCTGCTGGGCATTCCGCGCCCCCTGCTGCCAGAGCGTCAGCCAGTTGGCCGACAACTCCGCCAGTTTCGGGTCGGTTGCCAGCAATCCGGCCTGTTCCTGCCAGAGATCGAGGAAGCGTTGGGCAAGCTCCTGGGCATCGCCCCCGCTGCCAGCTTTTGCCTTCGGATCATCCATGTCTGGTAGCCTACACCGGCGGCCTGCAACCGGCTATCTTTTCGCGCCGCACAAGACCCTTGCGTATACATACGATAATGATGTGAAATACTTTTTAACAAATTCGAGGGAGCGCAGGACCGTGGCCGAGACCGACCAGACGACAGGGGCTCAGACGACAGGGGCGCCGGTCGTAAAGATCAAGAAATATGCAAACCGGCGGCTGTACAACACGGCGACGTCTTCCTACGTGACCCTGGAAAACCTGTGCCAGATGGTGAAGGACGGCCAGGATTTCCTTGTTGAGGACGCCAAGTCCGGGGAAGACATCACCCGCGGCGTGCTGACCCAGATCATTTTCGAGGAAGAATCCAAGGGCGGCCAGCAGCTGCTCCCGATCGGGTTCCTCCGTCGGCTGATTTCTTTCTATGGCGACAGCCTGCAGACCCTGGTGCCGAGCTATCTCGAAATCTCGATGACCTCGTTCCAGCGCAACCAGGACCAGATGCGCCAGTATATGGCGGAATCCTTCGGCGAGATGTTCCCGTTCCGCAGCATCGAGGAAATGGGTCGCCAGAACATGCAGATGTTCCAGCGCGCCATGACCATGTTCAATCCCTTCGTCGCCGGCGCGGCCGATATCGAGAAGACCGGCGCTGCGGGGGAAAAGCCCGGCGAGCCGGTCGAGGTCGACGCGCTGAAGAAGCAGATGGAAGAGTTGCGCAAGCAGGTTGAAGCGCTTGCCCGAACCAAGGGGTAAGCAGCGCGTTCCGCTGCCCAGCCGTCTTTGACCGAACCCCTGCCCACCGTCAGCCCGCCGCCCGAGGCGGG
>JAGXRD010000051.1 GCA_018336035.1 Alphaproteobacteria bacterium | reverse complement strand
TCCTGGCGACCTGCCCGGCGGGCCCCCGAAAGGGGCCCGCCGATCTGTTTTCGGCATCTTCAGCGACGACCGGCGGTGGCGTTGCGAAGGACTCGCAGCTTCAGCCTGCCCTGCCTCCGCCCACTAAGGCAATTTCCCTTGCCGGGGTGGGGTTTACGCGACTAAAAACAAAGCGCCCAATGATTGACTAAGCAGGGACCCGGACTAGTATCCGGCCTGCTTTTCGGACGCTGTCTCGGCCATTTTCCCCATTTGCGCCGGCGGCGGACCGCCCCACCCCAAGGCCCCGGATCCAGCCGGGGCGAAGGCGCGAAAACATGGCGAACGTCGAACGACCGCTCTCTCCCCATCTGCAGATCTACCGCTGGCCCGTCACCATGGCGACCTCGATCCTGCATCGCGCCACTGGCTGCGGTCTGGCTGCCGGCACGCTGCTGCTGGCCTGGTGGCTGGTCGCCGCCGCTGCCGGTCCGGAATATTATGCGATGGTGCAGGCGATCCTCGGGTCGATCCTCGGCCGCCTCGTCCTGCTCGGCTTCAGCTGGGCGCTGTTTTATCACCTGCTGAACGGCATCCGGCACCTGTTCTGGGATGCCGGCCATGGCTACAGCCTTCCGGTCGCCAACAAGTCAGGCTGGGCGGTCATCATCGGTTCGGTGGTGCTGACCGTGCTGGCCTGGATCCTGGCCTATAGCTGGAAGTAAGGAGCGCGCATCATGAGCAATTCCAACAAGCATATGCGCAGCAACCTCAAGAATGTGCGTGGCCTCGGCGCCGCCAAGGAAGGCGTGCAGCATTGGTGGCTGCAGCGCGTGACTGCCGTCGCCATGATCCCGCTGCTGCTGATCCTCGTGGTCTGCGTGCTGAAGCTGGCGACCGGCGACCATGCCGCTGTCGCCGCTGCCTTCAAGCATCCGCTCTTCGCCCTGCTCGCCCTGCTCAGCATCCTCGCCATCTTCTGGCACATGAAGCTGGGCCTGCAGGTGGTGATCGAGGACTACGTGCATACCGAGAGCGTGAAGATCGTTTCGCTGCTCGCCATCACCTTCGCCACCTTCGTCGTCGGCGGCATCGCCGCCCTGTCGGTGCTCAAGATGTTTTTCGGAGCCTAAGACCATGCCCGCCAGCTATCAGGTTCACGATCACTATTATGATGTCGTTGTTGTCGGCGCCGGCGGCGCCGGCCTGCGCGCCACCATGGGTCTGGCCGCCGCCGGCCTGAAGACCGCCTGTATCTCGAAGGTGTTCCCGACCCGCAGCCACACCGTGGCGGCGCAGGGCGGCATCTCGGCCGCGCTCGGCAATATGGGCGAGGATAACTGGCGCTGGCATATGTACGACACCGTCAAGGGCTCCGACTGGCTCGGCGACCAGGACGCGATCGAATATATGTGCCGCGAGGCCGTGCCGGCCGTCGTGGAGCTGGAGCATTTCGGCGTGCCGTTCAGCCGCACCCCGGAAGGCAAGATCTATCAGCGCGCCTTCGGCGGCATGACCAAGAATTACGGCGCCGAGCCGGCGCAGCGCACCTGCGCCGCCGCCGACCGCACCGGCCATGCGATGCTGCACACGCTGTATCAGCAGTCGCTGAAATACGACACCGAGTTCTTCATCGAGTATTTCGCGCTCGACCTGATCATGGACGATGAGGGCGCCTGCTGCGGCGTGATGGCCTGGAACCTGGCCGATGGCACGATCCACCGCTTCCGCGCCAAGATGGTGGTGCTGGCGACCGGCGGTTACGGCCGCGCCTATTTCAGCTGCACCTCGGCGCATACCTGCACGGGCGACGGCGGCGGCATGGTGCTGCGCGCCGGCCTGCCGATGCAGGATATGGAATTCGTGCAGTTCCACCCGACCGGCATCTACGGTTCGGGCTGCCTGATCACCGAAGGCGCACGCGGCGAAGGCGGCTATGTCGTCAACTCGACCGGCGAACGCTTCATGGAACGTTACGCCCCCTCGGCCAAGGACCTCGCCTCGCGCGACGTGGTCAGCCGCGCCATGACCATGGAAATCCGCGAAGGCCGCGGCGTCGGCAAGAACGGCGACCATATCTATCTGCATCTGGATCATCTCGATCCGAAGATCCTGCACGAGCGCCTGCCGGGCATTTCGGAAAGCGCCAAGATCTTTGCCGGCGTCGATGTGACCAAGCAGCCGATCCCGGTGCTGCCGACCGTCCACTACAACATGGGCGGCATCCCGACCAATTATCATGGCGAAGTGCTGACCCTGAAGGATGGCAATCCCGACAGCGTGGTGCCCGGCCTGATGGCAGTGGGCGAAGCCGCCTGCGTGTCGGTGCATGGCGCCAACCGCCTCGGCTCGAACTCGCTGATCGATCTGGTGGTGTTCGGCCGCGCCGCCGCCATCCGGGCCGCCCAGGTGGTCGACAAGAATTCCAAGCATCGCGATATCAAGAATGCCGGCGACAATGCGCTGGCCCGCCTGGATCGCTTCCGCAATGCCAAGGGCGGCAGCCCGACCGCGCGCATCCGCGACAAGATGCAGCGCACGATGCAGAATAACTGCGCGGTCTACCGCACCGGCGACGTGCTGAAGGAAGGCGTCGGCCTGATCGACGACGTCTTCAAGATGATGCCCGACATCGACGTGGCGGATCGCTCGCTGGTGTGGAATTCCGATCTGGTCGAGACGCTGGAACTCGACAACCTGGTCGGCCAGGCCGTCGTCACCATGCATTCGGCCGAGAACCGCAAGGAAAGCCGCGGCGCCCATGCCCGCGAGGACTTTGCCGATCGCGACGACAAGGAATGGATGAAGCACACGCTGGCCTGGATCAGCGACAAGGGCGGCGTCACCATCGACTATCGCCCGGTGCATACCTACACGCTGACCAACGAGGTCTCGTATATCGAGCCCAAGAAGCGCGTTTACTGAGGAAGAAGCCCCATGGCCGAGTTCACGCTGCCGAAGAATTCCAAGATCACCGAGGGTAAGACCTGGGCGCTGCCGCCGGCCAAGGCCGGCGAAGAGCGCAACATCCGCAAGTTCCGCGTCTATCGCTGGAACCAGGATGACGGCAAAACCCCGCAGGTCGACACTTACGAAGTCGACATGAACGACTGCGGCCCGATGGTTCTGGACGCGCTGATCAAGAT
The DNA here is from genome assembly GCA_018336035.1 of Alphaproteobacteria bacterium. Taxonomy (GTDB): domain Bacteria; phylum Pseudomonadota; class Alphaproteobacteria; order Ferrovibrionales; family Ferrovibrionaceae; genus Ferrovibrio. The sequence continues at coordinate 3,302 of JAGXRD010000051.1, read as the reverse complement.
CAAGAACGACATCGATCCGTCGCTCACTTTCCGCCGCTCCTGCCGCGAAGGTGTCTGCGGCTCCTGCGCGATGAACATCGACGGCGGCAACACGCTGGCCTGCACCAAGGCCTGCGAAGACATCGACGGCGATGTGAAAATCTATCCGCTGCCGCATATGCCGGTGATCAAGGATCTGGTGCCGGACCTGAGCAACTTCTACGCCCAGTATGCGTCGATCCAGCCCTGGATGAAGACCCAGAGCCCGGCGCCGACCCGCGAGCGCCTACAGTCGGCCGAAGACCGCAAGAAGCTCGACGGATTGTATGAGTGCATTCTCTGCGCCTGCTGCTCGACCTCCTGCCCGAGCTACTGGTGGAATTCGGACCGCTATCTCGGCCCGGCCATCCTCCTTCAGGCTTATCGTTGGATCGCCGACAGTCGCGATGAGATGACCGGAGAGCGACTGGATAATCTCGAAGACCCGTTCAGGCTGTATCGCTGCCACACCATCATGAATTGCGCGCAGACTTGCCCGAAGGGGCTCAACCCCGCGCAGGCTATCGGTGAAATCAAAAAGCTGATGGTAGAACGACGCGGCTGATCTGCTAGACTTAAGACCAAACAGGGGGCAAACGGCTGGATCGGGTTAACCGGTCCGCTTAAACTTGCGGCCGAATCTTCTGTGTGTTTTAGGCAAGGCCGCTAAGCGTTATGGGCGATTTTACCCGCGGGGCTCCCCCACATCTGACCAAGGTTGGCGCCGACAAGCTGCGCGATGTCTTGCGCGAGCATGAGGCCCATCTTGCAGGTAAGCCCGGCGCACAGCCGGCCCTGCTGGCCTATACCGATCTTTCCGATGCCGACCTGACCGGCGCCAATCTGACCCTGGCCGACCTCACCGGTGCGCGCCTGCATCGCGCCCGCCTTGATGGCGCGCGACTGTCGATGTCGAAATGCGGCGGCTCGGATTTCCGCAATGCCACGCTGGACGGCGCCGATCTGCGCTGGGCCGACCTGCGCGGCGCCTGCCTGCGCGCCACCGGCCTGAACGATGCCAACATGGCCGAATCGAACGGCGCCGAAGCACTGGCGCCGGTCTATGATTCCGAAGGTCGCATCGCCGAGAGCGGCCCGACCAAACGCGCCATCGACCTCTCGGGTGCCTCTGCCCAGCGCGCTGACCTGTCGGGTGCGCAGTTGCCCAAGGCCTTCGCGCTGCATGCCGATTTCGCCGATGCGAATCTGGATGACAGCAACCTGCGCGGCGCCGATCTGCGCAAGGCACAGATGACCTCGGCCCGTCTTGAAGGTGCCGATCTGCAGCAGTCCGATTTCTCCGGTGCCAATCTGGCGGGTGCCAGCCTGTCGGGTGCCCAGCTTGGCGGCGCCAATTTCACCGGCGCCGACCTGCGCGGCGCCATCGTCGATCCGGCCAGCCGCAGCCTGCCGGAACTGGCCGCTGCGATCTTTGCGGCCGCCTCGCGCCATGGCGATGCCAATCTGGCCGAAGTGCTGAAGCAGCACGAACTCTGGGTGCATTCCGAAGGCCGCCAGGGCCTGCGTGCCGATCTGAGCGATTTCGATTTCTCCGGCCGCGACCTGCGTGGCGTGAACCTGATGGGTGCGCTGCTGGAACGCGCGCGCTTTGCCAAGGCTGAACTGACTCATGCGAACCTGGCGCTGGCCCGGCTGAACTTCGCCGATCTGCGCGAAGCCGTGCTGGTGAAAAGCAATCTGCGCGGCGCCAGCCTGGCGCGCGCCACGCTGGACGGCGCCAACCTGACCGATGCCAATCTGGCCGCGATCAAGGACGACGCGCCGCATGCCCGCGCCGCCCGTACCAATCTCGGCGCCGCCAAGCTGAAGCGCGCGATCCTGATCAACGCCAACCTGAGCGGCGCCAGCCTGGTGGCGGCCGACCTGCGCGATGCGAACTTAAGCGGTGCCGACCTGACCGGTGCCGACCTGACCGATGGCCGCTTCGCCAATGCCGTGCTGACCGGCGCGAGTTTCACCAACGCCCGCCTCGACCGCGCCCGCGACCTGCTACTGCCCAATTGACTGCCAAAGGCAGTCATCCTCGGGCTTGACCCGAGGATCTCTCGCAACTCGCCCTAAGGTCCTCGGATCAAGTCCGAGGACGACGATCAAGCTGAAATATGCGGCAGCGCGCGGTATTCCTCGCTCTGCATCTCGTTCAGCCGCGACACGCAGCGCTGGAATTCAAACGCGCCCTCGCCTTCGGGATAGAGCGTTTCCGGCGGTGCATCGGCGGTCGCCAGCAGATTGGCCTTCGCCTCATACAGCGCATCGACCAGCGTCACGAAACGCTTGGCCTCGTTGCGCTTGGCCGGGCTGAGCGTCGGGATATTGTCGATCATCACGGTGTGGAAGTTCTTCGCGATGGCGAGGAAATCGGCCGGGCCGAGCGGCTGTTCGCAAAGCTCATCAAAGCGGAAGCGCGCCACGCCGCGCGACTGCAGCGGCACCATCAGCTTGCGGCCCAGCAGCTCGATCTCGGCCGGTTCACCCTCGGCGTCATCGGTCAGCAGGTTCCAGGCATGATCCAGCGCCAGCGTCGATCTGGCGCTGATCGGGCTGAACCAGACCGGCGATTTGCTGAGCCGCTGCATGCGGTAGTCGCGGCTAGCGGCCAGATGCAGCACATCCAGCTTTTCCTTGAACAGCGCGATGAAGGGCAGGAAGAGCTGACGGTTCAGGCCGCTCTTGTACAGATCGTCAGGATGGCGATTTGACGTGGCGACCACCACCACGCCGCGCTGGAACAGCTTCTCGAACAGCCGCCCCAGGATCATCGCATCGGCCACATCGCTGACCTGCATCTCGTCAAAGCAGAGCAGCCAGGCCGATTTGGCGATCTTCTTGGCGGTCGGCCTGATCGGGTCGTCGCCGCCGGCTTTCTTCTCGGGATCATTTTCGCTCAGCTGGCGATAGCGAAAAATCTCGGCATGCACGTCCTGCATGAAGGCATGGAAATGCACGCGACGCTTTTTCTCCACCGGCGCGCCGGCGAAGAACAGGTCCATCAGCATGGATTTGCCGCGGCCGACATCGCCGTAGATATACAGGCCCTGCGGCGCCTCTTCCTTCTTGCGGCCGACCAGCTTCTGCAGCCAGCTGTCGCCGCTGCCCGGCTTGTAATGCGCCAGATGCCGGCTCAACAGCTCCAGCTTCTCGGCCGCCAGCGCCTGGGCGGGATCTTCCGCCAGTTCGCCGGCCGCCAGTCGGGCGCGATAGGTTTCGAGGATGGACGACATGCAATCTGTTTAAAACAGAACGGGCGGCAGAGTCATCTGCCG
>JAGXRD010000050.1 GCA_018336035.1 Alphaproteobacteria bacterium | reverse complement strand
CATGCAAACGGGTATTGTTAAGTTCTACAACTCCACCAAGGGCTTTGGTTTCATTCAGCCGGAAGACGGCGGTAAGGACGTGTTCGTCCACGCCACCGCGCTGGAACGTGCCGGCATGCATATGCTGTCGGAAGGCCAGAAGGTCTCCTTCGACACTGAAAACGACAGCCGCTCGGGCAAGGTCGCCGTGCGCAGCCTGCAGGCTGCCTAAGCTTCCGCGTCCAGGAGGCGCGGTTCGAATGTCGGTGCTGCGGGCCTGACGCGCGTTTTCGCGCTGTGAGGTTCGTTTCACGCCGGCAGACGATGCCGCGCTCGCGCGCATCCGGCCTGCTGCGTCTCTGACGCGGCGGGTCGGTGCGCTGCGGCGCAGTTTCCGCAACTGCGCCAGATTCAGACTGCCCCAGATTTCAGACTGAGCCAGGTTTAGACTGAGCCAGGTTTTAGACTGAGCTTGTCAGGCCGCGGCTCGCGGCCTAGGGTCCGGCCATGCCGGATGTTTCCGTTTATGACTGCCAGAGCTGCGGCGCCTGTTGCGCCTATAGCCGCGACTGGCCGCGCTTCTCGCTCGAGACCGAGGCCGAGATCGCCCGCATTCCCCCCCAATATGTCAACGATGCCGTCGGCTGCATGCTCAGCATCGACAACCGCTGCACGGCACTCGCCGGCAAGCTCGGCGAACATGTCGCCTGCCAGGTGTATGACGTCCGCCCCATCGTCTGCCGCGACTGCCAGCCCGGCGACGAGGAATGCCTGATTGCACGAAAGCATTTCGGGTTTTCGGTTTAAAGGCCCTCACCCTCCCACCGCTGCGCGGCGGTGCCCTCCCTCTCCCACAAGTGGGAGAGGGGACGGAGCCCGCTGACTCCCTCTCCCGCTTGCGGGAGAGGGTTGGGGTGAGGGTCTTCTATCGCTTCGCCACCATCAGCAGACACTCACCCCAGTCCGTGCTGCGCTGCTCAAACCGCGTAAACCCGGCCTTTTCATAGGCGCGGATGGCGCGGCGCATTTCGGGATGGCCGTGTGGTGTCAGACATAAGCAAAAAAAGAAAGTACGTCATCCTCGGGCTTGTCCCGAGGATCCATCTGTCCCATCCCGCATGCGATGACCACGGGATGGACCCTCGGCACAGGGCCGAGGGTGACGATCTTTCTTACTTCTGCGCCACCATCAGCAGACACTCACCCCAGTCCGTGCTGCGCTGTTCAAACCGCGCAAACCCGGCCTTTTCATAGGCGCGGATGGCGCGGGCATTCGTCGGATCGGGATCGGTGCAGACCACCGGCGCGCCTTCGTCGAACAGCCGCGCCACATGCTGCGCGATGAAGGCGCTGCCATGGCCCTGGCCGATCATCTCAGGGATACCAATCGTCTGATCGATGCCGCGCGTGCCCTGCGGCAGGTCGTTGAACGGATGGTCCGCCCAGGCATGCGGGTCGTAATCCTGCAGGAAGGCAAAGGGCGTCTCGCCCAGGCTGACGATCCACAGCCGCATGCCGGCCTCCTGCAGGTCGGCGGCGAGATTTTGCATCTCGTCTTCCAGCGCGCCCCACCAGGCGGCGGCATCCGGCGTCTGCAGCCACTGCCGCAGCATGGGCAAGTCGGCTTCCGTCATGCGGCGGAAGCCATAGGTTTTCGTCACATGCTCTTCCCGTCGAATTTCACCGGCTCGACGGCATCGAGGTCGAAACCGTCCAGGCAGCGCACGTTGATCGCCACCATGCGGTCGCCGGTCGGCGCGGTGCCGGTGCCGAAGGAGTGGATGCCGCAGGTCTTGCAGAACAGGTGATGGATATTGTGGGTGTTGAACTGGTAATCGCTCACCGCATCCTTGCCGCGCTGCAGTTTGAAATCGTCGGCCGGCACGAAGGCCAGCAGCGAACCCTTCTTGGAGCAGATCGAGCAGTTGCAGGAAATCACCGGCGGATTGAGGTCGGTCACCACCGAATAGCGCACTGCGCCGCAATGGCAGCCGCCCTGATAGGTCCGCTTCTCGCTCATCCGTCCGTCTCCTGTTATTAACCTGATGGTTATATAACTTACAGGGTTGCAAGATGCAACCAATAGCTTGCAGTCTGGCTTTTCTGTACTATCTATGTTCTGGTTGGGCAAGGGCCGCCTGCCCGCCGATAAGCGCAGTTAGACCTCAGTTGAACCCGAATGGACCTGACTCAGCACCTCACAGACCTGACTCAGCCTCAAATAGACCTGAGTCAGCCCAAACCGGACCTGACTTGATCGCCGCGCAGGGATGGGGCGTGTGCGGAGCAAACCCGCGAAAGCCGCTCTGGCCCTCCCGCCTGGGCCGCGGGCTGGTCTAGGCTGTGGGGGTGTTTTCATTTTCCAGCAGCATGAGAGTTCCCGTCCCATGAGTCTTGCCGGTCTGGTTCCCGAAACCCCCAATTTCGTCACCCATCTCGAATGCGGCATGACCGGCGAGAAGCTGCCGGCCGGCCAGCTGCACAATCTGTCGCCCAAGGGTTTTCCGATCCTGGTGCGCTACGACCTCGCCGGCGTGAAGGCGGCGCTGACCAAGGAGAAGATCGCAAGCCGCGCGCCGAACTGGTGGCGCTATCGCGAGCTGCTGCCGGTGCGCAAGACGGAGAATGTCGTCACGCTCGGCGAGGTGATGACACCGTTGATCACCCTGCCGCGGCTGGCGAAAAAGCATGGCGCCACCGGTGACATCATCGTGAAGGATGAAGGCCGCCTGCCGACCGGCTCGTTCAAGGCGCGCGGGTTGGCGCTGGCCGTCTGCATGGCCAAGGAACTCGGCGTGACGAAAATGGCGATGCCGACCAACGGCAATGCCGGTGCCGCGCTGGCCGCCTATGCGAGCCGCGCCGGCATCGAGAGCGTCGTCTTCTGCCCCGATGACACGCCGCAGGTGAATATGAACGAGATCGTGCTGCAGGGCGCGCGGCTCTACAAGGTCAACGGCCTGATCAACGATTGCGGCAAGCTGGTCGGCGCCGGCAAGGAAGCGGCCGGCTGGTTCGATACCTCCACCCTGAAAGAGCCCTATCGCATCGAGGGCAAGAAGACGATGGGGCTCGAACTGGCTGAGCAGCTCGGCTGGGAACTGCCCGACGCGATCTTCTATCCCACCGGCGGCGGCACTGGCTTGATCGGCATGTGGAAGGCCTTCGAGGAGTTGGAGGCCATTGGCTTCATCGGCAGCAAACGCCCGAAGATGATCGCGGTGCAGGCAGCGGGTTGCGCGCCCATCGTGCGCGCCTGGGAAGGCAATGAGCGCCACGCGAAACTCTGGGAGAATGCGCATACCGTGGCGGCCGGCATTCGCGTGCCGGCGGCGATTGGCGATTTCCTGATTCTCGATGCCGTGCGCAACTCCAGCGGTTTCGCCATGGCAGTCGAAGACGCCGCCATCACAGCTGCACTCGATGAAGTGGCGAAGGAAGAAGGCTTCCTGCTCTGCCCCGAAGGTGCTGCGACCTATGCGGCCTGGAAACAGGCGCTGAAGGATGGCCGCGTGAAGAAGAGCGACCGCGTCGTGCTGTGGAACTGCGCGGCAGGTCTGAAATATCCGATGGCCGATGGCGGCACGCCGCTCGACCGCCACGGCCCCATCGATTACGCCAGGCTCTGATGATGGCGAACGACGGCATCACCGACTTTGTCTATGGTGTCGTCGATACGCCGGCCAAGCTGCAGCATCCGCTGATCCGCCGCCTGCATGACGACTGGCTGATGGCGGCGCCGGCAGGTGGCCTGCCGGGACACGGCTTCGTCGATCCGCTACGGCTCAGCTACCTGCTCGGCCTGTTGGTGGTGATGGATGTCGTGCCTGTGCCGGGCGGAAATCCGCGCTTTCGCTATCGTCTGGTCGGCACCGATGTGGTGGCGCGGCGGCGCCGCGATGTCACCGGCGAGTTCATGGACCAGCATTTCGATCCCGGCGTTGCCAGCACAGGTCCGCTGGTCTGCGCGCTGGCGGTCGAGCAGCGCCGCCCGGTTTACCTGACCGCGATGCGGCATATGTTCGAAAAGCATTATCCGTTGGAGTATATTGTGCTGCCGCTGGTCGATGGCGGCGGACAGCTGATCGACCGGCTCGTGGCGGCGCAGATTTATCCCCCCGACGCACCCCGCCTGCCTTATGGCAGCGGCAGTTCGTAAAGGACAGTATGAGTTTCACCAGCAGCAATCCGAATGTCACCATCCTGGTTGCCGAGGAGCAGCTCCAGACCCTGCGGCTCGACCGGCTGTATCGCGACTGGCGCCAGGCTTTGCAGGGCGCGTTGCCTGGCAAGGATTTTCTCGATCCGGCGCGCCATGCCTATCTCGATGGCATGCTGCTGGTCATCGATGTCGAGACTTGCGAAGGCGACCAGTGCCGCTATCGCTATCGCAGCGCCGGCCGGCATTTCATCGAGGCGCTCAAGGTCGATCCGTCCGGCACCTATATGGACCAGCATCCCGAAGCCGCATTCGCCGCGCAGGCGATGCGGGCCTGCGACCTGGTGGTGAAATCACGCCGGCCGATCCATGCCCGCGCCGACCGCGTGATCGACGGGCGTTCGTTCCGCATCGAATTCCTGCTGCTGCCGGTGGGTGAACACGACGATGCCGTCAGCACCATCCTGATCGCGCAGCTGTTCACGCCGGCGGATTAATCCTGCCGGCCTATGCCGGCTGGCGCATGAAATAGATCAGGTCGAGTTCCGGCGGGCTGATGCCGGCATGGGACAGCAGGCCATGCACCTGGCCGCGATGATGCGTCTGGTGATTGAAAAAATGCATCAGCGGCGGAAACAGCGGATCGGCGAAACGCTGCCCCGCCATGTTGGCGTAAGTGAAAGTATCGTGCAGTTTCGCCTCGTCCAGCGCATCGGCGAAGGCGACGATCTCCGCGTCCTTGGCCTCGCGTGCGATGCGCAGGGATGCGAAGTCCTCGTGCAGGATCATATCGAGCCGCGTCAGATGCGTCGGCACATCGCCGGTGAAGCGGCCGAGCCAGATGCTGTCGCCGACCAGGATGTGGTTCAGCGTGGCATGGATCGAGCCGAAGAAGCTCGGGCGCGGCGCGTGATAGTCGGCGGGCGACAGCTGCGCGCAGGCTTCATACAGCCGGGCATTGGCCCAGCGGTTGTAGCGGGCGAAGCGGCGGACGTGGTCGGTGAGTAAAGTCTGGGGCATGGCTGCAGCTTACGGCGGCGCTGTGGCGTCGCGAAGCGCGGAATTGTCCCGCTGCAATTGCGGGAAATTCAGCTGCGCGAAAGAAAACGGCCCGCCGGGTGAGGGCGGGCCGCTGTTACTTAGGCGATGACGGTGTGGATTACCATTCCGTCAGAACCGGCTCCAGCTTCGCCTTGGTCAGCGCATCGGCGCGCGCCTTCATCCAGGCCTTGTTGAAAGCGGCGTCGTCGGCGTGGCTGGCCTTGCTATGCGCGGCCCAGGCCTCGGCCAGCACCTTCTGGCGCTCGATCAGGGCGGCATTGCTCTTGTCGTATTCCGGCTTCCAGACGTTGATCTCCTTGAAGTACTTGATCGCGCCCTCATGCACCGGCACCACCCAGTCGAAGACCTGGCGCTTGATGTCCCAGCCACCATTGCCGGGTGCTGCATCCTTGTAGTCGGGGAAGAGTTCGACCATCGCCTTGGTCATCGCATAGACCTGGTCGGCATCGATGTTGCTGTAGGTCATCAGCACCGGATAGGGATAGGTGGCGGCTTCCACCTTCTTGGTGGCGCTCAGTTCCGGGCCTTCCGCGCCCATGAAGGGCACGAAGAACGGCGCCTTGGCCTTGAGCCGCTTCCAGCCTTCGACGTCGTTATGCGGCACGGTCGGATACTGGATGCCGCGCGGGCTGGAGGCGAGCTGATAGGCCGGGCCGGAGATCGACGAGCCGAAAGCGGCGTCGGTCTGGCCCGAGATCATGCCCTGCATGGCCTGGCCGAAGCCGCCGAACTCGACCTTCTGCACGTCGTTCCAGGTCAGGTTGGCAAAGGCCAGCAAAGCGGTGATGTTCTGGTTCAGCGACGGCGCACCGATCACCCAGGCAACCTTCTTGCCCTTCAGGTCGGCCATGGTTTTGATATTGGCGTCTTTCGCCGTCATGATGGTGAGCAGCGCATCGGAATTGTTCAGCAGCAGCGACCGCACCGGCTGCGGGCCCCAGTCCTTGGCGCCGAACTCGTAGACCGCTTCCTGCGCCATGTAGGTGCCGCCCACGCCGTTGGCCGAGAAGGGCACCTTGCCTTCGCGCAGCGGCACGGTGCGCGACACGTCGTTCTTGCCGGGCAGCACGCGCAGCGTGACATTCATCTTGTTCTTCAGCGCATTGCCGACGGCAACCGCCTGGTTGTAGCCGCCCGAGCCGACGTCATAGGCGGTCCAGGTGATCTGGTCGGGCAGCTTCTGCGCAAAGGCCGAGGCAGAGATCGCAACTGCGGCAACAGCGCCGAGCAATCCGTAAGTGTAATGACGCATGGGTGGTCTCCTCCTGTTTTATGCTTTGTTTATGCGGTGAGTGTCTCTTGCTTTCCCAGTTTCAGCAACAGGAAAGCACCGAGCGCCAGGCCCGCACCGATCACCGCGAGCGTTGTGTTGCTCACGGGAATGAGATTGCCGCCCGGTGCAGCCAGCGCGACGCCACCGGCGGCGAGCATGATGCGCGCCAGCAGCCGCAGCCAGGTGCCATCCAGCCGGCCCGCCCCGATCAGCCAGCCCTGGATGGCGGCTGCGATCAGCGCGACGCCGATGAAGGCAGTGACGATCACCGAGGCCACTTCCATCGGCTCGCCTTTCAGGATCAGTGCCGGATTGAGCGCGAAGAAGAAGGGCACGATGTAGATCACCGCGCCGAGCCGCACCGCCTGGAAGCCGATCTTGAACGGCGAGGTGCGTGCCAGCGGCGCGGCGGCGAAGGTGGCGAGCGCCACCGGCGGCGTGATGAAGGAGATCATGCCCCAGTACATGATGAAGAGATGCACCGCGAGCGGGTCGAGGCCGGCTTTCACCAGCGGCGGTGCCAGCACGATGGCGAGGAAGATGTAACAGGCCGTCACCGTCATCCCCATGCCGAAGATGAAGCTGGTGATGGCGCCCATCAGCAGCAGCACGATCGGCGCGCCGCCCGCCAGATAGACCAGGTCGTTGGCGAGCGTGCCGGCCAGGCCCGTCACCGAGAAGGCACCGATGATGAAGCCGACACCGGCGAGGATCGCCACCAGTTCAGCCAGGGCGCGGCCGGTGGCGAGCAGGAGCGTGACGAAAGAGGGCCAGTTGAGGCGGTTTTTCGGCAGGATCTGGTTGATCACCAGCAGCAGCCCGGTGGCGATGAAGGGCGCCATCGCTTCCTGCTGCTCGTTGATCATCAGATAGACCAGTACGGCGAAGACGAAGATATAGAGCCAGCCGTCCTTCAGCGTCTGCTTCAGCGACGGCAGTTCTTCCTGCTTCATGCCGCGTAGACCGAGCCGGGCGGCATAGGCATCGATCTGCATGGCGAGGCCGAAATAGAACAGCAAGGCCGGTACCGCTGCGGCCAGCGCGATCTCGGCATAGGAGATGCCGAGGAAGCTCGCCATCACAAACGCCGTCGAACCCATCACCGGCGGCATCAGCACCGCGCCGGTGGAGGCGACAGCCTCGACGCCGCCGGCATAGTCGGCGCGAAAGCCGGTGCGCTTCATCGCCGGGATGGTGACGACGCCCGACGAGATCACGTTGGAAATCACGCTGCCCGAGATCGACCCCTGCAAAGCCGACGAGATCACGCCGACCTGCGCGGCGCCGCCGCGCCAGCGGCCGACCAGCGCGAAGGCCACGTCGTTGAAGAACTTGCCGCCGCCGGTATGGTTCAGCGCGACGCCGAAAACGATGAAGCCGATCACGATCTCGCCAAACGCGCGCATCGGAATGCCGAAGGCGCTTTCGGCCGAGACGATGTGATAGGCCAGCGTATCGTCCAGCGGCTGTTCGATGCCGTTCAGCGGGCTCGGCAGTTTCCCGGCGATGACCGGATAGAGCGAGACGATGGTGACGATGATGAAGATCGCGGTGCCGCCGGTGCGGCGCAGGGCTTCCAGGATCAGCACCCAGAGCACGGCGCCGAGAATCTTGGCCATGGCGGGCGCCGCGAATTCCCAGCCTTCGCCCAGAATCGCTTCGGCTTTCCACCCGAACCAGAACAAAGCCGCCATCGTGGCGAGGCACAGCAGGATATCGAGGCCGAGCCAGAGCGGCGACCGCGCGGCTTTCGGATGCCAGGGATAGGCGAGGAAAACCAGCGGCAGCGTGGCGGCGGCCAGCAGGAAGAGATAGCGGTTCTCCACGAGGGTGAAGCCGAAGAGATGCAGGTTGAACTGCTGGTTCAGCACCAGCACCATGGTCAGAAGGGTGAGTGTGCCGAAAATGGCCTGCAGCCAGACCGGCAGGCTGCGGTAGGCCAGCTCTTCGACCATGCGATCGGCGGGCGAGATCTCCCCGGTGTTCAGCGCGGAGTCGGTCTCTGCGCGCCCAGTCTCAGGGCGAACGCCCGTGTCGGCACGTTCCGTGCCGGCAGCCTTCTTCATTATGCTTGTCCTCCCTGCGCCGGCTTATGCTGCCGGTCGGATTGTCGGACCGGCAGTCTAGGGGAGAGCGCGGGACAGGATCAACCTGTACCACACCGGACCACCAGAGGCGTGGTCACGATGCGATACAGGTTCAGGACATTCTGTCTTCAGGCGGCCGTCTTGTCGCCAGGATAATCACGCAGCGAGATCGGCGACTGCCAGAAAGGCTGCGAGACTTCGAAAGCCGCGGCACCGGGAGAAATTCCCGCATCGGTCAGGCTGCGCGCATCCACCTGCGACAGTTGACTCCGCATGCGCGCGCGCTGCCGCCAGGTGGCAAAAGCCGTGCGTAGGGCTGGCAGGACCTGCTGCCACCACTGCTGGTCGAGACCATCGAACACAGCGGGCGTGCTGATGCCATCCAGCCAGCCGAGCTCGGCCTTGCTGGGGGCGATTATGCTCCTGGCGCCGAGCCAAGTCGGCCTTTCGCCGGTCGGCTGCAGCCGCCGGGCGTGCTGCAGTGCGTCAGAACGATCGTGCTTTTTTACAAGGGTCTTCTGGGCAAAGGGGGCTGGGGTCGTCATGGGGAGGCTCTTTCTTTTTAGTGGTCCGGGGGGCGGACTGATTTACCGAACAGACTAACGCAAGTGGGTGTCAGGATCTGTCAGTGCAGGGCCGCAGCGCGGTCGATCAGGCTGCGGAAACTCTCTTCGGCGCGTTCGACAGCCGCCGTATCGCGCAACAGGCGGCGGTAATAATTCATCGCCAGGAAAATGCCCTGCAGTTCGTAGGCGAACTGGCGGGGATCGAGATCGGCGCGGAAATGGCCTTCCTGAATGGCGATCTGCGCGCTGCGCATCATCATCGCCTGCCATTTGTTCTGCAGGTCGGCCAGGTGATCGCGCACCGGGCCGGGCTTGTCGTCGACTTCGCTGGCCAGCGCCACGAACAGGCAGCCGCCGGGCAGATCCTCGTGATTGATGCTCCAGGCGAGCCAGGAATGGAACAGCACTTCGATGCGCGGACGGCCGCGCGGCGCTTTCATCGCTGGCTGCCACACCGCATCCATGAAGCGCTGGGCGGCCTCGTCCAGCAGGGCCTTTTCCAGCTCTTCCTTCGAGCCGAAATGGGCGAACAGGCCGGATTTCGACATCTTGAGCCGGTCGGCCAGCATGCCGATGGAAATCCCCTGGAAGCCTTCGACGCTGGCGGCGCGAAGCGCTTCGGTGAGGATGATGGCGCGAGTCTGCTGTCCCTTGCTCATGCGCTTACTTTACGAACGGTCGTTCGTAAGCGCAAGTCAAAACCGGAGAGGGATTGTGACGAGAGCCACAAAACGGGCGGGCGAGGCGGTTTCCCCGGGCTTGTGACCGCAGGGATCGGGCGTTCCGGGCGTAGACTCCCGCACGTTCACACCCCGGAGCCCTTATGAAAACACCCCTGACGACACGGCGGAATCTGTTGCTGGCTGCATTGCCGCTGGCACTGGCAGGGGATTCCTGGGCGCAGCCGTCCAAGCTCGACCCGACCCCGGCCTGCGGTGAAAACCACGGCCCCACGCCGTCGCAGACCGAGGGGCCGTATTTCACGCCGAACTCGCCATTGCGCACCAGCCTGTATGAACCCGGCATGGACGGCACGCGGCTGCGCGTCGGCGGCCTGGCGCTCGACCGCAACTGCCGGCCGCTCTCGAATGTGCTGGTCGATCTGTGGCATGCCGATGCGCAGGGCCGCTACGACAATTCCGGCTATCGCCTGCGCGGGCATCAGTTCACCGATGCGGAAGGCCGCTGGCAGTTCGACACCATCCTGCCGGCGCTCTATCCCGGACGCACGCGGCACCTGCATGTGAAGCTGCAGCCGCGTGACGGCCGGGTGCTCACCACGCAGCTGTATTTCCCGGCCGACACCGCCAGCAATGCGCGCGACCGCATCTTCGACAAGCGCCTGCTGATGAACACGGCGGGCGATGCCGAACAGATGATCGCGCGGTATGATTTTGTGCTGGCGGTTGGCTAACGGCTACCCGTGTAGATCGAGAACGCGAATGCTTAAGTAACATGGTCACCCTCGGGCTTGTCCCGAGGGTCCATCTGTACCATCCCGCATGCGATAACCATGGGATGGATCCTCGGGACAAGCCCGAGGATGACGGATTATGTGATCAGGTGAAATTGCCCCGGTGACAATGCCGCGCTTGATTCTGTATTCGGCAGCGCGCACCCTGCCGCCATGATTGATCTCGCCACGCTTCTCACCTTCACGCTCGCCGCCTTCGCGCTGGCGGCGACGCCCGGTCCCGACATGCTGCTGATCATGACGCGCAGCGTGGCGCAGGGTCGCACGGCCGGTTTTGTCACGCTCGCCGGCATTGCGCTGGGCTGCTATTTCCATGCCGTCATCGCAGGTCTGTCGCTCAGCGGTGTGCTGCTCGTCGCGCCGGTGATGTTCGAGATCATCCGCTGGGCCGGCGCGGCCTATCTGCTGTATCTCGCCGTGCAGGCGTTTCGTGGCGCCGGAGGATTCCAGGCGCCGGCGGCAGACGGCACTGCGCCGCGTATCGCCTTGAGTGTGCTATTCCGTCAGGGCCTGCTGACCAATATCCTGAATCCGAAAGTGGCGCTGTTCTTCCTGGCGCTGTTCCCGCAGTTCATGCAGCCCGATCCGGAAACGGCGCTGGTGCAGGCGCTGATCCTCGCCAGCGTGCTGAATGTCGCCGGCGGCATCGTCAACGGCGTCATCATCCTGGCAGCCGGGCGGCTGGGCGAGTTTCTCTCGTCGCGCCCCAGGTTCATACGCTGGCAGAACCGCCTGCTCGGCGGCGTGTTCGCTGCGCTGGCCCTTCGCCTCGCGTTTGACCGGCGCTGAAGTTCAGTTCTGCATCACTGTCTGCATGATCTGCGCGATCTCGCCGCGTCTGATCATGTCGTAGCAGGCGCTACGCACGGTCTCGACCGTTTCGGGCGCGGTCTTCGGCCCGAAGGCCAGGTAAAGCCGGCTTGAAATGTCGCGCAGGCGCAAAATCGGCACCAGCACATCGCCACGCTCGCCGAGTTCGCGCAGACGCATGCGCAGGGTGGCCGGATGCGCCAGCAGCACGTCGATCCGGCGGTAGAGCAGCAGCCGCGTGGCTTCATCCTCGTCGGCGGCGATCTGCAGGGGGATGCCAAGCCGCTGCAGGTATTCGGTCTTCACATCGCGGTTGACGCCGGCCACGCGCCACTTCGCCAGATCGGCCGGCTGCTCGGCGACAATGTCGGGGCGGTCGCGATGGCGAAAGACGGCGACGTCGTATTCCAGCACCGGGCAGACCCACTGGAATTTCGCCTCGCGTTCGGGATTGGGCGCGATCAGGGCGATCAGGGTATTCGGTTCATGTTCGGCAGCCGTAATGGCGCGCGCGAAAGGCACCACGGCGAGTGGCGCGCGCGATCCGATGCGTTGCCCCAGCGCCTGGATCAGGGCTGCGGTCGGGCCGGCCGCATGGCCGCCTGCATCGACCTGGGTGTAGGGCGGGAAGCGGCCGGCGATGTAGTGCAGTTCAGGCAGGCCGGCGCTGCGCGCAGATGGCACAGTCAGCGGGAGCGCGGCCACAACGGCAAGGCCGGCGGCAAACAGGCGGGAGAGGTGGAGCATGGCGGCAGTCTAGGCCGCCATGTGCCGGACGGAAGGTTACTTTCCGACAATGCGCCGTCGCATTCTGCGAAGCTCAGCCGTAAAGAAGTGCGGCGAACCGCGATTACATCTGCGCGACCTTCACGCCCGCCACTTCAGCGGTGCCTTCCAGGATCGCCGTCTTGATGGTCTCCAGGCCGCGTTCGAATTCTTCGATGCGTTCGCGGAGGCCGCGCAGTTCTTCGAGCGCGACGTGGCCGATCGGCCGTTCCGTCTGCGCATATTCCAGCACCAGCGTCGCGTAGCGGCCGCGCATCTTGGCGAGCGAACGCAGCATGGTGTCGATTTCATTCGGTTCGATGCGGCCGAGCGCCCAGACCATCTGCGCGCGAGTCATCTCGCGGTCCTTGTCGGCGATCTGCTGCACATACTGGCGGGCATTCAGCGCGGCGGCGACGGCTTCGGCCGGACCTTCGCGCAGGGCAAGGCGCTCACGGGCGGACAGGCCGGCATCGGCCAGTGTCTTGGGCTTGGCGGCAGCCATGGCGGCCTTCTCCAGCGCCGCCTGCGCGGCGGGCACGGCGCGGATCGCGGCCTTGAGCTGGGGTTCGACCTTTTCAGCCTGGCGCAGCGAAAGCAGAGCAATACCCATAACGACGATCCCCTTATCCGCAGTGTCTCTGAGCGGATAAGAGCAAGCCTCGTGCCATGGTTAAAATGTCGGAAAACAGGGAATAATTTCTGGCGGTATTTACCATTCCGGCCGGGCCGGGCAGGTTTTTCCTAGGTATTTACGGCAGGGCCGGGGCAGGCAGGCTGTCGACCCGGCTGCCGAAATTGAGTTCCAGCTGCCAGGCGCCGGGCCGGCTGCGGTAGTCGCGCAGCATGTCCGGGTCGAGGGCGAATTCCACCTGCGTCGCCCGCCCGGCCGGGCGGGCACTGCCGCCGCCTCCACCGCCAATCGGGAAGCTCAGCCCGATGCCGGTGCCGAAACCGCCGCTCGATCCGGCCGAACCGCCGACGCCCACGCTGGGGCGCCCGGCCCAGCTTTCGCCCGAGGCCGGCGCGGGTTCGGACAGGCTGACGCGTTGCGCCAGGATTTTCCGGCCCTCCGGCGTGGTCAGCCGCGCATCCTGCAAAGCATCGGGCGCGATCACGCGCATGAACAGCAGGCCGCTGCTCTCGCCTTGCCACACGGCGACGCGTGCCGGCGGCGGGGCCGAAGGCGAACAGGCGGTTGCCGCAGCGGCAAGGATCAGAATGGCGAAAAGGCGTTTCATCATGGTCTATATATAGGTGACGTGCGCGGCAGTTCCCAGACCGGGCGAGACCGGCTTAAGCTGCCGGCGATCTCACAAGAAACGCAGGAAACGCCAGAATGTCCGCCAATCTCTTCGACCTGTCCAACAAGGTCGCCATCATCACGGGCTCCAGTCGTGGCATCGGCCGCGCCATCGCCATCCGCATGGCGCAGCATGGCGCCAAAGTCGTGATCAGCAGCCGCAAGGCCGAGGCCTGCGAGAAGGTGGCGGCCGAAATCAAAGATGCCGGCGGCGAAGCGATCGTCGTGCCCTGCAACGTGTCGGACAAAGCGCAGCTGCAGGCTTTGGTGGATGCCACCGTGACGCAGTGGGGCCGCGTCGACATCCTGGTCTGCAACGCCGCCGTCAATCCCTTCTTCGGCCCGTCGAAGGACATCCCCGACGACGCCTTCGACAAGATCATGGCGGTCAATATCAAGTCGAATCACTGGCTCGCCAATATGGTGGCGCCGGGCATGGCCGAGCGTGGCAGTGGCGCGATCATCGTGATCTCGTCGGTCGGCGGCCTGTTCGGCTCCAACACGCTGGGCGCCTATGGCATCTCCAAGGCGGCCGACATGCAGCTGGTGCGCAACCTGGCCGTCGAATGGGGGCCGCAGAATATCCGGGCCAACTGCATCGCGCCGGGCCTGGTGCGGACCGATTTCGCCCGCGCGCTGTGGGAGAATCCCGAGATCGCCAAGAAGGCCACCAAGGGCTATGCGCTGCGCCGCATTGGCGAGCCGGACGAGATCGCCGGCGCCGCCGTCTTCCTCGCCTCCGCCGCCGGACAGTTCATGACCGGCCAGACCATGGTGATCGATGGCGGCGGCATGGTGAATTTCCAGGCTGTCTGATCGCGGCTAGGGTCTGTACCCATTATAGGTGGGCCCGAGATCCGGCCAGCAAGGCCACCGGCAAGGAGGGAATCGCAGAGCGTAGTTGGATTACGGTCAAGATTTCCGACGCTGCCGGTGGCCTTGCTGGCCGGACCCTGTCGGGCGCGGCGCATGTTCAGTTTGGCAGCGTCGAAACTCCTCACCGATGGGCCACATCGCTTTCGGAGTTTCTCCTAGCCAAACTGAACATGCGCCAGCGTCGCGGACCCACCTATAATGGGTACAGACCCTGCTGGCGGCGGGCGGCCGGATCGCTATATATATGACGCCATGTATCTCCGCCCGCAGATCGCCGACCCGCGCGCCATCATCGATCGCCGCGCCCTGACCCTGCAGCTCGATGCTTTGGGCGGCGAGGGCAAGCATGGCTCGGCCGAACAGCGCAAACAGGCACTGGTGCTGCTCAAGGCCGCCCTGGGCCAGGGCCGGCAGGTGATCCAGCAGCGCTTCCAGTCCGGCACCCCGGCGTTGCCGACCCGCCAGGCTTTTGCCTATCTGGTCGACCAGATCATCCGCCTGGTGCATGACTTCACGGTCAACCGGGTCTATCGCCTGCCCAATCCCACCGCGACCGAGAAGCTGTCGGTCGTCGCCGTCGGCGGTTATGGCCGTGGCGAGATGGCGCCGTTCTCGGATGTCGATCTGCTGTTCCTGTTCCCCTACAAGCAGACCCCCTGGGGCGAGCAGGTGGTGGAATACATGCTCTACCTGCTGTGGGACCTTGGCCTGAAGGTCGGCCATGCCACGCGCTCGGTGGATGAATGCATCCGGCTGAGCTTAAGCGATGTCACTATCCGCACGGCGATCCTCGAACAGCGCTGGATCTGGGGCGACCAGGAACTGGCCGCTCAGCTGAAGCAGAAATTCCAGACCGAGGTCGTTGCCAAGACCGGCTCGGATTTCATCGAGAAGAAGCTGGCCGAGCGCGACGAGCGTCATCGCCGCATGGGCGACAGCCGCTATGTCGTCGAGCCGAATGTGAAGGAAGGCAAGGGCGGGCTGCGCGACCTGCATACGCTGGTCTGGATCAACAAATATCTCTATGGCATCGAGGACAGTGCCGATCTGGTGGCGCGCGGGCTGCTGCTGCCCGAAGAGCAGCGCAGCTTCACCCAGGCGATGGAATTCCTCTGGGCCGTGCGCATCCACCTGCATTACCTGGCCAACCGCGCCGAAGAACGCCTGACCTTCGACATGCAGGTCGAGATCGCCAAGGCGATGGGCTATGCCGACCGTCCGGGCCGCAGCGATGTCGAACGCTTCATGAAGAAATATTATCTGGTCGCCAAGGAAGTCGGCGACCTGACGCGCATCTTTGCCGCCGCACTCGAAGAGCGCCACAAGAAGGTGGCGCCGCTTGCCGCTTTCAAGGCGAAGATCAAGCGGGCGAAAAAGATCGACGGTTTCGAAATTGTCGGCGGCCGCGTCAATGTCGGCAGCGAAGGCATGTTCGAGAAGCAGCCGATCAAGATGCTGCGGCTGTTCCATCTGGCGCAGGAACAGGGGCTGGATGTGCATCCCGAGGCTTTACGCCTGGTGCGCCGGCATCTGAAACTGATCGACGGCAAGATCCGCAACGACCCGGAAGCCAACCAGCTGTTCATGGACATGCTGTGTTCGAAGCAGGATCCGGAAACCACGCTGCGGCGGCTCAACGAGGCCGGCGTGTTTGGGCGTTTCGTGCCCGATTTCGGCCGCGTGGTGGCGCAGACGCAGCACGACATGTATCACACCTATACGGTGGACGAGCATACGATCCGCGCCATCGGCATTCTGTCGCGCATCGAAAGCGGCGCGCTGAAGGAAGACCATCCTTTATCCGTGAATGTGATCAAGGAAGTGCTGTCGCGCCGCGTGCTCTATGTCGCGGTGCTGCTGCACGATATCGCCAAGGGCCGCGGCGGCGATCATTCGATTCTCGGCGAGAAGGTGGCCGACAAGCTCGGTCCGCGTTTCGGGCTGACGGCCGCCGAAACCGAAACCGTCGGCTGGCTGGTGCGCTGGCATCTTGCGATGTCCGCCACCGCCTTCAAACGCGACATCGCCGATCCGAAAACGGTGGTCGACTTCGCCCAGCTGGTGCAGAGCCCGGAACGCCTGCGCCTGCTGCTCTGCCTCACGGTGGCGGATATCCGCGCCGTCGGCCCGACGATCTGGAACGGCTGGAAAGGCCAGCTGCTGCGCGAACTGTATTATCGCGCCGAGGAATATCTCTCGGGCGGTTTCTCCGGCCGTCGCCGCGACGAACGCATTGCCGAAACCAAGGACAAGGTGCGCGCGTCGCTGACCGACTGGCCCAAGGCCGAGATCGACCGGCTGATGAAGCGGCATTACGAGAATTACTGGTATTCCAACGATGTCGAGATGATCCTGCGCCATGCGCGGCTGATGCGCGAAGCCGATGCCGCCAATCGCACGCTGACCACCGCGACGCGGCCGGACAAATTCCGCTCGGTCACCGAATTCACGCTCTATGCACCCGACCATCCCGGCCTGTTCGCCCGCGTCGCCGGCGCCATGGCGGCGGCCGGGGCGAATATCGTGGATGCCAAGATCTTCACCACCCATGACGGCATGGCGCTCGACAGTTTCTATATCCAGGACATGGAAGGCCTCGCCTTCGACAAGCCCGACCGCCTGAAGAAGCTCAGCACCGCCATCGAACGCGCGCTGTCAGGCGATCTCAAGCTGCGCTCGGCGATTGCAACGGAAAAGCCCGGCAGCACCAGCCGCACCCGCGTCTTCAAGGTGGCGCCGCGCGTACTGATCGATAACCAGGCCTCCAACCGCTACACGGTGGTCGAGGTGAATGGCCGCGACCGGCCGGGCTTCCTCTACGATGTCACCCGCGGACTCTACGATCTCAATCTCACCATCGGCTCGGCGCATATCGCCACCTATGGCGAACGCGCGGTCGACGTCTTCTATCTGCAGGACCTGACCGGCATGAAGCTCACCGACAAGCGCCGGCTGCAGCAGATCGAGAAGCACCTGATGAAGCAGATCACGCAGGCCGAGGAAAAGCCCGCCGCCGCCAAGGCCGCGAAAGCGGCCTAAGCACCCGCCGATGTCTCTCTTCCGCGCCATCGCCACTGTCGGCGGCCTGACCATGGTCAGCCGTGTCGCCGGCTTTGCGCGCGACCTGCTGATCGCGCGCTATCTCGGCGCCGGCCCGGTGGCCGATGCCTTCTTCGTGGCCTTGCGCCTGCCGAATTTCTTCCGCTCGCTGTTTGCCGAGGGTGCCTTTACGGCCGGCTTCCTGCCGCTGTTCAGCCGCATGGAGGCCAGCGAGGGCCGCGCGGCGGCCAGGGTTTTCGCCGAACAGGCGCTCAGCGTGCTGCTGCCGGTGACATTTGTGTTCAGTTTGCTGGCGCAGCTGGCGATGCCGGCGGTGGTCTTCGCGTTGGCGCCGGGTTTCGCGGCCGAGCGCGGCCTCGCCGATGGCCGTTTCGAACTGGCGGTGCTGCTCACCACCATCACCTTTCCCTATCTGGTTTTCGTCAGCCTCGCCGCGCTCTATGGCGCGATGCTGAACAGCGTCGGGCGTTTTGCTGCCATGGCGGCGACGCCGATCCTGCTCAATCTGGTGATGATCGCCGGCCTGCCGCTGATGAATGCGCATGTCGGCGGGCCGGGCCATGCGCTGGCCTGGTCGGTGCTGGTCGGCGGCATCGTGCAGTTCCTCTGGCTCGCCTGGGAAGCGCGCCGCGCTGGCCTGAGCCTGAAACTGCGCTGGCCGAAGCTTTCTCCGAAAGTGCGCGAGCTGTTCCGCCTGGTCGTGCCGGCCGCCATCGGCGCCGGCGCCACCCAGGTCAATCTGATCGTCGGGCTGATGCTGGCCTCGCTGCTGCCGGCCGGCGCGGTGTCCTTCCTGTTCTATGCCGACCGCATCAACCAGCTCACGGTGGGCGTGGTCGGCGTCGCCATCGCCACGGCCTTGCTGCCCACCATCTCGGCGCAGCTGGCGCGCGGCGAGGTGCAGGCTGCCGTGGCCAACCAGAACCGCGCGCTGGAATTCGGCCTGCTGCTGGCGCTGCCGGCCGCCACCGCGCTGATCACCGTGCCGTTCCCGATCATCTCGATCCTGTTCCAGCGCGGCGAATTCGACGCCGCCACGGCGCGCGCCACCGCCGATGCGCTGCTGGCCTATTCGATCGGCCTGCCCGGCTATGTGCTGTCGCGCAGCCTGACGCCCAGCTTCCATGCCCGGCAGGATACCAGAACGCCGGTGCGCATCGCTTTCGTCACCATCGCGATCAATCTGGGGCTGGGCGCCGCGCTGATGCCGAGCCTGCAGCATGTCGGCCTGGCGCTGGCGACTGCCGTGGCTGCCCTCGTCAACACATTGCTGCTCGGCTGGCTGCTACACCGGCGCGGCCACTGGCATCCGGATGCGCGGCTGAAAAGCCGCGCCTGGCGGATTCTCGTCGCCGCGCTGGCGATGGCACTGGTGCTCCATGGCCTTGACCGTTTCCTGCTGCCCGCCTGGTATGCCGGGCCCGAGCCGCTGCGGCTGGCCGCGCTGGCGGTGCTGGTGGGGGCGGGGCTGCTCACTTTCCTGGTCGCGGCCGTCGCGATCCGCGCCACGCGACCGCAGGAATGGAAGGCGATGCTGCGCAAGCCGCCAAAGACTTTACCGCCGGCCTGACGCGGTCCGTCTTGACGAGGGCGGGTCCTCCGGCGATAACCGGCCGCCTTATTCTTTCCCATAACCGGGGCCTTCCACCGCCCCACATCATCAGGGACTTCCATGGCCTTCCAACGGCGCATCTTCTCGGGCATCCAGCCCACCGGCAATCTCCATCTCGGCAACTATCTCGGCGCGGTGCGCAACTGGGTCGCGCTGCAGAACGAGTATGAATGCATCTTCTGCATGGTCGACATGCATGCGATCACCGCGTCGCTGCTGAATGCCGACGAGCTGCGCAACAGCACGCGCGAACTGGCGGCGGCGATGATTGCTTCGGGGATCGACCCGAAGAAGAATATCCTGTTCAACCAGTCGCAGAATCCCGATCACGCCACGCTGGCCTGGATCTTCAACTGCGTCGCCCGGCTCGGCTGGATGAACCGCATGACCCAGTTCAAGGAAAAGGCCGGCAAGGACCGCGAGAATGCCTCGCTGGGGCTTTACGCTTATCCCGCTCTGATGGCGGCCGACATCCTGGTCTACAAGGCGACACATGTGCCGGTCGGCGAGGACCAGAAGCAGCATATCGAACTGACCCGCGACATCGCGCAGAAGTTCAACCACGATTATGCGACGGAAACCTTCCCGCTCACCGAGCCGCTGATCTTCGGCACGGCGACGCGCGTGATGTCCTTACGCGACGGTGCCAAGAAGATGTCGAAGTCGGATGCCTCCGACCAGTCGCGCATCAACCTGACCGACACGGCCGACATGATCGCCGACAAGATCAAGCGCGCCAAGACCGATCCCGAATTGCTGCCTGAGACAGCGGCCGGTCTGGAAGGCCGCCCGGAAGCGCAGAACCTGATGGGCATCTATGCCGCGCTGTCGGGCCAGACGCTCGATCAGGCGGTGGCCGTCACGGCCGGCAAGGGCTGGGGCGATTTCAAGAAGCTGCTGACCGATACGGCGGTTTCGGTGCTCGGCCCGATCACCGCGGAGATGCGCCGCCTGATGGCCGATCCGGGCTATGTGGACGGCATCCTGCGCGAGGGCGGCGAGAAGGCGCGCGCGCTCTCGGCGCCGGTGGTGAAGGAAGTCTACGACACTGTTGGTTTCCTGCGCCCATGAGGGCGCGGGTGGCTTCCTGCGGCCGTAAATAGATGGCTTTGCCATCCACTTGCGATGTGCTGATCGCCGGCGGCGGTCCCTGCGGCCTGATGCTGGCCAACGAACTGGGCCGTCGCGGTGTGACCGTTCTGCTGGTGGATGAAAAGCCCGGCACGGCCTTCAATCCGCAGGCCAATGCGACGCAGGCGCGCACCATGGAGCATTTCCGTCGTCTCGGTTTCGCCGACGAAATCCGTGCGCTTGGCCTGCCGCCGGATTATCCCACCGACATCGCCTATTTCACGCGCTATGCCGGGCATGAACTGGCGCGTTTCCAACTGCCGGCCGCGCAGGAAGCCAAACGGCGCGCGCGGGAATCCGGGTCGTCCTGGAGCACGCCGGAACTGCCGCATCGCGTCTCGCAGAAATATGTCGAGGCCGTGCTGCGCAATAAGGCCGAGGCCTTGCCCGGTGTGACGCTGCGCTATGGCTGCCGGCTGAAGGCGTTCACCGATCACGGCGACCGCATCGCTGCCACGGTGGAGAACGTCAGCGACGGCGCGACGCAGGAGGTGACCGCCAGCTATCTGGTCGGTGCCGATGGCGCGCGCAGCATGGTGCGCGCCAGCCTCGGCATCCGCTATGGCGGCGAGACCGGCGTGCAGCGCGACTTCATGGGCGGGCGCATGTATGCGATCTACCTGCGTGCGCCGGATTTCTATTCCGCAGTGGGCAAGGCGCCGGCCTGGATGAATGTCACCTTCAATCCGCAGCGCCGCGCCTTCATGGCCGCCGTCGACGGCAAGGGTGAATTCGCGTTTCACACTCAGCTGCGACCGGGCGAGGACGAAGCTTCGGTCACCGAGGCCGATGCGCGCGCCATGTTTCATGCCGCCTGCGGCCGGGAGATCGACCTCGAAATCCTGTCGCGCGGCACCTGGACCGCCGGCCATGCGCTGGTGGCCGAGAGTTTCGGCCGTGGCCGCGTGCTGCTCGGCGGCGATGCCGTGCATCTGTTCACGCCGACCGGTGGCCTGGGCTACAACACCGCCATCGAAGACGCCGTCAATCTCGGCTGGAAACTTGCAGCAGTCCTGCAGGGCTTGGCTGCCCCTGCATTGCTGGCCAGCTACGAGGCCGAACGCCGGCCGCTCGCCCTGCGCAACACGGGTTACGCGCGTGGGTTTGCGGATTCGCTCGGCCTGTTCCTGGTCGATCCCGAGATCGAGGCCGATACAGCGGCAGGCGAGGCGGCACGGCAGAAGGCCGGCGCGTATCTCGAAGGCCATGCGCGGCGCGAATTCAACATTCCCGGCGTCACCTTCGGCGGACGTTACGACGGCTCGCCGGCGATCTTGAGCGATGGCACGGCGCCGCCCGAGGATTCCGCCAATCTTTACACGCCGAGTGCCTGCCCCGGTGGACGTCCACCGCATCTGTGGCTGGAGAATGATACGTCGCTGTTCGACCGCTTTGGTTTCGGCTGGACATTGCTGCAGCTGGGCGCAGATGGCGCTTTTGCTGCCGAGATGGCAACGGCCGCCCGAAACCTGCGCCTCGACCTGACGCAGGTGGTGCTCGGTTCGGAACAGGCGCGAGACCTGTATGCAGCCGATTATGTGCTGATCCGGCCGGACCATATCGTGGCCTGGCGCGGCCAGGGCGGCGACGCCACGGGGATTCTGCGCCGTTTGCTCGGCTATCTTGAATGAACGGACTTTCGCGCCCACATTAGGCTTCCCTCCCTTTCACGTCTGGCCGATGACCATGGATACCGCCGCTACCCGCTCTGCCTTCACTGCCTGGCTGCATAGCCGCTGGCTGCCGGTGAGCGTCATTGCCATCGTGCTGATCTTTGGCCTGTATTATCCGGTCGGCATGCTGATCGCGCATAAGGTGGACGACCGGCTGGATTACGAAATTCCCGCCGCCGAGCTTCCCGCCGGCGGCAGCCGCAGCGTCGCGCTGGCTTCGGCGCTGATCGACCGCGAGGTCAACCGCAACGGCTGGGTCGCCAACGATCCCTTCTTCATGCCGGGCTCGATGCTCGACAACATGCCGAACTACCAGCTCGGCATGATCCATGCGCTGGGCCGCTTCGCTTTCCAGATGGTCGACCAGATCGGCCGCACGCGCGGCTCCAGCCAGACCGACCGCGATCTGCAGGAAGCCGCCGGCCTGCTGCAGTATTCCGGCACCAAGTGGATTTTCGATTTTTCCACGTCGCTGCTGCCGACCGCGAAGTCGGAAGACCAGTATCGCAAGGCGCGGTCTGCGCTGGTGAGCTACAACCAGCGCCTCGTGGCGGGCAATGCGGTGTTCGAGCGTCGCGCCGACAATCTGCAGGCCACGCTGGAACGCATCGCGCTGGATATCGGCTCTGCTTCGGCCGCCATCGACCGCCGCATTCAAGAAGGCAATGCGACTTTTATCGACTGGGAAGCCGACGACGTCTTCTACAGCGTCAAAGGGCAGATGTACGCTTATTACCTGATCCTGCGCGAGCTGAAGCAGGATTATCCCAATCTGGTGCGCGACCGCGAACTGGGCGGCACCTGGGACCAGATGCTGGAATCCTTCGCTGCCGCCGCGGGGCTCAAGCCTTTGGTGGTGTGGAACGCCAAACCCGATGCCTTCATCCTGCCGAACCATCTCGGTTCGATGGGCTTCTATGTCGAGCGCTCGCGCACCCAGATCTACGAGATCGTCAACATCCTGCAGAAATAAAGCGGCAGGATTGCAAAGTCTTACCCGGTCAAGTGTCGCGTCGCTGTTACCCCCAGCTTTCTGCCATTGCGTTCCGCGTGCCGCCGGGGCAACCTTGACGACATGAGCGAAACCAAAACGGAAACCGAAGCCAAGCGGCGCAGCAAGTTCCTCGTCGTCGTTGACGACACGAACGAGGTGCGCGTGGCCGTGCGCTATGCCACGCGGCGCGCCCGCAATGTGCGCAGCGGCGTGGTGATGCTGCGCGTGATCGAGCCCGTCGATTTCCAGCAATGGGCCGGCGTGGCCGAAATCATGCGCTCCGAGGCGCATGAAGCGGCCGAGGATCTGCTGCAGAAGTTGGCCGAGCAGGTCAACCAGGAATCCGGCCTGCTGCCGGAACTGGTCATCCGCGAAGGCGTCGCCAAGACCGAAATCCTCAAGCTGGTCGACGAGGATCCCAATATCCGCATGCTGGTGCTGGCGGCGGCGCCGAATGCGGAGGGGCCGGGCCCGCTGGTCTCTGCACTGGCAGGCCAGATGGCCGGCGAACTGAAATTCCCCATCACGGTGATTCCGGGTGGCCTCAGCGACGAGCAGATCGACCGCCTGACCTGAAGGCCCCACCTGATCTGAAAACCTAGGCGAGTTCGATTGTCTTTTCAGTGAGTACCGTCATGGTCACCGGATCGCGGATATGATCGATCGGTTCACCGTCATGGCCTTCCAGCGGATCGTAGAGCGCGAAGCCCAGCACCATGTCGATGCGCATATGGTCGGCCGCCATCGGCAACAGCAGGCGGCGGTATCGCATGACGGGTCTGCCGCGCTGGCTCCAGGTCTGTAGTGTGTAAAGAGCCTTGCCGGAGACGACGGTGCGGTAGTCGGCTATGGCGCGTTCAAGCTGTGCGCCAGTGAAGGTATCATCGAGATAACGACCGCTCAGTTCGAAGCCGAGCTGCTGCCGCACCGTGACACCGGACAGGATATAGCGGAAGCGTGTGCCGCCATCGATGACCTCCACCATGAAGAGGTTGGGCAGGAGCTGGCGCAGGTCGTCAGGATCGATATCTTCGCGCGCCGGCCAGAGATTCGAGCCGCGCCAACGCCACCAGCAGGACAGCACATGGGCCAGCCGGGCATCTTCCACCTGCTGCTGTGACGTGGCAGTCATGACACAAGTCTGGACCGCGCGCCGCGCGCCAGCAACCGCAATTACTCGTATCCCGCCAGACGCTCCGTTGGCAGAGTGAACAATTCCTGCGGCTCGCGCACGCCGCGCAGGGCGTGGAAGCCGGTCGAGTTGAGATGATAGGGCGCGGCGGCATCGCCATTGATGGCCGCGGCGAAGGCGGCCGAGGCCAGCAGCGGCTTGTCCACGGCCTTGGTCTGGGCCTCCAGCCGCGCCACTTCGTTCACCGCGCGGCCGATCACGGTGAAGTCGAGCCGGTCGCGCGAGCCGATATTGCCATACACCACCTTGCCGACATGCAGCCCGAGACCGACCTTGAGCGGCGCCACGCCGGCGATCGCGCGGCCCTGGTTCAGTTCATGCAGGCCGGCAAAGGCATTCTCGGCGGCGGTCAGCGCGCGGCGGCAGGCGGCTTCCAGCGTGTTGCCTTCCTCCACGCGGAAGATCGCCAGCACACCGTCACCGATGAATTTCAGCACCTCGCCGCCATGCGCCTGGATCGGTCCGGCCATGGCGTCGAAATAGCGGTCCAGCGTCGCCACCACCTCCACCGTCTCGTTGCGGTCGGAAAAGCTGGTGAAGCCGCGCAGGTCCGACAGCCAGATGGCCGCCTCCACCTCGTAGCCGCGGCCACGCCGGATATCGCCCATCAGCACCCGCTCGGCCGCGCTCTGGCCCAGATAGGTGGTCAGCAGGTCGCGAGTCATGCGGCGGGAGGCTTCCAGTTCCAGCCGCAGGGAGATCAACGGCATCAGTTCGATCAGGTAGCTCAGCTCATCGGGCCGGAAGCCGCCCTTGCGGTCGGTGGCGAAGCTCATGAAGGAGACATTCTGGCCAGCCGCCTGTCCCGTAGCCTGGCGCCCCATGCCGGGCCCCTGGGTGAAGCGCATCGGCAGTACCAGGTAATCTGTCACCCCGGCCTGTTTCAGCTCCGGCAGGATGCCGAAATCCATCGGGGTCTCGGGCAGTTCCAGCTGGCGGCGGATCGCGGCGGCGCCCTGATGGATCACCGCGATCGGACTCTTCAGGTATTCGTCGGTCTGCATGATGTCATGGCCGCGTTCGGCCATGGTCACCCCCACGTCGCGCTGCCAGACGAAGGCGCGGGTGAGGGTCAGGGGGTGCATCGAGGGCAGTCCGGTGGTGACGCGGAAGAGCGGCACGCCTTCATCCAGCAGCTGGCGGCAGAATCCGTCCAGCAGCTCATTCACGGGCATCACTTTGCCGTCGTGATCGATCAGCCACTGGGCCGCCCGAGGGAGAACGAGCCGCGAATCGGGCCAGTTCGGCAGCTGCGTGACCCCCTCTGCGGAAGCCTTCATCGGCCCACAGCCCTGGGGACAACCTGCGATTTTATCCACATCGGTTTAAAATCTTCCAAAACTGGCGCTGCCCACGCAATTTCATGTCTCGGCCACGGTTTCGTCACGTCATGCAGCCTTGATATTTGCGGACCCGACGACCAATTTCCAGTCCACCTTTAGAGACCCAAGCATGTTTATCCAGACTGAGACCACGCCGAACCCGGCGACCCTGAAGTTCCTCCCCGGCCGCGATGTGCTGGGCGGCAGCTTTGCGGGCGGCTCGGTCGACTTCACCGATTCCGATTCGGCCAAGGCTTCTCCGCTGGCCACCCGCCTGTTTGCGGTGGCCGGCGTCGAGGGCGTCTTCCTGGGCTCCGACTTCGTGACCGTGACCAAGGCCGAGGCACAGGACTGGACCGTCCTGAAGCCGGCCCTGCTGGGCGGCATCATGGAGCATTTCATGTCCGGTCTGCCGGTGATGAATGCCGATGCCGATAGTGCCGGGGTCGAGGAGAGCTTCGATCCCGCCGATGGCGAGATCGTCACCCAGATTAAAGAACTGATCGAAACCCGCGTCCGGCCCGCCGTGGCCCAGGATGGCGGCGACATTATTTTCCGTGGTTTCGACCGCGGCGTGGTCCTGCTGCAGATGCAGGGGTCCTGTTCCGGTTGCCCGAGTTCGACGGCAACCCTGCGCTACGGCATTGAAAATATGCTGAAGCATTACGTTCCCGAGGTTTCCGAAGTTCGGGCCGTTTGAGTCGTCGCCGGTTTCCGGGGGTTTCCGGAACTGGCGGCAGTTTAACGCGTTTCCTGAGTGGGGGATCGCACATAGGGCAGCGCCCGGTGCAGTACGACGAAGATATGTCGACTGTGCCGTGGGCTTGGCGCTGATAACTGTGGAGGTTTGACCCATGACAGCACATCGCGATCGGCGATTGCTTGCCATTGGATCGGACGTACGTCTGATTTTTGCCGGTTTCGGCCTGTTGCTGGCCGTCGGCCTGGTTTCCGGAGTGGGGGTTGGTTGGCTTTCGAGCCGGCAGCTTTCCCGCGTGCCCGACATGCAGGTGGCGCAGGCCGCGCCCAGTCAGTCGGTCGGCGAATCCGTACATGATGCCTGGGATCGTCTGCGCCAGATCGCGCAGCTCGACTGGCGTGCCGTGGTCGAACCGCGCAGCAGCGCGGTGGCCGATGCCGCTCCCAAGGAGAAAAAGGACGACGCGCCGGCGATCAGTGCGGCTGAAGCTTCGCGCCGGATTGCCGAAGTGCGCCAGTTCTCGCCGCATCGCACGGCGATGCGCGCTGAGACCGACCGCACCGTCGATGCGATGCTGGCGCGTTTTGAGCAGCAGGGCTTCGATCTCGCCGAGCTGCGCAATCCTGCCGGCCAGGTGGAAGTGCCGCGCATTTTCCTGGCGTCGCTGCCGGTTGATATCGCCGACGTCAACCTAACCGAGAAGCGCAAACGCGCCTTCCTGAAGGTGATGCTGCCGCATATCCTGCGTGAGAATGAGCGTATCACTGCCGACCGCAACCGCCTGGAGCAGCTGCATCAGCGCATCCAGATGGGTGCTGCTCTGTCGACGCGTGACCAGCAGTGGATGGAACGTCAGGCCGAACTCTATGGCGTCGATGATGTCGACACCGCCGAATTGCTGAATCGCGTTGATGCGGTGCCGCCGGCTCTGGCTCTGGCGCAGGCGGTCGAGGAATCGGGCTGGGGCACCTCGCGTTTCGCGCTGATGGGCAATGCCGTCTTCGGCATGTGGACCTGGACTCCGGGTGCCGGCCTGGTGCCGGAGAACCGCCCCGAGGGCGAGACCTATGAAGTGCAGCGCTTCAAGAGCCTGGAGCATTCGGTCGCCGCCTATATGCGCAACCTGAATTCCAAGGCCAGCTATCGCGAATTCCGCGACAAGCGCGCCGCCATGCGCGACCGCAGCCAGTCGCCTGACAGCTACCAGCTGGCTGGCACCCTGCATCGCTACTCGGTGCGCGGTCAGGATTACATCCGCACCATCCGTTCGATCATGAAATCGAACACGCTGGAGCAGTTCGACAGCGCCAGGCTGACGGACGAGCCCTCGCCGCTGCTGACCACGCTGGATTTCTTCGGCAAGTCGTAATCCCCAGACATTGATCTGCCGAACTGGATCATCAGAGCCGGCCCGGGTCCCCCCGGGCCGGCTTTTTTGTACCGGATCGGGAGCGATCCAGGCGGGCAAATCGCCGGGCCGCCGCCTTGCAGCGGCGTTAACCCGCCCAATATACTGTATTAACGCCGCCGGGCGGCCCCGCCATGCGCGGTGCCCCGGTGCATTTTGCATTGTATGAGGCTTACCATGTCCGTCCGTCTCTCTGGCCGTCTTCTCCTGATCCCCGCGCTGGCCGGCGCCCTGATGGTCTCCGCCTGCCAGAATAACGGCTCCGGCGGGCCGCAGATGAACAAGGAAAATGTCGGCACGGTGCTGGGCGGCATCGGCGGCGCCGTGCTCGGCGCGCAGTTCGGCAAGGGTACCGGCCAGTTGGTTGGCGTGGCCGCGGGTGCGCTGGCCGGCGCCTATCTGGGCAACCAGATCGGCTCGTCGCTCGACAAGGCCGACAAGGCCGCGATGGAACAGGCCAGCAATCGCGCCACCACCGCGCCGATCGGGCAGCCGATTTCCTGGCGCAACCCCGACAGCGGCAATTCCGGCACGGTGACGCCGACGCGCGAAGGTACCGCCAGCAATGGCGATTACTGCCGCGAGTTCCAGCAGTCGGTCACCGTCGGCGGCAAGACTGAACAGGCCTTCGGCACGGCCTGCCGCCAGCCCGATGGCAGCTGGAAAGTCGTCAACGGTTGATCCGCATGTCCGCAGCCGGACGTAAATCCCGTGCATGGCTTGGCGCTGCGCAGGTCGCAGTGCTGGGTTGCGCGCTGCTGATTGCGCCGGCGGCGAAGGCGGATTTCGCACAGGGTGTGCGCGCCTACGAAGCCGGCGACCACAAGGCGGCGTATGACGCCTGGCTGCCGCTGGCCAATCGCGGCGACGTGGCGGCCATGCGCAACATCGGCCATCTCTATCGCTGGGGCCAGGGCGTCGAGAAGGACATCGCGCAGGCTATCCACTGGTATCGCATGGCAGCCGAGAAAGGTTTCTCGCGCGCGCAGGCCAATCTTGCGGCGATCTATCTGCAGGGCGATGAAGGCACGCCGGTCGATTACGACGAGGCGCATAAGTGGTTCGCCGCCGCCGCTGTGCAGAACCTGGCCGTGGCGCAATACAATCTCGGCCTGATGTATGAACTCGGCCTCGGCGTCGAGAAGAATGAGCCGCGTGCGCTCGGCTGGTACAATCTCGCCGCCAAGGCCGGCCAGCCGGAAGCGATCGAGCGACTGTCGCAGCTGGTGAAAACCACCGAGCCGCCGCTGGTCTCGGGCGTGAATGTGCCGACGACATCAGATGCCACGGCGCCTGCCGCACAGCCTGCTGTTCCGCCGGCTGCCGTGCCGGTGCCCCAGGCTGCCGCCGCCGACAGCAAAACCGAAACCGTCACCAATACGCCGGCGCCTGCCGCGGCACCGCCGGCGGCTCCCGCCGCACCTGCGGCTGCCGAACAGCCGGCCACTCCGCC
>JAGXRD010000049.1 GCA_018336035.1 Alphaproteobacteria bacterium | reverse complement strand
CCGGATGCCGATCCCCGCCAGTCGCGGAATATCGGCAGGGCCTGGTCGCTGGCGATCGAAATGGTCGCGGCGGTCGGTGTCTCGGTGTTCATCGGCTGGTGGCTCGACCGCTGGCTCGAAACGGCACCCTGGGGGTTGGTCGGATTTATCCTGCTCGGCATTGCCACGGCCATGTGGTCGGCAATCCGGACAGGCATGGCGATGCAGCGTGTGCAGCTCGAAGACGCCGAGCGCGACGCAAAGAAGGAAGGGGACTAACTGTGGCAACCAGCCCGCTCGATCAATTCAAGGTCAAGTGCATCGCTTTCTGTGGCGAGGGCGGCCAGCTGCAGGCCTTCTCCTTCACCAACGCGTCCCTCTTCATGGTGCTCAGCGTCGCCGCCGCGGTGCTGCTGATGGTCTACGGCATGCGCCAGCGCAGCCTGGTGCCAGGCCGGCTGCAGTCGGTGGCCGAACTGAGTTACGAATTCGTCGCCAATATGGTGCGCGAGAATGTCGGCCCGAACGGCCGCCAGTATTTCCCCTTCATCTTCTCGCTGTTCATCTTCGTGCTGATGGCGAACATGCTCGGCATGGTGCCTTACAGCTTCACCGTGACCAGCCACATCATCGTCACCTTCGCGCTGGCGATGACCGTGTTCCTCGGCATCACGCTGATCGCCATCGTGCGCAACGGCATTCACTTCTTCACCCATTTCATGCCGGCCGGCGTGCCGATGTGGCTCGCCCCGGTCATCGTGCCGATCGAGATCATCTCGTATCTCTCGCGCCCGATCAGCCTCAGCCTGCGTCTCTGCGCCAACATGCTGGCGGGTCACACCACGCTGAAGGTCTTCGCCGGTTTCGTCGTGTCGATGATCGGCATGGGCGGCGCGCTCTCGGCCTCCGGCATCCTGCCGCTGATCATGGTCACGGCCCTGACGGCGCTGGAATTCCTGATCGCCTTCCTGCAGGCCTACGTCTTCGCCATCCTCACCTGCCTCTACCTCGCCGAGGCCGTGAACATGGAACATCACTAAGTCCAATCACTACAGTTCAACCAACCAGTTAACCCAAGAGAAGGATGAGTATTATGGATCTTGCTTCTGCCAAGATGATCGGTGCCGGCATTGCTGCTATCGGCATGGGCGGCGCCGCGATCGGCGTGGGTCTGATCTTCGCGAACTTCCTCAACGGCGCGCTGCGCAATCCGGGCGCTGCCCCGAAGCTGTTCGGCAACCTGATGCTCGGCTTCGCGGTGACCGAAGCGCTCGGCATCTTCGCGCTGCTGATCGCGCTGCTGATCCTGTTCGTCTGAGCTAAATGCCTCAGCTCGATACAGCCACTTTCCTGCCGCAGCTCGTCTGGCTGCTGATCACCTTTGCCATCCTCTATGTGTTGATGGCCAAGGTGGCGCTGCCGCGCGTGGCTGAGGTGGTGGACGGACGTCGCAAGCGTCTCGAACACGACCTCGAGGAAGCGGCACGGCTGAAGCGCGAGACTGAGAAGGCGATCGCCGACTACGAGCAGGCGCTGGCACAGGCCCGGGCGAAAGCCCAGGCCATTGCCGGTGAGACCCGCGCCAGGATTTCCGCTGAACAGGCGGCGACCAAGGCCAAGCTCGAAGCCGAGATCACCGAGCGGACCAAGGCGGCGGAAGCCAGCATCCTTGCGGCCAAGCAGCAGGCGCTGAGCCAGCTGAAGTCGGTCGCAGCCGATGCCGCTTCGGATGTCGTGGCCCGCCTCAGCGGCACGGCGCCGAGCAACGACGCGGTTTCCGCGGCCGTTGACCAGGCGCTCGCCAAACGCGGCGCATAAGGAACCTGGATATGTTGCAGGATTCGACATTCTGGGTTCTCGTTGCCTTCGTCCTGTTCTTCGCTCTGATCTTCTATCTGAAGGTTCCGGGCAAGGTGCTGGGGCAGCTCGACGAGCGTGCCGCCCGCATCAAGAAGGATCTGGACGAGGCCGAGAAGCTGCACCAGGACGCGCAGCATCTGTTCGCCGAGTATCAGCGCAAGCAGCGCAACGCGCTCAAGGAAGCCGAGGAGATCGTCGCCGCGGCCGAAGCCGAGGCGAAGGCCCTGCTCAAGGAGACCGAGGCCGATCTGAAGATCAGCCTGGAGCGTCGCCGCAAGCAGGCCGAGGACAAGATCGCCCAGGCCGAAAAGCAGGCGGTGCAGGAAGTGCGCGATACGGCCGTTGAAATCGCCGTGGCCGCCGCCGGTGCGGTTCTGAGCCAGTCGCTGCAGGGTGCTGCAGCCGCCGCCCAGATCGACCGCGCCATCGGCGACGTGAAGGCGAAACTGCACTAAGCTCGCGCTGAGCTACCAGATACGAAAAGGGCCGCAGCGATGCGGCCCTTTTTCTTTGCGCGATTGGAAGCCCCTCACCCTCCCGTCGCAGTCGCGCCGGGCCCCTCCCTCTCCCATTGCATGGGAGAGGGAGGGGTGAGGGTGGTTGTGCTAGACTGCGCTCGGAAAATACGGGGGAGCATGCCATGCATATGCTGATGATGACCACGCTCGGTCTCGTGCTGCTCGCCGCCTTCTGGTTCGTCGGGCGGTGGCTCAACGCCCGCGCCGGCCGCGTGGTGATCAACGGGCCGCGCGTCTTCCTGCTGGTCTGGGCCGCGGTCAGTTTCTACAACGGCTATGTCGGCGTGACCAAAGCCGGCTACTCGGTGCAGGCCGAGCTGCTGGTGCATGTGGTGGTGTTCGGATTGCCGGCCGCGATCGCGGTCTGGCTGATGTGGAAGAAGGTCTAGTCGATCCGTTCGATCCGCACGGTGATCGAGCCGGGCCGGTTGTAAATCGCGGCATCGCCCTCGACCTGACCGACGATCATGATGCCGGGATTCGGCACCTCGCCGCGCACGTAATAGATCACGAACCGGTCTGCGTTCCAGATGCCGAGCGTGCCGGGCTGAAAGCCGCGCTGGCGCGCGATCTCCGGCAGCGGACGCGGCAGGGTGCCGACTTTCTCCTGCCTGAGATGATCATGCGTTTCCAGAGTCAGTGGTAGCATGCGCGCCAGTGCGCGGCCGGCTTCATTGTCGGCCAGGGTTGCCGTCAGCGTGCCCCATTCCGAGGTGATGCGAATGCGGCTCTGGGCGCAGGCTTCTGTCATGCTGGCCGTCAAAAGAAGGAGTACGAGTGACAGTCCGAAAAGGCGCATCGGCCTGGCCGCTTAATCCGCCACGCGGCAGAACACGCGGTAGAGCCGGATCACGTTGGCATCCATCGCGCTGAGGCGGATCGCCCAGTGCTCGCCTTCGCAGATCGCCCATTCGCGCTCATTCTCGTCCATCGACTTGCCGCGCAGCTTCACTTCGTCGGCGTATCTGGCGAAAGACTCGATCACCGCGTCTTTCAGCTCATGGGTCACATCTTCCATGTAGCAGATGATGAAATTCAGGCTTTCCAGTTCGGCCTGCAGGCCTTCCGGCGTCAGCAGATGCGGCTTCACCGGCTCGCGGTCCCACCACACTTCATAGACGCGGCTTTCGGTCGAACCGGTCAGCAGAAAGTCGGTGAACATCAGCTGGCCGTTCGGCTTCATGGCGGCGCGCAGCTTGGCGAGCAGCAGGCGCTTGTCCTGCACGCTCATCAGGCCATCTTTCGACAGGAAGACGTCGACGCTCTTGCGCTTGAAGCTGATATCGTCAAGCGGTGTGGTCTTGATATTGGCGCGCTGCTTCACGCCCTGGTGCTTGGCCAGCTCGATCGAGACGG
Source organism: Alphaproteobacteria bacterium (assembly GCA_018336035.1). Lineage (GTDB taxonomy): Bacteria > Pseudomonadota > Alphaproteobacteria > Ferrovibrionales > Ferrovibrionaceae > Ferrovibrio. Next base: position 6,300 of record JAGXRD010000049.1, on the reverse strand, counting down.
CGGCCAGATCCGGATCGGGTTCGTAGGCATCGATCCACAGATTCTCGCGCGCCATCAGGCGGGTCATGCCGCCCATGCCGCTGCCCAGTTCGGTGATCGACATATTGGGATTGAGGCCGAGCGGGGAAATCAGCGGCTTCATCAGTTCTTCGCCGCCGGGCGTGTTGAAGCCTTCGCCGAACAGTTTCTGCGTCACCTGCAGGCGACGCGGCGACCAGCTGTCGATACTGGGGATTTCCTTGGGCGCGTCCTCGGCCGGCAGGTCGCCCATCTCCGGCTGGGTCGAGTAGTCCTTGACCATGTGCTGCATGACGTAGTCGTCGCCATGCCACCAGGCGCGCAGCTTGTCGCGCCAGGTCAGCTCATCGGACTGCTCAGAAGTCTCCTTGGCCACCAAAGCCATACCCAGGGTTCAGACTCGGACAGCATGCTGTAGCGCCTGGATGGTTGATTTTTGGTTTCCAAACGACGCCGTCACCCTGTGAAACTCTGCGGCAGGGGAGGGGCATAAGCAAGCGCCCCGGCCGGAGGCAGACCGGGAGTTACCGAAAAGCAAGCAGAGCTATGATCCCCAAAGAAAACGCCCGCCTTTTCAGGCGGGCGCTGGGATCGTCAGGCGTGGCCGGCTTTTAGCGCCGGCTGGCCATGCGTTCGGGCAGCAGGTCGCGCACCCGGCGGCGGGCCTCGGTGTCGCGGATGCGGGCCGACTGGGCCGTGGTGATCAGGCGCGGCGCCGGCGGATTGGCCAGCACGGTGACCGGATCGGTCAGCAGGTTGTCGGCAAGCTGCTTGATTTCGGCCGGCAGCGTGGTGGCAAACACGATGGTCTGACGCTCGGTCGGCGCGGCTTCGAAGATGGCGCGCAGCTCGTTGGTCACGCCCAGTTCGAGCATGCGGTCGGTTTCGTCCAGCACCATGATCTCGAGCTTGTTCAGCTCCAGCTGGCCGGCATTGATCAGCTCGACCACGCGGCCGGGCGTGCCGATCAGGATGTCGATGCCGCGCGACAGGGCCTGCGCCTGCGCGGCCTTGCCCGGACCTTCATAGACGGTGACCTGCGACAGGCGCACGAAACGGCCATAGGCGCGGAAGCTTTCCTGGATGTGCTGCACGCGCTCACGCGACGTGGTCAGGATCAGGGCGCGCACCTTGCGTGGACCGGCCGGATGACGGTCGATCGACAGGTGCTGCAGGATCGGCAGCGTGAAGGCCACGGTCTTGCCGGCGCCGGCTTCCGCCTGGCCGAGCAGGTCGCGGCCCTGAAGCAGATGCGGAATCGCCTTCGCCTGGATGGGCGTGGGCGCAACATGCTTCTCAGCGGTCAGGGCGCGCTGAATGGGTTCAACTAGATCGAGGGAGGAGAATTGGCTGTTGCTCAACATCGGCCTGCAAAGGTTAGCTACGCGGCAGGGATACCACTTGAGACCGTAACACCTGGAACCGGCCCTGAGTGACAATTTTTTCCTTGTCCGGCAGCGCTTGAAACGCGGCGGCGAACGAAAGTTTTTGTCACGGAGGCCATGATCTAGAAGTACGGCAACGTCCGGCGGGGTACCGCGAACCCGCGTGATACTAGCGGTCGTTCCTTGTTTTGCAAGCGCGAAACATCATGGTGCGACAATCGGGTAAAATCCGCCAAAAACGCCATTTTTCCGGCCTGCCTTACAAAGAGCAGATGGTGACAAGGCCGTGGTTTTTCAAGTATATGCCGTCGATTTCCACAGGCTTTCTGCTCACCTCCCGCCCCGCGCGCATAGCTGCCTTGCCCGCACCGCAGGAGGGGTGGGATCGGACCTTGCCCGCGGCGACTCGGAACGGCCGCAAAAGGACTCGGGGCAGGGCCGGAAGATGGTTAACCAGCCGCTGGACGGCCTGCCTTCCCTTACGTAAGGCTGATTCGGGTTCGAGTCCGCCCAGGGCCCTGGAAACCCCGTTTGGCCGAACCGTCTTTCCGGCCCGTCTTTCCGGCCCAATCCGCCTTGCAATTGCGGGGATTGGCCGCTAAAACCGCGCGCTCTACGTATCGGGCGTTCCGGCTGGAAGGGCTGCCGAGTTCGCCTTGAAGATCACTCCATACCTTCGGAGGTTATGAAATGCCCAAGTTGAAGACCAAGAGCTCGGCCAAGAAGCGTTTCAAGCTTACGGCGACGGGTAAAGTGAAGCGTGCCCATGCGGGCAAGCGTCACGGCATGATCAAGCGCACCAACAAGCAGATCCGGAATCATCGCGGCACCGCCGTGGTGTTCGAAGGCGACGCGCGCAAGATCATCAAGAACTACCTGCCCAACGCCTGAGTTAAGGAGACACCCACATGGCACGTGTTAAGCGGGGCGTTACCGCCCATGCCCGCCACAAGAAGGTCCTGAAGCTCGCCAAGGGCTATCGTGGCCGCAATTCCACCGTATTCCGCGTCGCGATCGAGAAGGTCGAAAAGGGCCTTCAGTATGCGTTCCGCGACCGTCGCGCCAAGAAGCGCAACTTCCGTTCGCTCTGGATCCAGCGCATCAACGCTGCGGCCCGCGAACAGGGTCTGACCTACGGCCGATTTATCAACGGCCTCGCGCTCGCCGGCATCGACATTGACCGCAAGGTCCTGGCCGATCTCGCCGTGCATGAGCCCGAGGCTTTCAACGCCCTGGTGGCGCAGGCCAAAGCGGCCCTGCCTGCCGCGGCGGCCTGATCGGCCCGCACTCGCAGTTCTGATTTAAGCGACCGTTTGCGAAGGGGGCCGTCACCACGGCCCCCTTTGTTTTTGTGAATTTGAGGGAAGGCCCTCACCCTCCCATCACTGACGTGATGGGCCCCTCCCTCTCCCTCTGCGTGGGCGAGGGGATAAGGAAACTCCCTCTCCCGCTGGCGGGAGAGGGTTGGGGTGAGGGTGGGCCTTCAGTACCGCAGTGACGAGGAAGCATGACCGAGATCGCCCGGCTGGCCGCTGAAACCGAAAGCGCCGTTGCCACTGCGCCAAATCTGGAAGCGCTCGAAGAAGCCCGCCTTGCCGTGCTCGGCAAGAAGGGCTGGCTCTCGGCGGCGCTGAAGGAACTCGGCGCGCTGTCGCCCGATGACCGCAAGGCGCGCGCGCAATCTCTGAACGAGATCAAGGACAGGCTCACCGCCGCGCTCGAAACGCGCAAGACCGTGCTGGCCGATGCCGCCATCGAGGTAAGGCTGAAGGCCGAAACGCTCGACATGACGCTGCCGCTGACCGAGAGCGCCGAGAGCCAAGGCCGCATCCATCCGGTCAGCCAGGTGATCGACGAGATCACCGAGATCTTTGCTGCGATGGGATTCAATATCGCCGAAGGTCCGGATATCGAGGACGACTTCCACAATTTCACTGCGCTGAACATCCCGCCCGAACATCCGGCGCGGCAGATGCAGGATACCTTCTATCTGCCCAAGCGTGGCGCCGACGGCGAGCAGATCGTGCTGCGTACGCATACCTCGCCGGTGCAGGTGCGCACCATGCGCGGCGGTCCGCCGCCCTATCGCATCATCGTGCCGGGCCGCACATATCGTAGCGACTATGACATGACGCACACGCCGATGTTCCATCAGGTGGAGGGGCTGGTGATCGACCGCGCCATCCATATGGGCCACCTGAAGGGCGTGCTGACCGAATTCTGCAAAGCCTTCTTCGAAACCGACAAGGTGAAGATGCGCTTCCGCCCGAGCTATTTCCCCTTCACCGAACCCTCGGCCGAAGTGGACATCAACTGCTCGCGCGAGGGCGGCGTGCTGCGCGTCGGCGAGGGCAATGACTGGCTCGAAATCCTCGGCTCCGGCATGGTCAACCCAAAGGTGCTGGAATATTGCGGCCTCGATCCGAATGAATGGCAGGGCTTTGCCTTCGGCATGGGTATCGACCGCATCGCCATGCTGAAATATGGCATCCCGGATCTGCGCAGCTTCTTCGACGCCGATCTGCGCTGGCTCAAGCATTACGGTTTCGTGCCGCTCGATATCCCCACGCTGGGTCAGGGAGTCGCGCGATGAAATTCACGCTTGCCTGGCTCAAGAGCCATCTCGACACGACTGCCTCGCTCGATGAGATCGCCGCGAAGCTGACCGCCATCGGCCTGGAAGTCGAAGGCATCGAGGATCGCGCCGCGATCTTCGCGCCCTTCATCGTGGCCGAGGTGAAAAAGGCTGAGCAGCATCCCAATGCCGACAAGCTGCGGGTCTGCGAAGTCTTCACCGGCACGGAAACCATCCAGGTCGTCTGCGGTGCGCCGAATGCGCGCGCCGGCATGAAGGGCATCTTTGCGCCGGCCGGCTCGACCGTGCCGGGCACGCAGCTGCTGTTGAAAGCCACCACCATTCGCGGCGTGGCCTCGAACGGCATGCTCTGCTCCGAACGCGAGATGGGCCTGACCGACGAACATACCGGCATTATCGACCTGCCGCTCGACACGCCGGTCGGCGCCTCGATGGCTTCGGTCTTCGGTCTCGATGATCCCGTGATCGAGATCAAGCTGACGCCCAATCGCGGCGACTGCCTCGGCGTGCGCGGCATCGCGCGCGATCTGGCCGCCGCCGGCCTCGGCACGCTGAAGCCTTATGCGGTGCCCAACGTAAAGGGCAGCTTCAAGAGCCCGATCAACGTGACGCTCGATTTCCCGGCCGGCGCGGAAAATGCCTGTCCGGTCTTTGCCGGTCGTTATATCCGCGGCGTGAAGAACGGTCCGTCGCCCGCCTGGCTGCAGCAGCGGCTCAAGGCCATCGGCCTGCGTCCGATTTCGGCGCTGGTCGATGTCACCAACTTCTTCACCTACGATCTCGGTCGGCCGCTGCATGTCTTCGATGCCGCCAAGGTGCAGGGCCATATCACCGCGCGTCTGGCCAAAAACGGCGAGAAGCTGCTGGCGCTCGATGGCAAGGAATACACGCTGGATGACAGCATCACCGTCATCGCCGACGAGAACGGCCCCGAAGGCCTCGGCGGCGTGATGGGCGGCGAACATTCCGGCTGCTCGTTCGACACCACCGAAGTGTTTCTGGAATCCGCCTGGTTCGATCCGGTGCGCACGGCTGCCACCGGTCGCAAACTCGGCATCCATTCCGATGCGCGCCATCGTTTCGAACGCATTGTCGATCCGGCCTTCGTGGTGAATGGCGCCGAGGTCGGCACGCAGATGATCCTCGATCTCTGCGGCGGCGAAGCCTCCGAGATCGTGCTGGCGGGCCAGGCGCCGGACTGGAAGAAAACCGTCACCCTGCGGCCCTCACGCCTGCTCGGCCTGGTCGGTTTCAATCTGGCGGTGGCGGAACAGACCCGAATTCTGGAGTCGCTCGGCTTCACGGTCTCGAAGTCTAATGACGTCCTGTCGGTCGATGTGCCGTCCTGGCGCCCGGATATCGATGGCGAAGCCGATCTGGTCGAGGAAATCGCGCGTCAGCACGGCTTCGACGCCATTCCGGCCGAACCGCTGCCGCCGTTGCGCGCCGTGCCGGCGCCGGCGGTCAGCGCGGGTCAGCGTCGCGTGCGTGTCGCGCGTCGTGCGCTGGCGGCGCGTGGCCTGACGGAAGCCGTCACCTATTCCTTCATCCGCCGTACCGAGGCCGAAGTCTTCGGCGGCGGCCAGGAGGAGCTGCGACTGGTCAATCCGATCAGCGCCGACATGGACACGATGCGGCCTTCGATCCTGCCCGGCCTGATTGCCGCTGCGAAGCGCAACATGGATCGCGGGCAGATGGATGTCGCGCTGTTCGAGATCGGGCCGCAATACGCTTCTGTTGCCATGGATGGTCAGTCCATCGTGGCGACCGGCCTGCGTCGTGGCGCCACGGGCGCACGGCATTGGCGCGACCGTCCGCGCAATGTCGATGGCTATGATGCCAAGGCCGATGCACTCGCTGCACTCAGCGCGGCCGGCGTCGATACCGCACCGCTGATGGTGATGGATGGTGCGCCCGGCTGGTACCACCCCGGCCGTTCCGGCACCTTGCGCCTCGGTCCGAAAACCATTCTCGCCACTTTCGGCGAACTGCATCCGCGCGTGCTGCAGAAGCTGGATATCAAGGGCCCGGTCGTGGCCTTCGAGGTCTGGCTCGAGCGCATTCCGGCCAGCCGCGGCAAGCCGGGTGTGCGCACCAGACCGGCACTGAAGCTCTCGGAACTGCAGGCGGTGGAACGCGACTTCGCCTTCATCGTCGATGCGAATGTGCAGGCGGAAACTCTGCTGAAAGCCGTGCGCGGTTCGGAAAAGGCGCTGATCGCGCGGGCCAGCGTGTTTGACATCTTCGCCGGCGCGGGGATTCCCGAGGGCAAGAAGTCGCTGGCGATCAGCGTGCGGCTCG
>JAGXRD010000048.1 GCA_018336035.1 Alphaproteobacteria bacterium | reverse complement strand
ACCGCCGGCGGCTCCCGCCGCACCTGCGGCTGCCGAACAGCCGGCCACTCCGCCGTCAGGGGCGGGGCCATCGCAGGAGGATAACCGCCCTGGCTTCCTCAGCCGTTTCTACTCGGCGATTTCTTCGGGTGGCGGTGTCTCGATCCCTGATATGTTCACAGCGTCGCCGGACGAAACCCCAGCAACGACAGGCGAACCGCCTGCTGCACCCGCGCCTGCATCCGATGGGCAGGGCAGCAAGCCTTGAGGATTGAGCAGGATGCGTGATCCCTATCAGGTCCTGGGTGTGGCGCGCGGTGTCAGCAATGACGACCTGCGCAAGGCCTATCGCAAGCTGGCGAAAGAATTCCACCCCGACCGCAACCAGGGCAACGAGACGGCGTCCGACCGCTTCAAGGAAATCTCGGCGGCCTACGATCTGATCGGCGATCCCGAGAAGCGCGGCAAATACGACCGCGGCGAGATCGATGCCTCTGGCCAGCCGCGCGCGCGCGGTTTCGGTGGCGGCGCCTATCGTCCGGGCGGCGGCGCGGCCGGTGCCGGCGGCGGACCATTCGGCGGCTTCGGTTTCGATCCCAATGCCGGCGGCGAAGATATTTTCGACGAGATTTTCGGCCAGATGCGGCGCGGTCGCGGTGCTGCCGGTGGGGCGGGTGCCGGAGCAGGTTTCGGCGCGCGCAATGCCAACCGGCCGATGCGCGGCGCCGACCGTCATTTCAATCTGAAGATCGGCTTCCTCGATGCCGCGCGCGGCTGCAAGCGCCGCCTCACCATGCCCGATGGCAAGCAGCTCGATGTCACCATTCCCCCCGGCCTGGGCGATGGCCAGCAGATCCGCCTGCGCCACCAGGGCGATGCCGGCCGTAACAACGGCGAAGCCGGCGATGCGCTGATCGAAGTCACCGTCGAGCCGCATGCCTTTTTCACCCGCCAGGGCGACGATTTGCATCTCGAATTGCCGGTCACGCTGGACGAAGCCATCCTCGGTGCCAAGATTCCGGTCCCCACCATCGATGGCATGGTCGCGGTCAGCGTGCCCAAGGGTGCCAGTTCGGGCACCACGCTACGTCTCAAGGGCCGCGGTTTTCCGCTCAAGGGCGGCGCATCCGACCAGCGCGGCGACCAGTATGTGAAGCTGAAGCTGGTGTTGCCCGAGAAACCCAACTCGGCACTGGAAAAGCTGATCGAGGGCTGGGCCAAGTCGAACAAATACGACGTGCGGGCCAAATACACGGTCGAATGACTCCGGCTGCCGCCGCTTAACGAAGCATTCACCATCTGCTGACAGGCTAAGTTACGGACTTTTCTTGCAGAGGAGTCCGGCGGACTCTATCGTCCGCGCAGTTTCCGCCGATTCGCAAACGGACCCCGATTCGGTCATGTATACGCGTCGCTTCATCATCTCCTCGTTGGCCGGTCTGCTGGGCAGTGCCGCCGTGCCCGCATGGGCGCAGGGCCGCCAGGTGCCGGTGCCGGCCCGCAAGCCCGTGCCCAGTGCCCCCAAGGCGCCGCCGCGCGCGCCGGCTATCGTCATTCTCGATCCCGGCCATGGCGGTCGCGATCCAGGCGCCATTGGCGTCACCGGAACGGAAGAGAAGGATGTCACGCTCTCGATCTGCCAGAGCATCCGCCAGGCGCTGGCCGGACGTTCGGATATCAAGGTCTTCCTGACCCGCGACCGCGACAGCTATATCCCGCTGCCTAGCCGGGTGGCCTTCGCGCATGACAAGCATGCCGATCTCTTCATCTCGATCCACGCCGATGCGGCGCCCAACAGGTCGGCGCGCGGGCTATCGGCCTATACCCGCGCCGACAAGGCGACGGACGATTTCGCCCGCCGGCTGGCGGATCGCGAGAACCAGGTCGATGCGATCTACGGCTTCGATGCCGGCGCCACCGACAAGCAGACCGCGGCGATCCTGATCGATCTGGCGCGCCGCCATGGCCATAATGCCTCGCTGGCGGCCAAGCGCCGCATCGTCACCGGTGTGGGCCATCGCGTGCAGCTGCTGGAAAACCCGATGCGCGCGGCCAATTTCGCGGTGTTGCGTTCTCCAGCGTTGCCCAGCGTATTGATCGAGACCGGCTTCCTGTCCAATCCGCAGGACGAGAAAATCCTGCGCAACGCGAAATCGCGCGCCGATCTGGCGCGCTACCTCGCCGACCAGATCGCACCCGTCGCGATGGACCTGCGCGAGGCGTGAGTTCCACAAGCCGTCACCCTCGGCCTTGCGCCGAGGGTCCATCTGCGCGTCCCGATGCGCGGAGGGTTGGTATGGATCCTCGGGACAAGCCCGAGGATGACGTTTTTAGCTGATGCTCCCAGACCTCTTTCCGTTTCTCGTCGCCTCTCTCGGCGTCTTCCTGATCGCCTTCATGCGCGGCGCCTTCGGTGGCGGTTTTGCCATCGTCGGCATTCCGGTGCCTCTCACTGGCGATGGACCCGATCACCGCCGGCACTGTGCTGGCCCCTGTCTTCATCGCCATAGATATTGTCGCGTTTTACTACTGGCGGCCGGGCACCTGGTCGAAGCCGGATGCGAAGCTGCTGCTGCCCATGCTGGTGCTCGGTATCGGCGCCGGCTGGCTGCTGCTCTCGGTGCTGGATCGCCATCTCATCGAAATCAGCATGGCGCTGATCACGCTGCTCTTCGCCGGGCTCTGGTTTCGCAGCGGCGGCGTAATACAGACACGTCCGCGCGTACCGGCGAAAGGTCTCATCGCCGGCTTCTGCTCTGGCATCACGACCATGGTGGCGCATTCCGGCGGGCCGCCGCTGGCGATGTATCTGCTGCCGCTCGGCCTGTCGAAAGCTGTCTATGCCGGCACCACCAGTCTGTTCTTCACGGTTGCCAATGCCGTGAAGGCCGGGCCGTGGCTGTATCTGGGGCAGCCGGATGCGAAGACGTGGGTTTTGATTGCGGCCTGCCTGCCGGTGGCGCCGTTGGGCGTCTGGCTTGGCTGGCGGCTGCATGAACGGCTGGACCAGAAGCAGATGTATCGCGCTTGCTACAGCCTGCTGGTGGTCACGGCGCTGAAGCTGTTATGGGACGGCTTCTCAGGCTTCCTGCACGGCTGACCAGAAATCCTCAGCAATCCTGGTGCCGCGCTCGCGCTGGCGATACAGCCGGATCTCGACCGGGATGATCCAGGCTTCATGGCCGGCCAGCACCAGAGTCTTCGCCTTCAGATCATCCTCGATCAGACTGTCGGGCAGCCAGGCGATGCCGCGGCCATCGCGGGCCATGGCGCGCAGCACCGTGCCCTGCGGTGCGATGAAACTGACGCGCAGCGGTAGACTCGTCTCGCGCCGGCCCAGCATGGCCGTGACGATGCGGCCGAGACCTGAATCTTCCGCATAGGCCAGATAAGGCAGCGGCTGCGTCGCGCCATCGAGGCGATGCACCGGTTGGCCCTTCGCATCTGGCGCGCAGACCGGCAGCAGGCGATCCTGCGCCAGCCGGCGATACAGAAAGCGATCCGGCGGCAGGCGATTGGCCACCGCATCATGACCATGGCAGAGCAGGAACTGGCTCTGACCCTGCAGCAAAGCTTCCTCGCCGGCCTGCATGCTGCCTGACATCAGGCGGATCGCGCCAAGGCGGGCGGCGATATCCAGTCCGCGCAGCCAGCCGGGAAAGAAGGTGAGCGACAGCGCCTGCGTCGCAGCAAAGATCAGCGTCGCGGTTTCGGCCTGCTCGGCCTGGCGCGCTTCATCGCGCGCCTGCGCCAGGCGGCGCAGCATGTCGCGCACCGCAGGCATGAACTGCTCGCCGGCGGCGGTCAGTCGCACCGGCTGGGCCGAGCGGTCGAACAGCATCACGCCGGCCCAGTCCTCCAGCGCGCGGATGCGGCGGCTGAAGGCCGGCTGCGTCATATGCCGGGCTTCCGCCGCGCGGCTGAAGTTGCCGGCTTCGGCGAGTGCCAGAAAATCTTCCAGCCAGTTGAATTCCATAGCCTGTCGGCCCAATGCGGGATTGGAATGATCAATTCCGAATCTGGCATTGGCCTGGGCCTCCTGTCCATGTCTAGGATACTGCCATCAGACAAGGAGCCGTGATTTCCCATGCGTATCGTTGAAGTTCGCGAAAAGACCGCCTCGATCGCCTCGCCGATCGCCAATGCCTATATCGATTTCTCGAAGATGACCTGCTCGGTGGTGGCGGTGATCACCGACCAGGTGCGCGACGGTAAGCCCGTGGTCGGCTTCGGCTTCAACTCGAATGGTCGCTACGGGCAAGGCGCGCTGATGCGAGAACGTTTCCTGCCGCGCCTGATGGAAGCCAACCCGGATACGCTGGTCGATACCACCAACAACAACCTGGATCCCTTCGCGATCTGGAAGACGCTGATGCAGAACGAGAAGCCGGGCGGTCATGGCGAACGCTCGGTGGCGGTCGGCACGCTCGATATGGCGGTGTGGGATGCGGTGGCCAAGATCGCCGGCGTGCCGCTGTGGCGCCTGCTGGCGGACCGTTATCGCGGCGGCGTGGCCGATGACAAGGTCTGGGTCTATGCCGCCGGCGGTTATTACTATCCCGGCAAGGACCTCTCGGCTTTGCAGGATGAGATGAAAAGCTATCGCGACCGCGGCTATCGCGTCGTCAAGATGAAGATCGGCGGCGAACCGCTGAAGGATGATCTCAAGCGTATCGAAGCCGTGCTGAAGATCGTCGGCGATGGCCAGAATCTCTGCGTCGACGTCAACGGTCGTTTCGATATTAAGACGGCGATAGAGTACGGCAACGCGATCAAGCCGTATAATCTCTACTGGTATGAGGAAGTCGGCGATCCGCTCGACTATGCCCTGCAGGCGGAACTCGGCAAACATTACGACAAGCCGATGGCGACCGGCGAGAATCTGTTCTCGCACCAGGATGCACGCAATCTCATTCGCTTCGGCGGCATGAACAGGGAGCGCGACTTCCTGCAGTTCGACTGCGCGCTCAGCTATGGCCTGGTCGAATATCTCCGCACGCTGGATGTGCTGCAGGAGCATGGCTGGTCGAGCCGCCGCGTGGTGCCGCATGGCGGCCACCAGATGTCGCTCAATATTGCAGCCGGCCTGCATCTGGGCGGCAATGAAAGCTATCCGGATGTGTTCAAGCCCTTCGGCGGCTTTGCCGACGGCATCGCGGTGAACGACAGCTATGTCTCTTTGCCGCAGATTCCCGGTGTCGGCTTTGAGGCCAAGGCCGAACTCTATAAGGTGATGAAAGAGCTGCTGGATTAGGCTTGGCTATGGCGGGGTGGCGGGGGATGCGTTAAACATTCGCCGCCGCCATCAATCGGATTGCCGATGCGCCAGAAACTGCCCGCCCGCTACAACGCGATTGCCGTGCCGCTGCTGCTGTCGCTGATGATGACCTGCATCGTCTCGGGGATCGCCACGGTCAACAGCATCGGCCTGCCGGATGGTTTTGTCGGCAAATGGATGCAAGCCTGGCTGTATTCCTGGATCGTCGCCTTCCCGATCATGCTGTTCGTGCTGCCGGTGGTGCGGCGCATCGTGGCGCTCTTCGTCGAGCCGCCGCGCTTTTAATTTTTCTGCAAACAGACGGCGAAGAAGCCGTCCATGCCGCCACGGCCCGACCACATCGAGGGCAGGGTGCGCAACGCGCCTTCATGTGTCACGGCCTCTGACGGCAGATGCAGCCGGCCGGCATCGGCGGGCACGATCTGGGCGCCCGGCAGCGCCAGCAGATGGCGGATCTGGTATTCGGCTTCCTCGGGCTGCAGCGAACAGACGCAATAAACCATGCGCCCGCCATCTTTCAGCAGCGTCCAGCTTTTCTGCGCGAGGCGGCGCTGCAGATCGGCCAGCTTCGCCACATCGGTTTCGTCTTTTAAGTAAGGCAGGTCGGGATGGCGGCGGATCGTGCCGGTCGCCGTGCAGGGCGCGTCCAGCAGGATGGCGTCGAAACTTTCGTCGGGCTGCCACTGTTCGATCTCGGCGGTGCGCACATCGACCTTGAAGCCCAGGCGCTTCAGATTCTCTTTCAGCCGCTTCAGGCGCGGATCGGAACGGTCGACCGCCATCACGCTGGCGCCGGCTACGGTCAGCTGGATCGTCTTGCCGCCGGGCGCGGCGCAGAGGTCGGCCACGCGCTGCCCCTTTACGTTGCCGAGCAGCTTCACCGGCAACGAAGCCGCGACATCCTGCACCCACCAGGCACCGTCCTCGAAGCCCGGCAGACTCTCCACCGCGCCGCCGGCCATGCGGCGCAAACCACCGGTCGGCAGAATCTCAGCCGCCAGCTTTTCGGCCCAGATGGCGGCGTCATCGCCCTTCAAGGATATATCCAGCGGCGCTTCCTGCAGATGCGCCATGGCAATGTCTCTGGCGATATCCTCGCCGTAGAAATTCACCCAGCTCTGCCACAGCCAGTCTGGCGTGTTGGCCCGGGCGACATCCTGTTCGGCCACGATGGCAGCGCCTTCGGTGGCGACCTTGCGCAGCACGGCGTTGATCAGGCCGCGCGGCTTTTTCTGCTCGGGATGCATCAGGTTGACGGCTTCGCCCACGGCGGCATGGGCCGGCGCATCGAGGAACAGCAGCTCGGCCGCGCCCAGCCGCATCGCCTCGCGCGGCAGTCCCTTGGGCCAGAGCGTGAGGAATTTGCGCAGAACCCCGTCGATCTGGCCGCGGCGTCGGAGCGTGGTGGCGACCAGCCGGCGCACATAGCCGCGGTCGCGGTCGGGCAGGTCGCGGAAGCCCGATTTCGGATCGGCCAGGGCATCGTCCAGCGCGCGGCCCTTGCCCAGCACCATATCGACCAGGTTGGCGGCAACGCGGCGCGCGGAAGCCGGGCCGGGAACAGTGGGGAAGGCGGAAGGGGCAGACATGGCGCCTCTTCTAGCCTTCAGGCCCCGGGCCGTCGAGGCAGAGGGCTATCTGAGGGTGAAAAACCCCGGATTCGCCGCATTTCGTCGCGGAAAGCCGCGCCCCCGCTTGCTTGGCCTGCGCGGCCAAATTTGCTAAGCCTGCGCCATGCCGCAGCAAGCCACCCGAATCGCCCCCTCGATCCTTTCGGCCGACTTCGCCCAGCTCGGGGCCGAAGTCGCCGCCATCGACAAGGCGGGCGCCGACTATATCCATATCGATGTAATGGACGGCCATTTCGTGCCGAACCTGACCATTGGCCCCAGTGTGGTGGCCGCGCTCCGCAAGCACACGAGCCGGCCGTTTGACGTGCATCTGATGATCTCGCCGATCGATGCCTTCATCCCGCAATTCGCGGAAGCCGGCGCCGATATCATCACCGTGCATCCGGAAGCCGGTCCGCATGTGCATCGCACGCTCCAGCTCATTCGCAGCCTGGGCAAGAAGGCCGGCCTGTCGCTCAATCCGGGTACGCCGGTCGAGGCCGCGCTCGCCGTACTCGACATGGTCGATCTCGTGCTGGTGATGAGCGTCAATCCCGGCTTCGGCGGGCAGAAGTTCATCCATACGCAGCTTGAGAAGATCAAGGTGCTGCGCAAGGCCATCGATGCCTCGGGTCGCAATATCGATCTCGAAGTCGACGGCGGCATCAATGCCGAAACCGCACAGCTGGCGGTCGATGCCGGCGCTGATGTGCTGGTGGCCGGCACCGCGACTTTCCAGGGCGGTCCGTCGGCCTATGCCGACAACATTGCGCGGGTGCGCGCAAAGCCGTCGAAGTGAGATGACGTGACTGCGGCCTCGCTGCAGGATACCGCCGGTCGTAAATTGCTGCGCCGCCTGGCCGCGGCCTGGTATGGCACACGGCTTTACGCGCTGACCCTGCCGCGCAAAGCGCCGCTTGAGCTTCCCGTCCTGCCCGACGATCCCTGGACCGGCACCATCGGCAATGCCGACCGCCTGTTTCAGGGAAGATTTGTGTTTGCCGGGGCGGAGGTCGTGTCGCCGCATGCCGCGCCCTGGTCGATCACGCCCGCCGAAGCCCAGCTCGATGTCGCCAGCCACGCCGCCTGGGCTGCCGGCCTGCATGGCTTTGTCTGGCTGCGCGATTTCGCCACCCAGGGCGGCGACATGGCGCGACGCATGGCGCGCAGTCTGGTGGCCGACTGGATCGCGAAACATGCCCTGTCGATCCGCGGCCTGCCGTGGCAGCCGGCCATCGCCGGTCGCCGGCTGACGCAATGGCTGCTCGCCTCGCATTTCCTGCTCGACGGCGCCGACGATGGCTTCGGCCATGATTTCCTGCTCAGCATCGCGCGGCATACGGCCTATCTGAAACGCGCCAGCGCCAATGCACCGGTCGGCTGGCCGCGTTTCGATGCCACGCTGGGCGCCGTCTATGGCGCCGAAGCACTCGGCCAGGCGCAGGACAAGATGGCGATCCATGCGCTCTGTGCGGCGCTGGATACGCAGGTGCTGGCCGATGGCGGCCATGTGTCGCGCAATCCCTCGCTGCTCTATCGCATGCTGCGCGATCTGGTGGCGCTGTGGCGCTTCCTGCAGGCGGTCGATCCTGAACGCGCCGCGCTGTTGCAGCCCTATCTCGACCGCATGGCGCCGATGCTGCGCAGCCTGCGCCATGGCGATGGTGGGCTGGCGCTGTTTCATGGCGGCGAGGAAGAGAATGCCGCGCAGATCGAGCTGCTGCTCGATCTGTCCGATGCCAAGGGCAAGCCGCTGACCTCGGCCACGCATAGCGGCTTTGAGCGCGCGGTGGCGAAACGCGCGCTGCTGCTGCTTGATGTCGGTGCCGCGCCGACATCTACGGCCAATGTCAAACCGCATTCCGGCCTGCTGTCGTTTGAATTCAGCCACGCCAAGGATCGCCTGATCGTCAATTGCGGCGCCTCGCGTCGCATGGGCGGCAACTGGGCGACCGCCTTGAGCGGCGTGGCGGCGCATTCCACATTGTGCCTCGGCAGCAAGGAACCTGCCGACAGCGCTGCAGTTTCGGTCTCACGCAACGAACAGGATGGTGCCATCTGGTTCGAAGCCGAGCATGATGGCTGGCGCGCCAGCTACAACCGGATCTATCGCCGGCGCCTGTATCTCTCGGCCGGTGGCGAGGACCTGCGCGGCGAGGAGATCGTCTCCGAGGCTGGCGGTATGCCGGTCGAGGCCGTGTTGCGGCTGCATCTTCACCCGGGCATGCACGCTTCGCTGATCGGCAGCGGCGATACCGTGATCCTGAAAACCTCCAGCGGGCAGGGCTGGCGCTGGCGTGGTATGGGTGGCGTGGTACGTTTGGAAGACGGCGTCTACCTTGGCGCTGCCGGCGAGTTGCGCCGCACGCAGCAGATTGTAATGGCGGGTTCGGCAGGTACCGAATCCCTGGTGTTCAAATGGGCTCTGACAAAGATCAACTAGGCAGCCTGTTCTCCGGCCGCAGCCGGCAGGTGGCCAGCGAGAAACCGGGCGCGGTGGAAGCCAACCGGCTGATCTCGCTCGCCTCGCTGGATGCCGAGCCCTGGAAGAATGGCGGCGGCACGACGTATCAGATCGTGGTCGATCCGCCGGAGGCCAATACCTCGAATTTCCGCTGGCGCGTCAGCCGCGCGGTGATCGAGCGCGACGGACCTTTCTCAAGCTTCCCGAATGTGTCGCGCTGGATTGTGCTGGTCTCGGGCCCCGGCTTCACGATGGAATTTTCCGATGGCACGTCCTTCGACGTGGTGAAGCCCTTCGAAGTCTACTGGTTCGATGGCGGGCTGGGCGTGAACTGCAGGCTGAAGGATGGCCGCCCGGTCACCGTGCTCAATGTGATGGCGCATAACGAGATGGTGATGCGGGTGAATATCGCGCAGAACCGCAACATGCTGCCCAGCGCCGGCCATGCCATCGTGTCGGCCTACAGCGCCTCGGTGCGGCTGGATGAGCGCCACGTGCTCATCGCAGCCGTCGATAAACCCTTCTGATTAAGACTTCGGGTTAGCCCTTCTGGGCTTCCGCCACGAAGGGCTTAAGCGGTTTCTGCGGCCGCGGGCCGAGATGGCTGATCACTTCGGCGGCGCAGAGCGAGCCGAGGCGACCCGCGGCATGCAGGTCGAAATCATGCGTGAAGCCGTAGAGGAAACCGGCCGCGTAGAGATCGCCTGCACCGGTGGTGTCGACCACGGTCACGCCCTTGATCGCGTCGATGATGTGTACTTCCTCGCCGGCCAGGATGACTGAACCCTTTTCCGAACGAGTCAGCGCCGCGACATCGACATGATGGCGCACATGCTGCAAAGCCGCGTCGAAATCCTTCGACTGGTAGAGCGAGATGATTTCCGCCTCGTTGGCGAACAGGATATCGATATGGTGTTCCACCAGATGCTGGAATTCCTCGCGATGGCGGTCGACGCAGAAACTGTCGGACAGCGACATCGCCACCTTGCGGCCTGAATCATGCGCCAGCCGCATCGCCTTGCGCATGCCTTCCTTGGCCATCGGCTGGTCCCAGAGATAGCCTTCCAGATAGGTGATCTCGGCAGCCGCCACGGCAGACGCCTCGATATCATCGGGCGTCAGGTCAATCGAGGCACCCAGATAGGTGTTCATGGTGCGCTGGCCATCCGGCGTCACCATGATCATGCAGCGCGCCGTCGAGGGGCCGTCGGTAGCCGGCGCGGTATCGTACTGCACGCCCAGCGCCTTGATGTCGCGGCCGAACACCTCGCCCAGCGCGTCATTGCGCACCCGGCCGATGAACTGCACCTTGCCGCCCAGCGCGGCAATGCCGGCCGCCGTGTTGGCGGCTGAGCCACCGGAGACTTCCGTGGTCTCGCCCATGGCGCCGTAGAGCTGCTCGGCGCGGCCGCCATCGATCAGGGTCATGCCGCCCTTGGGCATGCCATGCTCGTCGAGGAAGGCATTGTCGACGCGGGCTAGCACGTCGACGATGGCGTTGCCGATGGCGAGCACGTTGTTTTTCGCCGAGGAAGATTTCAGTTGGGACATAGAGGGTTTCCCGATCAGGACAAATCTCGTTACTCTGTAGCCGTTCGACAGAAGGAAGGCAAATATGGACGCGTTGATTAAGATGACCGCTCGCCAGGCCGTGGCCGCCCTGAAGGCGCGGGAGGTCACCCCGGCCGAGCTGATCGATGCTGCCGCCAAGCGGATTGCCGAGGTCGAGCCCAAGATCAACGCCCTGCCGACGCTTTGCCTGGACCGCGCCCGCGCCATGGCCGAAAAGCTGACCCCGCCCGACCCGGCCCCGCCGGGCTATCTCTACGGCCTGCCGATCGCCACCAAGGACCTGGTCGATGTGGCCGGCGTGCGTTCCACCCAGGGCAGCCGTGTCTTTGCCGATTACGTGCCGACCAAATCCGGCTGGTCGGTCGAGCGGCTGGAAGGCAACGGCGCGCTGATTATCGCCAAGTCGAACACGCCGGAGTTCGGCGCCGGCTCGCAGACCTTCAACGACGTGTTCGGCACCACCACCAATCCGTGGAACACGGCCACCACGCCGGCAGGCTCTTCGGGCGGTGCGGCGGCCTGCCTGGCTGCAGGCGAAGTCTGGCTCGCTGACGGCTCCGATCTCGGCGGCAGTCTGCGCATCCCGGCAAGTTTCACCGGCGTGGTTGGTCTGCGTCCATCGCCCGGTCGTGTCGCCTTCGGTCCGCGCGCGCTGCCCTTCGATCCTTTGTCGGTCTATGGCCCGATGGCGCGCAACGTGGCCGATTGCGCGCTGATGCTGGATGCGATGAGCGGCTTCGAGCCGCGCGATCCCTTAAGCATTCCCGCGCCCGAGCGCAGCTTCGTTTCCACGGTCGATCACGCCATGGTCACTGGCCGTTTGCCGAGTCGCTTTGCTAGTGGCTGTCGTATTGGCTGGTCGCCGGATCTGGGTCTGTCGCCGGTCGATGCCGAAGTGCTCGCCATCTGCGAAGCTGCCGTCAAGCGCATTGCGAAGCTCGGTGCGGCAGTGAGTGAAGACGTACCTGATTTCAGTGGGGCGGAAGAGTGTTTCCAGGTTTTGCGTGCCGCCAATTTCGCCACCACGGTCTGGCCGAAGATCAAGGACAAGACCGATCTGGTGAAACCCGAAGTGATCTGGAACGCCGAGAAGGGCCTCAAGCTCACCGGCGAGGAGAAGGCCCGGGCGCTGCAGGTGCAGGGCCAGATCTACAATCGCGTCGCGGCGTTTTTCGAGAAGAACGATTTCCTGGTGCTGCCGACCTGCGTCTCGCCGCCCTTCGATCATCGCCTGCGCTATCTGGAAGAAGTCGCCGGCCGCAAATTCGACACCTACATTTCCTGGCTGGTGCTGACCTTCGCCATCACCATCACCGGCACGCCGGCGATTTCGATTCCCTGCGGCTTTACCAGAAGCGGTCTGCCGGTGGGTCTGCAGATCGTGGCGCGTCCGCGCGGCGAAGCCGAGCTGCTGGCCTTCTCGGCTGTGCTCGAAGCCGAGTTCGGTCTCAGCGAGCGAGTTCCGGTGAATCCCATCGAAGGCACCATATGATCGCAGTCTCGCTCCGTCGCGCGCTGGCGCAACTGCCCGATCCCGCCTTCCGCGGGGTGCTGGTCAAGTCGCTGGTGATCAGCCTGGTGGTCTTCGTGTTGCTCGGGATCGGCATCTACGCCGCCCTGATGGTCGTGCCCGCCACCGGCTATACCTGGCTCGACTGGACGATCACGGCACTGTCCAGCCTCGGGTCTTTCCTCGGCATGATGCTGCTCTTTCCGGCGGTCATGACGGCGGCAATCGGCATTTTCCTGGACGATATCGCCGAAGCTGTCGAGCGCCGCTACTATGCGGGCGAGGTGCCTGGCCGGCCGCTGGCCACGATGCCGGCGCTGTGGAGCGCCCTGCGCTTCCTCGGCATCGTTCTTGCGGTCAATATCCTGCTGCTGCCGCTTTATGCCATCCTGCTGTTCTTCCCGCCGCTGCTCTATGGCCTGTCGCTGCTGGTGAACGGCTATCTGGTCGGACGGGAATATTTCGAGGTAGTCGCCTTCCGTTACCAGTCGCACGCGGAGGCAACCCAGTTGCGCCGTCGCCGCCGCGGTGATGTCTGGCTCTGCGGCGTACTTATTGTTCTTCTGTTAACCATTCCGCTCGTAAATTTTCTCGTCCCGATTGTGGCAACCGCCTTCATGGTTCACGTCTACAAACGGTTGCGGGCAGCGGGCTGACCTGAAATTCCGGCCATGCGGGTTGTAATGCCGGGCAAGTGATCCAGGGGATCAGAGGAGACCGCCATGTTTGGTCGCAAGAAGCCGAGCACCGACAGTGCCGCGATGATGCCGCCGGCCCCTCCGGTCCAGGCTGAGCTCAAGCCGATCGAGCCCAAGCAGATCCAGACCGGGCAGCCTGAACTGTCTGCCGCACCGATCAAGACGGGCGACGACGAACTGCCGCCGATGCCGAGTCATCTGCGCAGCGTCGGAAAGCCCGTCCTTCCCCCCGTCACAACCGCAGGAGCCGCCGCCATGTCCGACACCAATCCGCCGACCCCGACCTTCCGCCCCGAAATCGCCAAGCGTCCGATGGACCTGGCGCCCAAGGGCCTGGTGCAGGCGAGTGCTGGTGCGGCTCCCGCCACGCCGGCGCGTTCCGACAACCATGCCGAGCCGAAGGTTCTGCTGATCGGTCGCGAAATCAGTCTGAACGGCCAGATCACCGCCTGCGACCGTGTCGTGGTCGAAGGCCGCGTCGAGGCCCAGCTCACCGAAAGCCGCTTTGTCGAAATCACCGAGACCGGCCAGTTCAAGGGCTCGGCCGAAGTGGAAGAGGCCGAGATCCGCGGTCGCTTCGAAGGCCGCCTCAGCGTGCGTGGCCGTCTGCTGATCCGCGGCTCGGGCAAGGTTTCGGGCGAAATCGCCTATGGCCAGATCGAGATCGAATGCGGCGGCGAGATTTCCGGCACCGTACAGACCGTCGCCTCGGGCGGCCGTCTGGCGTCGCCGGCGGCTGCCGAATAGTTGTTCTGCGCATAACCTGCGTTTAAGCTGCGCGGCGTGAAAACGCCGCGCATTCTTTTTGCCCTCGTCCTGCCGGTCG
This sequence comes from Alphaproteobacteria bacterium, assembly GCA_018336035.1. GTDB lineage: Bacteria > Pseudomonadota > Alphaproteobacteria > Ferrovibrionales > Ferrovibrionaceae > Ferrovibrio. The sequence continues at coordinate 7,683 of JAGXRD010000048.1, read as the reverse complement.
CGCTCGCTGCCTGCGGTGCGCGGCAGCCTGCGACCACGACGGGTGTGCTGCCGGGCGAAGACCTCGATCTCTCGCTGGTACATCAGAAGCCAGACGAACCGCCGCGCCGGCCGCTCAGCGCCGATGTGGTGCGCAAGACCGCCGCCGAAGCCCGCGTGCTGTTTGGCACGCCGACCACCTTGCGGCGCGAACCGCCCGGCGAGGTCTGGCAGTACCAGGCCGAGGCGCCACGCTGCACCCTGTTGCTGTTCCTCTATCCCGACGAATCCGCCACCCGCATGCGCGTCAGCCATGCCCAGGTGCTGAGCCGCGTGCGCGGCCAGACCATCGACGACAGCGACTGCCTCGCCGCCCTGCTGAAAACCCCGCCGCAGCCGGTGCCGCAGCGGCCGATGTCTTGAGATAAAAACAAATACACCCTCACCCCAACCCTCTCCCGCAAGCGGGAGAGGGAGTCTACTAGATCCTCGCCCGCGTTAGCGGGAAAGGGAGGGACCCGCTGCGTAGCAGTGCGAGGGTGAGGGGCTTGATTCGTCAGGTCAGAAATTCACTGCGAAAGTCCTCGTAACTCACCACGCGCAACTCCGGCGCCTGTCTGGCAAGCTGGTCCTTCAGCGCCCTGTCATCTGTCACCAGCAGGTCGCAATGTTCGGCCGCGGCCTTGCCGATGATGCTGTCGCGTGATGCGATCCAGTCGGCCGGCACTTCGGCCGTTGCCGCATGCAGGGCATGAAAGATCTCCAGCAGGGCCTCGCGTCGCGCCGGATCGGCAATCTGGCGCAGCTCGTCTTCCTGCGTCGCCGTGGTGATCACGCTGAACATCTCGGCTTCGATCCGCTCTGCATCAGCGTGTTTCAGGATGGCGTCATAGGCATTGCTGTCGAACATCACGCGGGTCATGGCTGGTCGCACTCCCTGTCTCTCGGCTTTATCTTGCCGTAACGGATGAATTTTTTGTCATGTCCGGGTCGGACCGGCCGTTCCCGACTATCGCCCGTTGCGTGTTTCTGCCGCAGAATGCCTCGGCGAACCGGCCGAAACAACAGGGTCGACGCAAGGCAACCCGGGAGGAAGCCATGGCCGACGCGTCGATTGACGCCGTGCTGATCCAGATCGATTCGACCGGCCAGCTGTTGCTGGGTATCGTCCTGGCGCTGATCATGTTCGGCGTCGCGCTCGATCTGCGCGTCAGCGATTTCGCCGATGTGCTGCGTCGTCCGCTGGCGCCGCTGACCGGCCTGGTCGCCCAGACCCTGCTGCTGCCGGCCATGACCTGGGCGATGACCATGATCCTGCAGCCGCAGCCCAGTGTGGCGCTGGGCATGATCATTGTCGGCGCCTGTCCGGGCGGCAATCTGTCGAACCTCATTACCCATATGGGACGCGGCAATACGGCGCTATCGGTCTGCATGACCGGCCTGTCCAGCGTGGTGGCTGTGGTCGCCACGCCGCTGAACATCCTGCTCTGGGCCTCGCTCAATCCGGCCACGGCCGCGCTGCTGCGCCAGGTGAATATCGAGGCCGGGCCTTTCCTGGCGCAGACCGTCCTGATCCTCGGTGTGCCGATGCTGCTCGGCATGGCGCTGGCGCACTGGGCGCCGCAGCTGGCCTCGCGCCTGCGGCGGCCGTTCCAGCTCCTGTCCTGGCTGGTGCTGATCCTGTTCATCGTGGCGACCACCATCGCCAATGGCCGCTATCTGCTCACCTTCCTGGCCGACATCATGCCCATGGTGATCCTGCACAATGCGGCAGCGCTGGCGCTGGGCTGGCTGGCGGCGAAGGCGATCCGCATGAACAGGCCCGACAGCCGCGCCGTTACCATCGAGATCGGCATGCAGAATTCCGGACTCGGTCTTGCATTGATCCTCAACCAGTTCGATGCGCTGGGTGGCGCGGCGCTGATCGCGGCCGGCTGGGGTATCTGGCATATCGTGTCCGGTGTGGCGCTGGCGACACTGTGGAAACGCAGCGACAGGCGGGTGGCGGCGCCATGAGCGGCATTCTCGTCACCGGTGCGGCCGGTTTCATCGGGCGCGGGCTGGTCGCGGCGCTGGCAGGTGAAGCGTCGCCAGTGATCGCCTTCGATCTGCGCGCGGTGCCGGCGCACGAGCGCTTGGCCGGCGTGACCTATATCGCCGGCGATATCCGCGATGCCGCGCTCACCGATCATCTGCTGCGGCACCGGCCGCGCTGCGTGGTGCATCTCGCCTCCGTGGTGGCGGCCGGCGGCGACGAGCAGCGCGACTACGAGATCGATGTGATGGGCACCGAGAATGTGCTGCGCGGCTGCGTGGCTGCCGGCGTGCAGCAGCTGGTCGTCACCTCCAGCGGCGCGGCCTATGGCTATCACCCCGACAATCCGGTGCCGCTGCGCGAGTCCGATACGCTGCGCGGCAACGAGGATTTCGCCTATGCACGCAACAAGCGGCTGGTCGAGGAATTGCTGGCGCGCTGGCGGGATGAGCATCCCGAATTGCAGCAGACGGTGTTCCGCCCCTGCACCGTGCTGGGTCCAGGCACGGCCAACCAGATCACCGCGATGTTCCGCCGGCCGCTGGTGCTGGGTCTCACCGGCACGACGACGCCGTTCTCTCTCATTGCCGACAGCGATGTGATCGCGGCCTTGCTCCGGGCGGCGCGCGGCGGCGCGCCTGCAGGCGTGTTCAATCTCGCCGGCGACGGCACGCTGAGTCTGGCGCAGATCGCGGCGCGTTTGCGCAAACCCTATCTGGCGATCCCGCCGGTGCTGCTGAAAGCGGCGTTATGGCTGCTGAACAGGCTGGGCGTCACCAAGCTTGGGCCGCAGCATGTGAAATTCATTCAGTACCGCCCGGTGCTCGACAATACGCAGCTCAAAAACAGCTTCGGCTATGTGCCGCAACTTGACGCGGCGGCGGTGTTCGAACGCTATGCAAAGGCGACAGGCGCATGACGTATCTGGTGATCGGCGCCGGTCCAGCCGGCCTTGCAGCGATCAAGAGCTTCCAACAGGCCGGCCTGCCGGTCGAAGCCGTCGAGCGCCATGCGGATGTCGGCGGGCAGTGGCTCTATGGCGCGGAGTCGAGCGCAGTCTATGCCTCCACGCATCTGATCTCGTCCAAGACCACCACGGCCTTTGCCGATTTCCCGATGCCGGCAGACTGGCCGGCCTATCCCGGCCATGCCCAGGTGCTGCAATATCTGCGCGACTATGCCAGCCATTTCGGTCTCATGCCGCTGATCCGTTTCAACACCGCTGTGCAGGCGCTGGTACGCGAGGGCGAGGGCTGGCGCGCAAGCTTCAGCGATGGCAGTTCGAAGTCTTACGCGGGCGTGGTGATCGCCAACGGTCATCTCACCGATCCGCTGCTGCCGAAGCTTCCGGGCGACTTCTCCGGCCGTATCATGCATGCCAAGGACTATCGCACGCCGGATATCTTCGAAGGCAAGACCGTGCTGGTGGTCGGCATGGGCAATACCGGCTGCGATATCGTGGTCGATGCCATCCATCGCGCGAAACGCGTGTTGTGGAGCGTGCGCGGCGGCAATCACTTCGTGCCCAAATTCATCGCCGGCAAACCGGCGGATGAAGCCAACCACAAGCCGAAGCGCTTCGTCCTGCCGAAAAAACTGCGCGCCCTGCTGCATGAGCCGCTGCTGCGCCTGCTGGTCGGCCCGCCGGAACGCTTCGGTCTGCCGCGGCCAAGGCATCGCCTGTATGATCGCACGCCGATCGTGAACTCGCTGGTGCTGCAGCATCTGGGGCAGGGCGATGTCAGCCTGCGCAAGCCGATCCGCGAGCTGCGCGGCGACAGCGTCGTCTTCGCCGATGGCCGCGAGGACCAGGTCGATCTGGTGCTGTTCGCCACCGGCTACCGCATTACCTTCCCCTTCCTGGCTGATCTCGCGGCGCTGAACTGGCAGGCGGCGCAGCAGTCCCCGCAGCTGCATTTGAATATCTTCCCCCCCGCCGATAACAACCTGTTCGTCGCCGGGCTGCTGGAAGGTGCCGGCGTCGGCTGGGCCGGGCGCGCGCTGCAGACCGACCTGATTGCCGCCTATCTGAAGGCGCGCGAGAAAAACCCAGCGGCGGCAGCGGCTTTCCGCACCAGTATCGCGGCGGGCTGTGCGCAGGCAACGGCGGATCGTGGCGAGCACGGCATCTTCGTCGATTTCCTGCAATACAAACGCGACCTGCAGGCGGCCATCGCGGCGCTGTCCTGACGATTACGCCTCGTCCGGTGCCTTGGTCTTCGGCTTGAAAGTGCAGTCCTCGCGCACCACGCAGCGCCAGCAATCGGGCCTGCGCGCCTTGCAGATATAGCGGCCATGCAGGATCAGCCAGTGATGCGCATGCTGGCGGTATTTCGCCGGCACCACTTTCTCCAGCTTGAGTTCAACCTCTAACGGTGTCTTGCCCTTGGCCATGCCGGTGCGGTTGCCGACGCGGAAGATATGCGTGTCCACCGCGATGGTCGGCTCGCCCCACAGCACGTTCAGCACCACATTGGCGGTCTTGCGCCCGACCCCGGGCAACTCCTGCAGCGCATCGCGGTCGCGTGGCACCGCGCCACCATGTTTGTCGACCAGGATCTGCGACAGCGCGATCACATTCTTGGCCTTGGCATTAAACAGCCCGATGGTCTTGATGTACTGCTTCAGCCCATCCTCGCCCAGTTTCAGCATCTGCGCCGGCGTGGTCACCGTTTTAAACAGTTTCTCGGTCGCCTTGTTGACGCCCACATCGGTCGCCTGCGCCGACAGTACCACCGCCACCAGCAGCGTATAGGCGTTGACGTATTTCAGTTCGGTCTGCGGCTCGGGATTCGCGGCCGACAGCGTGGCGAAGAAATGCTCGATCTGGGCGGGCTTCATCAGGGCTTGTATCGAAGAGGCTGGTCGTCGATCTTTAGCCTGTGATGCGGATGAAAGCGATAGGCGGCCTGCTGCTGTTGCTGCTGATGGCCCAGCCGGAGACGGCGGACGCGCAGCAGCAATGCCGGCTGCCGGACCGGCTCACGGTCTCGCCCTGTCCCAATCTCGGCCGCGAGGAAGTGCGCGGCACCAAGGGCGACTTCGATCACTACATCCTGAGTTTCAGCTGGTCCCCGGCCTTCTGTGCCTCCCCCGCTGGGAAACGCGCGACGATGCAATGCCGCGACAACCAGTTCGGCTGGATCGTGCATGGCCTCTGGCCGCAATACGCGGAACGGCGGGCCGGACAAAGCTGGCCGCAATATTGCGGCCCGGTGCAGCCGGTGCCTGAACCGGTGCTGCGCCGGCATCTCTGCGCTTCGCCCGATCCGCGCCTGATGCAATGCGAATGGGCCAAGCATGGCAGCTGCAGCGACTTCGCCACGCCGGCCGAATATTTCAACGCCCAGGTCGGGGTTGCCACCTGGCTGACCCTGCCCGAGCCGCAGCCGGGCCAGTCGGCCAATGCCTTTGCCGCCGCAGTCATCGCCGCCAACGACGACTCCCATGGTTATCAGCGCCTGGAGCGCCGGCATCTGCGCGTCATCGCCGGTTCTGATGGCATTCGCGAATTGCGCATCTGTCTGGAGCGCGATCTGGTGCGCTACCGCACCTGCTGATGTCTTCTAATACAAAACTACAGCACGAATAAAAACGCGCGCAGTACGCCTGTGGCTATTGTTAAGCCCGTGCGATTGCTGTGAAATCAGGCATGCAACCGTATGTTGCTGGGGAAGGAAACCTGATGTTGAAGCGCTCGATCGCAGCGCGGCTCATTGCCGCCATGCTGGGAATCACCTTTGCCGCCATCGCGGTCATCGCCGTCTACATGTTCATCAAACAGGTGAACACCGCCGAGGGCGACCTGCGCGACGATCTGCTGGCGAATTACGCCGCCGTGCTCGAAGCCATCGATTTCGAGGGCCGCACAGCCTCCAGCGTCAGCAGTGCCCTGAGCGGCCTGCGCGCCCTGCAGGAGGCTGTGGCAAAGGATGATCGCGCTGCCGGCCTGGCCCTGCTGGCCGAACCGATGAAAACGGTGCGCGAGCGCGAGGGGATCGGCCTCATCACCATTCAGACACCCACCGGCGTCGCGTTCCTGCGCGCCCATTCGCCGGGCAATTTTGGCGACAACGTGCTGAGCCGGCGCCAGACGGTGAAGCAGACCATCGACACCGGCAAGCCGCATACCGGCATCGAGCCGGGCCGCGAAACCCTCAGCCTGTTCTCCTCGCATCCGCTGCGCATGGACGGCAAGCTGATCGGCGTCGTCGATACCGGCATTGCGCTGGGCGAAGACTTTCTCCAGCGCATGAAGCGCCGGCTCAATGTCGAACTCACCATTCATCTGCTCGCCGATGACAAACTCAGCGTGTATTCCAGCACCTTCGCCGAAAAAACCACGATCAGCGAGGTTGAATACCGCAGGGCACTGAATGGCGAGACCGTGTTGCGTCATACGCGGCTGAAGGGCCGCGATAGCGCCACGCTGGCCATGCCGCTGAAGAATTTCTCCGGCAAGCCGATCGCCGTGGTCGAGATCGTTGCCGATCGCGAGAAGCAGGCCGCGGCGCAGCGCCAGGAATTGCTGATCCTGTCGCTGCTCGCCCTGGTCACGCTGCTCGCCACCGGTGCGGTCGCGGTGATCCTGGCCCGCAGCCTGGTGCGTCCGATTGCGGCGATGACCGGCGCGATGCAGACACTGGCCGGCGGCGACCTGGAGCGCGAGATTCCGGCGCAGGATCGCGTCGATGAACTGGGCGCGATGGCCAAAGCTGTGCAGGTCTTCCGCGAACAGGCGGTGGATAATCGCCGCATGTCGGCCGAACGCGCCAGCCAGCGGCAGGCCTTTGAGGAGCAGCGCCAGGCCCAGGAGGCCGAACTGGATCGTTCCATCGGCACCATCGTTGCCGCCGCTGCCGCCGGCGATATGAGCGCGCGGATCGCGGTCGACAACATGGACGGCGTGATGCGCCGGCTGGGCGATGGCGTCAACACGCTGGTCGCCACCACCGATACGGCGCTGCGCGAACTCGGTCAGGTCCTTGCCCGACTTGCCGATGGCGATCTCAGTGGTCGCGTGCAGGGTAATTATGCCGGCGTCTTTGCCGATCTGCAGCAGGCGACCAATCGCATGGCCGAGCGGATCAGCGAAGTGGTGCGCGGCCTGTCGGAGAATGCCGAGGCCGTGAATGCCGCGGCGGCCGAGATCTCCACGGGCAGCCAGGATCTGGCGCAGCGCACGGAATCACAGGCGGCCAGCATCGAGGAAACCGCAGCCTCGATGCATGAAATCACCGCCACCGTGAAGCAGAATGCGGATAACGCGCAGGCTGCCAACCAGCTGGCGACGGCGGCGCGCGACACCGCCGAAAAGGGCGGCAGTGTGGTGGCCGACGCGGTGACAGCCGTGACGCAGATCGAGGACAGCGCGCGCAAGATCAGCGATATCGTCGGGCTGATCGACGAGATCGCCTTCCAGACCAACCTGCTGGCATTGAATGCCAGCGTGGAAGCGGCCCGGGCGGGCGAAGCCGGCAAGGGCTTCGCGGTGGTGGCGCAGGAGGTGCGTGCGCTGGCGCAACGCTCGGCCAATGCGTCGAAAGACATCAAGGGCCTGATCCAGGCGTCGAATGCCCAGGTGAAGACCGGCGCCGGCCTGGTGAACCAGACCGGCGGGTCGCTGGCCGAAATTGTCGGCGCCATCAAGAAGGTGGCCGATATCGTGGC
>JAGXRD010000047.1 GCA_018336035.1 Alphaproteobacteria bacterium | reverse complement strand
TCAACAAGCTGCTGAAGCAGCATCTGCAGATGGCCGACATGATGAAGCGCATGTCGAAGCTGGGGCAGAAAGGTTTCATGCGCAGCATGGGCGCAATGCTGCCGGGGATGTCCGGCATGCCAAAATTGCATTGAGCCTGGGCTGCACTGATCAGTTCGCGTATTTAGGTATTCAAAGTTTCAACAGTTCGAAGAAAGGAAGACCATGTCAGTCAAGATCCGCATGACCCGCGGTGGCGCCAAGAAGCGTCCTTACTACCGTATCGTCGTGGCCGACTCGCGCAGCCCGCGCGATGGCCGCTTCATCGAGAAGATCGGTTCCTATGATCCGATGCTGCCGAAGGACCGCGAGCGCGTGCAGCTCGACGTCGAGCGCTGCAAGTACTGGCTGAGCCAGGGCGCCCAGCCGTCCGACCGCGTCGCCCGCTTCTTCGACAAGGCCGGCCTGGTGAAGTGGAGCCACGGCACCAACCCGGAAAAGGGCAAGCCGAAGGCGAAGGCCCAGGAGCGGATCAAGGCTGCTGAAGAAGCCGCCAAGGCCGCTGCCGCCAAGCCCGCCGAAGAAGCCGCCGCTTCCTAAGGCATGAGCGGCACTCTTCTGCTGGGCGTCGTGATCGGCGCACAGGGCATCCAGGGCGAGGTGAAGGTGAAAACCTTCACCGGCGAGCCCGAAGCGGTCGGGGATTATGGCCCGCTGCAGGATGCCGGTGCGACGAAGACGTTTCACCTGAAGGTGCTGCGCCTGTCGAAAGGCGATGTGGTGATTGCGCGTATCAAGGGCGTCGAGGACCGCAATGCGGCCGAGGCGCTGAAGGGGACGGAGCTTTACATTCAGCGCTCCGCCCTGCCCCAGGCCGGCGAAGGCGAGTTCTACTTCGCGGACCTGGTGGGCCTGACGGCGATGATGTCGGGCCGGGTTCTGGGCAGCGTCAGCGCGGTCCATAACTACGGCGCCGGCGACATGCTCGAGGTGAAAACCGAGAGCGGCCGTTCGGCGATGGTGCCTTTTACCGACGACGCGGTCCCGATTGTGGACCTCGCCGCCGGCACGGTGACGGTGGAACCGGCCTTCTGGCTCGGCGGACCGGAAACCGAGGAGGATCGCGCGGCGCGGGCGGAACAGCTCAGCGCCGAGCGGACGGCCGAACAGGCCGGAGGGTGAGTTGAGTACGGTCCCGGCTGCGTTGCCGTGGAATGCGCGGATACTGACGCTGTATCCCGCGATGTTCCCCGGTCCGCTGGGACAGAGTCTGGCCGGGCGCGCTTTGAGTGAAGGGCGCTGGTCGCTGACGGTGGTGGATATTCGCGACTTCGCGCGCGACAAACACCGCACCGTCGACGACACGCCCTTCGGTGGCGGGCCGGGCATGGTGATGCGGCCCGATGTTTTGGCCAATGCGCTGGATGCGACATTGGCCCAGGATGGGGCTGATGCAAAGGGTGACGTCGGCGGGCAGCCGCTGATCTATTTCTCGCCGCGTGGCCGGCGCCTGGATCAGGCGCTGGTACATGAGGTGAAGGCGGCAGGCGGAGCCACGTTGCTCTGCGGCCGCTTCGAGGGGGTGGACGAGCGCCTGCTGCAGGCGCGCCCCGTTGTCGAGGTCAGCCTCGGCGACTTCGTCCTGTCGGGTGGCGAGATCGCCGCATATGCGCTGCTGGATGCAGTCGTGCGGTTGCTGCCCGGGGTGATGGGTGCCGAAGCGTCTGGCACCGAGGAGAGTTTCGCGGACGGTTTGCTGGAATATCCCCAGTATACCCGGCCGCAGGAGTGGGAAGGCCTGGCAGTGCCCGATGTGCTGCTGTCCGGCCACCACGAGAAGATCGCAGCCTGGCGGCGCGAGATGGCGGAGAAGATCACCGCCGAGCGCCGGCCGGACCTGTGGGAGAGTTACCGCAAGCGCAAGCCTGCGGGGAAGAATTGAAACGTGTTTGAACTTTGGAAGAAGAAAGGCTGAATGCCATGAACCTGATGCAGCAGATCGAGAAAGAGCAGTCGGATGCCCTGAAGTCGGCGCGCGCCGTGCCGGATTTCGGCCCGGGCGACACGCTGATCGTCAACGTGAAGGTGGTCGAAGGCGGCCGCGAGCGCGTGCAGGCCTATGAAGGCGTGTGCATCGCCCGCTCGAACCGCGACGTGAATTCGTCCTTCACCGTGCGCAAGATTTCGTATGGCGAAGGCGTGGAGCGTGTCTTCCCGCTGTACAGCCCGCGCATCGAGTCGATCGTCGTGGTCCGCCGCGGCGACGTGCGTCGCGCCAAGCTGTACTACCTGCGTGGCCGTACCGGTAAGTCGGCGCGCATCACCGAGAAGCGCGACGCATCGGGCAAGACCGCCAAGGCGTAATTGTCCGCGCCGGCATTCACGCCGCGCGACGATGATCTGACCTGAAGCCGCCTGCATCCCCTTTGATGAGGGATGCGGGCGGCTTTTCGTTTTTCGGGATCAGGCCTTGCCGCCCATTGCGGCCAGCAGTTCAGCCTTGCGTTCCATCAGCTGCGCGCCGAGCTTACGCAGGTCGATGCCGCTGCTGCGCAGCTGCGGAAACATCTCGTTCTGCTCTTCCTTGACGTGATGCTTCACGTATTCGCTGAGCACTTTCACCTTGGCATCGTAGAGATGCTCGCTCGGCTTCATCGCCTCGATTTCGGCAATCAGCTGCTTGGCGCCGTTATGCTCGACGATCGCCTCGTCGACCAGGTCATGCTCGATTTTCTTATGCGCCGGCGGGTAGAGGATTTCCTCCTCGATCGTCGTATGCACGGTGAGCGACAGGCAGATTTTCGCCGCCAGCTTGGCTTTCTCGGCCTTGCTCTCGAGCTTTTCGAACGTCTCGAACATCGCTTCCACCTCACGGTGGTCCTTTTCCAGCAGGGCGATGGCATCCGACGGCGCCGGCTGGCCTTCCATCATCTTGCTCATCTCGCGCGCCGCTTTGGCGATGGCGGGCGGCACGGCGCGGCGGCGCGCGGCGGTCGACTTGCGCGGGCTGGCGCGCTTGGCCGATGCGCTGCGTGTCGTTTTACGGCGCGCGGTGGAGCGCGTGGTGGCTTTCTTGCGGCTGCTGGTGCGGGATTTGGTCTTGGTACGCTGTGCCATGGTTCCTCCGGGGGCGTGGGACATGGCAGCGGAACAGTGCGCGAGGGACCTTTGTTCCGCGCGGCCGTGACTTGCCACGGATTTGTCCGACGCTGTGACCGGCTCGACGCGATCAGCAATCGGCGTTTCTTGAGTAAGAACGACGCGCTATTCGGCCGCTTCTTCCTGCGAGGCGCGCAGACTGGGGCCGTTCTTCGCCGCCCATTTGCCGAGTTCGTCCAGCACCGGGCGCAGCGAGAGCCCGAGGTCGGTGAGCCAGTATTCCACCTTCGGCGGCACGGCGGCATGCACGCGGCGGCCGACCAGGCCGGCGGTTTCCAGCGCGCGCAGCTGTTTGGTCAGTTCCTTCTGCGTGATCAGCGGAATGGTGCGCGACAATTCGGAAAAGCGCAGCATTCCCTCCGCCGAGGCGGCGCGGGCGCGCGCCAGGGTCAGGATGATCGGCACCGCCCATTTGTTGGCGATCAGGTCCAGCGTCGCGCAGATCATGCGGGCGCAGAGCGGTTGGCCGTCGGCGGTCAGCGCGTGGCGGAAGTCGAGGTCGTCTTTGTCGCTAGCCATTTGGTAAGTATAGAGGGTTTGGGTGCCTACTTGCAAATTGATACCACATATGGCTTAAGCCTATGGTCCGGCGCCCGCAATGGCCGGACAGTAACCGGAGGAATTCCCCGCATGGCCAATCTCGACTTCTATTTCTCGCCCGGCGCCTGCTCGCTGGCCACCCATATCGCGCTGGAGGAAACCGGCGCCGCCTTCAATCCGAAGCCGACCTATACCCGCAAGGGCCAGACCCGCACGCCGGAATATCTGGCGCTGAATCCGAAGGGCAAGGTGCCGATGCTGGTGATCGACGGCAAGGTGCTGACCGAAAATACCGCCATCCTGACCTGGCTGAATCGCACCTATCCGAATGCCAAACTGCTGCCGGCCGGCGATGCGCTGAAGGAAGCCGAAGCGCTGGCCTTTGTCGCCTGGTGCGCCTCGGGCGTGCATCCGGTGCTGAGCCGCTTCTTCGGCCCGCAGAATTTCACGGATCTGCCTGACAGCGCCGACAACGTGAAGGCGCTGGCGACCAAGGCCAATGCCGCCAACTTCGCCATCATCGAAAAGGCGCTCAGCAACGGCAATGACTGGCTGTTCGGCGACTGGTCGGTGGCCGACGGCTATATCTTCGTCTTCTTCAACTGGGCGACCAAGCTCGGTCTGGATGTCTCGGCCTATCCGAACTACGCCAAGCATTTCGAGCGCATGCAGACGCGCCCGGCCGTGCAGCGCGCCATGGCCCGCGAGGCCGAGGCAATGGCAGCCATGGATAAGGCCGCCTGACACAAACGTGAATCACCTCGACGGGACGGTGCGATAGACTCGCGCCGTCCCACCCAACACAACGACAACACCACAAACTCATAAACTGAAGGACGCACTCCCATGGCTCTCGTAGAGAAATTCGGCCCGCTGCTCGGCCGCATCCTGATCGCCCTGCTGTTCATTCCGGCCGGCATCAACAAGATCACCGGCTTTAGCGGCACCGTCGGCTATATCGCCTCCAAGGGCCTGCCGCTGCCGCAGGTGGCCGCCGCCGGCACCATCGTCGTCGAGGTCGTGGTCGGCCTGGCGCTGCTGGTCGGCTTCAAGGCACGCTATGCGGCCCTGATCCTGGCCGCCTTCACCGTGGCCGCCAGCGTGCTCTTCCATAACTTCTGGGCCATGCCGGAAGCGCAGAAGATGATGCAGCAGCTGATGTTCACCAAGAACTTCGCCATCGTCGGCGGCCTGCTGTTCATCGCCGCTTTCGGCGCCGGCCCGCTCAGCGTCGACAATCGCCGCTGATTTTTAGCGCTGACAAAGAAGCCGCCGGTGTAAAAACCGGCGGCTTTTTTATTGATCCGCCCGAATCGCCGAAGCGATCTCGCGCAGCGCCCGCGACAGAACCGGATCGCTGACGCGTGACTGCAGCAGGATCGCGGTCTCGGGCAGTTCCGGCAGGCGCTGCTTTTTCGTCCACTCCATCATGCCAGGCAGCCGCGCACGTCGGCCCAGCACGGCGACGCCGAGGCCAGCCGCAACTGCCGCAGTGAGCGCACCGACGCCGCCGCCGGTGAAACTCTCCGACCAGCGGATTTTCGCAGCGTCTAATGCCTTGATCGCGCTTGCCCGCACCGTGCAGGGCGCTGCCAGCGCCAGCAGCGGCAGCGGTTCGCCAACGCGCCATTCGAAACCGGGCGCGGCAAACCAGCCGAGCCGGTCGCGCAGCAGCAGCTCGGCGCCGCGCGGCACAGTCCTGCCGACATGATGCAGGATCGCCGCATCGATCTTTCCGGCCTCGAAAGCCTCCGACAGATCGCGCGACAGCCCGATGCGCACTTCCAGCCTTAACCCCGGCAGCCGGCCACGCAGCTGCGCCAGCAGGCCCGGCAGCTGTGCGCCCACCGCCTGGTCGCTGATGCCGAGCAGCAAAGGCCGCTGCGGCTTGGCCTCCAGCGCCGCCAGGGCCGCATCATGCGCCGCCAGCACATGGCGCGCTTCCGTCAGCAGGGCTGCGCCATCGGGCGTCAACTGCACCAGACGCGGCGTGCGTTCCAGCAGGCGCCGTCCGAGCCGGGTTTCCAGCCGCTTCAGGCGTAGACTGATCGCCGCCTGCGTCGCCTCCAGCGCCTCGGCGGCGCGGGTGAAGCTGCGATACTCCGCCACCAGCACCAGGGCGCGTAAGGCATCGATATCGAGGGCAGGCCGCATGATATGTATCTGTTATGACTAATATAATAATAGATAGCATTCTGTAATGATCAAGTCCGGCCTATCTTCGGCTTCACCGGCCGCATTCAACGTCCCTCAAAAACGGAGCCGTCCCATGCCGATCATCCAGGTGAAGTATTCCACGCCCAATGCCAAGAGCAGCCTTGTGCCACAGATTGCCGCCGCCGCCAGCCGGCTTTCGGCGCAACACCTGCGCAAGAATCCCGAGGTCACCGCTGTGACGGTGGAGACGGTGGCAGCCGACACCTGGTTCGCCGGCGGCGTGTCGCTGGCCGAGCAGAACAAGGCCAGCTTCTTCCTCGATATCAAGATCGTCGATGGCACCAACACCAAGGACGAGAAAGCCGCCTTCATTGCCGCCGTGTTTGCCACCATGGGCGAACTGCTCGGCGACCTGCATCATGAAAGCTACGTCTATGTGCATGACGTCTCCGCCACGGCCTATGGTTTCGGCGGCCTGACCCAGGAGCGGCGCTACATCGCCGGCAAGCTGGGCGTTGCAGCGTAATCCCTCCGCCGAATGGACTATGGCCGGCGCGGCATGAAACCTTCATGCTGCGCCGATGCGCAGCCCGACCGTTACCGATGCCGCGCCTGACCCGGCTTTTATCGCAAGCCTGCCGGGGACAGAGTTCTCGGATGCCTTCACCGTGGTGGTGCCCCGCGGCGACCTCGATGCGCGCGCCGTGGCGGCACTCGCCTTCAGCAGCCTGCCCGACTGGGCCGGCTGGCTGATGAAAATCCGCAACCTCGCCATGCGCCCCTTCGGCCTGAAAACCGACGAGATCATGGATGGCCTGCCGGTGCTGCAGGAAAGCCCGACCGACGTGATCGTCGGCGTCAACGACGACCATCTCGATTTCCGCACCCAGTTCCGCACCGACACGATCCGGCTCGGCCCCGACGGGCCCGATCTGGGCATGATCACAGTCAGCACCATCGCGCGCACGCATAACCGGCTCGGGCGGGTCTATCTAGCCATCGCCATGCCCTTCCACAAGCTGGTGGTGCGCAGCCTGCTGACGCGGGTGGCGGCGAAACTGATGGACTCCGCAGCGTAAAGCGGGCTGCGACACCCTGCCCCGCGACGGCCTGCCGATGCGGGCACATACTGCAGCCATGAACACCGTGATCACGGCACCGGTCGACCCTGCCTTTATCGCCAGCCTGCCCGGCTGCGATTTCGCCGATGCCTTCAGCGTGGTCGTGCCGCGTCGCGATCTGGATGCGCGCGTGCTGTCGGCAGATTTCTTCAGCACACCGCCGGCCTGGGCGGGTACGCTGATGGATGCGCGCAATGCCATCATGGGGCGTTTGGGCTACAAGGCGCCGAAGATCCGCAAGGGTTTTCCGGTGCTGCGCGAGTCAGCCGATGAAGTTGTGTCGGGACTGGATGACCGGCATCTGGATTTCCGCGCGCTGATGAAGGTCGAGCCGGTCGGCACCGGCGGCAGCCGCATCACGCTGACGACGGCGGTGGCCACGCATAACTGGATCGGTCGCGCCTATCTGGCGCTGATCATGCCGTTCCACAAGCTGATCGTGCGCAGCATGGTCAGGCAACTGGCGGCCAAAATCGCAAAGGATGGACTGGCTTAGGCCGGCACTTTCACTTCTTCGACCAGCCATTCGCGCATCGCCTTGATACGCGGCGCGTCGGCCATATGGTCGAGGCAGACGAACCAGTAGGCGTTGGTCAGCGGCAGCGACACCTCGAACAGATGCACCAGCCGGCCGGCGGTCACTTCTTCAGCCACCATGGCCGGGTCCATGACGGCAATGCCCATACCCTGCACCGCCGCCTGGATCGCGTAGGACCGCGTCTCGAACATCTGGCCGACCACCGGATCGATATCGGTCTGCCCGGCGGCTTTCAGCCAGACGCGCCAGTCCTCGCGGCGGTTCTGGCTGTGCAGCAGCTTCTGGCCCTTGAGATCGGTCGGCTTCTTGATCGTGTCCTTGAATTTCGGATGCGCCACCGGGACGAGCGCTTCGGCGAACAGCCGTGTCGCATTCAGCCCGGGCCAGTCGCCGTCGCCATAGCGGATCGCGCAGTCGATGCCTTCGCGCTCCAGGTCGGCCGGCTTCAGCGAAGTGGTGATCCGCACCTCGATATCCGGATAGGCCTCCTGGAACCTTGGCAGACGCGGGATAAACCAGCGCATCGCGAAGGTGGAAAGCATGCTGAGCGTCAGCGTGCCTTCGCCGCGCCGGGCTTCCAGCTTGGAGAGTGCGCTGGCCAGGTGGTCGAAGCCCTCCTGCACGTCGGGCAGGATCAGCTGGCCTTCGGTCGACAGAACCAGCCCCTTGCGGGTGCGGTGGAACAGCGGCACCCCCAGCAGCTCTTCGAGCTGGCGGATCTGGTGGCTGATCGCCGACAGGGTCACCGAGAGTTCCTCGGCGGCGGCGGTGAAATTGAGGTGGCGGCCGGCGGCCTCGAAGGCTTTCAGGGCGTTCAGGGGCAGCAGGCGGCGGCTGGGCAGATGGGCCATGGGAAAATCTTTTAAGCCGGAGAGGAATTTAAATCCAGCGATCCCCACTGGACGGGGCGGCCCCGCTGGGCTTGAATTCACCGCCCAAAAATAGGCCCAAGCGCCGCTTAACTCGCAATAATAGTACTCACCGAACGGACCAGCAGCCATGACCGCGCCCCGCACCCTGTACGACAAGATCTGGGACAGCCACCTCGTCGATATCGATGCCGACGGCAACGGCCTGCTCTATATCGACCTGCATCTGGTCCATGAAGTGACCTCGCCGCAGGCTTTTGCCGGGCTGAAGGCCGCCGGCCGCAAGGTGCGCCGCCCGGACCGCACGGTCGCCGTGCCCGACCATAACGTGCCGACCACGCCGGACCGCGCCCAGTTCGTGTTCGAGGACGACGAGGCCCGTATCCAGGTCGAGACGCTGGACCGCAACGCCAAGGAATTCGGCGTCAACTACTACCCGATGAACGACGTCAACCAGGGCATCGTGCATATCGTCGGGCCTGAGCAGGGCTATACCCAGCCGGGCATGACCATTGTGTGCGGCGACAGCCATACCTCGACGCATGGCGCCTTCGGCAGCCTGGCCTTCGGCATCGGCACCTCGGAGGTCGAGCATGTACTCGCCACCCAGACCCTGCCGCAGCGCAAGGCCAAGAATATGAAGATCAACATCGACGGCCAGCTCGGCCCCGGTGTGACCGCCAAGGACATCATCCTCGCCATCATCGGCAAGATCGGCACCGCCGGCGGCACCGGCTATGTGATGGAATATACCGGCAGCGCCATCCGCGCCCTGTCGATGGAAGGCCGCATGACGGTCTGCAACATGTCGATCGAAGCCGGCGCCCGCGCCGGGCTTATAGCTCCCGACGAGAAGACCTTCGAATATGTGAAGGGCAAGCCGCATGCGCCGAAGGGCGCGGCGTTTGAGCAGGCGCTGGCCTGGTGGAAGACGCTGCCGAGCGATGACGGCGCGCATTACGACACCGTCGTGGAGCTGAAGGCCGAAGACATCGCGCCGCATATCACCTGGGGCACCAGCCCGCAGGATGTGGCGCCGATCACCGGCATCGTGCCGAACCCGGCCGATGTGAAGGACGAGCAGAAGCGCATTTCGCTGGAGCGTGCGCTCAAATACATGGGGCTCAAGGCGGGCGAGAAGCTCGACACCGTGCCGGTGCAGCGCGTCTTCATCGGCTCCTGCACCAATGGCCGCATCGAAGACCTGCGCGCCGCCGCCGTGATCGCCAAGGGCCGCAAGGTGGCCGCCGGTGTGCAGGCCATGGTGGTGCCCGGTTCGGGTCTGGTGAAGAATCAGGCTGAGGAAGAAGGCCTCGACAAGATCTTCGTCGAAGCCGGCTTTGAATGGCGCGAGCCCGGCTGCTCGATGTGCCTGGCGATGAATGCCGACAAGCTCAAGCCGGAAGAGCGTTGCGCCAGCACGTCGAACCGCAACTTCGAAGGCCGCCAGGGCGCCCGCGGCCGCACCCATCTGATGAGCCCGGCCATGGCTGCCGCTGCCGCGATTGCCGGCACGCTGACCGACGTGCGCAAGATTTAAGGGGCAGGAGAAAGACTATGGACAAGTTCACCACGCTCACTGCCATTGCGGCCCCGCTGCCGATGATCAATGTCGATACCGACATGATCATCCCCAAGCAGTTCCTGAAAACCGTGGAGCGCACCGGGCTTGCGAAGGGCCTGTTCTTTGAACTGCGCGAGACGCCGGACGGCAAGCCGGTGCCGGATTTCTTCATGAACCAGCCGCAATACAAGAACGCGCAGATCCTGGTGGCCGGCGACAATTTCGGCTGCGGTTCGTCGCGCGAACATGCGCCCTGGGCTTTGCTGGATCAGGGTATCCGCTGCGTGATCTCGACCAGCTTCGCCGACATCTTCTACAACAACTGCTTCCAGAACGGCATCCTGCCGATCAAGCTGCCGCAGGCCGAGGTCGACAAGCTGATGGACGACGCCAAGCGCGGCCAGAATGCCCGCTTCACCGTCGATCTCGCCAAGCAGGAAATCACCCGCCCCGATGGCGAGGTGATCAAGTTCGACCTGGATGCGCATAAGAAGCACTGCCTGCTGAACGGCCTGGATGCCATCGGGCTGACGCTGGAGAAGAAGTCGAAAATCGACGGTTTCGAAAGCAAGCAGCACGGCGCCCAGCCCTGGCTCTATGCCCAGGCGGGGCGGTAACGACACATCACCAACCGTCACCCCGGGCTTTTGACCCGGGGTCCCATTAAAAAATGGGATGCCGGCTCAAGGCCGGCATGACGAATGAGAAGGACTGAAAGAATGGCTTCCAACCGTACCATGCTGATGCTGCCGGGCGATGGCATTGGCCCCGAAGTGATGGGCGAAGTGCGCCGCGTCATCGACTGGATGGACAAGCGCCGCCATGTTTCCTTCGATGTGAAAGAAGACCTGGTCGGCGGTTCGGCTTTCGACAAGCACGGCACGCCGCTGCATGACAACACCATGCAGGATGCGCTGGATTGCGGCGTGGTGCTGCTCGGTGCCGTCGGCGGTCCGAAATGGGACAACCTCCCCTTCGCCCAGAAGCCGGAACGCGGCCTGCTGCGCCTGCGCAAGGAAATGCAGCTGTTCGCCAACCTGCGCCCGGCCAAATGCTTCGACGCGCTGGTGGAAGCCAGCAGCCTGAAGCCCGAGGTCGTGCGCGGCCTGGATATCATGATCGTGCGCGAACTGACCGGCGGCGTGTATTTCGGCGAGCCGCGCGGCATCGAGACGCTGCCCAATGGCGAGCGCCGCGGCATCAACACGCAGGTCTACACCACCAGCGAAATCCGCCGTGTCGCCGCCGTCGCCTTCGAGCTGGCGCAGAAGCGCGGCAACAAAGTGACTTCGCTGGAAAAGGCCAATGTGATGGAATCCGGCGTGCTGTGGCGCGAGGAAGTCACCAAACTTCACCAGGAGAAATACAAGGACGTGCAGTTGGAACACATGTACGCCGATAACGGCGCCATGCAGCTGGTGCGCGCACCCAAGCAGTTCGACGTGATGGTGACCGACAACCTGTTCGGTGACATTCTGTCGGACGCCGCCGCCATGCTGACCGGTTCGCTTGGTATGCTGCCGTCCGCCTCTCTGGGTGCGGCAGACCCCGCCACCGGCCGCCGCATGGCGCTGTTCGAACCGGTGCATGGCTCGGCGCCGGACATTTCCGGCAAGGGGATTGCAAATCCGCTCGCCACCATCCAGAGCTTCTCGATGGCGTTGCGCTATGCCTACGATCTCGGCGCCGATGCCGATCTGATCGATCAGGCGGCCGAAAACGTGCTGAAGAGCGGCGTGCGCACCGCCGATCTCGGCGGCGGCTCGGCCAAGGTCGGCACCACCGGCATGGGCGACGCCCTGCTCAAGGAACTCGACAAGCTGGCGGCGTAAATTCTTACACATCGTCATGCCCGGGCTTGACCCGGGCATCTCATGCAGAACTGCGAGAGATCCTCGGCCAAGAAACATTCCTTGGGCCCGAGGATGACGAGTAGAGAGGTAAAGGCCGGAGCGAATCTCCGGCCTTTTTCTTTTGCTTGCATGACAGCGCCGCATTGGCGACTGTTGGGCGCCAGCGGAGGAACAACACATGCTGAAATTGATCGGTCGCAACCTGTCGCCCTACTCCCGGCGCGTCGCCGTGGCGATGACCCTGCTGGATATCCCGCATAGCCGCGAATACCTCTCGGTCACCGCCGATCCCGACCGCGGGCTGGAACTCAATCCGGTCGGCCGCGTGCCGGTGCTGGAACTGGAAGACGGCGAGCGCCTGATCGAATCCGCCGCCATTCTGGATTACCTGATGGAACTGGTCGGTCCGGCGAAAAGCCTGATCCCGCCGCATGGCAAGTCGCGGCGCGACTGCATTCAATTGATGGCCATCGGCAGCGGCGTGCTGGATAAGGCGGTCAATGCCGTCTACGAACAGCGCCGCCGCCCGGCCGAGAAGATTCACGAACCCTGGCGCCAGCATCTGCTGCGCCAGGCGGCCGGCGGCCTTGCCGCGCTGGACAGGCGCGCTGCCAGCCGGCCAGACGCATGGCTACTGAATGACCAGATCGGTCTGGCCGATATCACGGCGGCTGTCACCGTCACCTTCCTGCGCGTGATGGTGCCCGAGCTGGTAACGGATGGTTTATATCCCGCGCTCTATGCTCTAACGGAACGGGCCGAGGCCCTCCCGGCCTTCCAGGCCCATCCGCTGGAGAAACCATGACCCAGCCCGGCATGCGCGTGCAGATGCAAACCCTGTCTCAGCCACAGCAGAAACCTGTCGCCGACAAACGCATCCTGCGCGCCTTCGTGGCGCGGCGTTACATCGGCGGCAGCGGCATCGAGATCGGTGCGCTCGGCACGCCGCTCGACCTGCCGCCCGGGGCGCAGGTGAAATACGTCGACCGCATGTCGAAAGCCGATCTTTACAACGAGTATAAGGAGATGGCGAACCGCAAGCTGGTGGAAACGGATATCATCGACGACGGCGAAACGCTGAAAACGATCCCGGACGACAGCCTAGATTTCATCGTCGCCAACCACTTCCTCGAGCATTGCGAAAACCTGCTCGGCACGCTGGAGACCCACAGCAGAAAACTGCGCAAGGGCGGGCGGCTGTTCTATGCCGTGCCGAACCGCGACTTCACCTTCGACCGCAACCGGCCGGTCACGCCGTTTTCACATCTGGTGAAGGATTACGAGGAAGGCCCCGAATAGTCGCGCGCCGCGCATTACCTGGAATGGGCCCAGCTGACCAATGGCCTGCAGGGCGCCGAAGCCGAGCAGAAGGCACAGGAGGTTATGGCGCGGCGCTATTCCATCCATTTCCATGCCTGGGATGCCGCCGCCTGGTTCAGCACGCTGGCGCAGGCGGTCGACTACATCAAATTTCCCGGCTTCGTGGCCCATTTCGAACTGAACCTGCATGAGATGCTGGCCGTACTGGTCCGCACGAAATAGCGTCAGCCCATCAGCGGCAGCGCCGCACCGCGACGGATCGCGCCATGGCTGATGTCCAGAATCTCCAGCGCCGCGATACGCCCCTGCACCGGCCGACCTAAGCTTCCCATCTGCCGCTCCAGTGCTTTCGCGCTGAACACGGCGCCGAAGCGCGTCAGCGTGACATGCGGCTCATACTCGCCCTTGCCGCCAAGCGCCTTGTACAGCGCGTTGAGCGTTTCCGTACTCGCCGCATCAGCCAGCAGCACATTCAGAAAACGGTATTTCGGCTGATGCGGGTTCTCGATCCGCGCCAGCCGGTCGAAGGCCGCCTGCAGCGGCGCGGTGACGGCGGCAACGGACGCCACATGGCCGGCGAACCAGTCGGGATCGGCAGACTCGAACGGAAACACCAGCGTGACATGCGCTGGCACAGACTCGTATTGCGGGTCATGCGCACGCCGGATCACGGCGATCCAGGCGGCGTCTTCCTCGGCAAAGTCGGGGACGGCGATCACGGCCAACATGGTGGCGCTATTTCAACCGTTCGGCGAAGAAGGCCAGCGCCTTTGCTGTCACATCCTGCGTGGCAGCGCTGTTGGCCGGATCGGCCTGGCGCGCCGGCGCGGGATCGTCGAAACCATGCACGGCGCCGGGATAGATCTGCAGCGTCAGATCCGCGCCTTTGGCACGGCTGCGCTCGGTCAGCGTGGTGCAGATTTTCGGCGACACTTCGTCATCCAGCTCGGCCGCGTAAATCCGCGTCGGCGCGTAGGGCACCAGACCGCTTTTATATTTGTCCTTGAGGGCGCAGCCGGGATAGAGCGCCAGCCCGCCGCGAAAGCCCTGCGCTGCGCCGCCGATCCTGTCCAGACCGGGCGCGTTGTCGGCCATCGCTGCCAGTACCGTACTGCCGCCATTCGACCAGCCCATCAGGCCGATGCGGTCGCCGGCAATCTCGCGACGGCTGCGCAGGTACAGCAATCCGGCATAGGCATCCTGCGGACGGACTTCGGTTTCATCCAGTTCGGCCGGGCGGTCCTTGTAAGTATGGCGGCCGAAACCGGCCGGATAGCCACGCGGCCCGAAGCCATCGACGATCAGCGCGGCGTAACCCTGCCCGGCCCACCATTCCGCCCACTGGCGATGGCGTTGCGACAAAGTCTTCGCCGTATAGACGCCTTTCGCCGCCGAGGAATAGGCGCCGGCACGGCCATGCATCAGCACGATTCCCGGCGCGGGGAATGCCGTGTCCTTCGGCAGGAACAGGTAGCCGACCAGTTCGACATTGTCGTGCAGCGACGCAAATTTCACCGTCTCTTCCGTTGCCGTCGCATGTTGCGCCATCAGCCCCGCCACCGCCGCCACTGCAATCATCAGACGCCGCATCTTGCTCCTCCCGGCCACTGCTCTAGGCTAGACACCGTCTCGCCAGGAGGAAAGAGCCGCCATGAGCCTGTCGCTGCTTCTCGCCGCCGCCATTGCCGGTGCGGCCTATACGCTGACGCCGGGCCCGGCTTTCCTGGCGCTGCTGGGCATCGGCGCCGGACAGGGGCGTATCGCGGGCGTGAAATTCCTTGCCGGACATTTTGCCGGCGACATCGTCTGGGGCGCACTGGCGCTGGTGGCGATCATCGGCTCGGCCAGCCTCGGCACGCTGGTCTTCGACATCCTCGGTGTAATCTGCGGCAGTTATCTCCTGCTGCTCGGCTGGCGCGCGGTGACGGTGCAGCGTCGTGACGACGGCGCGCTGAATACCGAAGTGACGCAGCCGCTGCGCCGTGGCCTCGCTTTCGGTATGACAAACCCGAAAAGCTATGCCGTGGCGATCGCCATGTTTACGGCCTTGCTGGCGGCCCATGCCGGCGAGTTGAGCTGGGCCAGCCTGCCGCCGCTGCTGCTGGCCGCCTGTGCCGGCTTCGTCATCGGTGATGCGATTCTGGTCTGGGTGATCGGCGCCGCGCCGGTGCGCCGGCTCTATCGCCGCCACGAACTCTGGGTGACGCGGATCAGCGGCGTGATCTTCCTGGGCTTCGGCCTGCAGGCCCTGACGCAGTCGGGTGCGGGTCTGCTGCGGCGTCCCTAGAATTTGTCATGGCCGGGCTTGACCCGGCCATCCACGTCTTCGGTTGTTTCAAGAAAAGGCGTGGATG
>JAGXRD010000046.1 GCA_018336035.1 Alphaproteobacteria bacterium | reverse complement strand
GCGCCCGCCGCGAAACGGCTCGAACAGGTGCGTGCGGGCCGCCTCGCTCAAACCGCTGCCACTATCGGCCACTTCGATCACCACATCGGTTTCGGTGGCGGTGGCCGCCACGCGCAGATCGCCGCCATCTGGCATGGCCTGCACGGCATTGCGCATCAGATTGTTCATCACGCGATAGAGCTGGTCGGGATCGGCCTGCACGGGCAGATGTTCTGGCACCGCATTATGCCAGCGGATGGCGGGGCCATCGGGCAGACCGAGTGCTGCGGCCACGTCGTTGACGAAATTGTGCAGGGCGATCCGGCAGGTCTGCGGCGCGCGCTCTTCCGCTTTGCCGAACTGCAATGTCTGCGCACAGAGCGAAATCGCGCGGTCGATCGACCCGACCAGCCGCGGCGCCACCTGACGCACGGTGGGATCGTCGGAGGTTTCCAGGCGGTCGGAGACCAGCTGCGCCGCCGCCAGCATGTTGCGCAGGTCGTGGCTGATCTTGCTGACCGCGATTCCGAGCTGCGCCAGGCGCGTACGCTGGGTCAGGGCGTGGCGCAGATCCTGCTGCATCATCTGCAGCTCGCGTTCGGCCAGACCAAGCTCGTCTCGGCGCCGCGTGGGACGGATGATCTGGCGGGCATCTTCGGGGGCCGCATGAAATCCGACGATACTGCCGATCAGGCGGCGGATCGGCCGTACCAGCATCAGTTGCAGGCTGACATAGACAAGGCTGCCGGTGATCACCGAGATCAGCAGCGCCACCCACAGCACACGCCACGAGAAGTCGCGCAGGGCTTCGCTCATCGGCGCGGTTGGCAAAACCACTTCGATCTTGGTCTGCGGGTCGCGCGGCGAGAGTCCGACCACGCGCACATATTCGGTGGATGGCTTGATCAGCACCATGACGGCATGGGCGATGGCTTCCCACCACTGCTGGTTCGCCAAGTCGACCGGCTTGCCCAGCATGGGCAGCTCCTGGCGGTCGCTCAGGATCAGGGCATTGGAGTCCTTGCGTCGCATCGCGACCAGCTTGCCGCCCACATTATGCAACAGCTCGTCTTCCAGCTCGGCGCTTACCATGCCATTCGGTGCGGCCAGCAGCGCGAGCGCCGCCTGGTCGGCCAGCTCGATGCGCGCCTCGAGATAGTTGATGCGGAAGCGGCTCATCGCCGGCAGGTAGATCAGCACGGCCGACAGCATGGTGAAGCCGACCGTCAGCAGCAGCAGCCGGCCGGACAGGCTGGCCACCACGGGCGGACGCGGCAGGCGCGACAGGTCGGACGATGTCCCCGGATCGGCGTTCATGACGTGGGATAATATAGTGTCTCAGTCGAAACGGGCGAGGAACTGCACCACACGGCGACCGAAAGGGCTGAACAGCTTCGGGCGGTAGAAGTCGGTGGCCGCCTGGGCGGCGGTATTTCCGCGTGCCGGGAAGGGGGCAATCATGGCCTGCATGGCACCGATGCCGAATCCCTTGCCGATGGCCAGACCCCAGGGCTGCAGCACTTCCGCGGCCTGCGATCCGACGGCCGCCGCGCCGAGGATGCCGCCAAGCGGCGAGGTGACCACCTTCAGCAGGCCCGCGCTGCCGCCATCGGCCAATGCGCGCTCGTTTAGCGCAAACGGTCGGCGCAGGATGCGGATGCTGCGTTTGCCGCGCCGGGCCTCGGTTTCGGTCTGGCCGACAAAGGCCAGTTCGGGATCGCTGGGCACCAGGCTGGCGGCGGCATGGGCGGTGATGCGTGCTGGCAGCCGGAACAGCAGGTTCTTCAGCACCACGCCGGCATGATGCTGCACCACCGGTGTGGTGGCCTGCAGGTTGGTGGCGGCCCCGATGGCAAAGATGCGGGGATTGGTGGTGCGCAGCCGGCGATCGGTGACGATGCCTTGCGCGCCGGTCTCGATGCCGGCGGCCATGGGATTGAGTGCGTCATGGTCGGCCTGCCAGCCGGCGGCGAGCAGCAGATGCGAAGCCGCAATCCGCGTGCTGCTGCCATCGGTATGGCGCAAGGTCAGTACGATACCCGGCACGGCGTTTTCCACCTGCGCGATCTCGGTCTGCTCATGCAGGGTGACGCCATCGCGGCGCAGCGCGTCGATGGTCAGATCGCTCAGCTCAGGATCGTGCCGTGACAGGAAACGGCCCTGATCAACAAGCGTGACTTTCACACCAATGCGGCAGAAGCCCTGCGCCAGTGCGACGCCGGCGCCGCCACCGCCGATGATCAGCAGATGCAGCGGGCGTTCAGTCAGGTCGAAGACGGTCTGCGGCGTCAGGCAGGGAATTTCCGCCAGGCCCGGAATCGCCGGCTGGGCCGGGCGCGCGCCGGTGGCGATGACAAACCGCTTTGCCGTCACCACCCGCTCACCGACGGAAATGGTGTCGGCCGATGTGAAGCGCGCTTCGCCCTGCAAGACGTTGACGCCCAGCGCAGAGAGCCGCTCGACCGAGTCATTGGCGGCCTGCGCAGCCGTCAGGTTTTTGGCATGGCGTAGCACGGTGGCGAAATCGATCTCGGGTTCTTCATAGCGGATGCCAAAGCCGGCGGCGTCGCGCCAGCCAGTGGCATGGCGGCCGGCCACGGCCAGCACCTGCAGCGGCAATTCGCCATGCAGGCGATAGCCGCCCATCCGCCCACGTTCGATCAGTACGGTGCGTTTGCCGAATAGGGCGCAGGCCGTGGCTATCGCAGTGCCGCCCGTGCCGGCGCCAATCACGGCGATCTCGCAGTCGATCCGTTCGCTCATGCCGCCAGCACAACAGCGGCCCTGTCCCAAGTCAAGCAATCGACTCGGGACAAAACAGATGCGCTTTGCCCCGTTTTTGCCGCAAAGTCGCGCCAAAGGGAGCATTCGGCCGCCATATCGGCTATAGCAATGGCTGTACCCGAACCGGCGCTGACCCGCATCTGACACAGATCCGCCATGACATTCCGCGCGACCCGTTTTCTCCTCTCGATCGCCCTGCTGCTCTGTCTGCTGGCCGCAGCGCCTGCTGGCGCACAGCCAGCGGGTGGCGCAGCGCCCGGTGCATTGACACCGACCGACTGGAACGCGGCACTCGCGCCGATCACGCGTCAGCTGCGCGACCCGCGCATGGACGACGAAGGCTTTGCCGCATTGCGCGCCGATCTCGACCGGCTGCGCGTGCAGGCCACCACCGAGCGCGACCAGTTCCGCCAGGCGGCGACGTCTGCACAGTCTCAGCTCGATGCGCTCGGCCCGGCGCCGGCTGCCGGGCAGCCGCGCGAGGCCGCCGCGGTCACAGAGTCGCGTCGCCAGCTGGCCGTGCGGCTGCAATCGGTGCAGGACAGTACCAAGCAGGCCGAACTGGCGCTGACGCGCATTGTTGCCCTGCAGGATGAAGTGGCCGATGAAGCGCGGCGCCAGTTCACGCGCCAACTGCTCTATCGTGGCGTGTCGCCGTTCAATCCCGATTTCTGGCATAGCGGCTTCGATGATATCGGGGCGATCTCGACGCAGGTGATGGCGGTCCCGGCGCAATGGTGGGCGGCGGATGAGGGGCGGCGACCAGGGCACAGCACACTGCTGCAGATCGTTATCGTGGTCGCATTGGCCAGTGTGCTGCTGATCCCGACCCAGCGCTGGCTTCGCCGCAATTACGGTATCCATCCCGAGAACGAAGATCCGTCGCCGGTCCGCCGCACGATTGCCGCCTTCACTGTACTGATCGGCCATACCGCCATGCCCCTTGTGGTGCTGTGGGCCGCGTATGGCGTGCTGGCCGGCAACAGCTGGCTGACTGGCCTGGTCGGCAGCATGGTGCTGATGCTGATGCAGGCGGTTTCGACCGCATTGCTCGCTTACGGCCTGGCCCATGCGACGCTGGCACCGTACCAGCCGGTCTGGGCGCTGATTCCGCTGCCTGAGCGCGAACGCAAGACACTGCTCCGCCGCACCGGTGCCTTCGCGGTAGGGATGATCCTGCTGGCGGTGCTGGTGGCGCCGTCACGCGTGCCGGATTTCGGCTTTGCCGGCCGCAACATGGTGATCGCCGCCGTGGCGCTGTTCCTGTTCGTTGCCAATCTCGCTTTCTCCGATCCGAGGCTGTGGCGTTCGCTGCCGGATGAATGGCGCCCGCTGCGTCTGCTCGCGGGGCTGATCTTTGGTCTCAACCTGATCGCGCTTGTGGCATTGCTGCTGGGCTATTATGGCGCCGCCGCTTTCCTCTCTTACGGCCTGCTTGGCTCCGCGCTCAGTCTTGGCGCTTATGCGCTGGTGCGGATCGCCGTCCGTGACGGCCTCGCCAATCTGGCCGAGAGCCCAGACAGCCGGTTCCGTGTCTGGCGCCAGTCGCTGGGCCTGAGCGGTCCGATGAGCACCACCAGCCAGCTGCTGCTCGGCCTGCTGGCCGATATCATCTTGTTCCTGCTGCTGCTCGCGGGCCTTGCCGTGTCCTGGGGCGTCAGCCGCGCCACGCTGATCAGCTACACGCTCGAGCTGTTTTACGGCGTCACGATCGGCCCGGTCACGATCTCGCTGGGCAACATCCTGACCGCGGTTGTGGTGCTGGTGATCGGTATCGGCATCACGCGTCTGCTCAGCGGCGGCCTCAATTCCAGGCTGGAAACCCAGGCAGGCATCGATCCCGGTGTGCGCAACTCGATGGTCACCGGGCTCACCTATGCCGGTTATCTGCTCGCCATTCTCGCCGGTGTCGGCGTGGTGGGTCTCGATCTGTCGAACCTGGCGATCATCGCCGGCGCGCTGTCGGTCGGTATCGGTTTCGGCCTGCAGAATATCGTCAACAACTTCGTCTCTGGTCTGATCCTGCTGATCGAACGGCCGGTGAAAGTCGGCGACTGGGTGGTGGTCGGCACGCGCGAAGGCTATGTCCGCCGCATCAACGTGCGCTCCACCGAGATCGAGACCTTCCCGCGCGCCTCGGTGATCATTCCGAATTCCGAGCTGATCTCGCAATCGGTGATGAACTGGACGCATCGCAACCGTCTGGGCCGCATCGATATACAGATCAGCCTGTCCTACAACGCCGACCTTGAGAAGGCGCGCGAAGTGCTGCTGAAATGCTTGACTGAGCATCCGGATATTCTCAGCATGCCGGCGCCGGTGGTGATCTTCCGTGAATTCGAAGCCGGCACGCTGCTGTTTGCACTGCGCGGCCATATCTCGGATGTCGAAAAGCGCCACATCATCGAAAGCGACCTGCGCTTCGCGATTCACAAAGCCTTGAAAGAGAGTGGCGTCGGCCTGCCCTATGGCGGGCCCAACACGTTGCATCTGGCCGATATTGAACGGCTGGAAAAAGCTTTGGGCGGCCTGCGTGCTGCGCAGGACCGCCCAAAGTCAGATCAGGCTAACTTGGATTAGTTCGGGCGCTGCTGCGGACGCGGCAGGTCGAACAGCAGGAATTCCGCACCTTCCGGTGCCTTGATCTCCACCGGCGTATCGGCGGCGATGGCAACGCCGTCGCGGGTCTTCAGGGTCACGCCGTCGAGTTCCACGCTGCCCTCGGCAACCACCAGATAAGCCATGCGATCCGGCTTCTGCTCGTAGGTCACCGACTTGCCCTTTTCGACCAGCGCTCCGAACAGGGTGGCATCCTGGTGGATCAGCAAGGTGCCCGCGTTGGCCGAGAGCACGGCTTCTTCGCCAGAAGCCAGCGGCACCAGACGATTGGCGCGGTCGCCCTTGGGGAACTGCGCCTGGTCCCAGCGCGGCTTCAGCTTGGCCTGACGCGGCTCGATCCAGATCTGGAACAGATGCGTCATTTCGTCTTCGGCGTTGAATTCCGAATGCATGATACCGGTGCCGGCCGACATGACCTGCACATCGCCAGCCGGGGTGCGGCCCTTGTTGCCCAGGCTGTCTTCGTGGCTGATCGCACCCTTGGTGACATAGGTGATGATCTCCATGTCACGATGGCCGTGCATCGGGAAGCCCGACTGCGCCGCGATCTCGTCGTCATTCCACACCCGCAGGGGACCGAAGCCGAACCCCATCGGCGCGGCAACGCCCGAGAAGTTGAAGTGGAAGCGGCTATTCAGCCAGTCGATATTCATCCGGCCGAGATTGTCGAAGGGAACAACATGAATCATGGAAGCCTCCGTGGGCGACGGCCGACCGTATCGGCCGTCGCCCCAATGAGAGAAAACTGCGTAGAGAGTTAAGCCTTCAGCTTTGCGGCGATGCTCGCCACATGCTTGCCCTGGAAGCGGGCGGTCTTGAGTTCCTTTTCGCTCGGGCTGCGGCTGCCATCCGCGCCGGCGATGGTGCCGGCACCGAGCGGCGAGCCGCCCTTCACTTCGCTGATATCCATCGTCTCCGGGATCGCATAGGGCAGGCCGACGATCACCAGGCCATGATGCAGCAGGGTGGTGTGGAAGCTGCTGACCGTGGTTTCGTTGCCGCCACCGGTGCCGGTCGAGACGAAGACACTGCCGACCTTGCCGACCAGTGCGCCCTTCACCCACAGACCGCCGGTCTGGTCGAGGAAGCTGCGCATCTGGCCGGTCATGTTGCCGAAGCGGGTGCCGGTGCCGAAGATGATGGCGTCATAGTCGGCCAGTTCGGCCGGGTCTGCGATCGGAGCAGCCTGGTCCCACTTGCCGCCAGCCTTCTTGAAGGCCTCTTCCGGCATGGTCTCGGGCACGCGCTTGATGGTGACCTGGGCGCCCGGCACTTCGCGCGCGCCGGCAGCGACGGCCTCGGCCATCTTTTCCACGTGGCCATACATCGAATGATAGAGAACGAGAACCTTGGTCATGGCTGCCTCCTGGGCGGTCCGGGTTGGTGTTGGTTCGCTACGGAAAGTATGCTTTTCTTTAATTGAAACAATATCATCTATGGAATATTATTGTTTCCTATGAGAAACAATATGGACCATCTTGCCGACCTGGCCGTCTTTGCCCGCGTGGTGGAGCAGGAGAGCTTCAGCGGCGCGGCCGGAACCCTTGGCCTGTCGAAATCCGCCGTCTCGAAACAGATCTCGCGGCTGGAACAGCGGCTGGGGGCGCAACTGCTGCAGCGGACGACGCGCAAACTCTCGCTGACCGAAACCGGCCGCATCGTGCTGGAACATGCCCAGCGTGTGCTGGTTGAGGCTGAAGCTGCCGAGGCCGCTGTGCAGAATCTGCAGGCGCTGCCGCGCGGCCTGCTGCGGGTGAACCTGCCAATGAGTTTCGGACTGGGCTATGTCGCGCCGCTGCTGCCTGAACTGCTGTCGCTCTGTCCCGAGCTACGCATTGACCTGACCTTCAACGACCGCACCATCGACCTGCTGGAAGAGGAGGTCGATGTCGCCATCCGTATCGGCGCGAATCTCACAGACTCCACGCTGACAGCGCGACGGCTGGCCCCCGTGCGTTCGATCACCTGCGCGGCCGAATCCTACCTGCGCAAGGCCGGCGTGCCTCTGAAGCCCGACGACCTGCGCCAGCATGAATGCCTGCTCTACAAATACCTTCCAGAACCGGCGACCTGGAATTTCGACGGACCGGCGGGCGCGCAGGCGGTGAAAGTCTCGGGCCGGTTGACCACCAACAACGGCGACTCGCTGCGCGATGCCGCCATCGCCGGCCACGGCATCGCCCGGCTGCCCAGTTTCATCGTCGGGCCGGATATCGCCGCCAAACGCCTGGTGCCGCTGCTGGAGGCTTACGAGCCGAGGCCGTTCGGCATCTATGCCGTCTATCCGGCGCAGCGCTACCTGACGCCGAAAGTGCGGGCTTTCATCGACTTCTTCGCCGACCGGTTCGGTCCTGAGCCGCCCTGGGAGTGTGTTCTGGCCGACACAGCCCAAAAGCGGATTGTGAAATCAGTGTGAAATCCGGTTTACGCCCCCGGCCGGCTATGCTATCCGACTTTCGCGACCTAACAGGATTCTGTGTCATGACCCGCCAGTGGCGACATCGACGAGCCCGTATGAGCGCACCGCCCTCGCAAATGATGCGAAAGCGGTGCGTTACGGCCGTTCGTGCCCACTGAAGCCAGGTCATCGTCGCCTACTGACTCCGACATTCCTGCTTCCCCAATGAGCACGACCCGGCCAACCGGACGGAAGGCTAAGGCCGAACGTCCGCCTCTGGTGTCCGACATCGTTGCTGGAAGCAAACTCATGTACCCCATTTTGCCCGAGCGGAGTTCCGACTCCGCCCAAATCGACAGCCTGCTGGATCTCGCCTTCGGCTCGGACCGTACGCGCAAGACCGTCTACCGGCTGCGCGAGAGCGTGCCGCATATCAAGTCGCTTGCCTTCGTGGTGCGTGACGAGGATGGCGTCGTGCTGGGCTCGATCCGCTACTGGCCGGTGAGTATCGGCGAGGCGGCAACACCGGCGATCATGCTGGGGCCCGTCGCCGTGCATCCGGATTACCAGGGGCAGGGTATCGGCCGGGCGCTGATCCGGCACAGCCTCTATGCCGCCACGCGGCTGAACCATGGCCTGTGCATCCTGGTCGGCGATAAGCCCTATTACGAGCCCTTCGGCTTCGTGAATGCGGCCGACCGTGGCATGGAGATGCCGGGTTGGGTAGAGCGCGAGCGGTTCCAGGTGATGGAACTGGCGGCCGGCGCCCTGCAGGGCGTAGGCGGCATGGTGGGCAAGCCGGTGAAGGCCGGCAAGAAGAAGGCCGCAGCCTAGCGGCTCTCGCGCCGCCACATCAGCAGCATGCCGAGCAGCAGCGCCGTTAGCATCGCCAGCGGCAGCACCAGCGGCGTGAGCGTCAATCCTGTCACGACATAGTCGTTCTGGCGGTACAGCCCGATCCAGTTGCGGCCGGCCTGTTCCCGCACTGCCGATCGCGTCGGCTTATCAACCATGCGGATATCCGGCATGCCGTCGCGCAGCCAACGCACACTGCCATGGCTGGCATCGGCCAGTGGCTTCAGCACCGCCGGCGTGGCACGCGGATCGGAGAATTCGCGCGGATTGATCGCGCCCATCGTTGCCACCGTTTCGCGTTCGCCGTCGCGAATACGATAGATACCGGGCATCTCGACCGACAGCCGTCCGCTGGCAATGCCGTTGCCTTGCTCCTCCAGCATCAGCCTGGTTTCACTGCCGTCGGGGCGGATCACCGTCACCGGTTCCTTGCGCTCAGTCAGGCTGCGACGCTCGACTTCCAGCCGCCCGCCCTTGGCCTCGGCGCGCAGGGCTTCTTCCTCGAGATCCGGTTCCTTCATCAGCCAGTGTGCCAGTCGGCGCAGCAACTCGGCCTGCGGGCCGCCGCCTTCATAGCCGCGCGACCACAGCCAGATATGGTCGGAATAGAACTGCGCCACGCGACCTTTTTCGACGCGGTCGAGCACCATCAGCGGCTCGCGGTTCTGGCTTTCCATCAGCGGATGGCCGCGCGTGACATCGACATTGACGACGCGGAACCAGCGGCTCCAGTTCGGCTGGCCGTTTTCGCCGACCGAGCCGGGAAGTCCGGCCGTGACCGGATGGCGCTTGCCCACGGTGGTCAGCTGCGGCGTGAAGGGCTCCATGCGCATCGTGCCGTTCGGGCGGCCGGGCAGGATCTCGGATACCGGCGTGCGGTAGATGCTGAGCGGAGTGGCATAGGTCGAGCCTGAAACTTCGAGGAAGGCGCCACCGCGTTCGACATAGCGGGCGATATTCTCGTAATACGCCGTCGGCAGGATGCCGCGCCGCCGGTAGCGGTCGAAGATGATCAGATCGAACTCGTTCAGCTTGAGTTCGAACAGTTCGCGGATCGGGAAGGCGATCAGCGACAATTCGCGGATCGGCGTGCCGTCCTGTTTGTCCGGCGGCCGCAGAATGGTGAAATGCACCAGATCGACATTGGGGTCGGCCTTCAGCAGGTTGCGCCAGACGCGCTCGCCGGCATGCGCCTCGCCAGTGACCAGCAACACGCGCAGGCGGTCGCGCACGCCATTCACCGACAGTGCCACGCGGTTGTTCAGCGGCGTCAATTCGCCCTGGATCGGCGGCACCTCGAATTCCAGCAGGCTGCGGCCGGCACGCGGCAGCTTGAACGGTACGGTGACATCACGCCCGATCGGCACCTGCAGCACGCGCTCGCCGGCATCCTGCTGGCGGAAGCGCAGTTCGGCCATCTCGTTGGGCGCTGCGCCGGTGTCGTCAATGCGCAAAGTGACGTTGAGATCCTGGTTGATCATGCCGAAGGTCGGCGCGTTGCGCACCACCAGCCGGCGGTCGCGCTCGTCGGGGCGGCCGGTCAACAGCACATGCACCGGCGCGCCGGTCACGTCCTGCGCGGCGGCGATCTCGGCCGGCATGTCATGCACCTGGCCGTCGGTGACCAGAATGCTGCCGGCCAGGCGATGGCGCGGCAGATCGCTCAGCGCCAGGGTGAGCGCCGAGAACAGCCGCGTGCCTTCGTCGCGCTCGGCGGTTTCGGCGGCGGCCTTGCCGGCCTTCACGATGCGGACTTCCAGATTCTCGGTCGCGCCGAGTTTTTCGCGCAGCATTGCCTCGGCCTCTTCGGCCTGGCGCTGGCGTTCGGCGATGCCCTGGCTCGGACTTTCGTCCACCACCACCACGGCAATATCGGGCAGGGTGCTGCGGTCTTCCTTGCGCGCCACCGGATTGGCCAACGTGGCGATGGCCAGCACGGCGACCATGGCACGAAGCAGCGTGCCGCGCGCACGCTGCCACAGGCCGAGCATGGTCAGCAGCACGGCAACGGCGGCGCAGGCCAGCAGCAGCGGCCAGGGTACCAGCGGAGCGAAATCGAAGGTGAGCGCGCTGTTCATCAGTTACCCACGCTCAGTTTCCTAGGCGCTCAAGCAGGGCTGGCACATGGACCTGATCGGCCTTGTAGTTTCCGGTCAGCGTGTACATCAGCAGGTTGATGCCGAAGCGATAGGAATATTCGCGCTGGCGCGGCAGGTTCGGCACCGTGACGGCCAGCGGCCGGCCATTGTTGTCGATGGCCCAGGCGGCGGCGAAGTCGTGGCTGCCGATCACGATGGAGGTGACGCCGTCCTTGTCGCCGCCCGGATTACGCTCGACCCAGAGCGTGCCGCCGCTGTAGCGGCCAGGAAAGTCCTGCAGCAGGTAGAAAGCCTTGGTCAGAACGTGATCGTCCGGCACCGGCATCAGCGGCGGGATATCCAGCCGGGCCAGCAGCTGGCGCAGCTTTTCGGTATTCGGGCTGGCCGCCGTGCCGCTGAGGCCCATCGCCTGGTCGCGCGTATCGAACAGGATCATGCCGCCGGTTTTCATGAACTGGTCGAGGCGGCGAAGTGCAACATCCGATAATTGCGGCTGCTGCGGCGTGATCGGCCAGTAGAGAAAAGGCACCAGCGAGATGTCGTCGGCTTCCAGATTGACACCGATGGGCTCGGCGGCCTCGATCGAGGTACGGCGATACATGGTCTCGGTCAGGCCATACAGGCCAGCGCGACTCATCTGGTCGATATCGGCCTGTCCGGTCACGACATAGGCCAGCCGCAGGTCGAGCGAGGCCTTCATCGCGAATTCGTCATTGGCGGTGAGCGTATTGCGGCGCTGCTGTGCCTCGGCCATGCCGGAGAGCAGCAGAAGGGCGACGGCCAGCAGCGCCGCAGCCGGGCGACGACGCAAAGCGGGCAGTAGCCCACGCAGGCCGAGACCGATCAGCCAGTCGGCGAGGAACAGCAGCAACGCCGCGCCGAGCAGCCAGGGCAGCAGATGCAGCTCGCGGCTCTGGCCATCCAGCCGCAGTTCGGTGACGCCGGCCGGCCAGTTGGTGACCGGCAGCAGTTTGGTCTCGGCATTGGCGGTGTTGAGCGATTGGCGGCTGTCCAGGCGGCCATACCAGCCGGGCGGATGGCGTGGGCCGGGCTTGGTGGTGGCGATGGCGCGTGGCGCGATCGGCTGCACGGCCGGGCCTGGCTCGACGGCGCGGCCGAAACCGTCCAGCACGCCCAGCGGCGGCAGCGGCGTGTCGGCCGCTTCGCCGGTGGCGCCGATGCCTTGAGAGAGATCGATCACCTTGCGCAGCATTTCCACATAGAACCCGCTGAGCGCCAGATCGGACCATAGAGTGTTGGCGGTGGTGTGAACCAGGATCAGCCAGCCCTTGCCGCGCTGTGTGGCAGTCACCAGCGGCGTGCCGTCTTCCAGCCGCAGCCAGGTTTTCTCGCCCAGTTGAGCTTCCGGTTCGGCCAGCACCTGGCGGCTGACGGTGACGTCATTGCTGCCGCCAAGGCCGAAGAAGGGGCTGGTCTCCGGTGTGGCGCCGAGCCGCTGCGGCTGCGACCAGGAGAGCGCGCCGCCGAGTTGACGCGAGCCCTGGCGAAGTTTCACCGGCAGCAGGCCGTCGGTGGCCTCGGCCATACGCGGACCGGCAAAACGCAGCAGCACGCCGCCCTTGTCGATCCATTGCTCGAGCTGACGGGTTTCGCTCGCCACCACCTGAGCCACATCGGCCAGCACGATCACGGCGATCTCACGCTGCAGCAGGTCGGCCACCGGCGCCGAGCGCAGTTCGGCATAGGGGCTCAGCGCGCGGTCGAGATAGAACAGGTCGCCCAGCAACGGCTGCCGGGTTTCCACGGCCCCGCCGGTCACCAGACCGACCGGGCGGCGGCGCCAGCGGTCGTCCAGCAGTTGCACGGTGCCGGCGCTCGGCTGTTCCTCGATTTCCAGGCGCGACAGCTGGTTGCGCAACTCGCTCGGCAGGTCGAGTTTCAGCATCGCGGTTTCCGAGCGCGTGGCGAAGGTCATGCGTTCGCGTGCCAGCACGCGGCCCTGATCGGTGACGGCGCGGAGCGTTGCGCCCTGCTCGCCGGTGACATTGGGGCTGCGGCGCAAGGTGACAGTGTCGCCCTGTGCGCTGGTCGCAGGCGGCAGCAGGGCCAGCGTGGCATCGTCAGGCGAGGTGATGACGCTGAGCGGGCCGAGCCGCTGCAGGAATTCGGCCAGTGTGTAGGTGCTGGTGCCGGTTTCATCCTCGCGCAGGCCATCGCTGATCCAGATGACATTGGCGCTTTCGGGCAGGCGCGCCTGCAGCAGCGCCTGCACCAGTGTGGCGCGGTCGCTGGCCCAGGACTTGGGCTGCAGACCGGCCACGATGGGGCGCAGTTCTGCGGCGGGCATCAGCAGCGAAGGCTGCATCGCCTCGCCATTACTCGGCGCCGCAGTGGTGATCAGTACGGCGGGGCGGCCGTCACGTTCGGCGACTTCCAGCAGATCATCGGCGCGGGCCAGCTTTTCGCGCCAGCGCGGTGCGCCGGTCCAGCCGTCATCGATCACCAGCACCAGCGCCTGGCCGTCGCGCTGGGTCGCCTGCGGATTGAGGATCGGCTCGGCGAGCGCAAGGATCGCCAGGGCTGCGATCAGCAGGCGCAACAGCAGCAGCCACCAGGGCGTATGCGCCGGCGTCTCTTCCTTCGGCTTGAGCAGAAGCAGCAGGCGCAGCGGCGGGAAGGTGACCTGGCGCGGCTGCGGCGGCGTGATGCGCAGCAGCCACCACAGCACCGGCAGGCTGACCAGCGCGGCCAGCGCCCAGGGTGTGGCGAAAGCGAGTGCGCCCAGCGACAGCATGGCGGCTAACGCCCAGCGGGCAGGGCGCGTTCGCCCTGCAGCGATTGATACAGTGCCAGCAGGGCGGTCTGCGGGCCTTTGTCGGTGCGATGCTTGATATGGCGCCAGCCGAGCCGGCGGCAAACTTCGGCCAACTCAGCCTGATGTGCCGCGAAGGTCGCGCGCCAGTCATCGCCCATGGTCTCGGCACGCGGCACCAGTAGCGGGTATTCGCCTTCCAGACCGAGGAAACGCGTGCGGCCCTTATAGGGGAAGTCCTCCTCGGCCGGATCGACCAGTCGCATCACGGTGCCCTTCACGCCCATATCGGCGAGGGCGCGGAGCCGCGCGGCGATCTCTGGGACCGGATAGAGGAAATCGCCCAGCAGCACGACATGCGCATAGCGCGGCAGCGGCTGGATCGGCGGCAGGCTGGCTTCGGCGGTTTCAAAGCGCGAGCGGATCAGGCGCTCAGCGATGCGCTCCATCACCATGCGACCGGATGACGGACGCTGAGGGTGACCGAGCAGGGCGACGCGTTCTCCACCGCGCAGCAGCAGGCTGGCCAGCGCCAGCAGCAGCAGGTCGCCGCGTTCGTCCTTCTGCTCCATGCCGAGGTCGGATTTCCAGCGCATGGAGGGCGAGGGGTCGCGCCAGAGCCAGACGCTCTCGGCGGCCTCCCATTCATTCTCACGGATAAAGGCAGCCTGGCGTTTGGCGGTCTGGCGCCAGTCGATCCGGGTCAGCGAGTCGCCCTGGCTGTAGCGGCGGAACTGCCAGAAGGCATCGCCGGGGCCGACGCGGCGGCGCCCATGCACGCCCTGTTCGACGGTGGCGGCGACACGTTCGGCGGCCACCAGCAGCGGCGGCAGGAATGCGGCGAAGTGTTCGGCGCGCTGGCGCCGTGCGTTAGCTGTGGTTCCGGTCGATGCCGTTGCCGCCATGCCGCGTCCGGCTTACCGCAGCGGCGCGGTCAGCTTGGCGATGACGTCGGAAACGGTGACGCCTTCGGCGCGGGCGGCGAAGGTGAGCGCCATGCGGTGCCGCAGGATCGGGCCGGCAAGCGCCAGCACATCGTCGATCGAGGGCGCCAGGCGGCCCTGCAGCAATGCGCGGGCGCGCACCGCCAGCATCAGGGCCTGGCTGGCACGCGGGCCGGGGCCCCAGGCGACCAGATCGGCCAGACCCGGGATGTCGGATTCCTCCGGCCGGCCGGCGCGAACGAGGTTGAGGATGGCTTCCACCACGCTCTCGCCCACCGGAATGCGGCGGACCAGGCGCTGCGCGGCCATCAGGTCGGCACCGCTCAGCACGGTGGGGATCGATTCTTCGGTTGCGCCGGTGGTGGCAAACAGCATGCGCCGCTCGGCCTCGCGGTCGGGATAGCGCACATCGATCTGCAGCAGGAAGCGGTCGAGCTGGGCTTCGGGCAGCGGATAGGTGCCTTCCTGCTCCAGCGGATTCTGTGTTGCCAGCACATGGAACGGCGCCGGCAGTTCGTGGCGCTGACCGGCCACGGAAACCTGGCGCTCCTGCATGGCCTGCAGCAGGGCGGACTGTGTGCGTGGGCTGGCGCGGTTGATTTCATCGGCCATCAGCAGCTGGCAGAAGACCGGACCGGGGATGAAGCGGAACGAGCGGCGCCCGGTTTCGCTTTCTTCCAGCACTTCCGAGCCGACGATATCGGCCGGCATCAGGTCAGGTGTGAACTGGACACGGCGGGCATCGAGGCCCAGAACCTTGGCCAGCGTCTCGACCAGTTTGGTCTTCGCCAGGCCCGGCACGCCAACCAGCAGGGCATGGCCGCCGGCCAGCAGGGTTATCAGGGTTTCCTCGACAACGTCGCCCTGACCGAAGATCACCCGGCCGACCGCATCGCGGGCGGTCACGAGACGGCCGCCGACCCGTTCGATCTCAGGAAGGATATGTTCGGCGGTATCGCTCAGATTGTGCATGGGATTGAGTATATAGTAGAAGCGAAACGAAAGCCTATATGACTCATATGTCCGCAACCGCCTCAAAAGGCCCAAGTCTCAAGGATGTGATCGCCCGGTTCGGCGGCGAGGAGACTTTGCGCAAAAAACCGCCTGTCCATTTGTGGAACCCGCCATTTTGCGGGCAGATCGACATGCGGATCGCCCGAAACGGGAGCTGGCACTATATGGGCTCGCCGATCCCGCGCCCCGCCATGGTCAAGCTCTTTGCCAGCATATTGCGGCGCGAACCGGATGACAGTTACGTTCTGGTGACGCCGGTGGAGAAATGCGGCATCCGGGTCGACGACGCCCCCTTCGTTGCCGTAGAGGCAACGGTCGCCAATGAAACGGGGCAGGCAGAGGGTGCGGCCCGGCTGATCGCTTTCCGCACCAATGTCGACGATGTCGTGCCGCTGGATGCCGAACATCCACTGCGGATCAGCGTCAACCCTGTTACCGGCGAGCCCTCGCCCTATGTATTGGTGCGCGACAGGCTCGAGGCGCTGCTTGCGCGGCCGGTCTATTACCAGTTGGTCGAGATGGCGGAAGAGCGAAACATCGATGGCAAGGCGATGCTGGGCGTCGAAAGCGCCGGGCAGTTTTTCGTGTTGGGTGAAATGCCGTGAATGCTGCCGCGCCGCTGATTATCGACAGCACGCCGACCGTGGAGCGTCTGCGCGTGCATCTGCAGCCAGTGCCGGCTTTCGACGCGATTCCACGCGATCATACGCTGGCCCCCAAGGGCGATTTCCAGCTCAATCCCGGCTTTGCACCCTTTCGCCCGGGTCCGCTGAAGCCTGCTGCGGTGCTGGTGCCGGTGGTGGCCTATGAAGGCGGCGAACGTGTGATCCTGACCAAGCGCACCGCGCATCTGTCCAATCATGCCGGCCAGATCAGCTTCCCCGGCGGTCGCGTCGATGCCGAAGATCCCGACGTGATCGCCACGGCATTGCGCGAAACCGAAGAAGAGATCGGCCTGGACCGCGGCCATATCAGCGTGCTGGGTGCGCTGGATGCCTATGTCACCGGCACTGGCTTCGCCGTGGTGCCTGTGGTCGGCTTGGTGAAACCCGGCTTCGCACTGCAGCTGGCGCAGCATGAAGTGGCCGAGGTGTTCGAGGTACCATTCGACTTCCTGATGGATTCGCGCAATCACCAGCGGCACAAAGGCGTATTCAACGGCGTCGAGCGCCAGTGGTGGGCCATGCCCTATCAGGACTATTACATCTGGGGGGCCACGGCCGGGATGCTGCGTAACCTGCACGACCTTCTGCATGGCGAGACGGCCGGGGCCGGCCAGCGATGAGTCGCCTGATCGTTCACCTGCTGCCGCTGCTCCTGCCTTTCCTGCTGTATGGCCTGTACATCTGGCATGTGAAGCGCAGCGGCAAGGACGGCCCGGAAGCCACGCCCTGGTTCTGGCTCGCCGCCATCGGGATGGTGCTGACGATCCTCAGCTTCGTTGTCTATGGCGCCTTCTTTGGCGAGTCGCTGGGCGATTATGCCCCCGCGCGATTCGAGGATGGCAAGATCGTGCCTGGCCGTATCGGCCAATAGGCAAATCTGGCTTCTAATCCTGTAAGCTGCCGTCATGAATTTGCCCGAGACGATTCCGCCGCCGGACTGGATGACGGCCGCCCCGACCCGCAGCCTGCTGGCCGCGCTGGGTGCCGGCGGCGCATCGGTGCGCTTCGTCGGCGGCTGCGTGCGCGACGCCATCCTGGGGCTGCGACCCGCCGATGTGGATGTCGCCACTCCGGAAAAGCCGGAACAGGTGATCAAGCGTCTGCAGAAGGCCGGGCTTAAGGCGGTCCCGACCGGGATCGAGCATGGCACCGTCACCGCCGTCGTTCCGCCCGCCACCTTCCAGGTCACGACCTTGCGACGGGATGTCAGCACCGATGGCCGCCATGCCACGGTTGCCTTCGGCACCGACTGGGCCGAGGACGCGGCCCGACGCGATTTTACGATCAATGCACTCTATGCCGACGGCGAGGGCCGAGTTTACGACTTTACCGACGGCCGGTCCGACCTCGCGGCCGGGATCGTGCGCTTCATCGGCGATCCGGCCCAGCGCGTAGCGGAAGACTATCTGCGCGTACTGCGCTTCTTCCGCTTCCATGCCCGGTTCGGCAAAGGTGCGCCGGATGCGGCATCGCTGGCGGCCTGCGCCGCAGCAGCGGACCGGCTCGACCGCCTGTCGGGCGAACGGATTCGCGACGAA
The DNA here is from genome assembly GCA_018336035.1 of Alphaproteobacteria bacterium. GTDB lineage: Bacteria > Pseudomonadota > Alphaproteobacteria > Ferrovibrionales > Ferrovibrionaceae > Ferrovibrio. Next base: position 44,212 of record JAGXRD010000046.1, on the reverse strand, counting down.
CTGCTGAAGATCCTGATCCTGCCCAATGCGGATGAAGCAGTGGCGCTGATGCAGCAGAGCGGCGTGCTGGCGGCGATCCTGCCGCAGGCGCAGCTGGATATGCCTGCGCTGTCGCGACTGATCCGATTGCAGACGGAGGTGGCGTCAGCCGGCGGCTCCGATCCAGATCTCTGGCCGCGGCTCGCCCTGTTGCTGAAAAGCAACACTTCAGCCGATGACATTGCCAGCCGCCTCAAGCTTTCGAATGCTCAACGCCTGCGGCTGGAGGGCCTGCTGTCGCTGCCGGCTTTCGAGCCCGGCATGCTGCAGGATGAAACCACCTTCCGCCTGACGCTCTACCGGCTGGGAGCAGAGCGCTGCCGCGATGGACTGCTGCTGGCCGCGGCGCGCCAGACAGTGGATGAGGCGGAGGCAGTCATGCGCGCGGTTGCGACGGCGAACTGGCAGCGACCGATCTTCCCGCTGCGCGGCGCCGACATCCTGGCGGCTGGCTTCTCGCCGAGTCCGACAGTGAGTGCGTTGCTGAAGGAACTGGAATCCTGGTGGGCCGCAGCAGGCTTCATACCTGATCGCGAAGCCTGCCTGGCGCGCTTGCGCGAAAGAGTGCAACTCACCGACAGCGAGTGAGCGACGCAGAATCAAATATTTGAATTTTCAGGATTTTTTATCGGGCTGCCGTCGCACAAATGGACTGTGCATGCCCCAAAAAGCGCTTGGGCTCCACGTCGGCGCCGTAAACCCGGCGGCCGACGTGGAGCCCAAGACCACTTACTCTAAAACTACCGAAGAGACCTTACTTCTTGGCCTTCTTCTTGGCAGCCTTCTTCTTGGCCTTCGGGGCCTTCTTAGCCTTCACAGCCTTCTTCGCCACTTTCTTCTTAGCGGCCTTTTTCTTCGCAGCCATGAGTTTCTCCTCCATGGATTAGAGTGCGGTTTTCACCGCAACGAAGTTTTCAGGAAAATGTTTCCCGAACACGTATATCTGTAGCACAACGCAACAGTATTAACCACTAAATCTTGCGCGCGCTTAAAAAATGGTTAAGCGCGCGCTCCGGCGGCGATGTGAATCGCGCGTGGCGCAAGAAAGAAAATGCATTGCTGATGTAAAGTGTGCGCGGTGATTCCGAAAAACTGCGACACCAAGAAAACCCGCATGGAATCTGATGTATTTGCACTCACGGCCATTTCACTTCAGGCGGCATCGACATCAGAATCGCTTCTGTGTTGCCGCCGGTTTTCAGACCGAATGTGGTGCCGCGATCGTAGAGCAAATTGAACTCCACATAGCGTCCGCGACGCACCAGTTGATGCTCTCTTTCGGCCGCCGACCACGACTCATTGAGGTGTTTGCGGGCGATTTTTGGGTATGATTCGAGGAACGATTCGCCGACCGATTTTGTGAAGTCGAAATCGCGTTCCCAGTCACCGCTATCGAGCTGATCGAAGAAGATGCCGCCGACGCCACGGGGTTCGTTGCGATGCGGCAGATGGAAATACTCGTCGCACCATTTCTTGAATCGGGGGTAGTAGGCCGGGTCCGAACGGTCGCAGGCACCCTTGAGGGCGGCATGGAATGCGGCGGTGTCGTTTTCGTCGGGCACCATCGGCGTCAGATCGGCGCCGCCCCCGAACCACGCCTTGCTGGTGACCAGAAAGCGGGTGTTCATATGCACCGCCGGCACTTTCGGCGACTGCAGATGCGCCACCAGCGATATGCCGGAGGCCCAGAAACGTCCGTCCGATGCGGCGCCTGGTATCTGCTTGCGGAATTCCTCGCTGAATTCGCCTTCCACCGTTGAGACATTCACGCCGACCTTCTCGAAGACGCGGCCGCGCATCACGCTCATGACGCCACCACCACCACCGGGCCGGTCCCAGGCCGTGCGTACGAAACGTCCGGCCGGCCGATCACTCAACTGCCCGGTCAGGTCGTCCTCGAGCTGTTCGAAGGCGGCACAGATCCGGTCGCGCAGGGATTCAAACCAGGCGCGGGCGCGTTGCTGCCGTTCAGCGATCTGGGCATCGGTCATCGTCATACTCCTTATTGCCGGTCTGGTTTGATGCGGCCGGCATTGTCTATGGGCGGCGCGGAAATGCATCGCATTGCCGCAGCGCCTCGCCAAGTACGATGGCGGCGGCGGTTGCGACATTGATCGAACGCAAGCCCGTCCGGATCGGGATCAGCAGCCGCGCATCGGCGGCGGCATGCACATAGTCGGGCGCACCCTTGCTCTCGCGGCCGAAGAGAAGAATGTCGTCCGGCGTGAAGCGGAACTCCGTGTAGGGAATGGCGGCCTTCGTGGTCATCAGGACCAGGCGGCCTTTCGGCTTCTCGTCCAGGAAATGCTGCCAGCTGTCATGGCGGTGAATCTCGGCATGCTCCAGGTAATCCATGGCGCTGCGCCGGACCATCTGGATCGAGAAGGGGAAGCCGCAGGGCTCGATCACATGCACCGGGGTTTCGAGACAGGCGCCTAGGCGGAGAATCGTGCCCAGGTTCGGCGGGATGTCGGGTTCAAAAAGGGCGAGCCGCATGGCTGTTCCGGTGCGCTTGTGAATCGGGTGTCTGGGCAGGGGCAAGAGGGGGTGGTTTTTTCGCGGTTTCCTGAGGCGATTCCAACCACAAGACCCCTGCGGCAACCTGTCGCATCCGTCGGGCTAAGTGCTGGACTTCGCCAACATATAGTGAGAAATATCGCGTCACGTTTCCAAGTCTTATTATCTTCGAGGGATCTATGGCAGGGACAGCGACCCAACCGGCCGGTACGACCGAGCCGACCCGGCGCGACTTTATCGTCGTCGCAGCCGGCGCCTTCGCCGCGGTGGGAGCGGCGGCGGCGGTATGGCCGTTCATTCATCAGATGAATCCGTCGGCCGACGTGCTGGCACTGTCGAGCACCGAGGTGGATCTGAGCCAGATCGCCGCCGGCCAGAGTGTCACCATCCTGTGGCGCGGCAAGCCGGTCTTCGTGCGTCATCGCACCGAAGCCGAGATCGCTCAGGCCAAGACGGACGACACCGCCGTCCTGCCGGATCCGCAGAAAGACGCCGATCGCGTGAAGAAGCCCGAATGGCTGGTCATGATGGGCGTCTGCACCCATCTCGGCTGCGTGCCGCTCGGCCAGAAGGGCGATTTCGGCGGCTGGTTCTGCCCCTGCCACGGCTCGCACTACGATACGTCGGGACGTATCCGCAAAGGCCCCGCACCGACCAATCTGCCGGTGCCGGAATACGCCTTCCTCAACGATACCCGCATCCGTATCGGTTAAGGCTTAAGGACCAGCACCCATGGCTGACAACAGCAACTCCGGCTTTTTTGCCAATCCCGTCGTCAAGTGGATCGAATACCGCCTGCCGGTCTTCTCCACCATCGACCATATGGTCGGGACGCAATATCCCACCCCGAAGAACCTGAACTACTGGTGGAACTTCGGTTCGCTGGCAGGTCTTTGCCTGGTGATTCAGATCGTCACCGGCATTGTGCTGGTGATGCACTACACCCCGCACACCTCGATGGCCTTCGACAGCGTCGAGCACATCATGCGCGACGTGAACTACGGCTGGCTGCTGCGTTACATGCATGCCAATGGCGCCTCGATGTTCTTCATCGCGGTGTACATCCATATCTTCCGCGGCCTGTATTACGGCTCCTACAAGGCGCCGCGTGAGCTGCTGTGGTTCCTCGGCCTCATCATCTTCCTGTTGATGATGGCGACCGCGTTCATGGGTTACGTGCTTCCCTGGGGCCAGATGAGCTTCTGGGGCGCCACCGTGATCACCAACTTGTTCTCGGCCATTCCGTTGATCGGCGAGCCGATCGTGACCTGGCTGTGGGGTGGTTTCTCGGTCGACAATCCGACGCTGAACCGCTTCTTCTCGCTGCACTACCTGCTGCCGTTCGTGATCGTCGGCGTGGTGCTGCTGCATATCCTGGCGTTGCATCAGCATGGCTCGAACAACCCGCTGGGCATCGACACCAAGGGCCCGCAGGACCGTATCCCGTTCCACCCGTACTACACGATCAAGGACGCGGTGGGCGTCGGGGCTTTCCTGATCTTCTTCAGCTTCTGGCTGTTCTACGCGCCGAACTTCCTGGGCCATCCGGACAACTACATTCCGGCCAACCCGCTGGTGACGCCGGAGCATATCGTGCCGGAATGGTACTTCCTGCCGTTCTACGCGATCCTGCGTTCGGTCCCGGACAAGCTCGGCGGCGTGCTGCTGATGTTCGGCGCCATCCTGATCCTGTTCCTGCTGCCCTGGCTGGATACCAGCAAGGTGCGGTCGGCCAAGTTCCGCCCGATCTATAAGCAGCTCTATGTGGTCTTCCTGATCGTCTGCGTCGGCCTGACCTGGGCGGGCGGCAAGCCGGCGGAAGGCTATTACCTGATCATCGCCCGCGTCTGCACCGTGTATTACTTCGCGCACTTCCTGGTCCTGCTGCCGCTGGTTGGCTGGTTCGAGAAGCCGCTCAAGCTGCCGGCCTCGATCAGCGAGGCCGTGCTCAAGGGCGACGCCGCGCCCGCAGGCAAGGCGTAAGGGGGATCGGACCATGAAGACGATGAAGATGCGTGCGATCCTGATTGCCCTGGCCCTCGGCCTGGCTGCTCCGGCAGCGCTGGCTGCCGGTCCGGAAATCGCCATCCCGGCACAGAAGTGGAGCTTCAACGGCCCCTTCGGCACCTTCGACCGCGCAGAACTGCAGCGTGGCTATCAGGTGTATAAGGAAGTCTGCGCTGCCTGCCATGCCATGAAGTATGTGGCCTTCCGCAACCTGCGTGACATCGGCTTCAATGAAGCTGAAGTGAAGGCGCTGGCGGCCACGTTCGAAGTGAATGACGGCCCGAACGATGCCGGCGAGATGTTCAAGCGTCCCGGCCTGCCGCAGGACAAGTTCCCGTCGCCCTTCCCGAACGAGAAGGCGGCGCGCGCGTCCAACGGCGGCGCCTATCCGCTCGACCTGTCGCTTATCGCCAAGGCCCGTGCTGGCGGCCCGGATTACATCCGCGCCCTGCTGATCGGTTACAAGGATGCGCCGGCCGGTTTTGCGCTGGGTGAAGGCCTGAACTACAACGAGTATTTCCCGGGCCATCAGATCGCGATGCCCAAGCCGCTCAACGAAGACCAGGTGACCTATGCCGATGGCACCAAGGCCAGCGTTGAGCAGATGTCGCATGACGTTTCCGCCTTCCTGATGTGGGCTGCCGAGCCCAAGCTGGAAGACCGCAAGCGGCTGGGCTTCAAGGTGATGGTGTTCCTGATCGTGCTGACCGGCCTGTTCTTCGCCGCGAAGAAGCGCATCTGGTCGAGGCTCCACTAGGCCGCAAACGGCTTTTAGTCACGCAAAAGGCCGCCGGAAACGGCGGCCTTTTTTGTTGCGCCTCGGGAACCGGTTTGCTTAAGTCGCGCGGCATTGCGCGCCCATACTTCGAGAGGATCATCGACTATGGCCAAGACGAAAAAGGCTGTGAAGAAGGTCGTGAAGAAAACTACGCGCAAACCGGCGGCCAAACGCAAGCCGGCCCGGCAGACGACCTCTGCCGCAGCCGTTGCCAAGGTGGCGGCCAGGTCGCTCTCCGGTCGCGGCAAGGCGTCGTCGAGTGTTCCGAAGCCGCATATCGCCAAAGCCGGCGATCCGGTGCGTATTGGGGTGCTGGGCGGCAGTGGCATCTACGGCATGGCCGGGCTGAAAAACACAAAATGGCGTAAGGTCTCCACGCCCTGGGGCGATCCTTCCGACGAGCTGCTGTTTGGCACGCTGGACGGCGCTGAGCTGGTTTTCCTGCCGCGACACGGTCGTGGCCATGTGCATTCGCCGTCGGAGGTGAACTACCGTGCCAATATCGATGCGCTGAAGCGCGTCGGCTGCCGGGACGTAATCTCGGTATCTGCCTGCGGTTCGTTCAAAGAGCATCTGGCGCCAGGCACTTTCGTGATCGTCGACCAGTTCATCGACCGCACCTTCATGCGGCAGAAGAGCTTCTTCAGCACCGGCATGGTGGCGCATGTTTCCTGCGGTCATCCGGTCTGCAGCCGGCTGGGCGATGCTTTGGAAGCTGCCGCCAAGGAAGCCGGTATTACTGCGCAGCGCGGCGGCACGTATCTCTGCATGGAAGGGCCGCAATTCTCCACCCAGGCCGAAAGCTTCCTTTACAAGAGCTGGGGCTGCGACGTGATCGGCATGACCAATGCGCCCGAAGCCAAGCTCGCGCGCGAGGCTGAGCTCTGCTATGCCTCGGTCGCCATGGTCACGGATTACGACTGCTGGCATCCGGACCATGACCATGTCGATGTAGCGGCTGTGATCCGCGTGCTGCTCGGCAATGCCGAGAAGGGCCAGGCCCTGGTCGCCAAGGTGGCGCCGCATCTGAAAAGCCGGCCGGAGACCTGCCCGCAGGGCTGCGACCGCGTGCTGGATACGGCGCTGATTACCGCGCCGGAAAAGCGCGATCCCAAGGTGCTGAAGAAACTCGATGCGGTCGCTGGCCGCGTGTTGAAGGCTTAATTCGAAAAGGACCCGCCCGCCATGCAGGGTATCAAGGAAAAGATTCGCGCGATCCCCGACTATCCCAAGCCGGGCATCATGTTCCGCGACATCACCACGTTGCTGCAGGATGCGCGCGGCTTCCGCAAGACTGTCGACGAGATGGTGCAGCCGCTGGCCGGCACCCGAATCGACAAGGTGGTCGGTATCGAGGCGCGCGGTTTCATCCTGGGCGGCGCCATCGCGCACCAGCTGTCGATCGGCTTCGTGCCGGTGCGCAAGCGCGGCAAGCTGCCGTGGAAAACGCTGAGCCAGGAATACCAGCTGGAATACGGCACCGATTCGATGGAAATCCATATCGATGCCATCCAGCCAAACGAGAATATCCTGATCGTCGATGACCTGATCGCCACCGGCGGTACGGCCGAAGCCGCGATCAAGCTGATCCGCGCCCATAAGGGCAACGTGGTCGGCTGCTCCTTCATCGTCGATCTGCCCGAACTTGGCGGCCGCAAGAAGCTGGAAGCGCTGGGCGTGCAGGTGTTGTCGCTCTGCGAATTCGACGGGCATTAGTCAAAGGAAGAGTCGCGTGGCGCATCACATTGTCGGCCTGGACCACACCGTTCATGCGGTCACCGATCTCGAGGCGGCCAGGGCGAACTGGCAGCGGCTGGGCTTCACGCTGACACCGCGTGGCCGGCATATCGGCTGGGCCACCGGCAATTACTGCATCATGTTTGCGCGCAACTACCACGAACTGCTCGGCATCGCCGAGCCGGGCGGCTATACCGCCGGCGTGGAAGACCTGCTGAAGGCCAAGGGCCCCGGCGTGCATAAAGTGGTGCTGGGCATCGACGACGCCAGGGCCGCCGTGCAGGAGCTGAAGGCCTCGGGCCTGAATCCCTCGGAGCCACAGGACCTCAAGCGCGAACTGGAACTACCCGAAGGCACCGTGCTGCCCGCTTTCAGCCTGGTCCATCTGCCTCCGGAGGCCACGCCGCAGTTGTCGATGTTCCTGTGCCAGCATCTGACGCCGGAACTGCTGCGCAAGCCGGACTGGCTGCTGCATCCCAATGGCGCACAGCAGATCGTCAGCGTGATCGTGGCGGCCGAAAATCCGCCGGCACTGGAACTGCCCTACGAGGCGCTGGTGGGCGCTGGCGCTGCGGTGCGCACCGACCGAATGGTCGCCGTGCGGGCGGGTGAAGAAACCACACTGTTCGTCACGCCGGACGACCTCGATACGCTGTTTCCGGATATCGAGCATCCGGCAAGGCCGACGCCCTATGTTGCCGGCCTGCGGTTCCGGGTACACAACACCGAGGCCGCGGCGGCCTATTTCAAGGCGGCCGGCATCGACCATGCCCGCAGCCTGGATGGCACCGTGCTGGTGCCAGCCTCGGTGGCCGACGGCGTCTTCCTGGAATTCAGCAGCCGCGCCTAAAGAAGCGCTTCGAAGAAGGCCAGCGTGCGGCGGCGTGCAATCACGGCCGCCGTGGCGTTATAGGTCGCGCGCTGGTCGCAGTTGAAGCCGTGATCGGCGTCATAAACATGTGTCGTGATGCTCGGATGCAGCGCCTTCATCTCGTCGGCCAGGCTGGTCGGGATCATCTTGTCCAGCGCACCGAAATGCAGCAGGCAGGGCGCCTTGGGCGCTTCCGCTTTCAGCTCGCCCCAGGGGCCGCCGTAATAGCCCACCGAGCCCGCGAGACCGGGCAGCGAGTTGGCCATTTTCCAGGTCACGCCGCCACCGAAACAGTAACCCGTCGTGCCGACGCGGCCAGCCTTGGAGGCCAGCGCCAGCGCCACGGCGCAATCCTGTAGCACAGTCTCCCAAACCATCTTGCCGCGGAGGTCTTTGCCCTTGGCGATGTCGTCGGGGCTATAGCCGAGATCGACATTGGGCTGCACGCGGTCGAACAGCGCCGGCGCCACGGCGTAATAACCGTCGGCAGCAAAGCCATCGGTCACGGCCTTGATGTGGCCGTTGACGCCGAAAATCTCCTGGATCACCACGACGCCGCCTTTCGGCGCGCCTTTCGGCTCAGCGACATAGGCTCCGAGGCGATGGCCGTCGGCGGCGGTCAGGCTGGTCATGCTGCCCATGATGAGATCCTCAATGTTTGGCTGGAATACGGAAACGCATGATGCCGATGCTGGTGAAGCGCATCACCAGTTCGTCATTCTGGTTGAAGGTTTCGATCAGGAAGCGGGCTGAGCCGATACCGGGCCGACTGCGCGAGGGTGTCTTGTCGATGCAGGTCATGCGGGCGCGAATGGTATCACCCGGCCGCACCGGTTTCAGCCAGGCCAGATCGTCGAAGCCTGGCGAGCCCAGGCTGGCTTCCAGTTCGATGGCGGAATCGACGATCAGCCGCATCACGGTAGCCGCGGTATGCCAGCCCGAGGCGATGATGCCGCCAAAAGCGGAATTTTTCGCGGCCACGGGGTCGATATGGAAGGGCTGCGGATCGAACTGCTTGGCGAAAGCGATGATCGCCTCTTCGGTCAAAGTCGTCGCGCCGATCTCGCGCACCGCACCAGGCTGGATATCTTCAAAATATTGCATGCGATCACCCCTGCGCTGGCCGGCGGGCATACATGCCTTTGCCCTGCATGGTCAGCACGGTTTCGCCCGTCTGGTTAGTCATCTCATAGCGCGTGGTGATCACGCCGCGGTCGGGCTTGGACTGGGAGAACTTCACCTCCAGCACCTCGCCACGGAGGTGAAGCGTGTCGCCGGGGAAGACCGGCTTCACCCAGCGCAACTGGTCGATTCCGGGCGATCCCATCGAGGCGTATTTGCCGATCATATGGTCGACCAGCATGCGCATCATCATGCCGGCCGTGTGCCAGCCGGATGCGCAAAGGCCGCCAAACAGCGACTGCTTGGCGGCCTCCTTGTCGAGATGGAAGGGCTGCGGGTCGTAGTCCCGCGCGAAAGCAATGATCTCGTCTTCGCTCACCGTGCGGGGCGGGAATTCCATCACCTGCCCGACGGAGAAATCCTCCAGATATTTCATTCTAGCTCTTTTTGGGCATCTCTTAAGTATTGAAGCGGAAGTGCATCACATCGCCATCCTGCACGATGTAGTCCTTGCCTTCCAGCCGCAATTTGCCGGCATCGCGTGCCCCGGCTTCGCCTTTGCCAGCGACATAATCATTGTATGCAATGGTTTCGGCGCGGATGAAGCCCTTCTCGAAATCGGTATGGATCACGCCGGCTGCTTCCGGGCCGCGCGCACCCTTGCGTACGGTCCAGGCGCGGGCTTCCTTGGGGCCGACCGTGAAGAAGGTCAGCAGGCCCAGCAGGCCGTAGCCGGCGCGGATCACGCGGGTCAGGCCGGTTTCCTTCAGGCCCAGATCGGCCAGGAAGGCGGCCTTTTCCTCGTCGCTGTCCAACTGTGCGACTTCGGCCTCGATGGCGGCCGAGATCACCACCATGGCGGCACCTTCGGCATCGGCTTTGGCCTTCACCCTGGCGGAGAAGGCATTGCCTTCCGCTGCGGAAGCTTCTTCGACGTTGCAGACATAGAGGACCGGCTTGGCGGTGATCAGCATCAGCTCCGTATAGAGCTTCTTCTCGTCCTCGCTCGGCACCACCGTCCTTGCCGGCTTGCCATCGCGCAGCGCGACCAGCACCTTTTCCATCACGGCGAGCCGGGCTTTTTCTTCCTCGTTGCCCTGCTTGGCGCGCTTGGCCGTCTGCTCGACGCGGCGCTCCAGACTTTCGAGGTCAGACAGCATCAGCTCGGTCTCGACGGTTTCTGCATCGGCAACCGGATCGACCTTGCCTTCGACATGGGTGATGTCGCCATCTTCGAAGCAGCGCAGCACATGGCAGATCGCATCCACTTCGCGGATATGGGCGAGGAACTGGTTGCCTAGGCCTTCGCCCTTCGAGGCGCCACGCACCAGGCCGGCGATGTCGACGAAGGTCAGCTGGGTCGGGATGATCTTGGCCGAGCCGGCGATCCTGGCCAGCACATCCAGGCGCTCATCGGGCACACCGACCAGGCCGGTATTTGGCTCGATGGTGCAGAAGGGATAATTGGCAGCCTGCGCGGCGGCGGTCTGCGTCAGCGCATTGAACAAGGTCGACTTGCCAACGTTGGGCAGGCCGACGATGCCGCATTTGAAACCCATGTTACGCGTCCTTTGGTTTGGTCGGTTTCGGCGGCTGCAGGCGCAGCGCCACCTTGGTCATGAAGCCGGTATCGTCATTCTTCGCCAGATAGCCGGCTTCTACAGCCATGGCCTCCAGCAGCGGATCGAGCCATACGCGCTCATCCGCATGGAAATTCTGCAGCACATAGCCCAGCACCAGATCCTTGCCGGGATGGCCGATGCCAATGCGCAAACGGCGGTAGTTCGGACCGATCGCGCCATCAATGGAGCGCAGACCGTTATGGCCGGCATGGCCGCCGCCGGTCTTCATGCGGATTTTGCCCGCCGCCAGATCCAACTCGTCATGCACCACCACCACCTGCGCTGGCGGCAGCTTGTAGAAATGCGCCGCTTCGCCGACCGACTTGCCCGAGAGGTTCATGTAGGTCTGCGGCTTGAGCAGCAGCGTCTTGGTGCCGTCCAGAACGCCTTCAGCGATTTCGCCCTGAAAACGCTTCTTGAACGGCTGGAAATTGTGGCGTTCGGCGATGGCGTCGAGCGCCATGAAGCCGACATTGTGGCGCTGGCGCCGATGTTCGCTGCCCGGGTTGCCGAGTCCGACGAGAAGCAGCATGGCGATTCAGCGTCCGGCAGTAGAGAGGTGAGGGTAGGGGAAAGGTTGGCGACGCCAATGCGCCGCCAACCCGTAACGTCAGGCTTACTTCTTGGCAGCCGGCTTGGCCGCAGCAGCCGGAGCAGCCTTGGCACCCGCTGCCGGAGCAGCAGCCTTGGCACCCGCCGCCGGAGCGGCAGCAGCCGCTTCGGCCTTCGGTGCGGCTTCTTCTTCCTTGGTCGGGGCAGCGATGGTCGCAACGGTGAAGTCGCGGTTGATCACCGCCTTGACGCCTTCCGGCAGCTTGAAGGCCGAGATATGGATCGAGTGACCGATATCCATGCCCTCGAGGCTGATCGAGATGCTCTCCGGGATATTGTCCGGCTGAACGAAGAACTCGACTTCGTGGCGCACGACATTCAGTACGCCGCCCTTCTTCAGGCCCGGCGACTTTTCCTGGTCGAGGAAGAGCACGGGGATGAAGATGCGGATCTTCGAGTCCTTGCCAATACGCTGGAAGTCGACATGGATCGGCCGGTCGGTGACCGGATGAAGCTGCACGTCGCGCGCCAGCACGCGCTCGGTCTTGCCACCGACGGAAACAGTGAACAGGCGCGAGAAGAAGCTGCCCTTCTGCATTTCCTTCAGCAGTTCGCGAGTTTCAACCGAAATCAGTTCCGGGGTCTGCTTTTCGCCATAGATGACCCCCGGCACACGACCTGTCAGTCGCGTTGCACGGGCGGTCCCCTTGCCAGCCCTCGACCTCGCCTCAGCGGCGATGGTGTTTACTTCACGCATGATTGCGCTCCTTGGTTAGATACGGTTCTGACACCATGTCAGTCCCGTTCCCGACGCCGGCCTCCAGGGGTGCCGCGCGCCGAAACTGTAAAACGTGTTAGTCGAACAGGCTCGAAACCGAGGCCTCTTCGCTGATCCGCCGCATTGCTTCACCCACCAGCGGCGCGATCGACACCTGGCGGATATTGCGCGCCAGACGGACCGCTTCGGTCGCCAGGATGGAGTCTGTGATGACCAGGCCTTCCAGCTGGCTCGCGGTCACGCGCGCCACAGCGCCGCCCGACAAAACGCCATGGGTCACGTAGGCATAGACCGACTTGGCGCCATGCTTCTTCAGCGCATCGGCGGCATTGCACAGCGTGCCAGCAGAATCGACGATGTCGTCGACCAGGATGCAGCGGCGGCCTTCGACGTCGCCGATGATGTTCATGACTTCCGACACGCCGGCCTTTTCGCGACGTTTGTCGACGATGGCAAGATCGGCATCCAGACGCTTGGCGATGTTGCGGGCGCGCACCACGCCGCCGACGTCGGGCGACACGACCATGAGATCGTCGCCGACCAGTTGCTGCTTGATGTCGGCGGTCAGCACCGGACCTGCCATCAGGTTGTCGGTGGGAATGTCGAAGAAGCCCTGAATCTGGCCGGCATGCAGGTCGAGGGTCAGCACACGGTTGGCGCCGGCAGCGGTGATCAGGTTGGCGACCAGCTTGGCCGAGATCGGCGTGCGCGGGCCGGGTTTGCGGTCCTGACGGGCATAGCCGAAATAGGGCAGCACGGCGGTGATGCGGCGGGCCGACGAGCGCTTCAGCGCGTCGATGCAGACCAGCAACTCCATCAGGTGATCGTTGGCCGGATAGGAGGTCGACTGGATCACGAACACATCTTCGCCGCGGACGTTTTCGTGGATTTCCACGAAAACCTCCATGTCGGAGAAGCGGCGCACGCTGGCTTTGGCAAGCGGAACCGACAGATAGGCCGCAATGGCTTCCGCCAGCGGACGATTGGAGTTACCCGCCAAAACCTTCATGACAATGCTCTGTGTGAGGCCGGAATCGTGGGGAGAAAATCGCGCGGACTATAGCCGCCGGCCTGCCCCCTGTAAACCGCGAAAAATCTAATAAATTCAGGATTTTGCGGGCGGAACGACGGGTCGGTTGCGCTGCCGGCTCTCCAGAATCTCGCTCAGGCCCTGCCAGCCGCCTTTGGCAATGATATGGGCGGTGTTTCCCCAGGCCCCTGCCAGCTGTCCCCGGGGGATACGGTTGGCCTGTTTGACGTCGCCCAGCTGGTTGCCATTGGCGCCCAGCAGCAGCCATTCGATGGTCACCCGCTCGGAATTCGGGGTGTCCTGCCAGACATTGACCCGGCAGCCGATCACATAATCGGCCCCGGCAGTGTCCGGCAGCGGATTGCGACCACCCAGGATGAGGATTTCCCGCATGGCCTGGCGCAGAGCGCGGTTGCCGTCGCCCGGCGCGCCTTCACATTCCTTCACGGCGAGCATCACCGGCCTGGCGTCGGTCTGCGTCGCCTCGATCACCGCGGCATTCAGTTTCTGGGCGATAGCTACGGCCATGGTCGCGGCGGCCTGCTTGATGGCGGCGGCATCGTTGGCGGCCAGTCGGGCCGGGGCGACGCCGAGACTGCGGGCTTCGCCGGTCTGCAGGCTGCCATCGGGGGCGCGATCTTCCCACGACCAGACGGCATCGCCGCCGCGCGGTTCCAGCCGCACAGTCAGCACAGAGGTCAGCCGGTTGCGGCCGGTGGCACTGGCCGGCACGTCCTTCTCGTTCAGTGCCTTGGCGAGCGTCTCGGCCAATTCACCATCCGGGCCCTGCGGCAGGCCGCTGATCGGCGGAATGAACAGGCTAGCCTCACCGATCGGACGGATCAGCGCATCATTGGCCTTGGCGCGGCTGTCAGCCTGGAATGGCTGCGGCAGCGGCTGGCACGCGGCGGTGACAAAACCGGCGACGAGGATCGTGAGGGAAAGACGCTTAACCGAGAACACAGCTCACCATCAGGCACAGGATTGCAAAAACCGCCAGCATGAACAGATGCGGCATAGCTCAGCCGGGCAGCGCGATGGCCGAAACCTGTCGGCCGTAATCGGCTTCCTTCAGCAGCGTCATGCGGCGATAGCTGAAGAAACGATCTGCGTCGCTGCAGGTATCGAGGCCGAGATTTTCCGCTGCCACGCCAGCCTGCTGCAGACGCTGCATCAGATAGGCCGGCAGATCGAATTGCCAATGGCCGTCGCGTTTGCCGGTGGCAAAGAAAACGGTATTGGCGGCGTCGGCAGCAAGGAATTCATCCCGGAACGGCGCGCTGACTTCGTAAGACGCCCGTCCGATGCACGGACCGATGGCGGCCTGGATACGCTCGCGTTTGGCGCCCAGCGCGATCATCGTCTCGATGGTAGCATCCGACACGCCGGCCAGTGCGCCGCGCCAGCCGGCATGGCAGGCACCGATCACGCCGGCTTCGGCATCGGCAAACAGCACCGGCGCGCAGTCGGCCGAGAGAATCCCGAGCGCGATGCCGCGCCGGCGGGTGACCAGACCATCGGCTTTCGGTCGCTGCGTGATGTCGTAATCGTCGCCGACCGTGACGACCTCGCGACCATGCACCTGATAGAGCGACACCAATCCGTGCGACGCATTCAGGCTAGCGGCCACGCGGCGGCGGTTCTCCTGCACATGGGCGGCATTGTCGGACGAACCGGGGCCGCAATTCAGCGACGCGTAAAGCCCAGTGGAGACACCGCCGCGACGGGTGAAGAAGCCGTGCGGTAGGCTGGAAAGGCCAGCAGCAGTGATGGGTGCGATGGCATCGGCAACAAGTACAGTCATGCAAAGCCTGCGGGTTGCGGTGACTCCGGCGCGGTCAGGGCCAGCGCCTTGAACAGGGTGCCCATCGCCTCCGGGGCGGTCAACCGCCGTAGCGCCTGATCGACATCGCCGGCCTGCGCGAGATTGTCACGCTTCAGCTTGACTGCACGCGCCTGGATGCCGAGCTGGTTGAGGAACGCGCCCTGGCCGACCGGGCCATGCACCTGCGCGCCAGCGCGTTTTGCCGCCAAGGCAAACGAGCCGAAATCGACATGGGCGGTCAGGTCGGCAAGGCCGGGGGTCTGCAGCGGATCGGCGTAAGTATGGCGATACACGGCCTGCAAGGTTTCGCCGATACCCGCGCTGGCATAGCCGTAATCGATGAACAGCGCCGCGCCGCCCTGGGCTTTCAGCCGCGCCGCGATCTCGACCGCGACAGCGCGCACCGGCGGACTGGATTCGACAATCGAGCCCGGCGGGGAGTCGCGCAGCACCTGCGGCAGCAATTCATCAAACGGCAGCGCGCGCGGATCGAGCATGAAGCGCAACTCGCCGGTCGCCTCGTCCAGTCCGACGCAGCGCTCATGCCAGCCATTATCGTCGCCGCGCTGGAACTGCCGCACCGGCAGCGCATCCAGGAATTCGTTGGCGATCAGCAGCAGCGGCGCATCCTTGGGGATGGCGGCGATCTGCTCATGCCAGACAGCACCTTCATCGGCCAGCGCCGTCTGCTGCAGGCCGCGCAGTCGCGCGGAGGCTTCCACCAGCACCGGGTTCAGCGCATGGCAGAAGGCGGGCAGGGCACGGGCGGCGCGCAGGGCATCGCGCATCAGCGTGCCGCGGCCGGGGCCGAGTTCGACGAGATAGCATTTCTCCGGCTCGCCGATGCGCTGCCAGTAGTCGGCCGCCCACAGGCCGAGCAACTCGCCGAACATCTGGCTGATTTCCGGCGCGGTGATGAAATCGCCATGCAGGCCGATGGCTTCCTGGCTGCGGTAGTAGCCGTGTTCGGGATGCAGCAGGCAATCGGCCATGAAGGCCGTCACCGTGATCGGGCCTTCCGCCGCAATGCGACGGCGCAGGATGTCGAGCAGCGGCGCGGCTTTTACGCCGCTTTCTGCCGGCGTGCCCACCACACAACTCCGATACCGAACAGCACCATCGGCAGTGACAGCCATTGTCCCATCGTGCTGCCGGCCACGAGATAGCCGATCTGCGCATCGGGCTCGCGGAATAGTTCGCCGAGGATGCGCGCCATGCCGTAGCCGATCAGGAACACGCCCGACAGCGTGCCCGGCGCGCGATCCATCACGCGGCTGTTCCAGCGCACAAGGTTGATCAGCAGGAACAGCAGGATGCCTTCCATGAAGGCCTGATAGAGCTGGCTCGGATGCCGCGGCAGCGGACCGCCGGTCGGGAAGACCATGGCATAAGCGAAGTCAGGCGCGACGCGACCCCAGAGTTCGCCATTGATGAAGTTGGCGATGCGGCCGAAGAACAATCCAATCGGCGTGATGCACGCAATGACGTCCGTGAAGGCCAGGAACGGAATCTTGCTGAGCCGGCAATAGGCCAGCATGGCGAAGATCACGCCCAGCATGCCGCCATGGAACGACATGCCGCCCTGCCAGACCGCGAAGATCTCGACCGGATGATTGATGTAGTAGCCGAAATTGTAGAACAGCACATAGCCGAGCCGGCCGCCGAGCACGACGCCGAGCGTGGCCCAGAGCAGGAAGCCATCGACCTGTTCCGGTGTGATCTCGCTGCCGGGCCGTTTGGCGATACTCATCGCCCAGCGCCAGCCGATCACCAGACCGGCGATATAGGCCAGGGCATACCAGCGTACGGCGAAGGGTCCGATTGCGACCGCAACCGGATCGATCACCGGAAAAGCCAGAACAGGTAAGGTGGTGAACAGCATCACTCTTCCGCGCTGCCTTCAGTGCGAGGACGAAGTGTCGGGAAAGCGATCACTTCGCGGATGGTCTGCGAATTGGTCAGCAGCATCACGATCCGGTCGATGCCGATGCCAAGTCCGCCCATCGGCATCATGCCGGCCGACTGGGCTTTGAGGAAATCCTCGTCGATGCGATGCGCTTCGTCGTCGCCGCCGTCGCGCTGGCTCTGCTGGTCTTCAAAGCGTGCGCGCTGCTCCTGCGGATCGGCCAACTCGGAGAAGGCGTTGGCGATCTCCCAGGTGTTGCAGAAGGTCTCGAAACGCTCGGCAATCGCCGGATTGGCATGGTTGGCCTTGGCCAGCGGCGAGATCGCCTTGGGCAAAGCCACCACATGGGTCGGCTGGATCAGATTGGGCTCAACGAAATGCTCGAAACAGGCTTCCACCACCTTGCCCCAACTGGCGCTCGGCGCGATCTCAACACCGGCTTTCTTGGCGGCTTCGCGGGCGGCGGCATGGTCCAGGCCGTCCAGCTTGATCTTGCCGTGCTCCTCGATCAGGCCAAGCATGGTGGCGCGGCGGAACGGCGGCGTGAAATCGATTTCCTGCTCGCCGAACTTCACCTTGGTGCCGCCGGTGGCGGCAATTGCCGCATTGGCGATGGTGCGCTCGGCGATATCCATCATGTCCTCGTAATCGGCATAGGCCTGATAGAGTTCCATGGTGGTGAATTCAGGATTGTGGCGCGGTGAGATGCCTTCGTTGCGGAAGCAGCGATTGATCTCGAATACCTTCTCGCTCAGGCCGCCGATCACCAGCCGCTTGAGATGCAGCTCGGGCGCGATGCGCATGTAGAGCGGGATATCCAGCGCGTTGTGATGCGTCTCGAACGGCTTGGCAATGGCGCCGCCAGGGATGCTGTGCAGCATCGGCGTCTCGACTTCCAAAAAGCCTTCGCCGTTCAGGAACTGGCGGATCGACTGGATCACGCGGAAGCGGGCGCGCAGCGTGGCGCGGCTTTCCTCGTTGCCGATCAGGTCGTATTCGCGATGGCGATAGCGCTGCTCGACATTCTTCAGGCCGTGCCACTTTTCCGGCGGCGGCTCCAGCGCCTTGGCCAGCACCACGATCTCGTCGGTATCCACGGTGATTTCGCCGCGCTTGGTGCGACGCACCTTGCCGCGCACGCCGATGATGTCGCCGAGATCAAGCGCTTTCATGACCGGCGCGAAGCGGCCCTGGACATCGTCCTTGCCGGTATAGACCTGCAGCTTCACGGTATCGTCGACCAGGTCGATGAACATGCCGCTGTTGCGCATCGCCATCACGCGGCCGGCCACGGCCACGCTTTCCTCGGTCTTTTCCTCGGCCTGCAGATGCGCGAACTGCTCATGCACGGCGGCATTCTTGTGCGACTTGGGGAATTTCGGCGCCAGATAGGGATCGAGACCGAGCTGGCGCAGTTGCTGCAGCTTGGCTTCGCGGTTGGCGCGTTCGCCGCTGGCATCGGCCGCGGCGGGAGAATGTGTGGTCTGGTTGGTCACGGTAAATCGCTTGGCAGGACGGGAAATGTTGCGGCGGAACCTAGCATCCGGCCCCCGGCTTTCCAACCGCCCGGCCCTCGCTGGCGGCCTCCGGCAAACCTTTCTGTGGATCAAACCGAGTCACGGCGGAGTCGGGCCGGAATAGCTGTGGAAAACGCCAGTTGTGGCGCTTGCGGGCGGGGCTGATGCTGGCCATATCGGACTCAGGATTTTCCGCTTGGAGTCGCGCCATGCAGACCGACAATCGCCTGCTCGACGATCTCAGCCGCATCGCCACCGGCGCGCTCGGCACCCTGCAGGGTGTGAAGGGCGAGGTAGAGCAGGCCTTCCGCCAGCGGCTGGAACGGGCGCTGGCGGATATGGAACTGGTCAGCCGCGAGGAGTTCGAGGCCGTGAAGGCGATGGCCCAGGCGGCACGCGAAGAGAATATCCGCCTGTCCGAACGCCTCGCAGCACTCGAATCCGGACAGAACGGCGAATCCAAACGGAACGACGGGTTCGCCGACCCAGCCTAACCTGAGCACGGATCGGGCGAATTTCATGAATTTTTCCTAAATCTGTTCTTGCACCCCACATGACCGGCGAATACTCTAAATCTATGGTTCGTTCTGTTTCGCGACACCTAAATGTATGGTCCGCCGAGCCAATGGGGGCATTCTCGGCTGAGGCCGCTGCTGTCGCTGCATGGGGCCAAATTCCCAGCCAGATGAATCATTCCCGGGACATTCAGCCGAAGACCGGCCGCCGCAAGGGGGAGCGTTAACGCATGCGGACTCTCATCGAAAGCGAGACCTACAGCCGTCTCAATCCGCTCGATCTGGTCGAGCAGATCGTCGGCGAGCATGAATGGCCCTTTGACCGCCAGGGCACGGACGAGCTCACCGTCGGCGTCTCGGGCCGCTACTGCGAACATCAGATGTGGTTCTCGTGGCGCGAAGAACTGGGTGCGCTCAGCTTCACCTGCGCTTTCGACATGAAGGTGCCGGTCAATCGTCGCCGCGACCTGCATTCGCTGCTGGCTTATGTGAACGAGAAGGCCCTGATCGGCCATTTCGATTACTGGACCGAAGAAGGCATGGTGGTGTTCCGCCAGGCCTTGCTGCTGCGCGGCGGCCTGGGCGCGACGACTGAGCAGATCGAAGACCTGATGGAAATCGGCCTGTCGGAATGCGAGCGCTTCTACCCGGCCTTCCAGTTCCTGGTCTGGGGCGGACGCACGCCGGAAGATGCCGTCGCTGCCGCCATGTTCGAGTGCCTCGGCGAGGCGTAAGCCACCAAGGCCGATCGTTTCCGAATTCCGAAGGCGGGTGAAGCGTTGCGGCGCTTCCCCGCCTTCGCCGTTTCTGCGACAAAAAGCGCATTATTGGCTGAAGACTGCGTGTCGGGAGAAAGCGCCATGAAGGGCATATTGTTGGTCGGTTGCGGCAAGATGGGCGGCGCGATGCTGGTCGGCTGGCTGCAGCGCGGTGTCGCGGCTGCAGATGTCGTCGTGGTCGAGCCTAACCCGGTACCGGGCCTGCCCGAGGGCGTGCGACAGGTGAGTGAAGCCTCTGCCATTCCCACCGATTTTGCGCCAGCGCTGGTGCTGCTGGCGGTGAAGCCGCAGGTGATGGATGCCGTGGTGCCGGCCTATGCGCGCTATGCCGCGTCCGGCGCCTGCTTCCTCTCGGTCGCAGCCGGCAAGACCATCGCCACGCTGAACCGTCTGCTGGGCGGGTCGGCCGCCATCGTGCGCAGCATTCCCAACACGCCGGCGGCGGTGGGCGAGGGCATCACCATTGCCTGCGCCAATCCGGCGGTCAGCACCGAGCAGAAAACCCTCTGCGAGACGCTGCTCTCGGCCATCGGCGAGGTCGGCTGGGTCGAGGAGGAAGGCCTGATCGACGCCGTGACCGCCGTGTCGGGTTCGGGTCCGGCATACGTCTTCTGGCTGACCGAATGCATGGCGGCGGCGGGCGAAGCCGCCGGCCTGCCGGCCGATCTGGCCGCCCGGCTCGCCAGGGTTACAGTGAGTGGCTCGGGGATTCTGATGAAGCACAGCCCGGAAAGCCCGACCCAGCTGCGCAAGAACGTCACCAGCCCCAATGGCACCACCCAGGCGGCGCTGGACGTGCTAATGGCGCCGGATGGCGTCGAACCGCTGATGAAAAAGGCGATTGCGGCCGCCACGCGGCGGTCGCGGGAACTTGCCGGCTGATTCAGGCTTGTTCTTCCCGGGCCGGGCACCCAGATTAGGTCGGGTTCCAGGCGGAGACGGTCCATGGCAAAGACGACTGGCAAAGCGACCAAGAAGGCTTCGCCCAAGGTGAAAGCCGAGCGCGCAACCGCGGCCGCCGATCCTGTGGCTGTGATGCTCGACCTCGTGGCCGAACAGGGCTGGCGGGCCGTCACCCTCGGCCGCATCGCCCAGGCCAGCGGTCTGCCGCTCAGCGCGCTCTATGGGCAATACTCTTCCAAGACCGATTTATTGACCGCCTATGCCCGCCGCATCGATCTGGCCATGCTGACAGCGCTTGGCGAGCCGGACCCCGCCCTGGCCGACGGTCCGGCCGATGCGGCGGCGGTGAAAGACCGCCTGTTCGAGGCCATCATGGCGCGGTTCGATGCGTTGAATCCGCATAAGGCCGCGATCCGCGTGATGATGCGCGAATTGCCGGGCGATCCGGTGGCACTGGCCTGTTTCCTCAGCGGCGGCCTGCGCCAGGGGCTCAACTGGATGCTGGCAGCGGCCGGACTGGATGCCGGCGGCCTGTCCGGCATCGTGCGGCGCAAGCTGCTGGGTGGCATCTACCTCGATACGCTGCGGGTCTGGCTCAAGGACGATGGCGCGGACATGGCCACCACCATGGCCCATCTCGACAAACGTCTGGGGCAGGCTCTCGGCCTGCTGACCGGGCGGGGGCCGCTGTCCCGCCTGCGGGAGAAGGCTACGGCCTCTGCCTGAGTTTTTGAAGCTAAGTTGTTGTTATTCATTATTGTGCAGCGCACAATAATTCATTGACGTCGTGGCCTGTCACCGATACCTTGCCCGGCGTTTCATAGACTGACCCCGGGAGCCCGCCATGAGCAAGACCACCGAGAATCCGTTCGCCAGTTTCGACCTCAGCAAGATGTTCGCCGATCTGAAGCTGCCGGGTCTCGATCCCGCCGCTCTGGCCGCCGCCCAGCAGAAGAATTTCGAAGCGCTGGTCGCTGCCAACAAGCGCGCCTATGAGGGCTATCAGGCGCTGGCCAAGCGCCAGGGCGAGATCTTCAAGGAGAATATGGAAGAACTCGCCAGCATGCTGAAGGGCGCAACGCCGGGCGCCGCTGCCGACCTCAACCCGTCCAAGCAGGCCGAAGTGGTGCGTCAGGCCGCCGAGAAGGCGCTGGCCAATCTGCGCGAGTTGTCCGAGATGCTGGCCAAGACCAACACCGAGGCCTTCGATCTGGTCAACAAGCGCCTGCACGAAAACATGGAAGAGCTGCGCAAGCATCTTCCGACCGCGAAGTAATCCCGCCGCCGCTCAGGCGGCAGGCAAGGATTTGCCAGACGACCGACGGGCGGAGTAAAACTCCGCCCGTTTTTATTTGCCGGTTTGCTGACGGGAGACCGCGATGGGCGAGATCACTTCACAGATCACCTACGACGATTTTCAGAAGGTCGAGATTCGTGTCGGTACGGTGATTCGTGCCGAGCCATATCCTGAGGCGCGCAAGCCGGCGATCAAGCTCTGGGTCGATTTCGGCTCACCCCTGGGGGTGAAGAAATCCTCGGCGCAACTGACCAGGCACTACACGCCCGAAGGCCTGATCGGCCGCCAGGTGATCGCCGTGGTGAATTTCCCGCCGCGTCAGATCGGCGCCTTCATGTCGGAGATCCTGGTGCTGGGCGTGCCGGATGCTGACAACGAGGTGGTGCTGCTCGGACCGGGTCAGCCGGTGCCGAATGGCGGGCGCCTGTACTGACCCTGTATGTATTGACCGGACCTTGGCCTGAGTCGACAATCCGGCTCAGGAACCAGCCCAATGACAAGAAAAACCCGTTTCGCACTTCTCACGTCTCTCATTGCCATCGGCCTTGCCGCTCCGGCAGTGGCCCAGGACCACGACTGCGTGGTGCGGCAGTTCATCCTTACGAACCTGGTGAGCAATCTCGAGCCGCAGGGCGCCATCGAGGGCAACTATCCGGTGGGCACCGAGCGCGCTTACGGCTTTGCGCGTCTCGACTGCACGCAGGTGCGCAACGGCGAGACCTTCTGGTTCCACTGGATGCGCAACGATCAAGAAGTCGGGCGTTCCAAGGCGCGAGTCGATGTCAGCCGTAACTGGCGCATCTGGTCGCAGTCGCGGATTTTCCCCGGCGACTGGGTGGTGCAGCTGAAGGACAGCGATGGCCGCCTGCAGGCCGAGCGCCGCTTCACCGTCGCCGAGCCGCCCAAGCCCGCAGAGAACTGAAACCGGTCGTCAGACCGGCAACCGGATCGTCACCATCAGGCCGCCCATCGGCGACTGACCCAGTGCAATCTCGCCGCCATGCGCCAGCACGGCGTCGCGCGCGATAGTCAGGCCAAGGCCGACATTGCCGCTGCCATGGCGGGCCTGATCGAGGCGGTAGAAGGGGCGGAAGACCTTGTGCCGCTCTTTTTCGGGCAGGCCGGGACCGTCGTCCTCGATACGGATTTCCACCCGGTTTGCCATTCGCGTGACGCTCAGCTGTACGCGGCGGCCGAAACGTAATGCGTTTTCGATCAGGTTTGACAACGCCCGCTTAAAGCTCAGCCGGCGCAGCGGCAGCGTCAGATCGGTTTCGATATCGATCTGCAATTCACGGCCGCGCCGTCGCACATCGTCGGCCAGTTCGGCAATCAGGTTGCCCAGGTTGGTCGGCTCGGCGGGCTGCTCGCTCTGGCCGCGCGCAAAGGCCAGGTAGGCGCCGACCATCTTTTCCATTTCATCGATGTCGCGCTTCAGTTCATCGACCTCGGGATCGGCCGGCATCATGGAGAGCTGTAGCTTCATGCGCGTGAGTGGCGTGCGCAGATCGTGGCTTACGCCGGCCAGCATTTCGGTGCGTTCGCGGATATGGCG
The DNA here is from genome assembly GCA_018336035.1 of Alphaproteobacteria bacterium. Taxonomy (GTDB): domain Bacteria; phylum Pseudomonadota; class Alphaproteobacteria; order Ferrovibrionales; family Ferrovibrionaceae; genus Ferrovibrio. The sequence continues at coordinate 20,862 of JAGXRD010000046.1, read as the reverse complement.
GCGGATACGATCCCGCATGGCGAGGAAGGCGCGGGAGGCAGCACGAACTTCCTCTGCGCCGGCCGGTCGGAAGTCCGCGATTTCGCGGCCTTTACCAAAGGCATCCGCGGCTTCGGCCAGGCGGCGGATCGGCTTGATCTGGTTGCGCAGGAACAGTACCGCGATGCCGAGCAGCACGATCGAGGCGGCGGCCATCCAGAGTACGAAAGCATAGGTACTGGTCGAAAAGATGCGATTCTCCGGCGCAGCCACCGTCATCAGCGCATCCGGCAGTTTTACATAAATGACGACAGTGCGATCGTTGCGCTGGGTGTCGATCATGTAGGGCTGCGAGACGCGTTCGCCGAGCGCCTGTACCAGCATGCGGTCGAGGATCGAATAGCGCCGGGGCGGCGGGATGTTGGGCGGAAAATCGGCGCCAGGCCGGAAGTCGATGCTGATTTCCAGCGAATTGTCCATCAGCCGGATCAGGTCGGCCAGGACGATCGGATCTGGGTTGTTTTCGCGCGTCGCGATCACAACCGCGATCTCGCCCGCCAGGCCAAGTCCGAGGCGGCGCGTGACGGCGTCCCAATGGCGTTCGTAGAAGATGTAGGTCAGCAGTGCCTGCAGCACTACGACCGGGGCAACCAGCAGCACCAGCCAGCGACCAAACAGGCTGCGCGGCAGCAGGCGCTTGAGTGCTGTCATGTGCGGCTATTCAGTCCAGAGCACATAGCCTTCGCCCCAGACAGTCTGCAGGAAGCGCGGATTGCGCGGATCGGCCTCGATCTTGCGGCGCAGGCGGGTGATCTGCACATCCACCGCGCGGCTCTCGCCGGTGGTCGCGGGATCGGCCAGCGCTGCTCTCGGCACCGTCTGGCCCGGGCTGCGGGCCAGGATGCGCAGCAGCTGCGCTTCGCCGGTAGTGAGAGGCACCAGCTCGTCACCGCGCTTCAGTTCACCACGCACGGCATCGAAGCTGAAATCACCAAACCGGGTCGCGATGGTGGGCGCCACTGGTGCGGGACGCGCGGCACGCTTGAGGATCGAATTGATGCGGAGCGTCAGTTCGCGCGGTTCGAAAGGCTTGGGCAGATAGTCATCGGCGCCGGTCTCCAGTCCCTTGATGCGGTCTTCTGCCTCGCCGCGCGCCGTCAGCAGGATCACCGGCACGGCATTGCCGCGTTTGCGTAGTTCGGCCACGAAGTCGAAGCCGTTCTGCCCAGGCATCATCACATCGACGATCAGCAGGTCAAAACTGACGGAAGCGAGTTTGTCGGCGGCGTCGGTGGCATCTTCCGCGCTGGTGACGCGATAATTCTGGCCGGTCAGATACCGCGCCAGCAGGGTGCGGATGCGTTCGTCGTCGTCAACGACAAGAATATGAGGTTCGCCGAGATCCATGGCGTGCCTGGCCTCAGCGCCGCTGGATGGCGCGCAGGATCGCAGGGCGTTCCTGTGCGTCGATCAATCCGGACAACACCTTGCGATAACCGGCCACCGCTTCGGCACCAGCTTCGCGATAGGCTTCGGCCACCTTGGCCTGCTGCACGCTGGCAATCTGGCGTTCCAGGTGCTTGCCCTGGTCGGTCAGGAACAACTGACGCTGACGGCGATCCCGCGTGCCCTGCTGCTGGCGCACGAAACCGCCTTCAATCAGCGCGGACAGTACTCGGGACAGGCTCTGTTTGGTGATGCGCAGGATGGCTAGCAGCTCGGCCACCGTGATGCCGGGATTGCCGCCAATAAAATGCAGCGCCCGATGATGCGCACGGCCGAAACCATAGCGTTCCAGGATTTCGTCCGGACCGCGGGTGAAGTCGCGGTAGGCATAAAACAGCAATTCGATGGCCTGGCGAAGCTCGTCTTCGCGCAGGAACAATGGATTGGCCAGCGATTTCAGGTCGGTCATGATCCTCTATATGGACCAAAGGGATAGCCGGCAGCAAGCCAACTAGTACAATATCGGCCATATTTGCCGGCGGGCACCGCTGATCCGCCTGCCTCGAAAATTATGGCAGTAGTATTGACATATTTAGATCATATTGTTACTTACTTGGCCGCTCACCGGTAATAATAATACCTATCGCCCGTTTCGCCCAAGGAGGAAAGCTCCATGTCCCTGCTTCCGTATGATGATCGCGATGGCCTGATCTGGCTCGATGGCAAGATGGTCCCGTTTCGCGATGCCAAGCTGCATGTCCTCACCCACGGCCTGCACTACGCCTCGGCCGTATTCGAGGGCGAACGCGCCTATGGCGGCGAGGTCTTCCACCTGACCGAACACAGCCAGCGCCTGATCGACTCCGCCAAGCTGCTCGACTTCACTATCCCCTATTCGGTGGAAGAGATCGATCGCGCGACTCGCGAAACCGTCGCCGCCAACAAGATGCCGGATTGCTACATCCGTCCGATCGCCTGGCGCGGTTCGGAGATGATGGGTGTCTCGGCGCAGAACAACAAAATCCATGTCGCCATCGCGGTATGGGAATGGCCGAGCTACTTCTCGCCGGAAGCCAAGATGAAGGGCCTGCGTCTGCAGATCAGCGACTGGCGCCGCCCGGCGCCGAACACTGCCCCGACCAAGGCGAAAGCGGTCGGCCTGTACATGATCTGCACGCTGTCCAAGCACAAGGCCGAGCGCGATGGCTATCAGGATGCGCTGATGCTCGACTGGCGCGGCCAGATCGCCGAAGCGACCGGCGCCAATGTCTTCTTCGCCAAGGACGGCAAGCTGCATACGCCGACGCCCGATTGCTTCCTGGACGGCATCACCCGCCGCGCCGTGATCGCCATGGCCAAGGGCCGCGGCATCGAAGTGATCGAGCGCCCGATTCAGCCTGAGGAAATGGCTGGTTTCGATGAATGCTTCCTGACCGGGACGGCAGCCGAAGTGACGCCGGTGTCCGAGATCGGCCCGTACAAGTTCACGCCGGGCAAGATCTGTCAGACGCTGCTGGGTGAATTCGACCTGGCGACGCGGGCAAAAAAGGCGGCATGAAAAAGGCGGCCTAGAAAAGCATCTGGGGCCGCCTTCACATCCTGCTTCCTACGAACGGCCACGTGCTCAGCGCGTGGCCGTTTGCACGACCGGGCAATAGTAATCGTACTGGAAGCCGCAGATCTGCTCATCGCGCTGGATGCGCTCGCCGACCAGCCCGCCCAGCAGCATGTCGATGGCGATGCCATCGCTCGAAAGCGGCAGCAGCAGCGTCTCAAAGCCGAGCATGCGGCCGCTTGGCGCCACGGTATATTTGCCGGCGGCATAGGCCGGGCCGCGGCGGTCGAGCGGAATGCTGAAGAAGTTCTCCACCACCACCGCATTGGCGCCGAACAGGTTTTCGTCGACCGGGCGGTTGGTGGTTTCGCGGCCCATCGAACCGACGATCCCTGTGCCAACCAGGCGGAACTGGAAGCGCGGATTGCCGGCCTGAACGTTGATCAGGGCCACGAAGGGCAGGAAGGGCACCATCTCGTCGGGCTGCAGGTCGGCGCGGGCAGGCAGGCGGCCGAGGTAATTCTCCTTTGCCTCCCAGTAGCCCAGCAGATTGCGCAGTGACTTGCTGCGGATCCGGTCCGGCGCGACCGAGGAAATCACCTCGGTTTGTGGAACATTCGGATCTGACGACGACATGCGGGGATGATGTACTCGCGAGCGGTGAAACGGCAACAGCTAATGAGCGGCAAAGTGAACTAACCAGTCCGGTCAGGCTATCCACAGACACGGCCTGCAGCAAGGACATGCCACAGGGAGTACCGGCAGTAAACCGCAAATTCAGCGATACCAGGGGCGATATTCGCCGTTAGTAGTACGACTGTATGTCAGCGATTCCAGCGGGATGCGGCTTCGTCGTCACTGGCTTTCGCCTCCACCCAGCGACGCTGGCCGCCGTCTTCTTCAAGCTTCCAGAACGGGGCTTTGGTCTTCAGCCAGTCGACCAGGAAGGCGCCGGCTTCGAAGGCGGCCTGGCGATGGGCCGAGGCGGTGATCACCAGGACGATACGGTCGCCGGGCATCAGTTCGCCATAGCGGTGGATCACAAGGCAGTCATCGAGAGGCCAGCGGTGCCGGGCCTCGGCGACGATGGTCTCCAACTGACGCTGGGTCATGCCTGGATAGTGCTCCAGCGTCATTCGCTGCACGCCGTCCTTGGCATCGGCGAAATCGCGCACCAGACCGGTGAAGGTGACGACGGCGCCGATCTGCGTCTGGCCCGCGGTCATGCGATCCAGTTCTTTGCCGGTGTCGAAATCTTCGCGCTGTACCCTGACTGTCATGGCACCATTCCGTGCTGCGTCAGCCGCCGGTGACCGGCGGGAAGAGGGCAATCTCGTCGCCCGGACGGACGGCATCCGACGGCTGGGCGTAATCCTGGTTCACGGCGACCCGCACCATGGTGGGATTCGCCAGTGCCGCGTCATGCTGTTCGCTGCGACCGCGCAGCCAGATTACCAGGTCTGCCACGGTGCGCACCTCGGCGGGCGGCGATATCTCTTCCTCTGCCATGCCGATACGTTCGCGCAGCAGCGCAAAATATAATACGCGCATCACTCCGCTCCCTTGGAGGGAGTGCGATTGTCGGCGGCCATATGGCGCAAGCCGGTCTGCAGGTAATCCCAGCCAGTATAGAGCGTCAGCACAGCGGCAACCCATAGGCCGATCTCGCCGACGAGGCGGACATGCAGGAAGGCCGGTCCATAGTCGCCGACAATCAGAATGCCCAGCGCGATCAACTGCACCGTCGTTTTCCACTTGGCCAGCGCCGATACCGGCACCTTCACGCGCAGTTCGGCAAGGAATTCGCGTAGGCCGGTCACGGTCACCTCGCGGCACATGATGACGACTGCGGCGAGGCAGGTGATGCGGTCGATACGCTCGAAGGCGATCAGCATCAGGATCACGGCGGCCACCAGCAGCTTGTCGGCGACCGGATCGAGGAAGCGGCCGAGGTCGGACATCTGGCCCCATTTGCGGGCCAGGTAACCGTCGAACCAGTCGGTGATGCCGGCGAGCGCAAACAGTGCCAGCGGCACCCAGGCGCTCCAGGCGCCGGGCAGGTAGAAGGCCGCGCAAATGGCCGGAATCGCCAGGATGCGTGATACGGTCAGGATATTCGGCAGGCTGTTCAGCATGTCTGAAAAACTATCGCATGCGGCCGGGCAGGGCCAGAGCCGGGCCGTGCTCTGCTACAGTGCGACCGCGGATCAGCCGCCATGGAAATGGTCATAAATCTTTTTTGCGACGGCTTTGCTGATACCGGGGACGGCTTCCAGATCGGCCAGCCCGGCACGCGACACCGCCTTGGCAGAGCCGAAATGCAGGAGCAGGGCTTTCTTGCGGGTGGCGCCGATGCCTGCGATCTCGTCCAGCGGTGACTTGATCTGGTCCTTGGCGCGCTTGGTGCGGTGCGTGCCGATGGCGAAGCGATGCGCCTCGTCGCGCAGCCGCTGCAGGAAAAACAGTACCGGGTGGCGCGGCTCCAGCATGAAGGGCTCGCGACCCGGCAGGAAGAACTGCTCGCGTCCCGCATTGCGCTCCGGCCCCTTGGCGATGCCGACCACGGGTACGTCCTCGACGCCGAGTTCCTGCATCACCTGCATCACGGCTGCGAGCTGACCCTTGCCGCCATCGATCAGCAGCAGATCCGGCCAGTCGGCGGCATTCTCATCCTCGGCGTCTTCTTTCAGCAGGCGCTGGAAGCGGCGGGTCAGCACCTCGCGCATCATGCCGTAGTCGTCGCCCGGCTCGATGGTGGTGTCCTTGATATTGAACTTGCGATAGGCGTTCTTGCGCAGGCCTTCCGGGCCGGCCACGATCATGCCGCCCACCGCATGGCGGCCCATGATGTGGCTGTTGTCGTAGACCTCGATCCGCTGCGGCGGCGCGTCCAGGCCGAACAGTTCGGCCACGCCCTGCAGAAGCTGCTGCTGCGATGCTGCCTCGGCCAGCCGGCGACGCAGGGCGTCGCGGGCATTGGTGACGGCATAATCCACCAGATCGCGCTTGGTGCCGCGCTGCGGCACATGCAGCTCCACCTTATGGCCGCTATGGTTGCTCAGCGCTTCCTCGATCAGCGCGGCATTCTCGACCGGGTCGCTGAGCAGGATCATGCGCGGCGCCTCGCGCTGGGCATAGAACTGCCCGATAAAGGCATCCAGCACTTCACTGATCTCGACATCGCGGGTATGGGCCGGGAAATACGAGCGGTTGCCGAAATTCTGTCCTGCCCGGAAGAAGAAGATCTGCACGCAGACCAGCCCGCCCTCGGCATGTACCGCGATGACATCGGCATTCTCGATGTCGGTGAGGTTGATATCCTGCTTCTGCGTGATATGCGCCAGCGCCCGGATGCGGTCGCGCAGCTCGGCGGCGGTTTCGTAGTCGCGCTGATCGGCGGCCTGCTGCATACGGCCCTGCCAGATATCCAGCACCTGGCGGTTCTTGCCAGACAGGAAGCCCTTCGCCTCGTCGACCACTTTCATGTAGTCGGCCTCGGTGATGCGGCCGACGCAGGGGGCGGTGCAGCGCTTGATCTGGTACTGCAGGCACGGGCGGCTGCGGCCGGCGAATTCGCTGTCGCTGCAGCTGCGCAGCGGAAAGGCGCGCGACATGGCGTTCAGCGTCACATGCACCGCGCCGGTCGATGCGAAGGGCCCGAAATATTCGCCGGGGATGTCGCGTGCGCCGCGATGCTTGGTGATCGCCGGATAGGGGTGGTCGTGCGCCACCAGGATATAGGGGAAGGATTTGTCATCCTTCAGCAGCACGTTGAAGGGCGGCTGCACCTGTTTGACCAGGTTGGCCTCCAGCAGCAGCGCTTCAGCCTCGGTATGGGTGGTGGTGACCTCGACCGAGCAGACCTGTCGCACCATGCGCTGGATGCGGATCGTCAGGCCCTGCAACTTTGTGTAGGAGGTGACGCGCTTGCGCAGCGACCGCGCCTTGCCGATGTAGAGGACATCGCCGCGCGCATCGAGCATGCGATACACGCCCGGACCCATCGGCAACGTCGCCAGATGACGCTGGATCACCGCCGCGCCAATCTCAGCAGGCAGCAGGCCAGGCTGTGACTCGGTGGTGGGGTCCTCACTCATACGCATCACCATACTGACAAAAACCTAATGATTGCACGACGTTGACAAAAGCATCCCAAGGCTGTGGATAACTATGTGGGGAAACATTGCCCTAATCTGCGCGTTGTAGCGGGCCGAAAATCAATACGCCTCTACGTAGTGTGATGTGATTTGCCCTAATGAATTGACTCATAACGAGAAAGTCGGGTTATCCACAGCGGATGCCATCGCGAATCCGGTTTTGAGAGCTATTCCGACTCGGGTGCCAATCCTGTGGACAACCCGGGCGGCAACAGGAAATGCCCCGCAGAGTCAAGCGCTATCAGGTCGCCCTGTCGGGCGAAGATCAGCCGCGGCGGCGCTCGATTTCCACGCCCACGCCGGCTGCCTCGGCAATCGCGTCCGGCTTTTCCACCCGCACGCGGGTTCGCAACACGCGTGGATCGTCCAGGCACAGGCCGGCCAGCCGTTCGGCCAGGGTTTCGACCAGGCCGACATGGCCCTCGGCCAGCAAGGCCTTGGTGCGCTGCACCAGATTGTCGTAGCACACCACCTCAGCGTAGCCGCGCGGCGGCTGGCCCGGCGTTTCGGCCACCCAGAGGTCGATATTGATGAGGACTTTCTGGGGCTTGGTCAGTTCTTCCGGATAGACGCCGATCAGGGCGTCGAGCAGCAGGTCACGGACGAAAACCCGCCGGGCCGGTTGGCTGGCCTCGGCGATCACGGGAACCGGGATTTCCGACCAGGCGGCGCGGGCGCGATCATGGATTGTCATGTCAGTCCTCCAGCGCGATCCGGGCGGCAGGCAGCGGCCCGCCGGGTTGCTGCCAGGGCAGATGCTGGCCGCCATCCAGGGCGATCATCTGGCCCGTCACGGCCGGAGCGTCAAGCAGGAAACCGATGGCTGCGGCAATCTCGCCCGGCTCCGCCCCGCGTTTCAGCGGCGTGCTTTCCCACTGCTTACGGAACTGGTCTTCGGTCTGGTGGGGGCTGGGCAGCACCGGGCCGGGGCCGATGGCGTTGACCCGGATGCGCGGCGCCAGTGCCATGGCCAGGGTCTGGGTCAGGGTCCACAGTCCGGCCTTGGACACCGTGTAGGAGGCGAAATGCGGCGTCAGGCGCCAGACCCGCATGTCGACCATGTTGATGATGCTGCCCGTCGCACCCTCTGGAAGCTGCGCGGCGAAAGCCTGCGACAGGAAGAACGGCGCCTTCAGGTTGGCGTCCAGATGAGCGTCCCAGCTTTGTTCGCTCGCGGTCTCGACATGGTCGTAGTCGAACAGCGAGGCGTTATTCACCAAAAGAGACAGGGGCCCCAGCGCGGCCGAGGCCTGCGCCACCAGGCCACTGACCGCAGCATGATCGGCGAGGTCAGCTTGTACGACCGCAGCATGGCCACCGGCCTGGCCGATCTCGCGCACGACGGCGTCGGCTTCGTCGCGCGAACGATTGCAATGCACGGCGATGCGATAGCCACGGCCGGCCAGATGCAAGGCAATGGCACGGCCGATGCGACGACCGGCGCCGGTGACCAGCGCGGTGGGGGCTTGAGGCGAAGCGGTCATCAGCGTTTGCTTCCGCGATAGGCGCGGCGTGATCCGGCGCGGCCGGCGGTGGAGCGTCCGGCCGGACGCGGTGCCCTGGCGGCATCTTCCGAGAAGCCGGCCGGCTTGCGGTTCTGGATGCTGATTTCCAACTCGTTCATTTCCAGCCGTTTGATTTCGTCGCGCAGGCGGGCGGCTTCCTCGAATTCGAGATTGCCGGCTGCCTCGTGCATGCGCTTTTCGAGGTCTTCCAGATGGGCCTTGAGGTTGTTACCGATCAGGTGGCCATCCTTGGCACTGCCGGCATCGACGGTGAAGTGATCCTGCTCATACACTGACTGTAGAATATCGCCGATCTGCTTCTTCACGCTTTCCGGCGTGATGCCGTTCTCTTCGTTATAGGCCTGCTGCTTGGCGCGGCGGCGGGCGGTCTCGTCCAGCGCGCGCTTCATGCTGTTGGTGATCTTGTCGGCATACAGGATGGCGCGGCCTTCGACATTGCGCGCGGCGCGGCCAATCGTCTGGATCAGCGAGGTTTCCGAACGCAGGAAGCCTTCCTTGTCGGCATCCAGAATGGCGACCAGCGCGCATTCCGGAATATCCAGGCCCTCGCGCAGCAGGTTGATGCCGATCAGGATATCGAACACGCCCAGCCGCAGGTCGCGCAGGATTTCGATACGCTCCAGCGTTTCGATGTCGGAATGCAGGTAGCGCACCTTCAATCCCACTTCGGTCATATATTCGGTCAGGTCTTCCGCCATGCGCTTGGTGAGCGTCGTCACCAGCACGCGATGGCCCTTCTTCACGACTTCCTGGCATTCGGCCAGAAGATCGTCAACCTGATGCTCGACCGGGCGAATCTCGGTGACCGGATCGATCAGGCCGGTGGGGCGGATCACCTGCTCCGAGAAGACGCCGCCGGTGCGCTCCATCTCCCATTTGCCCGGTGTCGCCGAGACGAAGACGCTCTGTGGCCGCAGCTGCTCCCATTCCTTGAAACGCAACGGCCGGTTGTCGATGCAGGAGGGCAGGCGGAAGCCATATTCGGCCAGCGTCGCCTTGCGCCGGAAGTCGCCGCGGAACATGCCGCCGATCTGCGGCACGGTGACATGGCTTTCATCGACGAACAGCAATGCATTGTCCGGCAGGTATTCGAACAGGGTCGGCGGCGGCGCGCCGGGTCCGCGGCCGGTGAGGTAGCGCGAGTAGTTCTCAATGCCGGCGCAGGCACCGGTCGCCACCATCATTTCGAGATCGAAGCTGGTGCGCTGCTCCAGCCGCTGGGCTTCCACCAGACGGCCCATCTTCATCAGCTGGTCGAGCCGGACACGTAAGTCTGCCTTGATCTGCTCGATGGCCTGGTTGAGCGTCGGCTTCGGAGTCACGTAGTGGCTGTTGGCATAGAGCTTTACGGCCTGGATCGTGTCGGTCTTGTGGCCGGTCAGTGGGTCGAACTCTACGATGCTTTCCAGCTCGTCGCCGAACAGCGACAGGCGCCAGGCGCGGTCTTCCATATGCGAGGGGAAGATCTCCACGCCGTCGCCGCGCACGCGGAAGGCGCCACGGGCGAAAGCTGTATCGTTGCGGCGGTACTGCAGTTCCACCAGGCGACGCAGCAGCGTGTCGCGGTCGATGCGGTCGCCGGCCTTCAGGCTCAGCGTCATTTCCGAATAGGTTTCGACCGAGCCGATACCGTAGATGCAGGACACCGAGGCGACGATGATCACGTCGTCGCGTTCAAGCAGCGCGCGCGTGGCCGAATGGCGCATGCGGTCGATCTGCTCGTTCACCGAAGAATCCTTCTCAATGTAGGTGTCGCTGCGCGGCACATAGGCTTCGGGCTGGTAGTAATCGTAGTAGGAAACGAAATACTCCACCGCGTTGTTGGGGAAGAAGGCCTTCATCTCACCGTAGAGCTGCGCAGCCAGGGTCTTGTTCGGCGCCAGGATCAAAGCCGGCCGCCCGGAGCGGGCGATGATCTGTGCCATGGTGAAGGTCTTGCCCGAGCCGGTGACGCCGAGCAGCACCTGGTCACGCTCGTTGTTCAGGACGCCTTCGGTCAGTTCGGCAATCGCGGTCGGCTGGTCGCCCTTGGGTTCGTAGGGGGCCTGCAGGTCATAGGCAATGCCGCCTTCGCTCTTGTCCGGGCGGGGCGGACGGTGCGGCACGAAATCGGGGAAGTTGGCATCGGCGAACCGATCCGGATCCTCGATCTGGCGCTCCATGCTCTGGATGACGGGGGTCTGGCTCATGGCTGCCAATATGGGGCGGGATGGGTCTGCCGCCAAGGCGTCGAGAGCCTGGGAATCGGCATGAAACCCGACCGGCGCCCTGCTGCTGCCACAGTCTGACAAGACCTTCCGGCGAGAAACACCCTCCGGTATACAGGAGCGCAGGGAGACCTCATCCATGACCGTTATCGTTACCGGCGGCGCCGGCTTCATCGGCTCCGCCCTGGTCCGCCGGCTCAATGCGCAAAAGCGCCGAGTCGTCACCATCGACAAGCTGACCTATGCCGGCAATCCGGACAATATTGCCAAGCTGCCGCATCCCGAACTGCACAGCTTCGAACAGGTCGATATCTGCGACCGCGCAACGATCAAGCGCATCTATGCCGAGGTGAAGCCGCAGGCGGTTTATCATCTCGCTGCTGAAAGCCATGTCGACCGCTCGATCGACAGTCCGGCGCCGTTCATCGAAACCAACGTGAATGGCAGCCTGGTGCTGCTGGAAGCGGCGCTGGATTACTGGCGAGGTCTGGACGCCACCGCCAAGGGCCAGTTCCGGCATCTGCAGGTTTCCACCGACGAGGTCTATGGCGAACTCGGGGCGACCGGTTACTTCGACGAGAACAGCCCCTACAAGCCGAACTCGCCCTATGCCGCCAGCAAAGCGGCGTCCGACCATCTGGCGCGGGCTTTCGGCCGTACCTATGGCCTGCCGGTGATGGTGACCAATTGCGGCAACAATTACGGCCCCTACCAGTTTCCCGAAAAGCTGATCCCGCTCACCGTGCTGAATGCGCTGGAAGGCAAGACCCTGCCGATCTATGGCAAGGGCGAGCAGGTGCGCGACTGGATTCATGTTGAGGACCATGCCGCCGCCCTGCAGATGGCCATGGAAAAAGGCCGGCCGGGCGAGACCTACCTGATCGGCTCGCGTGGCGAGCAGCGCAATATCGATCTGGTTCACACGCTGTGTGCCGTGCTGGACGGGCTGGTGCCGCGACAGGACGGCCAGAGCTACGCGACGCAGATCGGCTTCGTCACTGACCGGCCTGGGCATGACGCGCGCTATGCCATCGACCCGTCGAAGGCCGAACGCGAACTCGGCTGGACGCCGGACTACTCATTCGAGGCCGGTATCAAGGCGACGATTCAGTGGTATCTCGACAATTCAGCCTGGTGTCGTCGTGCTGGCCAGGCCTATGACCGCGGGCGCATAGGTCTCGGTTGATACCCCTTAAGGCCGGGAAATGAAAACGGCCCGCTAAGAAGCGGGCCGTTTTGCTTTTGTGATGCGGTGGTGCGCTCAGGCCTTGGTGGCCCGGCGTTCCCACCAGGCCTGGATCTCGCCGACGATGCCTTTGCGGAAGGCGAGCACGACCACGACGAAGATGAAGCCCTGGATCACCAGCACCCATTCGCCGAAACCGGCGAGATAGTTCTGCATGGTGATGATTACGGCGGCGCCGATGACCGGGCCGAAGATGGTGCCCATGCCGCCGACCAGGGTCATCAGCACGACTTCCCCCGACATCTGCCAGGCCACGTCGGTCAGCGAGGCGAGCTGGAAGACCAGCGCCTTGGTGGCGCCGGCCATGCCTGCCAGCGCGGCCGACAGCACGAAGGCCAGCAGCTTGTAATGGTCGACGCGATAGCCGAGCGAGATGGCGCGCGGCTCGTTCTCGCGGATCGCCTTCAGCACCTGGCCGAAGGGCGAGTTGACGGTGCGCCAGATCACCAGGAACCCGGCCGCGAAGATGGCCAGCACGACATAATAGAAGGTCAGGTCATTCTGGATGTTGATGATGCCAAAGAGCGGCCGGCGCGGAATGGCCTGGATGCCGTCCTCGCCGCCGGTGAACTTGGCCTGCAGGCAGTAGAAAAACACCATCTGCGACAGCGCCAGCGTCACCATGGCGAAATAGATGCCCTGGCGACGGATGGCGAGAAGCCCGGTGACGAGGCCGAGTACGGCGCCGCAGGCGGTGCCGTACAGAATGCCGAGTTCGGGCGAGAAGCCCCAGGCTTTGACCGAATAGCCGCTGACATAGGCGGCGAGGCCGAAGAACATGGCATGGCCGAAGGAGAGCAGGCCGACATAGCCGATCAGCAGGTTGAAGGCGCAGGCGAACAGCGCGAAGCACAGCACCTTCATCAGGAAGACCGGGTAGATCGCGATGGGTGCGACCAGCCCGATGCCGATCATCACCGCAAAGGCGATCAGTTCGCGGTTCTTGGCGCTCTCGGATTTCGGGCCGGTGGCAGCGGTAACAGCAGTGGTGCTCATGGCCTTGTCCTTACTTGGGGGTGCCGAACAGGCCGGCAGGCTTCACCATCAGCACAATGGCCATGACGATGAAGATCACGGTGTTCGAAGCTTCCGGGTAGAAGACCTTGGTCAGGCCTTCGATGATGCCGAGTGCGAAACCAGTGATAATCGCGCCCAGGATCGAACCCATGCCGCCGATCACGACCACGGCGAATACGATGATGATCAAATTGGAGCCCATGAGCGGGCTGACGTTATAGGCGGGCGCGGCCAGCACGCCAGCCAGCGCGGCGAGGCCAACGCCGAAGCCGTAGGTCAGCGTGATCATGCGCGGCACGTTGATGCCGAAGGCCTGCACCAGATCGGGGCGTTCGGTGGCGGCACGCAGGTAAGAGCCGAGCTTGGTGCGCTCGATCATGTACCAGGTGCCGAAGCAGATCACCAGCGAGGCGATCACGATCCAGGCGCGGTAGTTCGGCAGGAACATGAAGTCGAGCCGCGTGCCGCCCGGCAGCGGGTTGGCGTAAGGCAGGCCCGACGAGCCAAACTGTTTGCGGAAGAAGCCCTCGATCATCAGCGCCAGGCCGAAGGTGAGCAGCAGGCCGTAAAGATGGTCCAGGTGATAAAGGCGCTTGAGCAGCAGCTTCTCCATCACAACGCCGGTCGCGCCGACGATCAGCGGCGCCAGGATCAGCGCGCCCCAGTAGGGTACGCCGGCCCATTCCAGCAGCATCCAGGCGGCAAAGGCGCCCATCATGTACTGCGCGCCATGCGTGAAGTTAATAACGTTCAGGAGGCCGAAGATCACGGCCAGGCCAAGACTCATCATCGCATAGAAGGCGCCATTGATCAGGCCGAGCAGCAACTGCCCGAACAATGCCTGCGGCGGAATGCCGATTAACTCAAACAACATGCGATGACCCCCGAGAAGTAAATCGAAATGGTGCCGGCCGGTCGCCCGGCCGGCACCTGAGTTCAGAAGCTTATTAGCTCTTCTTGACGAGCGGGCAGTTGCCGTCCGCCAGCGGACGGAATGCCTGGGCGGCAGGAATGGTCTTCTTGATGGTGAGGTAATCCCACGGCTTCTTCGACTCAGCCGGCTTTTTCACTTCCACCAGATACATGTCATGCATATGGCGGCCGTCCTCGCGGATGGTGCCCTTGCCGAACAGTTTGTCGTCGGTCGGCATCTCTTTCATCTTGGCCACGACCTTGGCGCCATCGGCATCGCTCTTCAGCGCTTCGACAGCCTTCAGGTAGTGGATGACCGAGGAGTAGATGCCGGCATGCACCATGGTCGGATACTTGCCGCCGTTGGCAGCAGAGAAATCCTTGGCGAAAGCGCGGTTGTTGTCGTTGGCGTCCCAGTACCAGGCGGTGGTGAAGTTCAGGCCCTGGGCGGTCTTCAGGCCCAGAGCATGAATGTCGGTGTCGAACATCAGCATGCCGGCCAGCTTCTGGCCGCCTTCAACGATGCCGAACTCCGAGGCCTGCTTGATCGAGTTGATGGTGTCGCCACCAGCATTCGCCAGACCGACGATCTGCGCCTTCGAGGCCTGCGCCTGCAGCAGGAAGGACGAGAAATCCGTACCCGGGAAGGGGGTGCGGACCGCGCCGACGACCTTGCCGCCATTCGCCTCGACCACCGCCTTGGTGTCACGCTCCAGCGCATGACCGAAGGCATAGTCGGCGGTCAGGAAGAACCAGCTCTTGCCGCCGGTTTCCACGATCGCCTTGCCGGTGCCGTTCGCCAGGGCCCAGGTGTCATAGGTCCAGTGAACGGTGTTCGGCGTGCAGGCCGGGCCAGTCAGATCGGCGGTTGCCGGACCCGAACCGAGGAAGACCTTGTTCTTTTCCTTGGTGATCTGGTTGATGGCGAGCGCAACCGACGAGGTCGGCACGTCGACAATCACGTCGACCTTGTCGACGTCGTACCACTGGCGGGCAACGTTGGAGCCGATGTCGGGCTTGTTCTGGTGATCGGCGAAAACAACCTCGACCTTCAGGCCCTTCGCGGCGGCACCGTAATCCTCGACCGCCTTCTTGGCAGCCCAGGTACCGCCCGGGCCGGACACGTCGGCATAGAGGCCGGACTGGTCATTCATCACGCCGATCTTGATGACGCCATCCGACATCTGGGCATTGGCTGCGCCGGCAGCCAGTACGGCAGCCGTCGTCGCGAGTAAATTCTTGAAACGCATCGTTCCCTCCTTGGTTGAACCCTGTCTTTTAGACGCCGAGATAAGTCTCGAGCTTTTTTGTGCTTGTTGCGATCTGGTCATTGGGGATCATGTCGACCACCTGGCCGTGCTCGACGATGTAGTGACGGTCGGCCACGGTGCTGGCGAAGCGGAAATTCTGTTCCACCAGCAGGATCGTGTACCCCTTGTCCTTGAGCAGCCGGATCATCGCGCCGATCTGCTGCACGATCACCGGGGCCAGGCCTTCGGTCGGCTCGTCCAGCAGCAGCAGCGTGGCGCCGGTGCGCAGGATGCGGCCGATGGCCAGCATCTGCTGCTCGCCGCCCGACAGCTTGGTACCCTGGCTTTTCAGGCGTTCCTTCAAATTCGGGAAGATCTGGTAGATCTCCTCCAGGCTCATCCCGCCGCCCTTCACCACCGGCGGCAGCGTCAGGTTCTCGTAGACATTCAGCGACGAGAAGATGCCGCGCTCTTCCGGACAGAAGGCGAGGCCCAGCTTGGCAATGCGGTTCGACGGCAGCTGGATCAGTTCCTCACTGCCGAATTTCACCGAGCCCTTGCGGCTCGGGATCATGCCCATCACCGCCTTCATCGTCGTGGTCTTGCCGGCGCCATTGCGGCCGAGCAGGGTGACGACTTCGCCCTTGTTTACTTCGAACTTCATGCCATGAAGGATATGGCTTTCGCCATACCAGGCATTCAGGTCTGAAACGGCCAGCTCGGTACCGTTATGCATGGCCAGTCCCCATATAGGCTTCGATCACTTCAGGATTCTTCGAGACTTTTTCATAGTTGCCTTCGGCGAGAATCTCGCCCCGGCGCAGCACCGTGATGGTGTCGCTCAGTTTTGCGACGACGCTCAGATTGTGCTCGACCATCAGCACGGTGCGGTTCTGCGCCACCGTCTTGATCAGGTCGGAAATCTTGTCGATGTCTTCATGGCCCATGCCGGCCATCGGTTCGTCGAGCAGCATCATTTCCGGCTCGAGCGCCAGCGTGGTGGCGATTTCAAGCGCACGCTTGCGGCCATAGGGCAGTTCGACGGCGGTATGCTTGCGCCATTCGATCAGACCGACCGCCTGCAGCAGTTCTTCCGCCCGGTCGTTCAGGATGTTCAGGCTGGTTTCCGGCCGCCAGAAATGAAAGCTGGTGCCGAGCGGGCGCTGCAGCGCCACGCGTACATTCTCCAGCAGGGAGAGATGCGGGAAAACAGCCGAAATCTGGAAGGACCGCACCATGCCGCTGCGCGCGATATCCGCCGGTTTCTGGCTGGTGATGTCGCGGCCGTTATAGGTGATCTTGCCGCGGCTGGGGCTGAGGAACTTGGTCAGCAGGTTGAAGCAGGTCGTCTTGCCCGCTCCATTGGGACCAATCAGCGCATGGATCGTGTGGCGACGGACATTCAGATTGACGTCCTTCACGGCGATGAAGCCGGCGAATTCCTTGGTGAGGTTTTCGGTCGTGAGAATATAGTCGTCGGCCATTGTTCCGAACGCTCGTTAATTATTGCTCCCTGACATCCAGTATTCTGGACGCGGTGCAAATCAAACGGGATTCGGATGGGCTTGTAAATAGCCGTAAGCGTACAATATGTTGCGCTCGCTTTACGCGAGATTGTGCCTAACTTCGGGGCAGTTCGGGGGGCACGGTATCAGGGGATGCAGGGCTGCCTGCTGTCTGGGTCGCTATTTTGGCCCGGCGGGCGATCTGGTGCTCGCGATAGGATAGGTAGGTGGCGCTGGCAAAAATGACGCTGCCGCCGATCCAGGTCCACATATCGGGCGTCTGGCCGAAGAACAAAAAGCCGATGATCGACGCCCAGATCAGCTTGGTGAAGTCGATCGGCATCAGGGCGGTGGTGTCGCCGTGGCGGAAGGCCTCGGTAAACAGCATGTGACCGGCCGAGCCGCAGGCGCCGAGCAGGAACATGAGGCCAAGTTGTTCCCAGGTCGGCCACTGCCACACGAACAGAGCGGCGACCAGCGTGATCGGCATCAGGAACACCACCATGTAGGTGGCGATGGTCAGGCTGGAATCGGTGCGGGCGAGAATCTTGATGTCGAGCATCGATCCGGCCCATAGCACGGTCGAGCCGATCACCAGCAGCGGGCCGAGCCCGATCGGCACCATGCCCGGACGCAGCACGATCAGCGCGCCGACGAAACCGAAGACCAGCGCTGCGACGCGGCGCGCATGAATCTTCTCATGCAGGATCAGCACGGCGCCGATGGTCATGAAAAGCGGTGCGGTATAGGACAGCGCGGTGGCCTCGGCCAGCGGCGTGATCGCCAGCGCGGTGAAGAACATCATCATTGAGGTGCTGTTCAACGCGCCGCGCACCGCATGCAGATGTAGCTTGGTGGTTTTGAAGGCGACGAAGCGGCTGCGCATGATCGCGGGCAACAACACCAGGAAGCCGAACAGGTTGCGGAAAAACGCCACCTCGACCGGTGGCACCTCTTGCGAGACCCTGGCGACCAAGGCATGCATGATGGTGAAACAGAAGGCCGAGCCGGCCATCATCAGGATCGCTTTGAGCGGAGGCGCTGTGATGGAAGAGGGGCCGGCAGCGGGGGTGTCGGACATCGGACCGGTGTTTCGCTAAAATCGTACCATTTCAGCTTGTCGGGCACAGGAACAGTGCAAAAATTGCAACTCTCTCATGCGCTGCCGATTCAGGAGATTCTGGGCGAGGTACGCACGAACCTTTCGCGGACCAGCAATCTCGTCGTGCAGGCGCCGCCGGGCTCGGGCAAGACGACTTTGCTGCCGCTGTCGCTGCTGGACGAAGAATGGTCGCAGGGCGGGCGGATCATCGTGCTGGAGCCGCGTCGCCTGGCGGCACGCATGGCAGCGAAGCGCATGGCCGAGCTGCTGGGCGAGGCGGTCGGCGAAACCGTCGGCTATCGCGTGCGCCTCGACACCAAGGTCGGGCCGAAGACGCGGATCGAACTCAATACCGATGGCGTCTTCCTGCGCCGGCTGCAGCGCGATCCCGAATTGCAGGGCGTCAGCGCCGTGCTGTTCGACGAATGCCATGAGCGCGGCCTCGATTCCGACACCAGTCTGGCGCTCTGCCTGGAAGCCCAGGCGGCCTTGCGACCCGATCTGCGGCTGATCGCCATGTCGGCCACGCTGGATGCGGCACCGTTTGCCGCTTTGATGGGCCATTGCCCCGTCGCGACCGGCGAGGGCCAAAGCTATCCGGTCGAAACCCGCTGGCGCCCGATCTCGCCGCAGGCGCGGCTCGATGCGGCGGTGGCGGAGCAGGTGCAGGAGGCGCTGCCGGAAACCGAGGGCGATCTGCTGGTCTTCCTGCCCGGCGTCGCCGAGATCCGCCGTGTCGAAAGCCTGCTGAACGAGGCAAGGCTCGCTGCGAATATCAGCATCCTGCCGCTCTATGGCGACCTGCCCGGTCCGCAGCAGGACCAGGCGCTGCAGCCGAGCCCGCCCGGCCGTCGCAAGATCGTGCTGTCGACCTCAATTGCCGAAAGCTCGCTGACCATCGAAGGCGTGCGCGTGGTGATCGATAGCGGCTACATGCGGCAGCCGCGTTTTTCGCCCAGCACCGGCATGGCCAAGCTGGAGACTGTGCGCGTCAGCCAGGCCTCGGCTGACCAGCGTCGCGGCCGTGCCGGCCGTCTTGGGCCCGGTATCTGCTATCGCCTCTGGGCCGAGGCCGCGCATGGCGGCCTGCCGAAATTCACCGCGCCTGAAATCGCCGTCACCGACCTGACCTCGCTGGCGCTCGATCTGGCCGCCTGGGGCGTGCGCGACGCCAAAGCGTTGCCCTGGCTGGATGCGCCGCCGGATGCCGCGATGGCCTATGCGCAAGAGCTGCTGCGTGGGTTGGAGGCGGTGGACGAGACCGGCGCGATCACGCCACATGGCAAGGCGATGGCGGAACTGCCACTGCATCCGCGACTGGCGCATATGGTGATCCGCGGCCATGCGCAGGGTCTGGGCGGTCTCGCCTGCGCGCTGGCGGCCCTGCTTGGCGAACGCGACATCGCACGCATTCCACGCAATGCCCCGCGCGATGCCGATCTGCGCTGGCGTCTGGAAATCGTGGCCGGAGAATCCGAACGTCACAGCACGCCGCATGGCCTGCAGGTCGATATGAATGCCGTGCGGCAGATCCGCCAGCTGGCCCGCGACTGGCGACGGCAGATCGGCGCGGCGCCGCATCAGGGCCCGGTCGATGAGGCTGGCCTGCTGGTGGCGCTCGCCTATCCCGACCGGGTGGCGAAAAAGCGCGGTGGTGGCGGCAGTTTCCTGCTCAGCAACGGGCGCGGGGCGAAACTCGACGCGCTCGATGCACTGAGCCGCGAAGACTATCTGGCGGTGGCTGAGGTAGATGGCGCGCAGGCCGATGCGCGGGTTTTCCTGGCAGCCCCCATCGATGAAGCAACGATCGAGGCGCAGTTCGGTGCGACGATTGCCACGCGCGATGCCGTCGAGTGGGACGACCGCAGCAGTGCCGTGCTGGCGCGACGGCAGCGCCGCTTGGGCGCATTGGTGCTGCGTGAAAAACCGCTGGCTGATCCGCCTGCGGAAGCGATCCGCCAGGCACTGCTGGATGCCATCGCCAAGCGCGGGCTCGACGTGCTGCCGTGGACGAACGGTCTGCGGCAATGGCAGGCGCGCGTGGCGCTGTTGCGCCGGCATCTGCCGGCGGCAGCCGACTGGCCCGATATGAGCGACGCAGCCTTGCTGGCACATCTGGCCGACTGGCTCGGTCCATATCTCGATGGTGTCGCGAAACTGTCGCAGTTGTCGGGTATCGATCTGCATGCCGCACTGACGCATCAGCTCGACTATGCGCAGCAGAAGCAGCTGGAGGCCGAGGCTCCCACGCACTGGCAGGTGCCGTCCGGCTCGACCATTCCGCTCGACTATGTGCAGGGCGAGGTGCCGGTGCTGCCGGTGCGGCTGCAGGAAATGTTTGGCTATGCCGATACGCCGGCGATTGCCGGTGGGCGCGTGAAGCTGGTGCTGCATCTGCTGTCGCCTGCGCGCCGGCCGCTGCAGGTGACCAGCGACCTCGCCGGCTTCTGGCAGACCAGCTATCGCGCTGTGCGGGCAGAGATGCGCGGGCAATACCCGAAGCACGACTGGCCGGAAAATCCGCTCGCGGCCATACCGACGGCGCGGGCCAAGCCGCGTATACGCTGAGCGAAGGATCACAATTCTGGTGCTTGTTGTGCGCGGCGGCGCTTCGTAGGATCGCGGCATGCAGATTGGCCATCGCCATGAGGTGCGTATCCTGTACGGCGATCCCACTCACGGGTCGCGCGCATTGTATCGGCAGGCGATGGTCGGTGCGGGGTTTACCAATCTGCGCGAATTCGACACGCTGGAAGGTTTCACCGATCTTGTCGCGGTGGCGCAGCCAGACCTGATCCTGATGGATATAGGTCTTCCCGGGGGCGACGTCGCGCAACTGGTTTCCGACCTGCGTCATGGCAAGCTCGGCATCAATCCCTATCTGCCGGTGATCCTCACAACCTGGGAAGCAGAGCGCTCGGTGGTGCGGCGGCTGGCCGATTCCGGCGCCGACGATCTGC
>JAGXRD010000045.1 GCA_018336035.1 Alphaproteobacteria bacterium | reverse complement strand
GAAGCCTTAAATGCATAGACAGAAGCTGTATGTTCGGTGCGTGGATAGCTCTGCCGGTAGACCGCCACTTGGTCGTCTTCAGTCTCTTTAACTGCACCGGAAGCATAATTTTTAAGCAGCTCATCAAGATTTGTAGCCTGACTTCTCCGAGTAACCGTAATCCGCGCGTATGACTCTGGCCAAAGCGACATTCTATTTTTCTTATCCCTCAGATCGTTCGGCCAGACGTCCGGATTCTGATATGCAACTGCCCAGGGACTGAGATCTGGCATAAAGATCTCTATCGTGAAGCTGCTCAACCCTTCAGTCCGCTTTTTGATTTCCGATTTATAAACTAGATATGCGCGTGGCAGCGTGAGATCGACGAAGCCCTGATTAGAATCCCCAAACCGCAATCGTGTCGGCGACAGACTTGTGGAATACGAAGTGAGGCCTCCTGAAAGCCCCGGCAGGATTCGCCGCGTCCACTCGTTTGCTACGTAAAGGACGACCAAGGCAATAGCAGCGACAATGACAATGCCAATCATGCTGCGAGTAACAAATCTTCGCGACAGCATGGGCATTACGCCACTTCCTAGAAATGACCGGAGATCACGTCTGCATCAGCTATTCTTCCGCTGCCCGCGCAGTGTCGGCAACCCGATGCCGGTTGAATCGAACCCGCCGTCGACGCAGAGCACCTGACCGGTGACGAAGCTGGCCTGATCGCTGCACAGGAAGAAGATCGCGTTGGCCAGTTCGCTTTCCAGTCCGTAACGGTTCAGCGGCATATGGTCGTGGTAATCGGCGCGAATCTCCGGCGTATGCACCGCCTTGGCCATCGCGGTATTCACCGGACCGGGCGCGACCGCATTGACGCGGATGCCGTATTCTCCGAGTTCGGCCGCCTGCTGCTTGGTCAGATGCGCCAGCCCGGCCTTGCTGGTGCCGTAAGCCACACGCAACGTCGAGGCGCGCAGGCCGGAAATCGAGGTGATGTTGACGATGGCGCCGCCACCCTGGTCACGCATCAGCGGCGCGATGGCCTGCGTCATCAGGAAGGGCCCGGTCAGGTTGACCGCCATGACGCGCTGCCAGTCTTCCAGACTGACCTCGAGGATCGGTTTGAAGATCGCGATGCCGGCGTTGTTGACCAGCGCATCGATGCGGCCGAACTTGTCCCGGGCCTTCTGCACCGCCTCCTGCACGTCGGACGGGTCCGAGACATCGGCCTGGACCGTCAGCACCATGTCGGGCTTGAAACTGCGGGCCGCCTCGTCCAGCACATCGCCGAGGATATCGAGCAGCACCACGCGCCAGCCCTCGTCGAGGAACTTCGTCGCGGCGGCCAGACCGAGGCCGCGTGCCGCGCCGGTGACAAAGGCGACCTTGTTGGTGATGATGGCCATGCTGCACTCCCCCCATCTGTATGCTGCGCAAAAAGGCTAGCGCGTTGCAGGGACCGGCGGCCAGTGCCGGCGGGTGTGAAATAAGCCGCCTTCACCCTTTGGGCAGGCTGACAGATTCATCCATTTGCGGTATCGTAGCGCGAAACATACCGGATGTTGGGTCGACAGCCGGGTGTTCATGTCCGGGGATCGTGAAACAACCACATGGGCCTGATGCTGGAAGGCGCGCCGCAACTGACGCTGGAGACGCTCCGGGCCCTGTATGCCTATTGGGCCGGCAAGCGGGCTGGCCGCGCCCTGCCCGACCGCGCCGATATCGACCCCATCGAGATGAAGGCCTGGCTGGGCAACCTCATGCTGGTCGAGCGTCTGGAGGGCGGCGATTACCTCTATCGCCTCTATGGCTCGACCTTCGTGAACCAGTTCAAGGTCGACATGACCGGCAAGCGGGTCAACGAACTGCCGGAAAAGCAGGCCGAATTGCTGCGCAGCGAATACGACGCCGTGGTGCATAGCGGCATCCCGATGTCGCGCCGCTACACCGCCACCTTCGACTATACCTCGCGCGACAGGCGCTCGACATGGCAGGTCGAGCGCAGCTGGGAGCGGCTGGCTCTGCCGCTGACCGCCGGGGGCGCCGAAGTGAAGATGCTGCTGGTCGCTGCCTTCCCGCTGGAGCCGGCGCCGGAAGACCGGCTTTCCTGATCTCAGGGCCGTCGTTTACGCCCGGTCATCATCGCTTTCACCAGATTTTCGCCATGCCGCAGGCTGCCATAAAGCACGCCGGCTACATGAATGCCGACCAGCGGCAGCAGCAGATTGGCGAAAGCCTCATGCACCTCTTCCAGCCAATGCGCACGCCGGAAGGCTTCCAGCGTGGTCATCCAGCCGGTCAGGGAGATGATGGCCAGCAACGCCATCAGGGCCAGGATCATCACAGCGCCAAGCGGGTTATGGCCCTGATAGTGGCGTTCGCGGAACCGCAGGCTGTCGAGACTATAAGTGCGCAGGGTTTGCCAACTGGGCACAAAGTCGGCGAAACGGGCATGGCGGGTGCCGACAAAGCCCCAGAGGATGCGGATGACCAGCGCTGCGGCCACGGCGTAGCCGGCCCAGCGATGCGCCAGCTTGCCGTCGTCGAGCACGAAGTTGAAAAGACAGCCGGCCACCACGATCCAGTGGAAAAGGCGCACCACCGGGTCCCAGGTCATGACCCCCAGGTTGCGCGAGGCATCATCGTGCGGGAGGCGGGTCAGCGAGGACTGGGTGGGACTGGGCATTTTTGGGCTCCGGCGGCAGATTTTCCCTGCATCCTGCCGCCGCAACCTGACACCCACCTGACAAACGGACCAAACAATCATTGAGAATCAATATCTTATCGGGTCGCTTCCGAGGCCGGGTTTGACAAGGCGGATTCCATCGCCCATGTTCCGCCTGCCGCGCCGGTCGGGACTCCGCCCAGACCAGGTTTGTGTGTCCGTATAATTTTTGTTGGAAAACAGCGCATTATGAAAGTCGTTGTCGTCGAAAGCCCGGCGAAGGCAAAGACCATCGAGAAATACCTCGGCCCCGGTCACACGGTGCTGGCCTCCTTCGGCCATGTCCGCGACCTGCCCGCCAAGGATGGATCGGTCGAGCCCGACAAAGACTTTGAGATGCATTACGAGATGTCCGGCCGCGGCGCGGACTCGATCCGCGCCATCGCCGGCGCGCTCAAGGATGCCGACACTCTGATTCTGGCGACCGACCCGGATCGCGAGGGTGAGGCGATTTCCTGGCATGTGCTGGAAGCCCTGAACAACCGCAAGGTCGTGAAGAGCAAGACCGTGCGCCGGGTGGTGTTCAACGAGATCACCAAGTCAGCCGTGCTGGAGGCGATGGCCAATCCGCGCGACATCGACATGGACCTGGTGAATGCCCAGCAGGCGCGCCGCGCGCTGGACTACCTGGTCGGCTTCACCCTGTCGCCGGTGCTGTGGCGCAAGCTGCCCTCGGCCAAGTCGGCCGGTCGCGTGCAGTCGGTGGCCTTGCGCCTGATCTGCGAGCGCGAAACCGAGATCGAGGCTTTCAAGGCGCGCGAATACTGGACCATCGGCGCGGATTTCCGCACGCCGCAGAATCAGACCGTGACCACGCGCCTGGTCGAACTGGCTGGCAAGAAACTCGACAAGTTCGACATCAATAACGAGGCTGCCGCCAAGGCTGCCGTGGCCAAACTGACGGGGCAGAGCTATGCCGTCAGCGATGTGCAGATCAAGCCGGCGAAGCGCCATCCCTCGCCGCCCTTCACCACCTCGACCCTGCAGCAGGAAGCGGCACGCAAGCTCGGCTTCTCGGCGCAGATGACCATGCAGATCGCCCAGCGCCTGTATGAAGGCGTGACCATCGGCGGCGAAACCACCGGTCTCATCTCTTATATGCGTACCGACGGCGTCAGCATGGCGAACGAAGCCATCCGCACCGCGCGCGACGTGATCGCCGAGGATTTCGGCCGCGATGCCGTGCCGGAGAACTGGCGCGTCTACAAGACCAAGCAGAAGAACGCACAGGAAGCCCACGAGGCGATCCGCCCCACCGATTTCCGCCGCCGCCCGAAGTCGGTCGCGCGCTATCTCGATGAGGTCCAACTCAAGCTCTATGAACTGATCTGGGTGCGCGCGCTCGCCAGCCAGATGGAATCCGCCGAGCTGGAACGCACCACCGTCGATATCGCCGCTGCCAACAAGGCTGGCACCTTCCGCGTCACCGGCACCGTCATTCTCTCGCCCGGCTTCCTCAAGCTCTATGAGGAAGGCGTCGACGACAAGTCGAGCGACGATGAAGAAGGCGCACGCCTGCCGAAGATGAGCGTCGGCGAGGCGATGAAGGAAGAAGGCGTCAAGCCGGAACAGCATTTCACCGAGCCGCCGCCGCGCTTTTCGGAAGCGAGCCTGGTGCGCAGGCTGGAAGAACTCGGCATCGGTCGTCCCTCCACCTATGCCGCCATTCTGGAAGTGCTGAAGGCGCGCAGTTACGTCAAGCTGGAGAACAAGCGTTTCCAGCCCGAGGATGCCGGCTGGCTTGCCTATGCCTTCCTGGTCTGCTTCTTCGAACAGTATTTCGCCTACAGCTTCACGGCTGGCCTGGAAGAGAAGCTCGACGAGATCGCCGAGCACAATCTCGACTGGAAGAAAGTACTGACCGATTTCTGGGCCGATTTCAGCCAGCATGATCCGAAGGAACCGAACTTCTCCTCGGTGAAAGACGCCGTCACCCGCATCGACGAAAAGATGGGCCGGCGCGGCGAAGTGCTGGATGCGATCAACGCGCTGCTGGAACACCATTTCTTCCCGCCGCGCGAAGACGGCAAGCCCGCCCGCCTCTGCCCAGCCTGCAATAAAGGCTCGCTTGGCATCAAGGCTGGTCGCACCGGTGCCTTCATCGGCTGCTCGGACTATCCGGAATGCTCGTATACCCGGCCGCTCAGCGCCGGCGGCGGTGCGCATGGCGATATCGCCATTTCCGGTCCGCAGGAAGTTGGCGCCGATCCGGCCACCGGCCAGATGATCACGCTGCGCCAGGGCCCGTTCGGGCCTTACGTGCAGCTCGGCGAAGCGGAAGGCGAAGGTAAAGCCAAGACCAAGCCGAAGCGCGCCTCGCTGCCCAAGGGCGTGACCTTGGAAGACGTGACCTTGGAAATGGCACTGAAGCTGCTGGCGCTGCCGCGCACGGTCGGTCTGCATCCCACTTCGGGCAAGGAGATTCTCGCCGGACTTGGTCGCTTTGGACCTTACCTGCTGCATGACGGCGCCTATACCAAGCTGAAAGACGCCATGGAGGCGCTCGAGATCGGCATCAATCACGCGGTCGAGAAGATCGCCGAAGCCGATGCCCGCCGCAAAGGCCCGCGCCAGCGCGCCGAGCTGAAGGTGCTGCGCGAAGTCGGCAAGCATCCCGAAGATGATGATCTGATCCAGGTGATCGATGGTCGTTACGGTCCCTATATCAAGCATGGTGCGACCAACGCGCCGATCCCGCGCGGCACCGAAGTTGACGCGCTGACGATGGAGCAGGCGATCGAGGCGATTGCCGCCCGCGCCAAGAAGGGCGGCAAGGGCAAGAAGAAGGCCGCGGCTCCGAAGGCGAAGAAGGCCGCCGCGCCCAAGGCTGCAAAGGCTGAGAAGCCCAAAGCCGAAAAGCCAGCCGCCAAGAAAGCTGCGAAGAAAGCCGCGCCGAAGAAGAAGGCCGCGGCCAAGAAAGCCGCAGCAGCGTAAGCCGCGTGGCCAAGAAGAAAATCGCCGCCGGGCTGCCGTCCAAACAGGACATCCTGCAGTACATTGCCGACAATCCCGGCATGGTCGGCAAGCGCGAGATCGCCAAGGCCTTTGGTGTCGGCCCCGAGCTGCGCGTGCAGCTGAAAGGCCTGCTGCGCGAGCTGAAGACCGAGGGCGATATCAGCCAGGGCCATGGCAAGAAGATCATCCCCAAGGGCGAGCTGCCCGAGGTGACGCTGGTCGATATCGTCAAGCTCGACCGCGATGGCGACATGATGGGTCGCCCGGTGGAATGGGCCGGCGAAGGCGATCCGCCGCGCATCATTTTCGAGGTCGGCGGCAAGGCGCGCCGGCGTGAGATGGCCGATGTCGGTGTCGGCGACCGCGTGCTGGCTCGCCTCACCCGCGCCGGCCGCAATCGCTACGCGGCCCGCGTGATCAAGCGGCTGGAGAAAGACGAACAGCCCGTCCTTGGCGTCTTCACGCTGACCGAAGATGGCGAAGGCCGCCTGCAGCCGACCGACAAGAAAGTACGGCACGAATATGTCATCGCTCCTGAGCATCGTAACAATGCCAAGCCCGGCGAGATCGTGGTGGCGCAGCCGCAGCAGGGCCGCCGCTTCGGACTGAAGACGGCGAAAATCACCGAGGTGATCGGCAGCAGCCTGGATCCCAAGGCGCTCAGCCTGATCCCGATCTTCACGCTCGGTATCCCGACGAAGTTCTCCGAAGCCGCCATCCGCGACGCTGAAAAAGCCAAGCCGGTGATGCTGGGCCAGCGCGAGGACCTGCGCGCCATTCCGCTGATCACCATCGATCCGGAAGACGCGCGCGACCATGACGACGCCGTCTTCGCCGAGCCGGATGACGATCCGGGCAATCCCGGCGGCTGGCATGCCATCGTGGCGATTGCCGATGTGGCACATTACGTGCGGCCGGGCAGCGCGCTGGATCATGACGCCCGCCAGCGCGGCAACTCCACCTACTTCCCCGACCGCGTCGTGCCGATGCTGCCGGAAGCTTTATCCGCCGATCTGTGCTCGCTGGTCGAACACAAGGACCGCGCCTGTATGGCGGTGCATCTGTGGTTCGATGCCGAGGGCAACAAGAAGCGCCATAAATTCGTGCGCGGCCTGATGCGCTGCGCCGCCGGGCTGAATTACCGCCAGGTACAGTCCGCCATCGACGGCATGCCCGACGAAATGGCGCAGCCCTTCCTCGAACCTGTGCTAAAGCCGCTCTATGCCTGCCATGCCGCCGTGAACAAGGCGCGCGAGGCCCGTCAGCCGCTGGCCATCCACGCGCCGGAACGCCGGGTGGTGATGGGCAAGGATGGTCATATCGCTGCCATCAAGCCGCGCGATCATATGCTGAGCCATCAGGTGATCGAGGATTTCATGATCGCGGCCAATGTGGCGGCAGCGGAAGAACTGGAAAAGCGCCGACAGCCCTGCATGTATCGCGTACATGAGCAGCCGTCGGACGAGAAGATCGACTCTTTACGCAAATTCCTCAACACGCTGGACTATAAACTGGCCAAGGGTCAGGGCCTGCGCCCGATGCACTTCAACGCCATCCTGAAGGCCGCCGTTGGCAGCGAGCATGAACAGCTGATCAACACGGTGGTGCTGCGTAGCCAGATGCAGGCGACCTACTCGCCGGACAATCGGGGGCATTTCGGCCTCAATCTGCAGAAATACGCGCATTTCACCTCACCGATCCGGCGCTATGCCGACGTGCTGGTGCATCGCGCCCTGATCCGTGGACTGGGTCTCGGCGATGACGGCCTGCCGCCCGAGGACGATGCCGATTTTGAGAATATCGCCGAACACATCTCGCTGACCGAGCGCCGCTCGATGCAGGCCGAGCGCGATGCGATGGACCGCTTCGTGGCCGCCTTCATGTCCGAGCATGTCGGTGCGCAATTCGATGGCCGCATCACTGGCGTCACCCGCTTCGGCCTATTCGTCGAACTGGACGAGACCGGCGCCGACGGCTTTGTGCCGATCTCGACGCTGGGTGATGATTTCTACGAGCATGACGAGGCGGCGCGCGCGCTGGTCGGCAAGCGCAGCCATAAACGCTTCCGCCTTGGCGATGGCGTCACCGTGCGGCTGGCCGAGGCCACGCCCGTCACCGGGGGCTTGCGCTTCGAGATCATGGGCAGCGGCGGCCAGAGCACCAATACGCGGCGCGCCAAATCCAATCAGGGCGGCGCCGGAAAACCCGCTCTCAAGAAACCGACCAACCGCGCGCCATGGTCGAAGCACCGGAGCAAGAAGCGGAAATGAAGCCCGTACTCCTGACGATGGCAATCCTGCTGGCGGCTCCCCCTGCTCTCGCTTTCGACCTGCAGGGCCATCGCGGCGCGCGCGGTCTGGCGCCTGAAAACACCATTCCGGCTTTCGCCACCGCGCTGTCGCTCGGCGTCACCACGCTGGAATTCGACGTCAACCTGAGCAAGGACGGCAAGCTGATTGTCGGCCATGACCCGGTGCTGCTGCCGCATCTGGCGCGGCTGGACAACAAGTGGATTGCCGCGCCAGGTCCGGTGATCTGGCAGAACACGGCCGAAGAGATTCGCCGCTACGATGTCGGCCGTCTCGACCCCTCGTCCCGCTACGGCCAGACCTATCCCGAGCAGAAGCCGGTGGACGGCACGCGCATGCCGCTGCTGGAACAGGTCTTTGCCTTGGTTGCCAAGAGCGGCAACACGACTGTGCGCTTCAATATCGAGACCAAGCTCAATCCGGCGAAACCTGACGAGAGCGCACCGCCGGAGCAGTTCGCCGCAGCCCTGGTGCAGGCCATCCGTGCCGCCGGCATGGCGCAGCGCGCCAGCATCCAGTCGTTTGACTGGCGCACGCTGAAAGCCGCAGCCGCACTGGCACCGGAAATTCCGCGCGTGCATCTCACCATCGAGGGCACCACCAGCGACAACGTGCAGCGCGGCCAGCCCGGCGCCAGCCCCTGGATGGGCGGCCTGGATGCTGACGACCATGTATCCACGCCAGCGCTGGTCAAGGCCGCCGGTGGCCAGGTCTGGTCGCCCTTCTGGCGCAACGTCACGCCTGAGTTGGTGCGTGAGGCGCAGACGCTCGGCCTGCAGGTAATCCCCTGGACAGTGAACGATCCCGCCGAGATGGAGCGCCAGATCGGCATGAAGGTGGATGGCCTGATCTCGGACTACCCCGATCGCCTGCGCAAGGTGATGCAGGCCCGCGGCATGGCCCTGCCCGCACCGAGCCCCGTCACGCCGTAAGTCTGGCACGCCATAAATCGGTCGCACTCAGTCACCAAACTGGACCCTGCGGCAAAATCGCCGCAGACCGGTTTTCAGGGCTTCCCAGGCCCGGCTTACGGGGCTACAAGGGCGCCGCGCTGTACCGCCGGGTCAGCGCCGGAACACCAGGGACGGCCAGCATGATCACTGCCTACCTGCCGCAAGGCGGCCAGCTGCAACGTATCGAGCTTACTCCGACCTCGACGCTTCCCGAAGGCGTCGTGTGGATCGACCTGTTCGAACCCAGCCAGGCAGAAGAAAAGGCCATCGAAACCCTGCTCGGCATGGAACTGCCGACCCGCGAAGAGATGCAGGAGATCGAAATCTCCAGCCGTCTGTATCGCGAAGGCGATGCCAGTTTCATGACGGCGAATATCCTGTATCACGCTGAAACGCCGCAGCCGCAAACCACGGCCGTCACCTTCATGCGCACGCCGCGCGCCACGGTGACGCTGCGCTACGCTGATCCGCAGAGCTTCCGCCAGTTCGTGGCCCGTGCCCAGCGCCAGCCCGCACTCCTCGCCTCGCCGGATGCCGCACTCTGCGGCATTCTCGACGCCATTATCGACCGCGCCGCCGATGTGCTGGAAATCGGCAGCAAGGATCTCGACACCATCTCGCGCGACATCTTCGGCTACAACCGCAAGCCCGACGAAGTACCCGATGACGAGTCCGATCTGGAAGCGGTGGTGCGCAAACTGGGCCATATCGAGGATCTGAATTCGCGCATTCGCGACAGCCTGCTGTCGCTGACCCGCCTGATCGCCTTCCTGACGCTGACCATGGCCGAACAGCGCGGCACCAAGGAAAGCCGTACCTGGCTGAAGACGCTAGCGCGCGACGTGCAGTCGCTGAACGAGCAGGCCGCCTTCCTGGCGCATAAGGGCAACTTCCTGCTCGATGCGACGCTCGGCCTGATCAACATCCAGCAGACCAAGATCATCAAGATCTTCTCGGTCGCCGCCACCGTCTTCCTGCCGCCGACGCTGATCGCCAGCATCTATGGCATGAACTTCCAGCACATGCCCGAACTGGACTGGAATTTCGGATATCCGATGGCGATCGCGCTGATGATTGCCTCGGCGGTACTGCCCTATTGGTGGTTCAAGCGGAAAGGCTGGCTGTGACCGAGCCGCCGCTGCTCGACGATTTCATCGAGCGGCCGACCGGCGAAGCCATGTGGCGCGGCTGGAAGCAGCGTTGCCCGCGCTGCGGTCAGGGGCGGATGTATGGCCGCTATCTGAAGGTCAACGAGACCTGCGGAAACTGCGGTCTAGAAATGGCCGGCCATCGCGCCGACGACGCACCGCCCTATTTCACGATCCTGATCGTCGCCCATATCATCGTGCCGCTGATGCTGATGTTCGAGCAGCGCCTGCAGCCACCGGAATGGCAGCATATGGCGCTGTGGCCGCCGCTGACCGTGCTGCTCTGCCTGTGGCTGCTGCCCCGCATCAAGGGCGTTCTGATCGGCCTGCAATGGGCGCGTCGCATGCACGGTTTCGGCAGCGAGCCGCATTAGCCGCTATACTCTGCCCATGGGAAACGCCGACTCGGGCAAGACGCCGCCCCAGCCAATCAGGGATGCCGCCACCCTGATCCTGTGGCGCCGGCGCGAAGGCAAGCTGGAAGTGCTGATGGGCGAGCGCCATGGCGCCAGCGCCTTCATGCCGAACCGCTATGTGTTTCCCGGCGGCCGCCTCGATCTGGCCGACTACCGCATCCGCCCGGCCGCGCCGCTCAATCCGGTCAGCGCCGCGCGGCTGGTGCGCTGCCGTGGCACTGGCCCCCGCAAAGGCGTCGCGCTGGCGCTGGCGGCGATCCGCGAAACCTTCGAGGAAAGCGGCCTGCGCATCGCCGGCCCGGCCAAAGCCGCGAAGCAGGCTCCGCCGAGTTGGTCGGACTTCTGCACCGGCAGCCAGGCCCCGGATCCCTCGGCACTCCTCTATATTTGCCGGGCCATCACGCCGCCCGGCCGGCCCCGCCGATTCGATGCCCGCTTCTTTGCCGCTCCGGCCGAACTGGCGGTCGGCGTGCTGACGCCCTCGGCCGAACTCGACAAGCTGAGCTGGGTCACCCAGGCCGATACCGAGGGCCTGCCGCTGCCCGGCATCACCCAGTATGTGATCGCCAATCTGGAACACTGGCTGAGCCCACAATCCGCCGCCGACCCGGCCCAGCGGGTGCCCTTCCATCACATGCTGTACGGCCAGCGGCTGCTGGACTGGGAATGACCCGCCCGGCGCCTCCGCATGAGGCTGGCAGCCTGGTGCTGGTCCGGCAGGGCCCCGCCGGGCCGGAAGTGCTGCTCGGCCGCCGTGCCGGCAAGCACCGCTTCCTGCCCAATGTCTATGCCTTTCCAGGCGGCCGGGTGGATTTATCCGATAAATCAGAAACACCGCTCAAACCACTGAATAATAATAATTTATCCATCCAGCCAGCCGCTGTGGCGGCGGTGCGGGAAACCTGGGAGGAAACCGGCATTCCGCTGGGCCTGCTGGACGGAGAACGGCTGCGGCCTGACCTCTCGGGCCTGCATTACCTCTGCCGGGCCATCACCCCGGCCGAGAGCCCGATCCGCTTCCATGCCCGGTTTTTCCTGCGCGACGTGACCGGCATGCCGCTGACGCTGGGCGGCTCGGGCGAGCTTCTCGACCTGGCCTTCCGGCCGCTGGACACCGCCCTAAGGCTCCCGCTGGCCGACATCACCGAGTTCGTGCTGGGGATGGTCGGCGGGCTGGGACCCGACCTGGTGCCACAGCGGTCCGCTTTCTGGCGCTATCGCCGGGGTAAACCCATGATCCGCTGGGATAATCCTTAGGCGTTGACATCGGGGCGCGAATCCCTATGCTGCGCCGCCAATCCTAGCCGCACCGCATTTTTGGAACCGAGTCATGGCCAAGCCGACTACCCTCAAGATCAAGCTGCTGAGCACCGCCGACACCGGCTACTTCTACGTGACCAAGAAGAACCCGCGTACGAAGACCGAGAAGATGTCGCTGAAGAAGTACGACCCGGTCGCCCGCAAGCATGTCGAATTCAAGGAAACCAAGATCAAGTAAGGTTTCCCGCCGACGCATCTCTGCGTCAGGCTGAAAGAACAAAGCCCCGCCTTCCGGCGGGGCTTTT
This sequence comes from Alphaproteobacteria bacterium, assembly GCA_018336035.1. GTDB lineage: Bacteria > Pseudomonadota > Alphaproteobacteria > Ferrovibrionales > Ferrovibrionaceae > Ferrovibrio. The sequence goes on along the minus strand of JAGXRD010000045.1, from coordinate 53,612 downwards.
CGTTTGTCTGCCATGCAGCCCCGTCAGGACCGGCGATAGACGATGCGGTTGCGTCCGCCGTGCTTCGCTTCGTAGAGCGCATCGTCGGCGCGTTTGAGCAGGGTGTCGGCGGTATCGCTCTCGAGCGACGACGTGCAGCCGATCGAGCAGGTGACGGTCATCTCGCCGGCGCTACGGGTCACCACCGGCTTGCCGCCGATCGCATTAAGCAATCGACTGGCCACCACCTCGGACGATTCCAGATCGGTATCGGGCATCAGCACGACGAATTCCTCGCCGCCATAACGGCAGGCCATGTCGATGCCGCGGATGTTGCGCACGATGCGGTTGCCCACTTCACGCAGCACATCGTCGCCAACCGGATGGCCATGCGTGTCGTTGACCAGCTTGAAGTGATCGAGATCGATGATCGCGACGGATATGCCATGCTGGCTGGCGCTCTGCGTCAGCAGGGTGGCGAGATGCGAGGCCATGTAGCGGCGATTGTACAGGCCGGTCAGCGGATCGGTGACCGCCATCTCCATGCTCTGCTGGTAATGCAGGCGCAGGCGATCCTGGTAGCGCTTGCGGCGCACCTGGGCGCGCAGGCGGGCGATGAATTCGTTGCGGTCGATCGGGCGCACCACATAATCGGTGACGCCGATCTCCAGACCCTTCACCAGCTGCTTCTGGTCGTCCGGCCCGACCAGCAGCAGGATCGGCACATTGCGGGTTTCCTCAGTGGTGCGGAACTGCGAGCAAAGTCGCAAACCATCGGGATTCTGCAGGCTCAGACTGACCACCACGGAGTCGTATTCGGTCTGGCGCGCACGGTTCAGCGCGTCCATACCGTCGGCCGTCATCTCCGTACGGAACTGGCCTTCGATCATGCGTTGCAGGCGGACCTGATCACGCGGATTGTCTTCCACCAGCAGGATCTGCGCGGCGGCGTAATCTTCATGCAGGCTCGGTACCGGCGGCGAAATCACGCCCAGCGACGCCGAAGTGCGCTCGCGCATGCGCAACTCGTCCAGCATCAGCTTGACGCGTAGCAGCGAGCGCACACGCGCAAACATCGCGGTGTCGTCGACCGGCTTGGTCAGGAAATCATCGGCGCCGGCGCTCAGCCCCTGTACGCGATCCTCGGGATCGCCGAGTGCCGTCACCATGATCACCGGCACATGCGCTGTATCGGGATTGGCCTTCAGCCGGCGGCAGACCTCAAACCCGTCCATGCCCGGCATCATCACGTCGAGCAGGATCAGGTCGGGCTTCTGGCTCACGGCGGCTTCAAGCGCCTCCGGGCCATTGCTCGCCGCAATCACCTCGTAATATTCGCTGGTCAGCTTGGCTTCCAGCACCTTGATGTTGGTGCGGATGTCGTCGACGACCAGAATGCGTGCGGTCATCGGATCACTCGGGCGCTAAATCTCAGGCCTTCGGCTCGAGGAACTGCTTCACAGTCTCGATGAACCTGCCGACCGAAATGGGCTTGGCGATATAGGCGTCGCAGCCGCCTTCGCGCATCTTTTCCTCGTCGCCCTTCATGGCAAACGCGGTCACGGCCACCACCGGGATGCTGCGCAGGTTATCGTCTTCCTTGATCCATTTGATCACTTCCAGGCCAGACACTTCGGGCAGCTGGATATCCATCAGAATCAGGTCGGGCCGGTGCTTGCGCACCATGGCCAAGGCTTCCATGCCATCCTTGGTCTGCAGGGTCTGGTAGCCATGGGCATCCAGCAGGTCGTGGAACAACTTCATATTGAGTTCGTTGTCCTCGACGATCAGTACAGTCTTGCTCATCAGCCCCCGTCCCCGGATAGTATCTGCTGCGGCACGCGCCGTTTTCCCTGCGTATCCAGTATTTTGTATCATTCCCCACCGGCCGGGCCAAGCCGTTTACCATGACATTCCAGCAGCCGATGAGCACAAAAATCCCTGATCCGACACAGCTTCCCGCCCCGGTAGCCGAGCAGCTCGGCACCCTCACCCTGACGCATGGGAAACCTCTGGTCATCGTAGATGCCGACGAGGTGCTGTTTTACTTCATGCGCGGCCTGGAGCGATTCCTGGAAAGCCGCGACCTTTACTTCGACTGGGCGTCGTATGCGCTGCACGGCAATATCCGCCAGCGCCGCGACAATGCTCCTGTCGCCGCGGAAATCCTGCATCCCTTGCTGCAGCGATTTTTCGCCGAGGCGACCGAGGAACTGGAACCGGTCGAGGGCGCCGCACAGGCCCTGGCTGAGTTGAGCCGGACCGCGCAGGTGGTGGTGCTGAGCAATGTGCCGATGCCAGCCCGGGAGGCACGGATTCGCGCACTGGCGCGTCACGGCATGGCATTCCCGCTGATCGCCAATACCGGCCCCAAGGGCCCGGCCGTGGCCTTCATGCTGAAGCAGACGCTGTCCCCGGCCGTGTTCGTCGACGACATCCCGCACAATCACACCTCCGTCGCCGAGATGGCCCCGGCGGTGCATCGGCTGCATTACATTGCCGATACGCGGCTCGCTGCCCTGCTCGGCCCGGCGCCCCACTGCCATCATCGCGCCGACACCTGGCCGGACATGCTGGCGCATATCCAGAACCTCCTCGCGCAACCGTGATCTGGAGTAGATGAGCAACATACGTATCGGCATAGACCTCGGCGGCACCAAGATCGAAGCCATCGCACTTGAGGGCGATGGCACGATCCGGGCGCGCCGTCGCGTACCCGCGCCGCGCGGCGATTATCAGGCGACTGTTACCGCCCTGCGCGACCTGGCGCAGGCCGTGGAAAGCGAGGCCAATGCCACCGGACCTATCGGTGTCGGGATTCCCGGCACGATTTCGCCGGCCACCGGCCTGATCAAGAACGCCAACTCGGTCTGGCTGATCGGTCATCCGCTGGATCGCGATCTGGCGGAGGCAACCGGACGCCCTGTGCGGCTGGCCAACGACGCGAACTGCTTCGCATTGTCGGAAGCCAGTGACGGCGCCGGCGCCGGTCATGGCGTCGTTTTCGGGGTCATTCTCGGCACCGGCTGCGGCTCCGGCATCGTGGTGGATGGGCGCATCGTGTCGGGTCCGAACTCCATCGCCGGGGAATGGGGCCACAATCCCCTGCCCTGGCCGCAGCCGGACGAACTGCCCGGACCGAAATGCTACTGCGGCAAATTCGGCTGCCAGGAAACCTTCATGGCCGGCACCGGGCTGGAACGCGATTTCCGCGACCAGACCGGTCGCGACCTGAAAGGCGCTGATATCGTTGCAGCGGCAGATGCCGGCGATGCACAGGCTGAAGCCGCATTGCAGCGTTACGAACACCGGCTGGCGCGCGGCCTTGCCGCGATCCTCAACGTGCTTGATCCGGATATCGTGGTGCTGGGCGGCGGCATGTCGAACCAGGACCGGCTCTACCGCAATGTGCCGAAGCTGTGGGGTGCTTTCGTATTCTCTGACACGGTTGTCACGCCGCTGGTGAAAAACAGACACGGTGACAGTTCGGGCGTGCGCGGCGCGGCCTGGCTCTGGCCTGCGGAGCAGTGATCAGCAGGCGTCGCGCGGCTTGAGTTCGAGCAGCTTCAGCGTGGCGCGGATCGCATAATCGCCATAATCGAAGACGATATCGTCGGCCACGCCGTTTTCGTACAGGCGATAGGCAATCTCGTAATCCGGCGTGTCCTGCGTCTTTTCCGATGTAAAATAGGCCAGCCGGATACGCCAGGAACGCTGGCCCTTCAGTGACGCCACGACAGGATTGGCACCGGTTTCCACCGGCAGTTCACCGCCGATGAAACCGCCAACTTCGCTATAGGCATCCGCCGATGCGCCATCATAGATGCTGGCCTGCAGCCAGTTGCCGCCGCTGCGCGCCAGCGTCAGCAGGCGCACGGTATGCTCGGTCGGGAACATGGTCATCGGCGGCAGGTCGAGATCGGTGTCTTCCGGCTGCGTGAAGGTCACGCTGCCGCCCCGGCTGCTCAGCTTGCCCTCGCCCTTCAGTTCCTGCTCGACGTCGCCATTCACTTCATCACGCAACTTGAATCGGAAGCTCTTGCCGTCCAGCGCCTCCCAGGAATTCAGCACCATGTTGTTCAGGATGGTGCCGTCATCCGTCGTGGTCTCGATCACGAAGCGCTGATTGAGCACATAGCCATCGCAGGCATGCACGAATTCCAGGCTCAGGCCACCGGCTATGCCATGGCGATAATTGCGCGGATCGAGCCGCGCGACCGACAGCGTATAGAACGCACGATGGCTGGCCAGATTGCGCGCCACCGCCTGCAGATCGGTATCGGAGGCCTGGCTCGGCTGTGCAATGACGCCAAGCAGCAGCACCGCCAGCAGGAGCGCGCGACGCAGCAACGCGCCGCGGGATGCATCTGTACCGATCCGGGCCATCATTCTGCGGCCATGCCTGTCTGTAGCTGGTAGCAACATATGGCGTTAAGAATAGCGCCAGCGCCGATGGAATGAAACCGGCCGGATCTTCCGGAATGGAATCGGGCGACACACGCCAAGATTGGAGGGTGCATGAGCAGGCCGACAGTTTTCGTCACCCGAAAGTTGCCGCCGGCCGTTGAGGCCCGGGTGAGCCGCGACTATGACGCCCGCCTCAATCCGGATGACCGTATCTACACCGCCGATGAACTGGCCGCCCGGGCCGCCGATGCCGATGCGATGCTGATCTGCACCTCGGAGAAGATCACGCCGTCGCTGATCGACCGCCTGCCGGCACGGCTGAAGGTGATTGCGACCTTCTCGGTCGGCTACGAGCATATCGATGTCGCCGCCTGCCGTGCGCGCGGCATCGTGGCGGCGAATACGCCCGGCGCCATGACCGAAGCAACCGCCAATATCGCCATGCTGCTGATGCTGGGCGCCGCCCGGCGCGGCTACGAAGCGCAGCAGATGGTACGTCGGGGCGAATGGCAGGGCTGGACCTCGACCATGCTGCTGGGCATCGATTTCAGCGGCAAACGGCTGGGAATTTTCGGCATGGGTCGAATCGGCCAGGCCGTAGCCGAGCGCGCCCGCGCCTTCGGCCTGCAGATTCATTATCACAACCGCCGCCGGCTGCCGGCAGCCGAAGAACAGGGCGCGGTATTCCACGAGCATCTGAACGATCTGCTGGCGGTGAGCGACATCCTGTCGATCAATGCACCCTCCACGCCGGAAACCCGGCATGTCCTGAATGCCGAGGCCATTGCCCGCATGCCGCAGGGCGCCATCGTGGTGAACACCGCCCGGGGCGACATGGTGGATGACGAGGCGCTGATTGCCGCACTGAAGACCGGCTGGCTGCGCGCCGCCGGACTGGACGTCTTTGCCGGCGAGCCGCAGTTGAACCCCGCCTATCTGAACCTGCCCCATGCCTATCTGCTGCCGCATCTGGGCAGCGCCACGGTGGAAACCCGCGACCGGATGGGCTTCATGGCGCTCGACAATATCGATGCCGTGCTGCAGGGCCGGCCGGCACCTTACCCCCTATAGCGGGGCCTGCGCCGCAATCCCGCCATCCTGTTAAGGGTAAGTCCTTGGGAAGGCGGCAAAATCTGCCTCAACCCCAAAACAGATAATCGCGGTTTTCCGGGCTTTCCTGTTGGCACATGGCTTGCTTTGTCAGCTGTGAGGAACCCGTACCATGATGCCTGCAAACGACACCCCGCTGACTGAATGGCCCCTGTCCACCCTGGCAGGCCAAGCCCACCTCGCGCCGCCGTCCACCGGCTTTGCCAGCCTGGTGCTGCGCCTGCGCCTGGCGCTGCGCCGCGACCCGGATCCGGTGAAGCGCGGCCTTGTGGAGCAGATTCTGACCGCCGCCGCAGAAAGCGAGCAGCGCCTGATCGACCAGGCCCAGCGCATAGCGGAACTGGAAGCCCTGTCGACCACCGATGAACTGACTGGCCTGCCCAACCGCCGCGCCTTCGAGGCCTTTATGGCCGCCGATCTGGCCCGCGCCGGCCGCGACGGTCATGGCGGCACGCTGGCCTTCCTCGATCTCGACCGTTTCAAGGCCATCAACGACCGCCACGGCCATGCTGCCGGCGACGCCGTGCTATGCCAGATTGCCCTGCGGCTGCAGCCTGCCGCCCGTGCCACCGACTGTCTCGCACGCCTGCATGGCGACGAATTCGTGCTGGCCATGCCCGGCGCGACCCGGGACCAGGCCGAGATCCGCCTCTCCGAACTGGCCACCCGCGTGGAAAAACAGCCACTGCGCTTCGCCGACGCGCTGATCCCGGTCGGTATCAGCTACGGCCTGTCCAGCTACGAGGGCGGCACCGACCTGCCGACCCTGCTGCGCGATTGCGACCGCGCCATGTATATCCGTAAGCACGATCGCCGCGACTGATCCTCTTCAAAGCTATGGCCTTTCCTGCTGGCGCGTTGCCAGCAGCGCGCCATCCGGGCTAGACAGTATCGATCCACTGTCAGCTTCAGGATTGCACCATGAGCCACGACGCCCGCCTCGCCGCCCTCAAGATCGAACTGCCGAACCCCGCCGCCCCGGCAGCCAATTACGTGCCGACCGTGATCGCCGGCAATCTGCTGTTCGTCGCCGGCCAGATCACCATCTTCAACGGCGAAGTCCGCTACCTGGGCAAGCTCGGCGCGGGCGTCGACCTCGAGACCGGCAAGCAGGCGGCCCGCCTCTGTGGCCTCAACATCATCTCACAGGCCCGCCATGCTCTGGGCGGCAGCCTCGACCGCATCAAGCGCTGCGTAAAGGTCGGCGGCTTCGTCAATTGCACGCCCGACTTCATCGATCATCCGCAGGTGGTCAACGGCGCCTCCGACCTGATGGTCGAAGTGTTCGGCGATGCCGGCAAGCATGCGCGTTTCGCCGTCGGCGCCGTGTCGCTGCCGCGCGGCGTGTCGGTCGAAGTCGACGCCATTTTCGAGATTGCCTGACCATGGCCGGTAAGGTCGCCGCACGCCTGACGGAACTGGGGATCGTCCTGCCCCCGGCTCCCGTGCCGGTGGCGACCTATGTCGGCTTTGTCACGGTGGGCAAGCTGGTGCATGTCGCGGGCGTCGGCCCGACCTGGGGCAAGGAGATTCGTCATGCCGGCAAGGTCGGTGGCGATCTCAGCTTCGAGGATGGCTATGCCGCCGCGCGGCTGACGGCACTCAATCTGCTGGCCCATATGCAGGTCGCCTGCGACGGCGACCTGGACCGCATCGCGCGGTGCGTCAAGCTGCTCTGCCTGGTCAACACCACGGCCGACTATATGGACGCGCAGAAGGTCGCCAATGGCGCAACGGACGTGCTGACCGAGATTTTCGGCCAGGACAATCGCCCGGCGCGTTCGACCACCACCGCGCCCTCGCTTCCGATGAACATCGCCTTCGAGGCCGATGGCGTTTTCCTGCTGCACTGAGAGTTCAACATGCCGCGTCTCGATATTCCGAAATGGCTGACCAAGACGCCGGTGGCGCATCGCGGCCTGCATGACATCGCCAAGGGCGTGCCGGAGAATTCGCTGCTCGCCTTCCGCAAGGCGATGGAAGCCGGCTATGCCATCGAAACTGACGTGCGCATCACCGGCGACAAGCAGGTGGTGGTGTTCCACGATCCCGACCTGACGCGGCTGTGTGGCCGCGACGGCGTCGTCTGCCAGATGCCGCTGGCCGACCTCAAGCCGCTCAAGCTGCTGGGCACCGAGGAAACCGTGCCGAGCTTCCGCGACCTGCTCGACCTGGTGCAGGGTGCCGTACCGCTGGTGGTGGAGATCAAGAAGGACAAGGGCGAACCCGTGGGTCCGCTGGAAAGCAGCGTGGCCCGCATGCTGCAGCACTATCCCGGCCCCTTCGTGATCCAGTCATTCAACCCGCGCACCGTGAAGTGGTTCGAGAAGAACGCGCCGCAGATCATTCGCGGCCAGATCTCCACCGACCTTGCCAATATGACCAAGGGCCTTAACTGGTTCACCAGACTGCAACTGAAGCGCGCCCTGATGACCGGTTACGGCAATCCCGATTTCCTCGCCTATGACGTGCGCGACCTGCCCTCCGAGATCACCGCGGCAGCGCGGCGGCGCGGCCTGCCGCTGCTGAGCTGGACCGTGCGCACGCCCGGCGAGCGCGCCCGTGCCGCGGCGCATGCCGACAATGTGATCTTCGAGGATCTGTCGACCACGGCTGTATGACCGCACGTCGCGACGCAGCAGGAAAAATCACCCTCCGGGCGCTGACGCAGGTCGCCGACCTGCCGGCTGCCGACTGGGACCGCTGCGCCGGCAGCGATAACCCTTTTCTCGCCCATGCCTTCCTTAATGCGCTGGAACAGTCGCGCTGCGTGGTGCCGCGCACCGGCTGGCAGCCGACACATCTGGTCGCGCAGGACGACGCCGGCACCGTGCTGGGCGTGCTGCCGCTCTACATCAAGGGGCACAGCCAGGGCGAATATATCTTCGACCATGGCTGGGCCGAGGCCTATACGCGCGCCGGCGGCCAGTATTATCCCAAGCTGCTGTCGGCGGTGCCCTTCTCGCCGGTCACCGGCCGGCGCTTCCTGGTCGCACCAGAGGCCGATTTCGACACGGTGGCCGCCGCGCTGCTGCAAGGCGCACGCGAGATCGCCCGGCAGTATGGCCTGTCGTCGCTGCATGTGAATTTCCTGAGCGAAACAGAAGCCGACTGGGCGCAGGGTCATGACATGTTGCTGCGCCTCGGCGAGCAGTTCCACTGGCAGAACGATGGCTACGCAGATTTCGAGGCCTTCCTGACACAGCTGGCCTCGCGCAAGCGCAAGGCGATCCGCAAGGAACGTCGCGAAGCCACAGAACGCGGCATCGAGATCCACGTCTTTCAGGGCGACGCGCTCACGCACGAACATTGGGATGCATTTTTCGAGTTCTACATGGATACCGGCAGCCGCAAATGGGGCCGGCCGTATCTGAACCGCGACTTCTTCCGCCGTCTGCACGAGACCATGCCGGATCGTATCGTGCTGGTGATGGCGCAGCGCGAGGGCCGCTGGATCGCCGGCGCGTGGAACATGCTGGGCCGTGACACGCTGTATGGCCGCAACTGGGGCTGCATCGAGCAGCATCCCTTTCTGCATTTCGAATGCTGCTACTACCAGGCCATCGACTATGCCATCTGTCACGGCCTGAACCGCGTCGAGGCCGGCGCGCAGGGCGAGCACAAGCTGGCGCGCGGCTACCTTCCCGTGCCGATCTATTCCGTCCACTGGCTGGCCGATCCGGGCTTTCAGCGGGCCGTTGCGCGGTTTTTGCAGGAAGAGCGCGCCCATATGACCGGGTTGATCGCGGAACTCGACCAGCATTCACCCTTTCGTCAGGTGACGCCGACCGAGGAAAGCGAATAGTCTACGCTCCTGACCCGGGGTAACATCGGGCTTTGTTCGGGAGGGACTGACATGGCGGGTCTACCGCAGCAGGATGGCTGCATTTTCTGCAAGATCGTCAGAGGCGATGCGCCGAGCTTCAAACTCTACGAAGACGATCTGAGCTTCGCCATCATGGACATCAACCCCTTCAACCACGGCCATGCGCTGGTGCTGAGCAAGGGGCATTATGCCAACCTGCATGAAGCCAGTGACGATGCCGTTGCAGCCGTAGCCCGCACGGCAAAGAAGATCGCCGCCGCCGTCGTCGATTGCGTACCGAATGATGGCGTCAATATCGTGCAGGCCAATGGCCCCGGCGCCGCGCAATCGGTGCAGCATTATCATGTGCATGTGCTGCCGCGCCGGCTGGGCGACAATGCCAAGCTGAACTGGAGCCTGTCGCCCGGCGACCACGAGGTCATCGCTAAACAGGCCGCTGATATCAGGGCCCGGCTGTAGCGGGCCGCGACACCGTGAAACCCTGGCAGCTCTGCCTGGTTCTGTCGCTGCTCGCTTTGCCGGCACTGGCGCAGGATGATGCCGCGCTCTGCCGTGAGGAAGCGCAGCGCGGTCAGGTTCAGGCCTGCCAGAAGGCCATTGCCGCGATGCCGCGCGATCCCGAGTTGCACGCCCTGCTCGGTCAGGCGTATTTCGCCAGTGGGCTGTATCACGATGGACTACAGGCGCTGCGCGATGCAGTCATCGCCTCCAACGGCGCCGCCGAGCATCGGTACCGCTTTGCCGGCTTTGCCGCCCTGATCAACGAATATCCCAAGGCGGCCCAGGAACTGGAAATGGTCGTCGCCGACCAGCCCGATCACCTGAAAGCCTGGATGTTGCTGGCCGACTGCTATCGGTTCATGAAGAACAAGCCGGCGGCCTATCGCGCCGGTCGCAAGGCCGCCGAACTCGGCGATCCGGCCGAGGCCTATATCCTTGCCGTCCGCTACAGCAACGGCGAGGGCGTCAAGGCCGACCCCATCGAAGAACTGCGCTGGCTCGAACAGGCGGCGAAAGCCGGCTATGCCGCCGCGATCCAGGATCTGGTGCGCTTCTACGCCGATGGCCGTCCGGGCATGCCGCCCGATACGGCCAAGCGCGACTACTGGCAACGCAAGGCGAAGAAGCTGAAGTAGCCTGCTATCTGAGCTTCGGGTTCAGGGCGTCGCGCAGCCAGTCGCCTAGCACATTCACCGCCAGCACCAACAGCACCAGTGTCAGCGCCGGGAAGAAGGTGATCCACCATTCGCCGCTGAACAGGAAGCTCTGACCGACACGGATCAGCGTGCCGAGCGACGGCTGTGTGGGCGGGACTCCGACGCCGAGGAAACTCAAGGTCGCCTCCGCCAGCACCGCCAGCGCCAGGCCGACTGTCGCCAGCACCAGCACCGGCCCCAGCGTATTGGGCAGCACATGGCGCAGCACGATCACCCAGGAGGGCTGGCCGATCACGCGGGCGGCCGAGACATAATCCTTGTGCCGCTCGACCAGAGCCGCCGAACGGGCGACGCGGGCGAATTGCGGCCAGTCGGCAATGCCGATCGCGAAGATCAGCACGAAAATCGCAATCTCGTTATGCAACTCCCGCGGTAAAGCAGTCCGCGCGATGCCGTCGATGGTCAGTGCGATCAGGATATTGGGAATGGTCAGCTGCACATCGGCGATCCGCATCACGGCGATATCGAGCCAGCCGCCGCGATAGCCGCAAAGCACGCCGATCAGCGTGCCGAACACCGCCGCAAAGGCGATGGCGGCAAAGCCGACCAGCAGCGAGATACGGCTGCCATACAGGAGGGTGGACAGCAGGTCGCGGCCCTGATCGTCGGTGCCGAGCAGATAGGTCAGTTGCCCGCCTTCCACCCAGGCCGGCGGCGTGAAGGCGTCCATCAGCTTCACGGCGGCCGGGTTGAACGGATTGAACGGCGAGACCAGCGGCGCCAGCACGGCAGCCAGGATGATCGTCAACGCCACCACGGCTGAAACGATCACGGCCGGCGAGCGACGGAAGCTGTAAGCCAGGTCACTGTCGACCCAGCCACGGAGCACAGCACCAAAAGAAGACATCGGAGCGCTCATGTCGCCTTCCCCGCCGCCTTGCCGCGATCCATGCGCAGCCGCGGATCAATCACGAAATAGGCCAGGTCGACCATCAGGTTCAGGACTACGAACATGGCGCCGACCAGCACCAGATAGGCCGCCATGACCGGGATATCGGCAAAGCTGACCGCCTGGATGAACAGCAGGCCCATGCCGGGCCACTGGAACACCGTCTCGGTGACGATGGAGAAGGCAATCAGGCCACCGACCTGCAGGCCGATGATGGTGATTACCGGCATCATGGTGTTCTTCAGCGCATGATGGAAATGCACGATGCGGTTGCTCAAGCCGCGCGCGCGAGCGAACTTGATATAGTCGGTGCGCAGCACCTCCATCATCTCGGTCCGCACCAGACGCAGCACCAGCGTCAGCTGATACAGGCTCAACGTGATCGCCGGCATGATGATGGCGGCCCAGCCCGACTTGGTGAGGAAGCCGGTGCTCCACCAGCCGATATGGGTGACCTGGCCGCGGCCGAAACTGGGCAGCCAGTCGAACTGCACCGAGAAAAGATAGATCAGGCCAATGCCGATCACGAAGGTGGGCAGCGACACGCCGACCAAACTGGAGGTCAGGATCACGCGGCTGAGCCAGCTGTCACGCCGCAGCGCCGTATAGACGCCGAGGGGCATGCCGACGACGAGCGCCACCAGGGCCGAGAGGAAGACCAGTTCCAGCGTTGCCGGCACGCGCTCCTGGATCAGTACGGAGACCGGGCGCTTCAGGCGATAAGAGAGACCGAAATTGCCTTCCGCTGCATTGGCGAGGAAGCGCACGAACTGCACTGGCGCCGGATCGTTCAGGCCGAGCTGCTCGCGCAACTCGGCACGGTCCGTCGTCGTGGCGTCCTGACCGACCATGTTGTTGATCGGATCGCCGACGTAGTTGAAAAGCAGAAAGGCGACCAGAGCGACCGCCAGCATGACCGCCAGCGCCTGCGCCAGTCGTCCGACAATGTAACCGAGCATGGGGCTTTACTTACACAAAAGGGGCCGCCGCCCCGGTTTTCACCAGGGCGGCGGTTTGGGTTACTTCATCTTGGCGAAGTGGAAGCGCGGCACATTGTCCGCGATGATTGGCATATCCAGCTTCTCGCTCATCGCCCAGTTCAGCACCTGGTGATGCAGCGGAATATAGATCACCTCATCATTGATGATGTTCCACGAGTCAGCGATCAGCTTGTCGCGCTTGGCAATATCCAGTTCGCTGAGCATGCCGTTGAACATGGCATCAAGCTTGGGGTTCGAGTAGTTGGTGAAGTTCCAGCTGCCGTTCTTGCCATCCGGGGTCTGCACCAGATACGAGAAGACGTAGTGGCTGTCGAAGGTCGGCACGCCCCAGCCGAGCAGGAAGAAGCTTGTATCCTTCTTCTGCAGCTTGGGGAAATGCAGCGTCTTCGACTGGGCCGCCAGATCGACCTTGATGCCGACCTGCGCCAGCATGCCGACCACCGCCTGGCAGACGCCTTCGTCATTCACGTAACGGTCGTTCGAGCAGTCGAGCCGAATGCCGAAACCGTTGGCATAACCGGCATCCTTCAGCAGTGCCTTGGCCTTGTTCGGGTCATACGGCAGACGCTTGTCGATGGCGGCGCTGTAGCCATGCACACCCGGCGAGGTGATCATCCCTGCCACCACGGCATCGCCGCGCATCACCTTCTGGGCGATCGCCTGCATGTCGATGGCATGATACATGGCCTGACGTACGCGCTTGTCGGCCAGAGGGTTCTTGCCCTTCACATCCGAATACTTCAGTTCCGGACTGCCGACATCGAGGCCGAGGAAGATCGAACGGATTTCGTTGGTCTTCTTCACCTGCAGGCCCTGCGAGCGCTTCACGCGCTCCACGTCCTGCACCGGCACATCGAGCACGAAATCGAGCTGGCCCGACAGCAGAGCGGCGACGCGGGTCGCTGGCGTGGTGACCGGGGTGTAGACGATCTCGTCGATGTTATGCGGGTTGTCCTTCAGGCCCCACCAGGTCGGGTTCTTGGCGACAACTGTGCGGACGTCCTGTTCGCGGGTCTTGAGCATGAAAGGACCGGTGCCGTTGGTGTTGCGCACCGCGAAGGTCTCTTCCTTGTCCTTGTAGGACTGCGGATTGACCACGTTATTCTTCTCCGACCAGGCCTTGGACATGATGAAGATGTTGGCGATCTGGTTCGGCAGGATCGGATTGGCGCCATTGGTCTCGACATGCACCGTATGGCTGTCGATCTTCTTCACGTCCTTGACGCTGGCAATGTAGGTCTTGAAATCGGAGTTGGCATGCTGGGCACGCTTCACCGAGAAGACCACATCGTCGGCAGTGAAATCGGCGCCGTCATGGAACTTCACGCCCTGGCGCAGCTTGAATTCCCAGGTCGTGTCGTTGACTGCCTTCCATGAGGTGGCGAGCGCCGGCACGAATTTCAGATCGGCACTGTAGCCGACCAAGCCTTCATAGGTCTGGAAGCTGCCCGTGCGGGTCAGACCTTCATTCTGGCTGTGCGGATCCATGGTGAGATAATCGCCCTGGCTTGCCCAGCGCAGCACCTTGCCCTGTGCGAATGCGGGCGCCGCGACCAGCGGCAGAGCAAGCGTCAGGGCGCCGGCAAGCAGCGCGGCCTTGATACGGAATTTGGCCATAAAGCCTCCTGTTGTTTTTGTCCTCCCCGCGCGGCCAGAGCTTTCCCCGAAGGCCGGACGGTCCCTGTGGCGCAGGCTGTTGAGCCTGCGCCGCATGGACACCACTGTAATTTTATGGGGAATTTATGTCTACGGACTCGCGAGCGTTTCCGTAACGCCAACCCTTATAACGCGAACCGGACTCTACGCGACTGGGGATCAGTGCGCGTATTCGGGTACCTTGCCGCCGGACGCACCGTCGGTGCCGCCCCCGCTGCCTTTCGCGCCCTTATCGGCGGTGAACTCGAAAGCCAGCTTGTCGTCCTCCACCTTCACAAGGACGTGACCGCCCTTCACCAGCTGGCCGAACAGCAGTTCGTCGGCCAGCGGCTTCTTGATGCTTTCCTGGATCACACGACCCAGCGGGCGGGCGCCATACAGCTTGTCGTAGCCGCGCTCGGCCAGCCAGGCGCGGGCTTCATCCGTGAGGGCGATGGTGACATTGCGGTCGGCCAACTGGCCTTCCAGCTGGGCGACGAACTTATCCACCACCCGGTTGATCACGTCGGTCGAGAGCGGAGCGAACGGGATCACGGCATCCAGACGGTTGCGGAATTCCGGCGTGAACAGGCGCTTGATCGCCTCTTCATCTTCGCCTTCCTTCATGTCGCGACCGAAACCGATGGCATTCTTCGACATCTCCGAAGCGCCGGCATTGGTGGTCATGATCAGCACGGCATTGCGGAAGTCGACATGCTTGCCGTTGTTATCGGTCAGCTTGCCGTGGTCCATCACCTGCAACAGGATGTTGAACAGGTCGCCATGCGCCTTCTCGATTTCGTCGAGTAGCAGCACGCAATGCGGATGCTGGTCGACCGCATCGGTCAGCAGGCCGCCCTGGTCGAAACCGACATAACCCGGCGGCGCGCCGATCAGGCGGCTGACGCTGTGGCGCTCCATATATTCCGACATGTCGAAGCGGATCAGTTCGACGCCCATAATGGTGGCGAGCTGGCGCGCGACTTCGGTCTTGCCGACGCCGGTCGGACCCGAGAACAGGTAGCTGCCGATCGGCTTCTCTGGTTCGCGCAGGCCGGCACGCGCCAGCTTGATCGCACTGGCCAGCGCCTCGATGGCGGTATCCTGGCCGTAGACCACGCGCTTCAGCTCGGCGTCGAGATTGCGAAGCGACTCTTTGTCCTCGCGCGACACCGATTTGGGCGGGATGCGGGCGATCTTGGCAACGATGGCCTCAACCTCTTTCACACCGATGGTCTTGCGGCGCTTGTGTTCCGGCTTCATCAACTCAGCCGCGCCCACTTCGTCGATCACGTCGATCGCCTTGTCAGGCAGTTTACGGTCGTTGATGTATTTCGCGGCCAGTTCAACGGCAGCCTTAATGGCATCCTCAGTATAGCGCACGCCATGGTGCTGCTCGTAGTAGCCCTTGATGCCCTTGATGATCTTCACGGCATCAGAGATCGAAGGCTCATTGACGTCGATCTTCTGGAAACGGCGCAACAGGGCGCGGTCCTTCTCGATGTAGGACCGGAACTCCTTATACGTGGTCGAGCCGATGCAGCGCAGCGCGCCCGAGGCCAGCGCCGGCTTCAGCAGATTGGACGCATCCATCGCGCCGCCCGAGGTGGCGCCGGCGCCGATGACAGTATGCATCTCATCGATGAACAGGATCGAGCCGGGCTGGCCTTCCAACTCCTGCATCACCTGCTTCAGGCGCTCTTCGAAGTCGCCGCGATAGCGCGTGCCAGCCAGCAGGCTGCCCATATCGAGCGCGTAGATGGTCGCGTCCTTCAGAACATCCGGCACTTCACCGCGCACGATGCGGCGCGCCAGGCCTTCGGCAATGGCAGTCTTGCCCACGCCCGGATCGCCCACATACAGGGGATTGTTCTTGGTACGGCGGCACAGAATCTGGATCGTGCGCTCCACCTCGGCTTCGCGACCGATCAGGGCATCGATCTTGCCTGCCTTGGCCTTCTCGTTGAGGTTGACGCAGTAGGCGCTGAGCGCCTCCTTGTCCTTATCCTTGGCCGCGTTGCGGTCGCCGCTGCGATCACGCTCACCGCGGTCGGCGCGCTCGGCACGCTGCTCGACATCGCTGTCGGCACCACGCACCGGACGGCGGTCGCCGCGGCCGGGCGCCTTGGCCACGCCATGGCTGATGTAGCTGACGGCATCCAGCCGGGTCATGTCCTGCTCCTGCAGGAAATGCACGGCATGGCTTTCGCGTTCGGAGAAGATCGCAACCAGCACATTGGCGCCGGTCACTTCCTCGCGGCCGGATGACTGCACATGGAACAGCGCACGCTGCACGGCGCGCTGGAAGCTCAGCGTCGGCTTGGCATCCTGCGGAATGCTGACCACCAGGCCGCGCAATTCCTCATCGATGAAGGTGCCGACGCGCTGGCGCAGCTTCTCGACATCGACATTGCAGGCGCGCAGCACTGCGATCGCGTCCTGATCTTCGGTCAGGGCGAACAGCAGATGCTCGAGCGTGGCGAATTCATGCTTCTTGGCGCCGGCGAGCGACAGGGCGCGATGCAGGGTCTGTTCAAGCGTGCGGGAGAAAGATGCCATTACGTGTGAGCCTCCCTCAGTCGCGTTCCATAGTACACTGCAGCGGGTGCTGGTGCTGGCGCGCGAAATCGATCACCTGGGTAACCTTGGTCTCGGCAACTTCGTAGGTAAAGACGCCACAGATCCCGACGCCCTTCTGATGCACATGAAGCATGATGCGGGTGGCATCCTCGCGCGCCTTGTTGAAAAAACGCTCGAGTACATGCACGACGAACTCCATCGGAGTGTAATCGTCGTTCAGCAGCAACACCTTGTACATGGGCGGTTTCTGCGTCTTCGGTCGGGTCTTGGTGACCACGCCGACCTCGGTGCGCCCGCGCCCGTCACGTCCATCCCGTTCGCTCATACCTTGACCCAGCAAACTTGCGTCACCGATGAAACAATTGGTGTGCGGAATGATGATATGGCCACGCGGGTTAAAAATACCAGTAGCCTTGGGACAAAAAAAGAGCCCGGTTTTGTGACCGGGCTCTGAATCATACTCTACTGGGGAGGAAACTCTGGCGGCGCAAGCCGCCGTAACATTAGGCCGCGAGCGGCTTCACCATCTTCTCGACGGTGGCCTGAACCTGGGCATTGATCGGCGCGAAGGCGTCCTGCGCGACCTTGGTGGCCACTTCGCTCAGCTTGGTGGTATGAGCGGTGTAGGCCTCGAAGGCGCTCTTGGCGAAGCCGCTCTGCAGTTCGATGAATTCCTGCAGGGTCTTGGCGCCCATCATCGCCTTGGCGGCGGAGATCTGGTCTTCCACCTGGGTCTTGGTGAAGGCCATGACTTCGGCATTGATGCTCTCAAAGCCCTTGCTGGCAACATTGCCGGCGGTCACATAGGCTTCAACCTGATCCTTGCCGAGCTTGGCGGCGTCATCAACGCCCTTGGCAACGGCGTCGAAACGCTCCTTGCTCACCGCGAAGGCCTTTTCCAGGGCTTCGGTGCTGGCGGCGATCGCCTTCTCGACCTGATCCTTCGAAGCGAAGATCACGGCTTCAAACGGGTTGGCGAGAACTTCGGTTTCGGTGCCTTCAATCTTCTTCTTGGTAGCCATGGGGTGCTGTCCTTGCTGTGTCGGGGTTTGTAACGTGGCCTGACCGCTTGGAGCGGAAACGGCAGAAATGCTGCGCTGCAACAATCTAAATTTAGGCACTGCCTGCCAAATAGTCAATGAAAAAATGGTGCGCTGCACAAAATCTTGTGCAGCGCACCAGAATCGGCCGAAATCCGTAAAAACCAGACTAGTTGAACAGGATACCCTGGCTGTAGCGCAGCCCGTTTTCTTCCACGATGTAGCGGTGCGGCACCGGCTTCATGCTCTTTTCCGTGCCTTGGCTGAGCATAGTGCCATAGGGCGGCAGCGCCACCTCATAGGGCTCGATCGGCTTTTCCACGGTTTTGTCGAATGGCGCCACGGCACGCAGCAGCGGCACGGCCATGCGATCGAATTCCGGCGACGGCCAGGCCCAGGCGTGGAAATGGAACTTGCCGTCCCGGCAGGCGCTCGCCGCCCAATAGAAAGTGTCGCCGCGCAGGAACAGACCCTTGGGGGCCGGCGCCTCGAAGCCCGTGGCAGTGATCGCCGCCTTCAGCTGGTCGAACTCACCCGGAGTCAGGCGATACAGTGCCTGCTCTCCATTCCAGGGCCGCAGCGGGTCGGTGATCAGGATGTTGTTGAGCAGCCCCCGCCCCAGCACCCGGGCCTCCATCATCGCGCCACCATCGGGCTGCGCCGTGATGTCGTAGCTGCGCTGCTGGTCGTCCTGGCGGGCGTTGTAGACCAGCCGGTATTTCGCCGGCTGACCGGGCACACAGGCCCGGGCGAGATCATCCCCGCCCACATAGCGGTCCCAGGTCAGGTTACGCCGGATCGGATTGTCGGTCGGACCCTGCGAGGCACAGCCGGCCAGACCTGCCGTGACGACAAGGACGACCGCCAACACTTTGTTAAAGTTCTTCATCATAGTCTGGGTTTTCCTGCGTTTCCGGTCCACGGATCCGGGTGAATCCATGCCGATTCAATCTGTTAGTAAACAATGCGCTGGACAAGCGGTAGGTCTGGTTAATATTCTTCTCCCGATTCGCGGCCTGGGGGGCACCCGGTCGTTACCTGCAGTCAGGGCACCAATCGCCCTAAGGGATACCGAGGTAAGGCAGATAATGATGCGAACCGATTGGGCCAAGGGGCGGATTCTCCCGGCTATTGTAACAATTTGTTTCACCGCCCTGGCGCTGGCTTTCACAGCCTCTCCGGCTTTGGCTGGTCCCTACTCCGCCATCGTGGTCGATGCCGATACCGGCCGTGTGCTCCACGCCCAGGAGCCGGATGCCCTGCGCTATCCGGCGTCGCTGACCAAGATGATGACCCTGTATATGGCCTTCGACGCGCTGAAGGACGGCCGTCTGAAAATGGACCAGAAGCTGACGGTGTCGCAGCATGCTGCCGCCCAGCCCTACGGCATCGCGCTCCGCGCCGGCCAGACCATCACCGTGCGCGACGCCATCCTGGCCAATATCACCAAGTCGGCCAACAACGCCGCCGCTGTCCTGGGCGAAGCCATCGGTGGCACCGAAAAGCAGTTCGCCGCGATGATGACCCGTCGTGCCCAGCAGCTCGGCATGCACAGCACGGTGTTCCAGAATGCGTCGGGCCTGCCCAACACCAAGCAGAAGAGCACGGCCCGCGACATGGCCACGCTCGGCATCGCGCTGATCAAGAACCACAAGAATTACTACACCTACTTCTCGACTGCCGAGTTCGAATGGCAGAATGCGACGATCCGCAACCACAATCACATGCTGGCGCGCTATGAAGGCGCCGACGGCATCAAGACCGGCTTCATCGCCGCCTCGGGGTTCAACCTCGTCGCGTCAGCCAAGCGTGACGGCCGCCGAATCGTGGCGGTGGTCTATGGCGGCACCAGCGTGCAGGCCCGCGACAACCGCATGATCCAGCTGCTCGACATCGGCTTCGACAAGCTGGAGAACGGCGATGACCGCAACGCGCCGCTGCTGATGGTCGATGCGCCGAAGCGCGATCAGGGCCTCGGCCTGATCTCGAATGCCGAAGCCGCCACCGTGGCGCCGACCTCGGCCAAGGCCAAACAGATCAAGAAGGCGACCCAGGCTGTTGCCCCGCGCGACACCGGCGCGCCCAACGGCGAGTGGGCCGTGCAGCTCGGTGCATTCAAGCAGGCTGCCGCGGCTGAAAAGCTGCTCGACCGCATGAAGGCCAAGCTGCCCGAGGCCGAACCGCTGGTGGATGCCATCGATGCCGGCAAGAGCACGCTTTACCGCGCCCGCCTCACCGGCCTGACCCAAACCTCGGCCCGTCAGGCCTGCGAACAGCTGAAGCGTGAAAAAATGACCTGCGCGGTCATTTCTCCGGACGCCTGAGCCTATCGGATACCTGTTGAACGGGCCGCGGCGATCCAGGTTGCCGCGGCCTTTTTCATATCCGCGATTTTCGGGCCTGATGTGCCCGCCGGCACAAGTTGACGACCGCGCCGGCTTTCCTACCCGCTCACGGCTTTTTATGATCTCGCCATGGATCTGACCCATACCCGCCGTCGCCGCCTGAAGCTGCTCTTCATGTTCATCGGGCTCGGCATTGTGCTGGGTGCCGCCTATGGCACCGGCATCGCGATCGTGCTGGACGGCTTCATCGGCGTCCATACCGTCATCCACGGCACCCTGCGTGGCGGTTTCACCGGATTGCTGGTCAGCGCCGCCATCGCCTCCTTCGAACTCTACATGGTGGAAGGCGCCAACGGGTTGCGGCGCCGTCCCTTCTGGCAACTGCTCGCCATCAAGGAAGTCGTCTATATCGGCGCCATCCTCAGCGGCGACTGGATCGGCAGCACCCTGCTGGGCGCGCCGGGCGACCCTGGCTTCGGCTTCAACAGGCTGACCGCCGTCACCTTCTTCTTCTCGGTCGGCTTCGCGCTGCTGATCAACTTCGTGATGGAAATGTCGATGCTGTTGGGGCCCGGCGTGCTGGGCAACATGCTGCGCGGCCGCTACCACCAGCCACGACTGGAGCACCGGCTGATGGTGTTCTTCGACATGCGCGGCTCGACCGCCATCGCCGAAAAGATCGGCGACATGGCCTTCCACAGCCTGCTGAACCGCTTCTTCGTGGACCTGACCGAGGCCGTGCTGGCCTGGGGCGGCGTGGTGCATAAATATGTCGGCGACGAGATGATCGTCACCTGGCCGCTGGATGGTGGCCGCAATCCGGCCGGCGCCTATGCCGCTGTGCGCGAGGCACAGCAGCGGTTTGCCCAGCTGTCAGACCGCTATCGTCAGGATTTCGGCGTCGCCCCCGATTTCCGCGCGGTGCTGCATGCCGGTCCGGTCGTGGCCGGCGAAATGGGCGAGGTGAAACGCGAAATCGTGCTGCTGGGCGATACGGTCAACACCACCGCGAAGATCGAGGTGGTCGCCAAGTCGCTGCCCGGCCGGATGATCGCCTCGGCCGAGGCGCTGGCGGCAGCCACCCTGCCGGAGGGTATGACGTCGCAGGACCTGGGGAGCTTCCCGCTCCCGGGCAAATCAGCCCCCGTCGCCCTCTACAGCATCCGCTGACGCGCTGACAGACGGCGCGCCGTCTGCTAGTCTGAGTCCCGCCCGAAGCCCTGATTTGTCGCCCGCGTTTTTCGCCGCTGGCGACATGGCATCCCGCCCCTTGGTTGCTTCTCCCTGCCCGCCCCACCGGTCGGCAGGAGGGCATAGACCAAGAGGATTAGGGCGATGACTGCTTCCGCCCCCAGCACGACCTCCGCATCCACCAGCATGGCTTTCGTCGCCTTCCGTGTGTTGCTGCCGTTTGCCTGCGGCTATTTCATGTCCTACCTGTTCCGCAGCGTGAATGCCGTCATCGCGCCGAACCTGCAGCGTGACCTGGGCATTGGTGCCGCCGACCTCGGCACGCTGACCGCCGCCTACTTCCTCACTTTCTCGCTGTTCCAGCTGCCGCTCGGCATCCTGCTCGACCGCTATGGCCCGCGCCGGGTGCAGTCCTGCCTGCTGCTTTCGGCTGCCCTTGGCGCCGTGGTCTTCGCTGTCGGCACTAATCTGTCGCACCTGATCATCGGCCGCGCCCTGGTCGGCTTCGGCGTCGCCGGCGGCCTGATGTCGGCGATGAAGGCAATTGCGCTGTGGCTGCCGAAGGAGCGCTGGGCGCTGGCCAACGGCGTGTTCATGACCGCCGGCGGCCTCGGCGCGCTGGCCGCGACATTGCCAGTCGAGTTCGTGCTGGAGCATTACCACTGGACGATGCTGTTCTGGGGCCTGGCCGCGCTGACGGTCTTCGCCTCGGCCATGATCTACTTTGTGGTGCCCGAACGTCCGGGCGCTGCGGTCGCCAGCGCTAGCCTGGGCCAGCAGCTGCGCGAATGCGGCCAGTTCCTGACCGATGGGCGGTTCTGGAAGATCGCGCCGGTCTCGATGATGGGCATGGCTAGCGGCATGTCGATCCAGGGCCTGTGGGCGGGGCCCTATCTGCGCGATATCGGCGGACTGGACCGCGCCGCCGCGGCGCAGGTGCTGTTCATCATGGCCGCCGCGCTCACCGCCGGCTTTACCCTGACCGGCATCGCCGCCGACCGGCTGCAACGTCGCGGCTTCCCTTTAAGCCGCACCATGGTCTGGAGCGTGCTGCTCTACGCCATTGTGCTGGCCGTGCTCGCCACCGGCTGGACGCCGACCAATCCGCTGCTGTGGATCGCCTTCGGCATCATGAGCAACACCACCGCACTGGCCTATCCGATCCTGAGCGGACAATTCGCCCCGGAACAGGCCGGGCGCGTCAACACGCTGCTGAATGGCGTGGTCTTCGGCTTCACCTTCTTCGCGCAGGCCGGTATCGGCTGGCTAATTGCGCTATGGCCGCGCAACGCCAATGGCGGCTATCCGCTGGAGGCCTATCAATGGACCTTCGGCCTGGCGATGCTGCTGCTGCTGCTCGGGCTGGCCTGGTATCTGGTGCCGCGCCGCAGCGCCAGTTAGACGACCGGGGGACGACCTACCGAATAGTAGCGGAAGCCGGCCTGCTTCATTTCGGCAGGCTTATAGATGTTGCGCAGATCGACCATCACGGGGGCGCGCAGCAGCGTCTTCAGCTTGTCGAAGTCCAGCGCACGGAACTGGTTCCATTCGGTGATGATCACCAGGGCATCGGCACCGGTCGCGGTGTCGTAGCCGTCGTTGCACCAGACGATATCCTTGAGCAGCTTCTTGGCCTCATGCATGCCTTCGGGATCGAAGGCACGGATGGTCGCCCCGGCCGCCTGCAGCGCCGGCACGATCTCCAGGCTGGGGCTGTCGCGCATGTCGTCGGTCTCGGGCTTGAAGGTCAGGCCCAGCACGGCAATGGTCTTGCCCTTCACCGAACCGCCGCAGGCTGCCACCACCTTCTCGGCCATGCGGCCCTTGCGCCTGTCGTTCACGTTGATGACGGTCTCGACGATGCTGAGCGGCGCGTCGAATTTGCGGCCGGTGGCCGCCAGCGCATTGGTGTCCTTCGGGAAGCAGGAGCCACCATAGCCCGGGCCGGCATGCAGGAACTTGCCGCCGATACGGCCGTCCAGGCCGATGCCGCGCGCCACATCCTGTACGTTCACATTCACCTTCTCGCACAGGTCGGCCACTTCGTTGATGAAGGTGATCTTGGTGGCGAGGAAGGCATTGCCGGCATACTTGATCAGCTCCGCCGTTTCCAGCGTGGTGAACAGGATCGGCGTCTCGTTGATATAAAGCGGCCGGTAAAGCGCACGCAGCAATTCGCGCGCACGGTCGCTGCCGGCGCCGCAGACCACGCGGTCGGGCCGCATGAAGTCCTCGATCGCCGCGCCCTCACGCAGGAATTCCGGATTGGATGCCACTTCGAATTCCGCATCGGGGCGGGTTTCGCGGATGATGCGCTCGACCTCGCGGCCGGTGCCGACCGGCACGGTCGATTTGGTGACGATCAGCGTGTAATGCGTCAGCGCCTCGGCAATCTCCTTGGCCGCCGCGTAGACATACGAGAGGTCAGCTTCGCCATCGCCGCGACGCGACGGCGTGCCGACGCCGATGAAGACCGCATCGGCATTGGCCACCGCAGCCTTGATGTCCATCGTGAAGGACAGGCGGCCCGCCTTGACGTTGCGCGCCACCAGATCGTCCAGACCGGGCTCGAAGATCGGGATCTCGCCACGTAGCAGGCTGTTGATGCGGTCGGGGTTCTTGTCGACGCAGGTGACGCTGTGGCCGAATTCGGAGAAACAGGTTCCGGACACCAGGCCGACATAGCCGGTGCCGATCATCGCTACGCGCATTCTCTACCCCCAATTCCGCAATCAGCCGGCCCTCAGAGCCGTGACTTAAAGCGTCTTGTAAACCTCGCGGACGATCTCGGCCGCGTCCTTGCTCATATCCGCGCGGTCGAGCGCGAAAGCGATATTGGCATGCAGGAAGCCGATCTTGTCGCCGCAGTCATAGCGCGTGCCGCTGAAGCGCAGGCCGTGGAACGGCACTTCGTCGATCATGCGGGCCAGCGCGTCGGTCAGCTGGATTTCGCCGCCTGCCCCGCGCTGTACCTTGTCGAGATGGTCAAAGACCGAAGGCTGCACAATATAGCGGCCGATCACGGCGGTGCGCGACGGCGCCTTGTCCGGGCTCGGCTTTTCCACCAGGCCCTTCACCTCGACCAGCGTATCGCTGTCCTTGCCCGGCGAAACAATGCCGTAACGCTTGGTGTGTTCGTGCGGCACATCCATCGCCGCGATCATGTTGCCGCCGACCTTGTTATAGGCCTCGACCATCTCGGCCAAGCAGCCCTTCTTGGACAGGATCAGGTCGTCGGCCAGCAGCACCGCGAAAGGCTCGTCGCCAACCAGCGACTTGGCGCAGCGCACGGCGTGGCCCAGCCCCATCGGTTCCATCTGGCGGGTGTAGGAGACGGCGCCCGCCTTGGGCATCCAGCTGTTGATCAGGTCCAGCAGCTCGGTCTTGCCGCGCTCCTTCAGCGTGTCTTCCAACTCGTAGGAGCGATCGAAATGATCCTCGATGGCCTGCTTGCCGCGGCCGGTGACGAAGATGAATTCCTCGATGCCGGCGGCCTGCGCCTCTTCCACGGCATACTGGATCAGCGGCTTGTCGACGACCGGCAGCATTTCCTTGGGCATCGCCTTGGTGGCAGGCAGGAAGCGGGTGCCGAGGCCACCGACGGGGAACACGGCCTTGCGGATCGGACGAATCATGCGACAGGCACTTTCTTGTTGTTGGACAGGGGCGATTCGAGCCCGGACCACTGCGCGTTTTTACGCTGCCGGCCCGGTATCATGCAACTGGGGCGGTCTGGCCCAGGCAGACATCTGATCGTCTTTCATGCCCCGGTAATGGGGCAAAAATGCGGCCCGGAGCTGGGCGCGGCGGCAGGGGCCCGGCCCCTTTCCCTGCCCGCCTTTCACTATCCCGGCCTGAACCTTATCATGGGCCCTGTCCGTGATCCCAAAATGCCCGGAGAGGCCCCCGTGTCTGCTGAACCTCGATCCGCCGCACCCGATCTCAAGCCCGATGACCAGCCAGTCCTGCGCAGCCAGCCCGAGGCCGGCATCGTCCGCCTGACCCTGAACCGGCCCAAGGCCTATAACAGCCTGTCCGTCGGGCTGATGGCCGCTCTGCAGGCCGAGCTGGATGCGATCAAGGCGGCCCGCGACAGTGTCAAAGTAGTGATCATTGCCGCCAATGGCTCCGGCTTCTGCGCCGGCCATGACCTGAAGGAAGTCCGGGCCAATCCCGGCCGCCAACAGTATGAAGCCCTGTTCCGGCAATGCTCGATGCTGATGCAGTCGGTGGTCGCCCTGCCCCAGCCGGTGATCGCACAGGTGCATGGTGTGGCCTCGGCGGCCGGCTGCCAGCTGGTGGCGAGCTGCGACCTGGCCGTGGCGGCCGATACCGCGCGGTTTGCGACGCCCGGCGTGAATATCGGGCTGTTCTGCTCCACGCCGATGGTGGCGCTGTCGCGCAACGTGTCGCGCAAGCATGCGATGGAAATGCTGCTGACCGGCGACCTGCTGCCGGCGGCCCGTGCCGCCGAGATCGGCCTCGTCAATCGCGTGGTGCCAGAGGCTGGCCTCGCCGATGCCGCCCTCGCCCTGGCCCAGCAGATTGCGTCCAAGTCCCCGCTGACGGTGAAGATCGGCAAGGAGGCCTTCTACCGCCAGCTCGACATGCCGCTGGCCCAGGCCTACGACTATGCCAGCCGGGTGATGACGGAAAACATGCTGGCCCGCGATGCCGAAGAAGGCATCGACGCCTTTATCGAGAAACGCGACCCCAAATGGGAGGGCCGCTGACATGAGCGCCGTTTTGGAAAAGATCGACCACGACAATTACGACGACGACTACATTCGCAGCATCCTGCGCAAGGTGAATGTGATCGCCATGGCCGGCGCCAGCGCCAACTGGAACCGCCCATCCTATTTCGCGATGAAATACCTGCAGCAGAAGGGCTACCGCGTCATCCCGGTCAACCCGAAGGAAGCCGGCAAGGACATTCTCGGCGAGAAGGTCTATGAAAGCATCAGCGAGATTCCGGTGAAGATCGACATGGTCGACTGCTTCCGCAATTCCGACGCCATCCCGCCGCTGGCTGAAGAAGCCATCAAGGTCGGCGCGAAAGTGCTGTGGCTGCAGCTCGGCGTGCGCAACGATGCCGCCGCGCAGAAAGCCGAAGCCGCCGGGCTCAACGTGGTGATGAACCGCTGCCCCAAGATCGAATACGGCCGGCTCAGCCAGGAGATCGGCTGGATGGGCGTGAATACCCGCGTTGTCAGTTCGAAGCGTAATCGTAGGATTTGAAGTTATGACTGATACCAAGAGTCGCGCGGCTGAGAATACCTCGCCCTATGGCTTCGACACGCTGCAGGTGCATGCCGGCACCGCGCCCGATCCGGTGACCGGCGCCCGCTCGACGCCGATCTATCAGACCACGGCTTTCGTTTTTGAAGACGCCGACCAGGCTGCCTCGCTGTTCAACCTGCAGAGCTTCGGCAATATCTATACTCGCCTGACCAACCCGACCACGGCGGTGCTGGAGCAGAAGGTGGCGGCGCTGGAAAACGGCCGCGCGGCGACAGCAGTGGCCAGCGGCCATGCCTCGCAGCTGATCGCCTTCCACATGCTGATGAGTCCGGGCGACCATATCGTCGCTTCCAGCAAGCTCTATGGCGGTTCGATCACCCAGCTCGGCGTCAGCTTCCAGCGCTTCGACTGGCATACGACTTTCGTGGACCCGGACGATCTCGACGGCTTCCGCAAGGCAATCACGCCGAAGACCAAAGCCATCTATGCCGAGAGCCTGTCCAATCCCGGCGGCGTGGTGGCGGATATCGCGGCGCTGGCCGAGATCGCGCATGAGGCCGGCATTCCGCTGATCATCGACAACACCATGGCCTCGCCGTATCTGTGCCGCCCCATCGAGCATGGCGCCGATATCGTGCTGCATTCCGCCACCAAATTCCTCGGTGGCCATGGCAATTCGATGGGCGGCGTGATTGTCGATTCCGGCAAGTTCGACTGGGGCCAGAACGACAAGTTCCCGCATCTCTCCAAGCCGTCGCCGGCCTATCACGGCCTGACCTTCTGGGAGACCTTCGGCGACATGGCTTTTGCCGTCGCCTGCCGCGTGATCTCGCTTCGCGATCTCGGCCCCGCGATCTCACCCTTCAATGCCTGGATGATCCTGACCGGCATGGAGACGCTCTCCTTGCGCATGCGCAAGCATTGCGACAATGCGCAGGCCGTGGCCGAATTCCTGAGCAAGCATCCGCAGGTCGCCTGGGTGAATTATGCCGGCCTGCCGGGCGACAAGCATCATTCTTTGGCTCAGCGCTATATGCCGAAAGGCGCCGGCTCGACCTTCACTTTCGGCCTGAAGGGCGGCTACGACGCCGGGCTCAAGTTCGTCGACGCCGTACAGATTTTCTCGCATCTCGCCAATGTCGGCGACACGCGCAGCCTGGTGATCCATCCGGCCTCGACCACGCACCGCCAGCTGACGCCGGAACAGCGCGCGGCGGCCGGATCCGGCGACGATGTGATCCGGCTGTCCATCGGCATCGAGGACGTGGCCGACCTGATCAAGGACCTGGATCGGGCACTGAACGCGGTGTGATTACTCGGCGGCCTGCGCGACGCTCTGCGGCACTGCTGCCCGGTCGCGTGGCAGCAGCAGCGCGAAGATGCCGGCACCGGCCGCCGCAGCCGCCAGCAGGATGAACAGCACGTCCAGCGTGCCGGTAACGCGGTAGATCACGGGGATCACGGCGACGCCGAGCGAGGACACGCCGAGCGTCAGCACAAACTTGCCGCCGAAGGCACGCCCGCGCCATTGCGGCGGGGTATATTTCGCCAGCAGCGAATTCTCCGCTGCCTGTCCTGCCACATTCAGGCTGACCATCAGCGCCGCCACCGGTACTAACGCGGGATGGATCAGCATCATGGCAATGATGATCACCGGGATCTGCAGCCATTGCACGGCGGCATAGACGCTGCGCAAAGCATATCGGTCGGCCAGTTCACCGCCGATGATCTGCGACAGCGCCGAGGTGGTGTAAACGATGGTCACCATGCCGCCGATGCCGAGCATGCTGTCATTGAAGAAACCGGACAGCCGGGTATCGAATATCTTGGGTAGCGCGAAAGCCGTCGCCTGGAAGATCAGCCCGGTGCAGAGCATGGTGGCTGACATCACCCAGAAGACGCGCCAGATATCGCTCTTGCCCGGCGGCGGCGTCGGCACGGCATCCTCGCCGCGATCCAGCAGCCGGTCGGTCTGTCGCGCCCAGAGGAAAGCGACGCCGGTGATCAGGCAGACCGCACCCGGCAGGATGAAGGCCGCGCGCCAGCCGTAAAGATCAGCCAGGAAGCCGGCCACGAGCGCCGCCGCCGCCGTGCCGACCGAACCGAACACGCCGTTGATGCCGAGTGCGCGGCCGCGATTGACCGCATTGCGCACCAGCCAGGGAATGCCGACCGGATGATAGATCGCGCCGAACAGGCCGATGACGGCCAGGCCCAGGCAGATGGTCAGCGGCGTATCGGCCAGACCGGTGGCAATTGAGCCCAGACCGACACCGAAGAAGAACAGCGCCATCATCCCCGACGCACTCCACTTGTCGCCCATCCAGCCGGCTGGCAAAGCTGCCGCGCCAAACAGCACGCTCATCGGGATGGAGAGCGCGAACAGCGTGTCGTAGCCCAGCCCCCATTCGCGCTCGAGCACCAGCACGACAGTGGCATAGAGCAGCGTGAAGAGATGCGAATAGGTATGCGCGAGGCTGGAAAACACCAGCGTCAGGAAACCGGAGGAACGGGACATCGGGAGACTCCAGAACAGGCCGGCAGACTACGCCCGCTAAGGCCTTCGGCAAACCCCGAAAATGTATCGCAGCAATCAGCCTCGCTGGGTCTCGCCCAGCAGCCAGGCGATGTAATCGGCATTGCCACCCGGCCCCACACTCAGCGGCAGGACACAGGGCACACTATAGCTATGCGCCGCCTTCACGGCCGCCGTGGCGGCCTCGACCAGATCGGGGCGGGTCTTCAGGATCAGCACGGCTTCCTCGCCCTGCTCAAGCTTGCCCTGCCACCAGTAGACCGAGCGCATGCCGGGGATGATATTGGCGCAGGCGGCCAGCCGCTCGCCCACGACCTTCTGCGCGATCGCCTCGGCTTCGGCGACGCTCGACGTCGTGCAGTAGAGCAGAACGATATCAGTCATCGCGGCTCAGCGACCGGTCATGCCACAGCGCCACCGACATGCCCAGCACCACCACCGCGCCGGCCTGGTGCAGCGTGCCGAGCGAGATCGGCACATGTGCCAGCAGCGTGGCGATGCCCAGCCCAAGCTGCACCAGCACCGCCGTCAGCAATCCGTGGCGCAGGCCAACCGGCGAGTGCCCCTTCAATGAAAAGACGGTGACGATGGCGAGGACAAACACCGCATAGGCCAGCATGCGATGCTGGAACTGCACCGTCATCGCATTCTCGAAAAAGTTGATCCACCAGGGACTGGTGATCAGCAGCCCATCGGGGATGAAGGCGCCATCCATCAGTGGCCAGGTATTGTGCGCCAATCCCGCATTCATGCCGGCGACCAGCCCGCCCGACAGCACCTGCACGAAGACCAGCGCGGTGAGCGCCGCCGCGAGACCGCCACCGCGCGCCGACACCATGCGGCCGTGGCGCGACAGCGACAGCGCGCCCCAGAGCAGATAGACGAAGATGAAGAAGGCCAGGCCAAGATGCGCGGTCAGGCGATAGTGGCTGACATCGGGATGGTCGACCAGACCGCTCGCCACCATGAACCAGCCGAGCGCGCCCTGACTGCCGCCGAGCAGAAACATCGCCACCAGATGCGGCTTCATGCCAGACGGAATGCGGCCCGAGATCCAGAACAGCAGCATCGGAATGGCGAAGGCGAGACCGATCAGGCGGCCGAGCACGCGATGGATGTATTCCAGCCAGTAGATATTCTGGAACCCCTCCAGCGTCATACCGATGTTGACTTTCTGGTATTCGGGAAACTGCTTGTATTTCTCGAACTCGGCGATCCAGGCCGCTTCCGACAGCGGCGGCAGCCAGCCGGTGATCGGCTTCCACTCCACCATCGACAATCCGGACTCGGTCAGGCGCGTCAGCCCGCCAATCACCACCATCAGCGCGACAAGGCCGGCAACAGCAAACAGCCACAGCGCCACGGCACGGGCATCGCCGTCACGCCGCTCCCTCATCGCCTTCAGAACCGTCATCGTCTCCATCACCTAAATCCCGTCGCCACGGAGTAACCGGCGGAAGAGAATGGCTGCGTCGGCGGCCGGGTCAAGGCCGGCCGGCTGCGACATTTTACCGTTTCTTCCTGGCCCGGAAGTCATAAATGCCGGGACGCTGCCGGGGGTCCTCGCCGGCTTTGAAAATCTGCGTCTTCTGCACTTTCTGGGTGCCGGTGGTGGGCAGGTTGTCGACGAAGAGCAGCCAGCCGGGTGCCTTGAAATAGGCCAGCCGGTCGAAGCACCAGCCGAAGAGCTGATCGGCCAGGTCCGGTGTCGCGACGTGACCATCCATCAGCACGATGCAGGCCATCACCTCTTCCTCGCGCAACTCGTCGGGCGCGGCCAGCACAGCCACCTGCGCCACGGCCTCATGCGCCTGCAGGCAGGCCTCGATCTCGGCGGCGGCAATATTCTCGCCCGACCGGCGGATGATGTTTTTCATGCGGTCGACGAAATACAGCATGCCGCTGTCGGACTGCCGCACCACATCGCCGGTATGGAACCAGCCGCCGGCCCAGGCCTCGGCCGTCGCCTTGTCATTCTTCAGATAGCCGGAGAAGAAACCGCGGCGCGGATCGTCCGCCGAATGCCGCACCAGCAGCTCGCCCTCCTGGCCGTGCGGGACTTCTTTCCCGTCAGCGCCCGCCACCATGGCCTCGAAGCCGGCGAAGGGCCGGCCGAAGGCCCGCGTTTCGATCTCGCGCGGCTCGTGACAATCCGAGAAGATGCGCCCGGTCTCGGTCATGCCCCAGACCTCGACCAGCGGGAAACCGAAGCGGTCCTCAAAAACTTTATGGAGTTGCGGTTCCACACCTGCACCGAGACCGAAGCGCACACGATGCTGCTTCTCGTCCACACTGACCGGCTGGTTGAGCAGCAGCGGTGGCACGATGCCGAGATAGTGGATGATGGTGGCTCTCGTCTGCACGATCTCCTGCCACCAGCGCGTCGGACTGAAGCGCTCGGTCAGGATCAGGCAATTCGCCGTCAGCATGGCGCAGGTCGCCGTCACCATCGCATGGTTCATATGGAACAGCGGCAGCGGGTTATAGAAGCGATCCTCGCCCGGCTTCACCGTGAGCAGCCCGCCGCTGTCGCGATAGCAGGCGCCGGCGGTTAGCGCATAAAGATTTGTGAGGATGCAGCCCTTCGGCCGACCGGTGGTGCCCGAGGTATAGAGCAGCGTGCATTCCGTATCATGGTCGATGCTGCCGCTCGTAGCGCTGATCTGCGGCGACGGAAACACTTCCGGCAGGGCCGTGCAGTCGAAGACCGGCAGCGGCTTTTCGCTGCGGTCGCGCGCCACGGCGTTCAGGTCATCGACGCGATGCGGCACGCCGACCACAAGGTCGGCCTCGGAATGCTGCATCTGGTACAGCATCTCATCGTGCCGGTAATCGGGATTGATCGGCACGATGCCGCAGCCCAGCGCATTCAGCGCCAGATAGTGGAAGAGAAATTCCGGCCGCATTTCCAGCAGCAGGCCGACCCGATGCCCAAGACCATAGCCGGCGGACCGGTAGCGCGCGACCAGATCGTCGACAATCAGCGCCACCGCGCCGTAACTCAACTCCAGCCCATCGGGCGCGTAAGCACGATCAGGCCGCGACGGCACGCAGAGAAAGCTGTTCTGCGGATGCGCCTCGGCGGTCTGTTTAAAGGCCGCGTAGACGGATGGCGGCAGCTCCTTCCCCATACAGGGTTTCCTCCGGTCGTTTTTTTGTTGCCGTCATTCTGCTCAACGCAGCGCCAGAACCGCAAGCATCACGGTACCGATGGCGATGCGGTACCAGGCAAAGGGCGCAAAGCCGTAGCGGTTGATGAAGGCAATCACCGAACGCACCACCAGCAGGGCGCAAAGGAAAGCTACGATGAAGCCGGTCAGGATCAGCCCTGCCCCATCGAGCGTGAGCGTGTCGCGGTTCTTGAACAGATCGTAAGCCGTCGCCGCAGCCATGGTCGGCACGGCGAGGAAGAACGAAAACTCGGCCGCCGCCGCCGGCTTCACGCCCAGCAGCCGCGCGCCCATGATGGTGGCGCCGGAACGCGAGACACCCGGGATCATGGCAAGGCATTGCAGCAGGCCGATCTTCAGGCTGAGGCGGAATTTGAAATCGTCGACGCTGTCGACCTCGCCCTCACCGACAAACCGCTCGATGGCGAGAATGACGACGCCACCGACGATCAGCGCGACCGAAACGACCCAGGGGTTGAACAGCACGCCTTTGATGAAGCCATGCGCGAAGAAGCCGATCACCAGCGCCGGCAGGAAGCCGAGCAGCACGTTGACGGTGAAACGGTTGGCGCGATCGTCCCGGCCAAGTCCGGATAGCGTGCCCCACAGCCGCGGCCAGTAGACAATGCAGATAGCCAGGATGGCGCCCAGCTGGATGGCGATCTCGAACACCTTGCCCGGCGGGCCCTCGAATCCCAGCAGATCGACCAGCAGGATCAGATGGCCGGTCGAGGAGACAGGGATGAATTCGGTCAGCCCCTCGACGACGCCGAGAAACGCAGCCTGCAGGTAATCGATCAGCATGCGGAGCCGCTCCAGGGGGAGGCGTTGACTCTCGCCGGGCCTCGTTTGGGTTCGTTTCGCTTCGTTCGGGTTCGTACGGGTTCGTTCTGCTTCGTGGGTGTTCGTTCGTGTTCGCTAGCGTTCGTAGGCGTTCGTACCGCTTCATATGGCATCGCTGACAGTCCTGCGCCGACGCGAAGGCAAGGCATTACATACAAGTGCATGCGGATTTCGCCTCAGAAACAGGAACATATATAGTACATAAAGCCAGACTCGGCAACCCCGCCCCGGCTATCAGACAGGCTCGCGGCAGGCTTGGGAAGACCGGCCATGCGGGTGAAACGAAATGCCGCATCAGGCGTTTATGAGGAAGTTACAATGAAAAAACGGAGTTTCCCCATGCGTGGCATTCTGCTCTGGTTTCTGGGCATCCCCATCCCGATCATCATCCTGCTGTACCTCTTTGGCGTGTTCTGATCGCCGCCGCTACCCCTAAACACCCAGGCCGGCCGGATCACTCCGCGCCGGCCTTTTCAGTGGCGCGCGTCTGCAGCCCGCGGGGCTCTTCTGCTGCCACACCCAGCCGGACGAGCCGCGCAGCCACGGCATCGCGCGAGCGGCCAAAACGGCGGGCAATATCGCTGGCACGCAGGCCATGACGAAACAGGGCCCGCAGCGCCGCATCCTCGCCTGCGGTCCAGGGTTTGCCCGCATTGAGCGGCAGGTTCAGATCACGCACGCGTTGCTGCCGGCGCAGTTCGCGCAGCTGCTGCAGCGGCTGGTCCTTCCCCTCGTCATAACAGGGCAATGCGATGCGCGGGGCGCCGAACCCTTCGGCACGAGGCGGGTGCGGTCGCTGTCGCCGCTCCTCGGCCGCCAGACCCGTCACGTTCAGCAATTCACCGCCGCGCTGGCGCAGCAGATCGATCCAGAAGGCTTCGGCAAGGCTGAGCCGCCGCAGCGGCAGATCACCCTGCAGTACGACGACGAGCGGCAGCAGGCCATTGCTGCGCAGGATTTTGATCTTCGCACCCGACAGCGAATGCCCGCCGGCAAAATGCGTGCGCTTGCGCGCATCGAGATCGCGGGTCTGGCCGACATAGAAAATGTTGTGATCGCGCGGATCGACAAGCGCGTAGATACACCCTGTCTCCCCCGGCCGGTCTTGCCCCTGACCTGCCGCGGGCCTACCCGCCACATCCCCGCTCATGCTCTACTTTTAGTAATCTATTTTACTTCAAGCCACATCTAATTGGAGCCATGACCTGGTTTCAAGCTATGTTTTAGGCGATTTTTCTATAAATCATCCCACGCCTCCCTCATGTTGCGATGGCAGGCGTTGGGGGGCCAACAATGAGAGAAACAATATTTCAGCCGGCCCGGACAGGTGGTCTCGCGCTGGCTCTGCTTCTGGTCATTTGCGGCTCGGCCATCGCGCAGACCTTCACCGCAGAGCGTGACTACTGGTTCAATCCCGCTGTCTTTCCGGGCCGTTCCGATGTGAGCCAGCATCCCTACGGCCCCGCCAAAGCCAAAGGACTGGTGATCTGGAATCACGGTTACAGCCCCGACAAACTGGCGCCAGAGAAAGTGCCGCCAGTGATGCAGTATTTTGCGGAAGCCGGCTGGGACAGCTATCACCTGCAGCGGCATCCCATCATCGGCGTCGCCAAAGGCAGAGCCGTCGCGGGCGCAACACACGATCTGACCACGCCTCTGATCCTGCACATACTGGAGTTGCCGGTTGTTCGCGCCTATTCGCGCGTCATCCTGATGGGCCAGTCGCGCGGCGCCTTCGCCACGATCCATACCGGCAGCCTGAAACCAAAAATCCACGGCATCCTGCCGCTGTCACCGGCTGCCTTCGGCGATGCCGGCAAAAGTCGCGAATGGCGACAGAACGACACCTACATCCGCGAACTATGGGAAAAATACAAGGACAGCGGCATCCTTGTGGCCGCGGGTTTCTTCAGCGGCGACGACTGGTTCGAAACGCAGCAGCCGAATGTGCGCGGGCCTTATGCGGAAAAGCGCCTGACCGAAATGGGCATGGCGAACTTCATCATCAACCAGCCGACCTATCACGACATGCAGGGCCATGGCGGCGGGCAAAGCTGGGAATTCGCGCGACGCTACGGCCCATGCCTGCAGCAGTTCTTTGAAACCGGGCAGAAACCCAGTTGCAGCGAGGAGAGCGCCGCCACTGCTGCAACCTATGGAATCAAACTGCCCAAAGTTGCGGTCAACGGTCGCTTCACCGGTCTATGGCAGGGCACATGGCACAACGGCCGCTTCATCGCGATCTCGATCTGGCGACACAGTAACGGATCTTACGAGGCCACCTATATGTCCGGAACGGGCGTGAATGGCGACAAACCCGAGCATACAAAAATGCCGCTCGTGCTGCAGGGTGACGAGCTGGTGCGCGATCACAATATTGAGTTCCGCTTCCGCCCCGAAGGTGACCGCCTGCAGGTCACACGCATCGACCGCAGCAAAAGTTCGGAAATGTCGGTCTATTTCACGCGCGCGATGCAACAGTGAGGCTGCGGGCGACGATCAACCGCCGGGACGACCGCCACCGCCGGCATCGATGCGGATGCCGACATTCTTGGTCTGCACGTAGCTGAGCAGGGCTTCCTGGCCCTTCTCTCGGCCATAGCCGGAGCGCTTGGTGCCGCCGAACGGCGTCTCGATGCCGCCGGCAAACCACTCATTCACAAACACCTGTCCCGCCACCAGACGGTCGGCGGCCCAATGCGCCTGCCGCAGGTCTTTCGTATAGACGCCGGCGCAGAGGCCGTAATCGGTGCCATTGGCCAGCGCGATGGCTTCTTCAGGATCGTCATAGACCTGCACGGCCAGCACCGGGCCGAAGACTTCCTCGCGCGCGATGGTCATGTCGGGTTTCACGCCGGCAAATACGGTCGGCTGCATGAAATGGCCTGCCATGCCGTCGACACGTCGACCGCCGGTAACGGCCTCGGCGCCGTCCTGCGCAGCGGCCAGGCACATACCCTCGACCTTGTCGAGCTGTGCAGCGGAGATCAGCGGGCCGAGATCCTTGCCCTCGATACCCGGGCCGATGCTGAGCGCTTTGGCGCGGGCGGCGATCTTCGCCACCACTTCGTCATGCCGCGAACGATGCACCACGAGGCGCGAGGCCGCCGAGCAGACCTGGCCGGCATTGGTGAAAATGCCGATGGCGGTGCTGGCCGCCACCTGGTCGAGATCGGCATCGGGGAAAACAATACCCGCCGACTTGCCGCCCAGTTCCATGACGCAGGGAATGATGCGCTCGGCGGCGGCGCGCAGGATGAACTGCCCGGTCTTCAGCGAGCCGGTGAAGACGATATGATCGACATCCCTGTGCGACACCATCGCCGCGCCGGTATCATGACCGTAGCCACAAAGCACATTCACCGCGCCATCGGGCACGCCGGCACGCTTGCAGGCCTCGGCGATGAAGGTGCAGGACAGTGGCGAGAGTTCCGGCGACTTCAACACCACGGTATTGCCGGTGGCGAGCGCACAGGCCACCGAACGCGCGGCGATCTGCAGCGGGAAATTCCACGGTACGATCTGAACGGATACGCCATACGGCGCCGGCACGGTGTAATCGACGTAACCCGCCCCCAGCGGAATCATGCGGCCTTCGATCTTGTCGGTGGCGCCGCCGTAATAGGAGAAGTAACGCGAGGCAGCCATCGCCTCGTTCTTGGCAGCCGTCAGCGACTTGCCGTTATCAAGGCATTCGGCCAGCGCAATCTCATCGGCCATGGCACGCATCTGCGCCGCGATCTCGAGCAGCAGCGCGCCGCGCGCCATCGGCCGCATGTCGATCAGCGTACGGGCATTGAAGCGCTTGCGGGCAGCCGCCACGGCGCGATCCACATCGGCCGGCATGGCACGCGCCACCTCGGCCAGTTTCTCACCGGTCGCCGGGTTCTCGATGGCGATGCGCTCGTTGGTGGCACCATCGCGCCACTGGCCGTCGATGAAATTCTGCCAGTAGGTTTTGATTTCGGGCTGCGCCATGGTGTCCTCACCTACATACAAAAAAACGTCATGCCCGGACTTGATCCGGGCATCTCAAGCAGACCTGCGAAAGATCCTCGGGTCAAGCCCGAGGATGACGTACCTGTTTTAAGAGAAGCGGTTGTTCTTGTTGAAGCCGCGGAAGACGACGCGACCGGCCTGGGCGCGTTCGCCACGGTACTCCTTCAGGTCGCTTTCCGTCTTGGTGCGGCCCGAGGAGTCAATCCAGCTCAGGCCCTGCTTCAGCGTGAAGGTGCGGGCATCGGCCAGGCCACCATCCTTGTATTTCTGCAGGGTGATGCCGCGCCCTTTGGTCATCTCCGGCAATTCGGACAGCGGGAACAGCAGCAGTTTGCGGTTGTCGCCGATCACCGCCACCGTATCGCCTTCCACCTGCGACAGGACGCAGGCTTCGGCCGGCGCCTGGACGTTCAGGATCTGCTTGCCGGTGCGCGTGGCGGCCAGCATCTCGGTCTCGGGGCAGATGAAGCCACGGCCATCGCTGCTGGCAACCAGGAAGCGGCGGTCGCCCTGATACTTCATCAGCGCCACGATATCCTGGTCGTTGCCCAGGTCGATCATCAGGCGGACGGGCTCGCCATGACCGCGACCGCGTGGCAGCTTGTCGCAATTGATTGTGTAAGCACGGCCGTTGGTACCGAACAGCAGCAGCTTGTCGGTGGTTTCGGCATGCAGCCAGAAGCGGCCCTTGTCGCCTTCCTTGAAGGCCGCCGTGCCATCGTCGGCGACATGGCCCTTGATGGCGCGGATCCAGCCCTTGGCCGAGCAGATCACGGTTATCGGCTCGCGCTCGACCAGCACCTCGAAAGCCTCCTCCGAGATCACCGGCGCATCGCCGATCTTCGTCCGGCGCTTGCCTAGAGCGGACTTGGGGCCGAACTGCTTCTTCAGTTCCTGGATCTCGCCGGCAATCGCCTGCCAGCGCAGGTCGGCATCGCCCAGCAGCTTCTTCAGTTCGGCCAGTTCCTTCGACAGTTCCTTATGCTCGCCGCGCAACTCCATCTCTTCCAGCTTGCGCAGACTGCGCAGGCGCATGTTGAGGATGGCTTCGGCCTGCACATCGGTCAGCTTGAACCGCTTCATCATCGCCGGCTTGGGCTCATCCTCGCGGCGGATGATCTCGATCAGCTCGTCGAGATTGAGATAGGCGATCAGGTAGCCGTCGAGCACTTCCAGGCGATGCTCGATCTTGCCCTGGCGGTAACGGCTCTTGCGCTCCAGCACTTCATGGCGGTGATCGAGATAGGCCTGCAAAGCCTCGCGCAGGTTCATCACGCGCGGCAGCTTGCCGCCATCCAGCACATTGAGGTTGAGCGGGAAACGGGTTTCCAGATCGGTGCTGCGGAACAGGCTTTCCATCAGCACAGCCGGATCGACCGTCTTGTTCTTCGGGATCAGAACGAGCCGGACATCTTCCGTCGACTCATCGCGCACGTCATCCAGCAGCGGCGCCTTCTTCTCGGTGATCAGTTCGGCGATCCGCTCGACCAGCCGCGACTTCTGCACCTGATACGGAATCTCGGTGACGACGATCTGCCACATGCCGCGCGGCAGCTCTTCCTGCGTCCAGACGGCGCGATGGCGGAAACTGCCGCGGCCGGTCTTGTAGGCTTCGATCCGCGCGCTGAGCGGCTCGACCATGATACCGCCGGTCGGGAAATCCGGGCCCTGCACGAAATCGACCAGCTTCTCGATGGTGGAATTCGGATGCTTGATCAGATGCAGAAGCGCATCGCACAGCTCAGGCAGGTTATGCGGCGGGATCGAGGTTGCCATGCCGACGGCAATGCCGCTGGCGCCATTGGCCAGCAGGTTCGGCAGGCCGGCCGGCAGCACGACCGGCTCGTCATTCTCGCCGTCATAGTTGGGGCGGAAGTCGACCGTGTCGTCGTCGAGATTGGTGAGCAGCACATTGGCGACTTCGGTGAGGCGCGCTTCGGTGTATCGCATCGCCGCCGCGTTATCGCCGTCGATATTGCCGAAGTTGCCCTGGCCGTCGACCAGCGGATAGCGCTGCGCGAAATCCTGCGCCAGGCGCACCAGCGCATCATAAACCGACTGGTCGCCATGCGGGTGATACTTACCGATCACGTCGCCGACGACGCGGGCGCATTTCTTGTAACCCGAGGCCGGGTCGAGCTTGAGCAGCCGCATGGCGAACAGCACGCGGCGCTGCACCGGCTTCAGTCCGTCGCGCGCATCGGGCAGCGAGCGCGAGGTGATGGTGCTGAGCGCATAGGCCAGATAGCGCTCGGACAGCGCATCGGGCAGTGCGACGTTGCGGATATCTTCGGGGATGTCTTTGGGAGGCAGATGCTTGCTCATGACGGGGTTTCTATACCAGACGGCCCGGATTTTCTACTTTTGGGCCTGGTTGTGGACGACCTCCAGCAGCCGCGCACGGGCCTGCGGCACCGGCGCATGAAGCTGGGCGAACAGGCGGTTTTCGAGGAAATGCCCGGTGAGCGCGAGGCCGTCCAGCACGGCCTGCAGCGAATCGTTCGGCAGCGACTCGGGCGCTCCCCTGCCCGGCACCAGAAAAGCCGGCAGCTTCAGCATGCGATCGGCATAGGGCGCGGCGGCCTCGGCCGAGACGGCGCGGCCGCTGCGCGGCGAGACATGCGTCAGGTTCGTGGTGGCGCCGGTGGCGGCGCAGCTTTCCAGGTCGATGCCGTAGCCCATCTCGGCCAGCAGACCGGTTTCCCAGCGCACATAGAGCGCGCCCCAGTCACCGGGCTCGTCCATCTCGGCCATCAGGCTGAACAGCGCCTTGGTGGCACCAAAGAGATTCGGATGCGGCTCACGCTCGGGCAGTGCCGCATCGATGAGCGCGCAGGTGGCCCGTAGCGCCGCCAGCCGCGCCGGATCGTCCAGCATCAATGCGGCGGGATGTTTCAGGGCTTCGAGCGTGTAATAGCCGAGCTGTTCCGACAGCCGCGCGCGCCATTCCGCGCCGACCAGCTGGCCGGGCTGCAGGGCGCCGCCCCTGCCCGTGCCCGAGCCACGCAGCAGCCCGGCATGGCGA
This sequence comes from Alphaproteobacteria bacterium, assembly GCA_018336035.1. Classification (GTDB taxonomy): domain Bacteria; phylum Pseudomonadota; class Alphaproteobacteria; order Ferrovibrionales; family Ferrovibrionaceae; genus Ferrovibrio. The sequence continues at coordinate 13,578 of JAGXRD010000045.1, read as the reverse complement.
CCATGGCTTTCAGTCAGCAGGGTCACGATCCGGGCGCTTTCGCCATGATGGCGAACGCTCAGAACAACCCCTTCATCCTGCCAGTCCATGCAGATGGCTTAGGGTGATTCTGCGAAGGCAGCAAGCGGGCATCGGCGAAATCGCGTCATACCCGATGGCAAAGCGCCGCCGTTCTTCACCCACCAGCGGGCCGCACGTCGGTGTGTCGGAAATCGTCGCCTTTGAACAGCAGCGGCTCGCCCAGATCCTTCGCGAGTGCATAGGCAAAGCAGTCGCCGAAATTCAGCTGTGCCGGATGGCCACTGCCCTTGCCGAAATCGCGATAGGCCTCGCGGGCGATACGCGCCTGTGTCTCGGTGACCGGTTCGATCACCAGTCCCGCATCGTCAACCAGGTGATCCAACTCGCGGCTCAGAACCGGATTCCGGCTGCCATCGACAACAATCGCAGTTTCCAGATAGCTCGCTGCCGAGAGCCGCAACGTGTCGTCGCTCTCAGCCATCGCCGTGCGGAAACGCGAGGCTTCCGGTTCGGTGCGCAGGATGGCGATGAGGACCGAGCTGTCGATGATCACTTGGGCAAACCCATCTCGTCGTAAAGCAGGTCGCCATGCTCGACCGATTTGTACGGCTCCTTGAATAACGGCGCGGTTCGCTGACTGATCTCCAGCAGGCGTTCGGCGAGGTCCTTGCGCTTTTCCTGTCGCGTGATGCGTTCAAGGCGTTCGCGTACGGCTGCGGCAATCGCCGCGGTCTTGCTCTCGCCGGTCAGCGCGGCGAGTTCATCAACCAGACGCTGGGTTTCAGCATTCTTGATATTCAGGCCCATGGAAATATACCTTTCTACCCTGATCTTATACCTTTCTACCCTATCGGCCAAAGAAAAAGGGCGGCATCGCTGCCGCCCCTGATCTTCGATATTTTACAAAGGCTTATTCGGCGGCGTCGCCGACGGCAGCCTGCAGTTCGCTTTCCAGCGCATCGGCGAAATCGCGATCGCGCTGGGCAGCCAGGCCCTTCATGCGGTTCATGATGGCACCGGTGCCGACCGGGATCAGGCGACCGACGATCACGTTTTCCTTGAGGCCGATCAGCTTGTCCACCTTGCCGCCGACGGCAGCTTCGGTGAGCACGCGGGTGGTCTCCTGGAACGAGGCCGCCGAGAAGAACGACCGGGTCTGCAGGCTCGCCTTGGTGATGCCGAGCAGGACCGGCATGCCCTTGGCCACCTTGCGGCCTTCGGCTTCGGTCTTGGCATTCACCTCTTCGAACTCGCTGCGGTCGACCTGCTCGCCGATCAGGAAGGTGGTCTCGGCCGGGTCGATGATCTCGATCTTCTGCAGCATCTGGCGGCAAATCACCTCGATGTGCTTGTCGTTGATCTTCACGCCCTGCAGACGATAGACCTCCTGGATCTCGTTCACGAGATAGTTGGCCAAAGCCTCCACGCCGAGCACCTTCAGGATGTCGTGCGGCGCCGGGTTGCCATCGAGCAGATGGTCGCCCACGCGGACGAAGTCGCCTTCCTGAACGGCAATCTGCTTGCCCTTCGGGATCAGGTATTCGACCGGATCGACGCCCTCTTCGGCCGGCTTCAGGATCAGGCGGCGCTTGGCCTTGTAATCCTTGCCGAACTCGACGCGGCCGTCGATTTCCGCGATGACGGCATGATCCTTAGGACGGCGGGCTTCAAACAGCTCGGCAACACGCGGCAGACCGCCGGTGATGTCGCGCGTCTTGGTGCCTTCCACCGGGATACGCGCCAGCACGTCACCGGCATGCACCTGGGCACCGTCTTCCACCGACAGAATAGCGTCGGCCGAAAGGTAGTACCGGGCCTCGGCGCCGCTGACCAGCATGAGGATTTCGCCCTTGCTGTCACGCAGCGTGATGCGCGGACGCAGTTCGCTGCCCTTCGGGTTCTGCTTCCAGTCGGAGACGACCTTGTAGGAAATGCCGGTCGACTCGTCGGTGGCTTCACGCATCGACACACCTTCGACGAGGTCGCGATAATTCACGACGCCCTCGCGCTCGGTGATGACCGGACGGGTGTACGGATCCCATTCGGCGATACGCTGACCCTTCTTGACGCTGCCGCCTTCGTCGGCCACCAGGCGGGCGCCGTACGGCACCTTGTGGCGGGCGCGTTCGCGACCGTTGGCATCCACCAGGATGACCTCGCAGTTGCGGCCCATCACCACGAAGCGGCCCTGGCTGTCGGTCACCAGGTTGCGGTTCGCGATCTTGATGGTCGCATCATAGGCGGCTTCCAGGCTCGACTGCTCCGCCACCTGGGCGGTGCCGCCGATGTGGAAGGTACGCATGGTCAGCTGGGTACCAGGCTCACCGATCGACTGCGCGGCAATGACGCCGACAGCCTCACCGATGTTGACCTTGGTACCGCGGGCCAGATCGCGGCCGTAGCACTTGCCGCAGACGCCGGTTTCGGAGTCGCAGGTCAGCACCGAGCGGATCAGCATGCTTTCCACGCCGGCCGTTTCGATACGGTCGACATCGCGTTCTTCGATCAGGTGGCCGGCCGGGACGATCACTTCGCCCGACAGCGGATGCTTCACATCCACGCTCGGCACGCGGCCCAGGATGCGCTCGCCCAGCGTGGCGATCACTTCGGCGCCTTCAACAACCTCGCGCACGGTCAGGCCGCGCTCGGTGCCGCAATCTTCCTCGGTGATGATGCAGTCCTGCGCCACGTCGACGAGACGACGGGTCAGGTAACCCGAATTCGCCGTCTTGAGCGCCGTGTCGGCCAGACCCTTACGGGCGCCGTGGGTCGAGTTGAAATACTCGAGCACGGTGAGGCCTTCCTTGAAGTTCGAGATGATCGGCGTCTCGATGATCTCACCCGACGGCTTGGCCATCAGGCCGCGCATGCCGGCGAGCTGCTTCATCTGGGCGGCCGAACCACGGGCGCCCGAGTGAGCCATCATCCAGATCGAGTTGATCGGCTTGCGCTGACCGGTGACCTGGTCGATGTCGGTCTGAATGACCTTCATCATCTCGTCGGCGACGCGGTCGGTACACTGCGACCAGGCATCGACCACCTTGTTGTACTTTTCGCCCTGAGTGATCAGACCGTCCTGGTACTGCTGCTCGTATTCGCCGACCAGCTTCTTGGTGTCGTCGATATGCTTCAGCTTCGACGACGGCACGACCATGTCGTCCTTGCCGAAGGAGATGCCGGCCTTGAAGGCGCGGGTGAAGCCGAGCGCCATCATGCGATCGCAGAAGATGACGGTCTCTTTCTGACCGCAATGGCGATACACCACGTCGATGACGTTGGTGATCTCCTTCTTGGTCAGCTGCTGGTTGATCACGCGGAACGGCACGTTCTTGTGACGCGGCAGGATCTCACTCAGCAGCATGCGGCCCGGCGTGGTGGTGACGCGGACAATGATCGGATTGCCTTCGCCGTCCACCGTGTTCAGGCGGGCCTTGATGCGGTGATGCAGCGTGATCGCCTTGGAGTCCAGCGCCTGCTGGATTTCGGCAATGGTCGTGAAGACCGGGGTCCGCTCGACGATGGCGCCGCCCTGCACGATGCGCTCCAGTTCGGCCTTCACGGCCGTCTTCGGCACTTCCACCTTGGTCTTCGGGTCGTAGATGATCACGTCATCGTCGGCCCAGGCCTTCAGCAGCGCGTTCATGTCCTTGATCTTGACGACATCGCCAAGCGGGCTGGGGCGCTCCATGGTGGTGTAGTACAGGCCGAGCACGATGTCCTGCGACGGCACGATGATCGGTTTGCCGTTCGCGGGGCTGAGGATGTTGTTGGTCGACATCATCAGCACGCGGGCTTCGAGCTGAGCTTCCAGCGACAGCGGCACGTGGACCGCCATCTGGTCACCGTCGAAGTCGGCGTTGAAGGCGGCGCAGACCAGCGGATGCAGCTGGATCGCCTTGCCTTCAATCAGGGTCGGCTCGAAGGCCTGGATGCCCAGACGGTGCAGCGTCGGCGCGCGGTTCAGCAGAACCGGATGCTCGCGGATCACCTCTTCCAGGATATCCCAGACTTCCGGACGCTCCTTTTCCACCATCTTCTTCGCCATCTTGACGGTGGCGGCCAGGCCGCGCAGCTCAAGCTTGGAGTAGATGAACGGCTTGAAGAGTTCGAGCGCCATCTTCTTCGGCAGGCCGCACTGGTGCAGCTTCAGTTCCGGACCGACCACGATGACCGAACGGCCAGAGTAATCGACGCGCTTGCCGAGCAGGTTCTGGCGGAAGCGGCCCTGCTTGCCCTTCAGCATGTCGCTGAGCGACTTCAGCGGACGCTTATTGGCGCCGGTGATGACGCGGCCGCGACGGCCGTTGTCGAACAGGGCGTCGACGGCTTCCTGCAGCATGCGCTTTTCGTTACGGACGATGATGTCCGGCGCACGCAGCTCGATCAGGCGCTTCAGGCGGTTGTTACGGTTGATGACGCGACGATACAGATCGTTCAGATCCGACGTAGCGAAGCGGCCACCGTCCAGCGGCACCAGCGGGCGCAGCTCGGGCGGGATCACCGGGATCACGGTCATGACCATCCATTCCGGCTTGTTGCCGGAATCGATGAAGGCTTCGACCAGCTTGAGGCGCTTGACCAGCTTCTTCGGCTTCAGTTCCGAAGTGGTCTCGGCCAGTTCCTGGCGAATGTCTTCGCGGGCCTTTTCCAGGTCGAGCGCGATCAGCAGGTCGCGGATGGCTTCCGCGCCGATCTTGGCGACGAAGCTGTCATCGCCATATTCTTCCTGGGCGCGGAAGAGCTGTTCTTCCGTCAGCAGGTCGAACTGCTTGAGCGGGCTGAGGCCCGGCTCGACCACGACGTAGTTCTCGAAATACAGGATGCGCTCGAGATCTTTCAGCGTCATGTCCAGCATCAGGCCGATGCGCGAGGGCAGCGACTTGAGGAACCAGATATGCGCAACCGGCGAGGCCAGTTCGATATGGCCCATGCGCTCGCGACGCACCTTGGAGAGCGTGACTTCAACGCCGCACTTCTCGCAGATCACGCCGCGATACTTCATGCGCTTGTACTTGCCGCACAGGCACTCGTAGTCCTTGATCGGACCAAAGATGCGGGCGCAGAACAGACCGTCACGCTCCGGCTTGAAGGTGCGGTAGTTGATGGTCTCAGGCTTCTTGATCTCGCCGTAGGACCAAGAGCGGATACGCTCCGGCGAAGCGATCGAGATCTGGATCTGGTCGAAAGCCTGGGCGTTCTGCGGCTGGCCGAAAACGTTGCTAAGTTCGTTCATATCTATCGTCTCCTATCGGAGGAAATGTTTCGTGGCGATCAGTAGGAACGCTGCGACAGCTCGACATTCAGGCCGAGCGACCGCATTTCCTTGACCAGCACGTTGAACGATTCAGGGATGCCTGCCTCGAAGTTGGTGTCGCCGCGCACGATCGACTCGTAAACCTTCGAGCGGCCAGCCACGTCGTCCGACTTCACAGTCAGCATTTCCTGCAGGGTGTAGGCAGCGCCATAGGCCTGCAGCGCCCAGACTTCCATTTCGCCGAAGCGCTGACCGCCGAACTGGGCCTTGCCGCCCAGCGGCTGCTGGGTGACGAGGCTGTAGGGACCGATCGAACGGGCGTGGATCTTGTCGTCGACCAGGTGGTGCAGCTTCAGCATGTAGATGTAGCCGACGGTCACCTTGCGATCGAACGGCTCGCCGGTGCGACCATCCACCAGGGTCGACTGACCCGAGGTGTGGAAGCCAGCCTTCTCCAGCATCTCGACGATGTCGGGCTCATGCGCGCCATCGAAGACCGGTGTGGCCATTGGCACACCGCGACGCAGGTTGGAGCTGAGCTCGAGCACCTGATCATCCGACAGATCATTGATCTTGTCGGCATATTCCTGCTTCGAGTAAATGCCCTTCATGATCGTGCGCAGGTCGGCCGCCTTGGCCGCGTTGCGGTTGACCTTGTCGAGCATCTCGCCGATCTGGCGGCCGAGACCGGCCGAAGCCCAGCCAAGATGCGTCTCAAGGATCTGACCGACGTTCATGCGCGACGGCACGCCCAGCGGATTCAGCACGATGTCGACCGGCTGGCCGTCCTCGAGATAGGGCATGTCTTCTTCAGGCACGATGCGCGACACGACACCCTTGTTGCCGTGACGGCCGGCCATCTTGTCGCCCGGCTGCAGCTTGCGCTTCACCGCCACGAAGACCTTGACCATCTTCATCACGCCCGGGGGCAGTTCGTCGCCGCGCTGCAGCTTCTCGACCTTGTCCTCGAAGCGCTTCTGAATGCGGCCGGTGGCCGCGTCATACTGCTTCTTCAGCGCCTCGATGTCGGACATCGACTTTTCGTGCTTGACGCTGATCTGCCACCACTGGCCGGGGGTCAGTTCGGCGAGCACTGCCTCGTCGATCTTGCCGCCGTCCTTGAAGCCCTTCGGGCCCTTGTCGGCCTGCTTGCCGAGCAGCAGCTCCTTCAGGCGGCCATAGATGGCGCGCTCGATGATCGCCTTTTCGTCGTCGCGGTCCTTGGCCAGGCGCTCGATCTCGGCGCGTTCGATGGCGAGCGCGCGCTCGTCCTTCTCGACGCCATGACGCGAGAAGACGCGCACTTCCACGACCGTACCGGACACGCCCGGCGGCACGCGCAGCGAGCTGTCACGGACATCCGAAGCCTTTTCGCCGAAGATGGCGCGCAGCAGCTTCTCTTCCGGCGTCATCGGGCTTTCGCCCTTCGGCGTGATCTTGCCGACCATGATGTCGCCAGGATGCACTTCGGCGCCGATATAGACGATGCCGGCTTCGTCGAGGTTCTTGAGGCCTTCTTCGCCCACGTTCGGGATGTCGCGGGTGATTTCCTCAGGGCCCAGCTTGGTGTCACGGGCCATCACTTCGAATTCCTCGATATGGATCGAGGTGAAGACGTCGTCCTTGGCGATACGCTCGCTGATCAGGATCGAATCTTCGAAGTTGTAGCCGTTCCAGGGCATGAAGGCGACGAGCACGTTGCGGCCCAGCGCCAGTTCGCCCAGCTCGGTCGACGGACCGTCGCCGATGATGTCGCCGGCCTGAACCTGATCGCCCACCTTCACCAGCGGACGCTGGGTGATGCAGGTATTCTGGTTCGAGCGCTGGAACTTCAGCAGCTTGTAGATGTCGACGTTCGACTTCGACATGTCGGTCTCTTCCGACACGCGGACGACAATACGGGTACCGTCGATCTGGTCGACCACGCCCGAGCGCTTGGCGACAATGGTGGCGCCGGAATCGCGGGCCACAACCTCTTCCATTCCGGTACCGACCAGCGGCGCCTCGGCGCGCACCAGCGGCACGGCCTGACGCTGCATGTTCGAGCCCATCAGCGCGCGGTTGGCGTCGTCGTTCTCGAGGAACGGGATCAGCGCCGCGGCGACCGAGACCAGCTGCTTCGGCGACACGTCCATGAAGTCGATGCCTTCAGGACGCACCATCACGAAGTCGCCATTGCGACGGCACGACACCAGGTCGCCCATCAGCTTGCCCTTCGGATCGATCTCCGCATTGGCCTGGGCGATGGTGTACTTGCCCTCTTCCATCGCGGTCAGATAGATCACTTCGTCAGTGACCTTGCCGTCGCGCACGCGGCGATACGGGCTCTCGATGAAGCCGTACTGGTTGACGCGGGCATAGGTAGCCAGCGAGTTGATCAGACCGATATTCGGGCCTTCCGGCGTCTCAATCGGGCAGATGCGGCCGTAATGCGTCGGATGCACGTCGCGCACCTCGAAGCCGGCGCGCTCGCGGGTCAGACCGCCCGGGCCAAGCGCCGAGAGGCGGCGCTTGTGGGTGATTTCCGACAGCGGGTTGGTCTGGTCCATGAACTGCGACAGCTGGCTCGAGCCGAAGAACTCGCGCACGGCAGCGGCAGCCGGCTTGGCATTGATCAGGTCATGCGGCATGACCGTGTCGATCTCGACCGAGCTCATACGCTCGCGGATCGCACGCTCCATGCGCACCAGGCCGATGCGGTACTGGTTTTCCATCAGCTCGCCGACCGAGCGGACGCGGCGGTTGCCGAGATGGTCGATGTCGTCGATTTCGCCGCGACCGTCCTTGAGTTCGGTCAGGGTGCGCACGCAGGCCAGGATGTCTTCGGTACGCAGCACGCGAACGGTGTCGTCAGCCTCGAGGTTGAGGCGGGCGTTCATCTTCACGCGGCCAACGGCCGAGAGATCGTAGCGCTCCGGATCGAAGAACAGGCCGTGGAACAGCGCCTCGGCGGTGTCCATCGTCGGCGGCTCGCCCGGACGCATCACGCGGTAGATTTCGAACAGCGCCTGCTCGCGGCCCTGGTGCTTGTCGGCGACCATGGTGTTGCGGATATAGGCGCCGATGGTGACGTGGTCGACGTCGAGCACCGAGATCTGCTCGATACCGGCGGCTTCCAGCAGATCGATCTTCTTGACGTCGAGCTCTTCGCCCGCCTCGAGATAGATTTCACCGCTCTCTTCGTTGACGATGTCGAGCGAGTTGAACTTGCCGACCATGTCTTCCGGCGAAACGAGCAGCTCCTTGAGGCCCTCTTCCGCCAGCTTCTTGGCCAGGCGCGGGGTGATCTTGGTGCCGGCCTCGACCATGACCTTGCCGGTCTTGGCATTGATCAGGTCGTTGTTGACGCGGACGCCGCGCATACGCTCGGCGTTATAGTCGACGCGCCAGCCCTTCTTGTCGCGCTTGTAGATCACCTTCTTGTAGAAGGAATCCAGGATCTCTTCCTGGGTCAGGCCGAGCGCGAAGAACAGCGTGGTGACGGGCAGCTTGCGGCGACGGTCGATGCGGACATGCACGATGTCCTTGGCGTCGAATTCGAAGTCGAGCCACGAGCCGCGATACGGGATCACGCGGGCGGTGTAGAGATACTTGCCCGACGAATGGGTCTTGCCCTTGTCGTGGTCGAAGAACACGCCCGGGCTGCGATGCATCTGCGAAACGATGACGCGCTCGGTGCCGTTGATGATGAAGGTGCCCTTGTCGGTCATGAGCGGCATGTCGCCCATGTAGACATCCTGCTCCTTGATGCCCTTGACCGACTTGGCCTGGGTATCGGGATCGACTTCGAAGACGATCAGGCGGAGCGTCACCTTCAGCGGCGCGGCAAAGGTCATGCCGCGCTGCATGCACTCGTCGACATCATACTTGGGGGCTTCGAACTCGTACTTGACGAATTCGAGCGACGAGGTGTCGCTGAAATCCTTGATCGGGAAAACCGACTTGAACACCGACTGCAGGCCGGCGTCGGGACGCTGGTCGCCAGCGTCGTTCATCATCAGGAAACTGTCGTAGGAGCTTTTCTGAACCTCGATCAGGTTGGGCATCGAGGTGACGGACGGGATGCGTCCGAAGCTTTTGCGAACGCGCTTGCGGCCGGTGAACGACAAGGTCATGTCTGTCCCAAATCTCTATAGAGGCAGCGTCTGTCACGCTGCGCAGTGCCGGACCAGCGATGAATTTCGCGAGCCTGTTAATCCCGCCGGGCGATCGCCGCGCCCAAAGATCCGGTACTGCATCGACCCGCCAAATTCCGCGGCGGCCGGGGTGTGATTTGAAAATAGGTCCCTGATATAGGGCGGCCCATCTTTCAGGGCAACGAGGGGGCAGGTCCACACCGGACCCGCCCCCTCGCCGTTACGCGTATTACTTGACTTCGACCTTGGCGCCAGCGGCTTCGAGCTGGGCCTTGATCTTGGCGGCGTCGTCCTTGTTGACGCCTTCCTTGACGGCCTTCGGAGCGCCCTCGACCAGGTCCTTGGCTTCCTTGAGGCCCAGGCCCGTGATCGCACGGACTTCCTTAATCACGTTGATCTTGTTCGCGCCGGCATCGGCGAGGATCACGTTGAACTCGGTCTTCTCTTCAGCGGCCGGGGCAGCAGCGCCGGCAGCAGCGGCAACGGCAACCGGAGCAGCAGCCGAGACGCCCCACTTCTCTTCGAGAAGCTTGGCAAGCTCAGCAGCTTCCAGGACGGTGAGAGTCGACAGTTCGTCAACGATCTTGTTCAAATCAGCCATTTGAGTGACTCCTAAGTGTGTAGGTTCGATACCTGGTTAGATAGTAACGGTTCGGCTTGCGGCCTTAACCCTTGGTGGCATACGCATTGAGCAGGCGGGCCAACTGGCCAGCCGGCGCCTGCACGACGCCGGCGACCTTGGTCGCAGGCGCATTGAGCAGGCCGATGATCTTGCCGCGCAGTTCGTCGAGCGACGGCAAGGTCGCCAAGGCTTTCACACCATCAGCATTCAGGACGGTTTCGCCCATGGCGCCGCCAATAACGAGGAACTTCTCGTTCTTCTTGGCGAATTCCACGGCGACCTTCGCTGCTGCGACCGGATCATTGGCATAAGCAATGCCGGTCGGACCCTTGAAGAGGTTCTTCAGGGATGCGTAGGGCGTGCCCTCGAGGGCGAGGCAGACAAGACGGTTTTTCGCGACCTTGAAGCTGGCGCCAGCCGCCTTCATCTGACGACGCAGCTCAGTTACCTGAGCGACGGTCAGACCGGCGTTCTGGGTTACCACGACAACTTCGGCCTGGTTAAAGACCTTGTTGAGGGTGGTCACCATCTCCTGTTTTTGAGCACGATCCACTGTTCGTCTCCTAAACAAGGAACCGGATTTTTCATCCGATCCTGGTTGGCACTTGAGCGATCGACTGGTCGCCACGGCTGCGTCGTTTCCGACCTCACCGTCTGCGGCAAACCGATCACCCGGTTCGCCTGTCCCAGGGCTCGAACCTTCGCGGAGCCAACAATCGTTGGGCTCATCGAAAATTCTCTTCCCCGTCTATGCAGGTGGCCATGTCCATTAAACCCTTCGGCTCGAAAGCTTCCGGGGGCCTGCAGTCTCGGACAGGTTGCGGTATTGCGGTTTCCCGAAATACCGCTTCGCCGGCCCCTCCCGAAGGAAGGTCCGGCGAAACTCATTCGATGTTAGGCAGCAGCCTTGCTGTCGCCGCCCATCGCATCGGACAGATCGACGCGCACGCCCGGACCCATGGTCGAGGTGAGCGCGATCTTCTTCACGTAATGACCCTTCACGCCGGTCGGCTTGGCCTTGTTCACGGCATCGAGGAAGGCCTTCACGTTCGCGAGGATCTGCGCCTCGGTGAACGATGCCTTGGCGATACCGGCCTGAACCAGGCCCGCCTTCTCGACGCGGAACTCGACCTGGCCGCCCTTGGCTGCCTTGACGGCGCCGGCAACGTCCATGGTCACCGAGCCCAGCTTCGGGTTCGGCATCAGGCCGCGCGGGCCCAGCACCTTACCGAGCTTGCCCACCACGGCCATCATGTCAGGCGTGGCGATGCAGCGATCGAATTCGATCTTGCCGGTGTTGATGATTTCGGCCAGATCGTCGGCGCCGACCAGGTCGGCACCGGCCTTCTTGGCTTCCTCGGCCTTCGGACCCTTGGCGAAGACGGCGACGCGCACGGTCTTGCCGGTGCCCGACGGCATGGTCACCACGCCGCGGACCATCTGGTCGGCATGACGCGGATCGACGCCGAGGTTCATCGCAATCTCGATGGTCTCGTCGAACTTGGCCTTGGCATTCGCCTTGACCATCTTCACGGCCTCTTCCAGGCCGTAGCGCTGGTCGGGGTTCACCGTCTTGGCGGCGGCAGTGTAACGCTTACCCTTGCTCATATCCGGATCTCCCCTTATTCGCCGCTAACGTCCAGGCCCATCGAGCGGGCCGAACCAACGATCATGCGGGCTGCCGCATCAACGTCGTGCGCGTTGAGATCCTTCATCTTCTGCTTGGCGATCTCGCGCACCTGGTCCATCGTCACCGAACCGACCTTGTCACCACGACCGGTCGTCTTCGAACCGGACTTGATGTTGGCGGCCTTCTTCAGGAAGTAGGTCACCGGCGGGGTCTTGGTGATGAAGGTGAACGAACGGTCCGAATACACGGTGATCACCACCGGAATCGGCATGTCCTGCTCGAGGTCCTTGGTCTGCGCGTTAAAGGCCTTGCAGAATTCCATGATGTTGACGCCGCGCTGGCCGAGAGCCGGACCAATCGGCGGCGACGGGTTGGCCTTGCCGGCCGGAACCTGCAGCTTGATGTAACCATCAATCTTCTTCGCCATACTCTTTCCTTTCCTGCCTGAGAGACGCCCTGTTTGCTAAGGGGCCTCTCGTTAGCGGATTGCGTGGTGCGACGGGTCGGTCCGGCGAACAAGGACCTTAGCTGTCTCCCACACGGTGAACCCGGCGATACGCTGCCGGGGTACTCAAGCAGTCAGATCAGAGCTTCTCGACCTGGCTGTATTCCAGCTCCACCGGGGTGGCGCGACCGAAGATCGACACTGCCACCTTCAGGCGGGCGCGCTCTTCGTCCACTTCCTCCACCACGCCGGAGAACGACGTGAACGGGCCATCGGCCACACGCACCTGCTCGCCAACCTCGAAGGTGACCGAAGGCTTGGGATGTTCCACGCCTTCCTTTACCTGGTTGGCCACACGCTGCGCTTCGGCTTCCGTGATCGGGGCAGGCTTGCCGCCAGAACTCAGGAAGCCGGTGACCTTCGGCGTATTCTTGACGAGGTGATAGGTCTCGTCGGTCAGGTTCATCTTCACCAGCACATAGCCGGGGAAGAACTTGCGTTCGGCATTCACCTTCTGGCCGCGGCGGACTTCCACCACTTCCTCGGTCGGCACCAGCACTTCTTCGAAATGCTCGGCCATGCCCTTCTGTGCCGCGCCATCGCGGATCGCCTGCGCGACCTTCTTCTCGAAGTTCGCGTAGACATGGACGATGTACCAGCGCGCCGTCATCGTCTTTAGCTCCCCAGGCCGAGGATCAACTGCACGCCGTAGCGCAGGATCGTGTCGACCACAAAAAAGAACACAGCGGCGACCAGTCCCATCACGAACACCATGGCCGTGGTGATCAGGGTTTCCTTACGGCTCGGCCAGGTGACCTTTGCGGTCTCCTGCCGGACCTGCCGGAAGAACTCGATCGGACTGACTTTCGCCATCGCCTTGTTATCCTAAACTCTAACTCGTTTACGTCTGCCACGCTGGCAGGGGCGGAGGGAGTCGAACCCCCAACCCCCGGTTTTGGAGACCGGTGCTCTAGCCAGTTGAGCTACACCCCTGCATCGCGCGTCAGACCGAGATCAGCGCAATTACGCGACGATCTTGGCGACGACGCCGGCGCCGACGGTACGACCGCCTTCGCGGATGGCGAAACGCAGGCCTTCATCCATGGCGATCGGCGCGATCAGCTCGACTTCCATCGACACGTTGTCGCCCGGCATCACCATCTCGACACCGGCCGGCAGCGACACAACACCGGTCACGTCGGTGGTGCGGAAGTAGAACTGCGGACGATAGTTGGTGAAGAACGGGGTATGACGACCGCCCTCTTCCTTGGTCAGGATGTAGGCTTCCGCCGTGAACTTGGTGTGCGGGGTGATCGAACCCGGCTTGGCCAGAACCTGGCCGCGCTCGACGTCCTCACGCTGCACGCCGCGCAGCAGCGCGCCGATGTTGTCGCCGGCCTCGCCGCTATCCAGCAGCTTGCGGAACATTTCAACGCCGGTCACGACCGTCTTCACCGTCGCCTTCAGGCC
>JAGXRD010000044.1 GCA_018336035.1 Alphaproteobacteria bacterium | reverse complement strand
TTCCGATCTTCGCCGGCTACTACTCCAAGGACATGATCCTCGAAGTGGCCTATGCCGCCGGCGGGGTAGGGCAGTATGCCTATATCATGGGTATGGCCGCCGCGATCCTGACCGCCTTCTACTCCTGGCGCCTGCTGTTCATGACCTTCCATGGCAAGCCGCGCGCCGATCATCACGTGATGGAACACGTGCATGAAAGCCCGATGGTGATGCTGATCCCGCTCTTCGTGCTGGCCTTCGGCGCGGTGTTCGCCGGTATCGTCTTCTATGACGGCTTCGTCGGCCATCACTGGAAAGAATTCTGGGGCAGCTCGATCCTGATCCTGGAAAACCACAAGGCGATGGACGAGGCCCACAACGTGCCGTTCCTGGTCAAGGTCGGCCCGATCATCGTCGGCGTCATCGGCATCTTCATCGCCTGGATCGCCTATATCCGCGATACCGCCCTGCCGGGTCGCGTGGCGGCGCAGCATCACATGCTGTACCAGTTCCTGCTCAACAAGTGGTATTTCGACGAGCTGTACGACCGCATCTTCGTGCGCCCGACCTTCTGGCTCGGCCAGCTGTTCTGGAAGGGCGGTGACGGCAAGATCATCGATGGCCTCGGCCCCGATGGCCTGGCCGCCACGGTGGTGCGCCTCGCCAAGCGCGCTTCGATCCTGCAGTCCGGTTATGTCTATCACTATGCCTTTGCCATGCTGATCGGCGTGGCGGTGCTGGTGACCTATTTCTTCAGTGCGATGGGGCACTAATCCGATGTCGAGCATGCCCTTGCTGTCGATCGTCACCTTCCTGCCGCTGGTCGGCGCCGCCTTCATCTTCCTGGCGCGTGGCCCGGAAGAGATCGTGGCCCGCAACGCCCGGTCGGTGGCCCTGTGGACCACCACGATCACCTTCCTGGTGTCGCTGCTGATCTGGCTGAATTTCGACAATACGACTGCGACCTTCCAGTTCGTCGAGAAGAGCGAGTGGATCGGCGCCGGCATCAACTACCATATGGGCGTCGACGGCATCTCCATGCTGTTCGTCATCCTCACCACCTTCCTGATGCCGTTCTGCATCCTGGCCAGCTGGGAAGCCATCGAACACCGCGTCAAGGAATACATGATCGCCTTCCTGGTCATGGAAACCCTGATGGTCGGCGTGTTCTGCGCGCTCGATCTGGTGCTGTTCTACCTGCTGTTTGAAGCCGGCCTCATTCCGATGTTCCTGATCATCGGCATCTGGGGCGGCAAGCGCCGCATCTATGCCAGCTTCAAGTTCTTCCTCTACACGCTGCTCGGCTCGGTGCTGTTGCTGCTGGCGCTGCTCTACATGTATTTCACCGCCGGCACGACCGACATCCCGAGCCTGATGAAGACCGGCCTGTTCTCGCCGCAGGCGCAGACCTGGCTCTGGCTCGCCTTCTTCGCCTCCTTTGCGGTGAAGATGCCGATGTGGCCGGTGCATACCTGGCTGCCGGATGCGCATGTCGAAGCGCCCACGGCCGGTTCGGTCATCCTCGCCGCCGTGCTGCTGAAGATGGGTGGCTACGGCTTCCTGCGTTTCTCGCTGCCGATGTTCCCCCTGGCCTCGGAATATTTCGCACCCTTCGTCTTCGCGCTCAGCGTGATCGCCATCGTCTACGCCTCCATCGTGGCGCTGGTGCAGGAAGACATGAAGAAGCTGATCGCCTATTCCTCGGTGGCGCATATGGGCTTCGTCACCATGGGCATCTTCGCGCTGAACACGCAGGGTATCGAAGGCGCCATCTTCCAGATGCTCAGCCACGGTATTATCTCGGGTGCGCTGTTCCTTTGCGTCGGCGTGGTCTACGACCGCCTGCATACCCGAGAGATCGCGCGCTACGGTGGCCTGGCCAACAACATGCCGAAATACGCCGTGATCTTCATGCTGTTCACCATGGCCAATGTGGGCCTGCCGGGCACCGGCGGCTTCGTCGGCGAACTGCTCACCCTGGTTGGCGCCTTCCAGGCCAATACCTGGGTCGCCCTGATCGCCACTACCGGCGTGATCTTTGCCGCGGCCTATGCGCTGTATCTCTACCGTCGCGTTGTCTTCGGCGAACTGACCAAGGCCGACCTGAAGGCGATGACCGACCTCTCGCCGCGTGAGATCGCGATCTTCGCGCCGCTGGTGATCATGACGCTGTGGATGGGTATCTATCCGGCGCCGTTCTTCGATGTGATGGCCGTCTCGGTCAAGCATCTGCTCGACCAGCACCAGACTGCGATGGCCGCCGCCAAGGCGCTGGCCACTGCTGCTCGCTAGGAGTTAAGACCGTGACCGCTCTGCCCGCACTCGCGCCTGCCTATCCGGAACTCTGGCTTGCGCTCTCGGCGATGGCGCTGCTGATGTTCGGCGTCTTCCGTGGCGATGGCTCCACCCGCACTGTATCGTGGCTCGCCGTGCTGGCACTGCTGATCGCGGTCGCCCTGGTCGCCATGCAGCCGGCCGGTTCGGTGCTCACCTTCGGCGGGCTGTTCGTCTCCGACGGTTTCGGCCGTTTTGCAAAGGTGCTGATCCTGCTGGGCTCGGCTTTCTCGATCATCCTGTCGCTCGGCTATAACCGCTACGAGCGTATGGAGCGTTTCGAGTATCCCGTGCTGATCCTGCTGGCCAGCACCGGCATGCTGATGATGGTCTCGGCCAACGACCTGATCGCGCTCTATCTCGGCCTCGAACTGCAGTCGCTGTCGCTGTATGTCCTTGCCGCCTTCAAGCGCGATTCCGGCCGCGCCACCGAAGCTGGCCTGAAGTATTTCGTGCTGGGTGCGCTGTCGTCGGGCATGCTGCTCTACGGCGCATCGATGATCTACGGCTTCGCCGGCTCGACCAACTTTGCCCAGATCGCCACGGCGCTGAATGGCCAGGCCTCCATCGGCCTGGTGGTCGGTATTGTGTTCCTGTCGGCCGGTCTGGCCTTCAAGGTCTCGGCCGTGCCCTTCCATATGTGGACGCCCGACGTCTACGAAGGCGCGCCGACGCCGGTGACGGCCTTCTTCGCCGTCGCGCCAAAGGTGGCCGCCATGGCGCTGTTCGTGCGCGCGATCCTGACGCCGTTCGGCGACATTGCCCATGAATGGCAGCAGATCATCATCGTGGTCAGCGCGCTCTCCATGCTGCTCGGCGCTTTCGCGGCGATTGCGCAGACCAACATCAAGCGGCTGATGGCCTATTCGTCCATCGGCCATGTCGGCTATGCCCTGATCGGTCTCGCGGCTGGCACGGAAGAGGGCGTGCGCGGCATCCTGATCTATCTGGCGATTTATCTGGCCATGAATGTCGGCACCTTTGCCTGCATCCTTTGCATGCGCCAGAAGGACCAGATGGTCGAGGGCGTCAGCGATCTCGCCGGCCTCGCCAAGACCCATCCGGGCATGGCTTTGCTGCTGGCCGGCTTCATGTTCTCGCTCGCCGGCGTGCCGCCGCTGGCCGGCTTCTTCGGCAAGTTCTACATCTTCATGTCCGCCATTAACGCTGGCCTCTATGTGCTGGCGGTGATTGGCGTGCTCAGCTCGGTGGTCGGTGCCTACTACTACCTGCGCATCGTCAAGATCATGTATTTCGACGAAGCCTCCGAGCCGCTGGCCAAGCCGGTGCGTGGTGAGCTGGGCGCGGTGATGACCGTGACCGGACTCTTCACCATGCTGTTCTTCCTCTGGCCAGCGCCGCTGCTGAACATGGCTGGTGCTGCCGCCAAGGCGCTGTTCCCGTAATCTGTCATGGTTGCCTGGGGGCTGCAGGTCTTCGACAGCCTCGACAGCACCAATGAGGAAATCCGCCGCCAGGCTGAGGCCGGCGCTGCGGAAGGCCTCGCGGTGCTGGCGAAACAGCAGACCGCCGGTCGTGGCCGCCGCGGCCGCGCCTGGGACTCGCCGCCGGGCAATCTCTTCCTTTCGCTGCTGCTGCGACCGAAGGCCTCACCTGCAGAGGCCGCCACACTTTCGTTCCTGACGGCGGTGGCGCTGCTGGAGGCCCTCGACCTCGCGGCTGTGCCAGCAAAGCTGACCTGCAAATGGCCGAACGACGTGCTGGTCAACGGCGCCAAGATCGCCGGCATCCTGCTCGAATCCCGCACCGGGCCCGATGGCGCACTCGGCTGGGTTACGGTCGGGATTGGTGTGAACCTCGCCTGGCATCCCTCCGAGACGCCATATCCGGTCACGTCGCTGGCCGCGCATGGTATCGGCGTAACGCCCGAAGATTTCGCGCAGTGGCTGCTGGCGCGCTACGGCTACTGGTATGGCCGCTGGCAGGCCGAAGGTTTCGCGCCGGTGCGTGCCGCCTGGCTGGCGCGGGCGCAGGGGCTGGGGCAGCCGGTTGTCGTGCGGTTACCGGACACTGAGTTGCAGGGCCGTTTCGTCGCACTGGACGACAGCGGCGCGCTCCTGCTGGAATTGCCCGACGGCCGCAGGCAGACTGTCACGGCCGGCGATGTGTTCCCGGTCGGCTGAAGAGGACGCGCCATGCTGCTCGCCATCAATGCCAACAATACGAATGTGAAATTCGGCGTCATCGACGGAGACCGGATCGTCGGCGAGTGGCGTCAGCATACCTCGGCTATGCGCACAGCCGACGAACATGCGGTCTGGCTGCTGCAGCTGATGCAGCTGGAGGGCATCGACCCCAAGCAGGTGCGGAATGCCATCATCGCCAGCGTCGTGCCGCAGGCCACCTTCAACCTGCGCCGGCTCTGCACCCGTTATTTCGAGACCGAGCCGCTGGTACTGGGCGAGCCGAATGTGAAATACGGCATCGAGATCAAGGGGCAGGGGGCCGGCGCCGACCGTATCTGCAACACCGTCGGCGCTCATGTGCTGTTTCCGAACACGCCGATGATCATTGTCGATTTCGGCACCGCGACGACCTTTGACGTGGTCGATGAGGCAGGCGCCTATTGCGGCGGCGTGATCGCGCCGGGCATCAATTTGTCCATCGAGGCGCTGGTCAATGCCACCGCTTTGCTGCCCAGGATCGTTGTCGAGAAACCGAAGAGCGTGATCGGCGTTAATACCGTGGCCTGCATGCATTCCGGTGTGTTCTGGGGTTATGTCGGACTGATCGAGGGAATTGTGCAACGGATCAGGGATGAATTCGGCCGGCCGATGAAGGTGATTTCCACCGGCGGCCTGGCCCCGGTTTTCGAGGGCTCGACCAAGGTGATCGAACAGAACGTCCCTGATATCACGGTGCGCGGCCTGATCGAAATCTATCGGCGCAGCACGCAGTAGATGTCAGAACGTCTCGACAAGGACAGCCTGTATTTCCTCCCCTTGGGCGGAGTGAACGAGATTGGGATGAACCTCAATCTCTATGGCTATGGCGATCAATGGATCATGGTCGACCTTGGCACCAGCTTCGCCGATGAAGGCATGCCCGGCGTCGATATGGTGGTGCCGGATGTCGCCTGGATTGCCGGCCGGCGCGAAAAGCTGCTCGGCCTGATCCTGACCCATGCGCATGAAGACCATCTCGGCGCCATCAGCCATTGCTGGGACGAGCTGCAATGTCCCGTCTGGGCAACTGGTTTCGCAGCCAGCGTGCTGCGCCGCAAGCTGGAAGAGAAGGGCATGGTCGATGACGTGCCCGTGCATATCTACCAGCCGGGCGATCTGATCGAACTGGGCCCGTTCAAGATCCGCTCGATGAACATCACGCATTCGACACCGGAGAGCCAGGCGCTGGCCATCGAAACGCCGCGCGGCACCGTGCTGCATACCGGCGACTGGAAGCTGGACCCGCGCCCCATGCTGGGCCCGCAGACCGAGATCGAGACGCTGCGCAGCTATGGCGACAAGGGGGTGCTGGCGCTGGTCTGCGACAGCACCAATGTGTTCAGCCGTGGCACGTCCGGTTCCGAAGGCGCGGTGCATGACGCGCTGGTGCCGCTGCTGAAGGACAAGCCGGGGCGGATCGCGGTCACCACGTTTTCGTCGAACCTGGCGCGGCTGGAAAGCCTGTTCCGGGTGGCGAAGGATCTCGACCGCCATGTCTGCCTGATCGGCCGCTCGCTGCATCGCTTCATCGCGGCGGCGCAGGAAAACGGCTATCTCAAGCATATTCCCAACAAGGTGGATGAACGCGAGGCTGGTTTCCTGCCGCGCGAGAAGATTCTGTATATCTGCACCGGCTGCCAGGGCGAACCGCGCGGCGCCATGGCGCGTATCGCCTTCGGCAGTCACCCGCATGTGGTGATGTCGCCGGGCGACACGGTCGTCTTCTCCTCCAAGATCATTCCCGGCAACGAACGCACGCTGTTCAAGCTGCACAACGAGCTGGTGGCCAAGGGCATCGAGGTGATCACAGAGAAGGATGCCTTCGTGCATGTCTCGGGTCATCCCTCGCGCGACGAACTGGCCGAGATGTATGCGCTGGCCCGGCCGCAGATCGCCGTGCCGGTGCATGGCGAACCGCGTCATCTGGTGGAACATGCGCGCTTCGCCCAGAGCCTGCAGGTGCCGCATGGCATCGTGCCGCGCAACGGCGACCTGATCCGGCTGTCGCCAGGCGCGCCCGACGTGGTGGAGCAGGTGCCGGCCGGGCGGCTGGCCATCGATGGCGACGAGTTGATTCCGCTGCAGGGCGGGACGCTGGGGGTGCGGCGCAAGCTGGCCTTCAACGGTGCCGCTGCCGTGACGCTGGTGGTGGATGACCGCGGCAAGCTGCTGGCCGGTCCGCAGGTGATGCTGGCCGGCGTGGTGAATTTCGAAGTCGAGGATATCGAGGACGAGATCGCCGAGGAGATCGCCAGTGCCATCGACGCGCTCAGGACATCGCGCGACGACGCCGCGCTGGAACAGGCCGCCATCAAGGCGATGCGCGGCTACCTGCGCAGCCTGACCGGCCGCAAGCCGGTCTGTCAGGTGCAGATCGTCCGGATGCCCTAGCGTAACCCTCGGCGGCGCTGCGACTTTTCGCCGACTTGCCGCCCGCCGGTTTCGCCCCCATATTGCACTGCAAGAAACGCCAGCAGGGAACTTGTCCATGATCGGTCGCCTCAACCACGTCGCCATTGCCGTGCCGGATCTCGCCGCCGCCGCCGCCATGTATGCCGATACGCTCGGCGCCAAGGTGTCGGAACCGCTGGCACAGCCTGACCATGGCGTCACGGTCGTCTTCGTCGAACTGCCGAACACCAAGATCGAGTTGCTGCATCCGCTGGGCGAGGGCTCGACCATCGCCAAGTTCCTCGCCAACAATCCGTCCGGCGGCATGCATCATGTCTGCTACGAAGTGGAAGACATCATCGCGG
The DNA here is from genome assembly GCA_018336035.1 of Alphaproteobacteria bacterium. GTDB lineage: Bacteria > Pseudomonadota > Alphaproteobacteria > Ferrovibrionales > Ferrovibrionaceae > Ferrovibrio. Next base: position 58,333 of record JAGXRD010000044.1, on the reverse strand, counting down.
CGCGCGACAGGCTGAAACAGCAGGGTGCGCGCGTGCTGGGCGATGGCGAGCCGAAGATCGGCGCGCATGGCAAGCCCGTGCTGTTCCTGCATCCGAAGGACTTCGCCGGCACGCTGGTCGAGATCGAGCAGGTCTGAGTTCTGCCGGAGTTATTGCTGTGACCTGGTACAACAATCTCGTCGCCTTTATGATGATCTACATGGTCACGCTGTTCTGCGTGCTGCCCATCGGCGTGAAAACGGCCGATGAAGCCGGCGAGGAGAAGCTGCCGGGCCAGGCCGATTCCGCGCCGACCAATCCGCGGCTCGGCTTCAAATTCCTGCTGTGCTTCGGCATCAGCAGCGTGATTTTCGCGATCTATTACGTGGTCGGATATTACGACCTGCTCAACGTGCCGGGCATTCTGGGGCGTGGGTGATTCTATTATCGTTTTGCGAAGGGTATCTCGTCGCAAGCTTCATAAAAAGTTGCAATTTTTTGGCCCGTTTTCTACAAAAGGTAAGCTTGGCTTTAGCTGACTTTTGGGGTGGGCGGGATGCCTCTGAAATTCGTTTTTCTTGGCGCCTTCCTGATCGTGTCGGGGATTGCTGTCCGGGCTGACGCCCAGAACTCGAATGCACCCGCAAGCCTGGTGCAGAGATGCGTCCAGATATCGCAGCCGAGTGAGCGCGAGAAAGCCTGCGCCGCGGCACTCGAGGCCATGGGGGTTCCCCAGGATCTGAAGGGACGGATCTTTTATTACCGGGCGCTGGCGCGGCTCGACATGAACCGCGCCGCCGAGGCGGTGCCGGACTTGAACGAGGCGCTCAAGCTGGACGGGGAATTCTGGCCGGCTTACTGGGTACGGGCCGACATCTTGGGCACCCAGCGCAAGCATTCGGAGTCCGCGGCGGATTGGGATTCCGTCGCCCGCCATCAGCCGAAAATGGCGACGCCGCTGCTGCAAAAAGCGATCATGCAGGACTACGGTAATCGCAACGAGGATGCGTTGGCGACCATGGCCCTTGCCATCGACCGCGCGCGGGACGACGAGGAGCGCGCCCAACTCTATTACCACCGCGGCGTCATCCACGAGCATGGCCAGAACTGGCAGAACGCCATCGCCGATTACAGCCAGTCGCTGCGCCTGCAGGACGACACGCGCCTGTCTTACTACGGGCGGGGCCGTGCGATGTTGCTGAGCGGCAATGCAGCCGGGGCCATTGCCGATCTGGACAAGGCCGCGTCGCTCAAGCCGGGCGACGGTTACGTGACGATGTGGCAGTACATCGCCCGCTCGCGTGTCGCCAACCGGGAAGTGCCGTTCCTTAAAGAGCAGCGCGGCAATATCGACCTGGAAAAGTGGCCGGGGCCTGTCATCCGCGCCTTGCTGGGGGAAATCACGCCGACGACGGCCGCGTCGGCTCCGATTCCGCTGCCATTCAGCGATGAGGTCAAGGCCGCTGCCGCCCGTTGCGAGGTCGAGTTTTTCCTGGGACAGCAGCATCTCATTCGCGGCGAACTGGACAAGGCGACCGCCCGCTTCGAGGCGGCGATTGCCACCGGCGTCGTCGAATTCATCGAATATCGTGCGGCCCAGTCTGAACTGAAGCGGATCAGGCGCTGAGCTATGCCGAAGGGGAGTTTCATGCAGAAATACGGTCGCGTTGCCCGCATGGTCGGGCCGGGTTTTTTGCTCGCCTGCGTCTGTCTTGTCCTGACCGGTTGCCAGACGGACGGCAACGACGTGGCGAAGGCGATATTGTTCGGGCCGGCGGCCGTGCGTCAGCCGGCCGCACCCCCGGCGGCGGCAACGGTCGGGCGTTATGATACCGCGACCTCGGAACTGGCTGGCCGGCTGCTCGACGCCAACGGACTCGCCGGCAGCAAATACGCCGCGCTGGAACTGTTCGAGCAGATGGCCAATGCGGGTAACGTCACCGCCCAGATGTCGCTGGTCAATCTGTATAGCGGCATGGCTGGCGTGCGCCGCGATGCCGTGGCGAGTGCAACCTGGGCGAAGAAGGCCGCGCAGGCCGGTAGTCCGGATGGGCAGGCGGCGTATGGCTATTACCTGAATGCTGGACTGGGCGTCGAGCAGAATACCGCGGAAGCGGTGAAGTGGCTGCGCGCTGCAGCCGACAGCCGCTTCTCGCCAGCGATGCGGATCATGGGCGATGCCTATCTGGAAGGTACCGGCGTGCCGCTTGACCGCGAAGCGGCCTATGCCTGGTTCAGCCTCGCCGAGTCGAATGCCAAGACCGAGGATGCGCGGATCCGCGCCGTGCGCGGCCGACAGGGCGCGACGCTGCTGATGTTGCCATCCGAGGTCGATGCCGGCCAGATGCTGGCGAACCAGTGGCGACCGGGACGCGATGTCGTTGCCGGACAGCGCACGCCCGCGCAGGCTCGCGCCAACGCGGAATATCGTGTCGCCGATAATTCAAATGCTGGTCCGATCCGCGAGGGCGATCTCCTCAGCCCCGAAGATATTCCCTCCGAAATCACCAAGCTGCACTGGGATTACGAGGTAGCAGCCGACGGCAGCTACAGCATGGTTATCGAGGGCCAGTATCTCGCCAGGAATGCGGCCACAGCGCATGAAATGGCCCAATTGCCGTTCAGCTATCACAACACGATGGAAACGTTCGAGGTCGTCGAGGCCTATACGCTCAAGGGCGATGGCCGTCGCATGCCGGTCGCCCCGTCGGCGATCATGACCCAGGCAGGCGCGCGTTCGAATCAGGGGCCGTATTTTGCCGATGAGAGCCAGAAGGTGATCATCTATCCGTCGGTGGAGACCGGGGACTCCGTCTATTTCCGGGTTAGGTATACACAGAAGCCCTATTTTCAGGGGCAGTTCTCCCACGGCCGGTTTTTCGAACGCGATAGCCTTATGCGAGACGTGCGCATCCGGATTTCACTGCCGGAATCGATGGCGGTGCGGACCGAAACGCATGAACTGAAATCCAGCCGGCGCGTCCAGAACGGACGGGCGGTCTATGAATGGACCTGGCAGAACCTGAAGCCGGAGCGCAAACAGGAAGCCGCCCTCGATGGCTTCGACCGGGCGCCGCGATTCTTCGTTTCGACCTTCAAGGCCTATCCGGATATCGGTCGCAGCTATGCCGAGATGGGGCGCGAGAATACCGCCGTCACGCCAGCCGTCACTGCGCTGGCGGAGGAGATCACGGCAGGCATTACCGATCGTCGCAAGCAGGCGGAAGCCATCTACGACTGGGTACGGCAGCGCATCCGTTACGTTCAGATCCGCCTGGGGGTGACGGGTTCCTTCGTTCCGCACAGCATCGACTCCATCATCACCAACCGCTATGGCGACTGTAAGGACCATGCCACGCTGTTCTCTGCCTTGCTCGCCGCCAAGGGCATCGTCAGCGAGACCGTGCTGATCAACAGCGGCAATAGCTACGCTCTCGCTGGGCCGCCGACCTTCTCGTCGCTCAATCATGTGATCAGCTGGCTGCCTGACTTCAATGTCTATGTCGACACTACCGCCGGCATCGCGCCCTTCGGCGTGCTGCCGTTCGACCAGTATGGCAAGCCGGTCGTGCATGCCTCGGTTTCGAATCCCCGCATGGCACGCACGCCGGCGCTGGAAGGCGAGGTGGCGACGATCACCACGCGCGTAAATATCAAGCTGGGCGCGGATGGCCGCCTGGTCGGCGATGCGGACTCGTCTGGCACCGGTCCTTACGCCGTCTGGATGCGCCAGCGCGCGGCCCATATCCAGTCGATGGGCGCGGAGCAGGCTGCGAAGGAAACCTTGCGGGCGTACGGCTTTGAAGGCTCTGGCCGCTACCAGGTCGAAGACATCTACCAGTCGGCCGCATCTTATCGCGTCACCGGCCGATTCCAGACCATGCCGCGCCGCGATCTGCTGTCGGGCAACAGTTTCCGGCCGCAGGGATTGCTGAGCGTCGGCTCATCGCCCGGCGATCTGCTGCTCGGCCCCATCGATCTGGTCGATCCGCAGGGTGTGTATCCGACGCCGTGCTTCAGCGGCCGGCAGGTGCAGGAGATCGCCATTGAACTGCCGCCGGGCAAGCGTCTGCGCGAGCTGCCCAAAGGGGCGGAGCTCAAAAACAAGCATGCCAGCTATCGGTCCAACTGGTCGCAATCGGGCCGCACGGTCACCATGCGGCGCGAATTCGTCTCGTATGTAACGACTCCGGTCTGCGTCGGCGAGACGCGGCGCGTCGTCGGCAAGATGCTGGATGACATCCGCGTCGACTATTACGCGGCCCTGTCGCTGGCCGATGAATAGGCAATCCTGACGTTCTGCGGCCTCGCCCAGGGGGGCGGGGCCGCGACATCCCTCGCCAAGCGAGAAGCCGCCGTGTCGAGCGGCGCCAGGGTACAGCTATTGCGGGAGTTTTTAGAAGGGGTTGCCACAAAAAAGAAAGGAGCAAGGACATGCCTCGCTCCGCACCCCGTCTCGCACGGGTAAGTTTAAGCCTCCCCAGACTTGGGCCGCCTGTTACCAAGCGGTTGCGTATTTTCTATACCGAATGATGAAAGCGTTGTCATCCAAAAAGTTATGGCCTCATAAGAGAATCGTAACAATGCCGCTGCATGCTGGGAAAATGCTCCGGATTCCGACCACCCTGCTGCTCGGATTGCTTCTGCTGCCTGCGGCTGTACCGGCGCAGACTGCCTCCCAGCCGGGCAAATCGCCGCAAAATGCCCCCGACTCGGCACTGCCCGTGGTGGTGGCGCTGGATGCCCAGGACTGCCGCCGCCTGCTGGCCCGGCAGAATATCCTGGTGCCGCACCAGCCCGCGCCGGACGTGAATTACCAGCCCGGCCGCGATGTCGACTCCCAGGGCCGCCCGATTGCGCCGGCCGACCTGCCGGGCAGCAATCCGCTGCCGCTCGACGGGATGATCGATCTGCCACTGCGCATGCCGCTGTCGGACCTGCCTGGCCTGCCGCAGGTGCCGGCCGGGATGAAGCAGGAATCGCAGCTGCGCATCGCCACGCTGGCCATCGATCCGATGAGCGGCAAGCTCGCCTTTAACGGCCAGCCGCTGCAGCCGCAGAGCGAGGATGCCGTCGCCGGTGCCTGCCGCGACTATCTGGCCAAAGCCGGCCAGCCCAAGCGCTAGTCGATCAAGCCATTGCGACGAGGGGGGCAGGGCCTTAAAAACGCCCCATTACCCCGCCATCACCGCACGATAAATTCAGGAAATCCCACAATATGCGGCTCAGCAGCTACTTCCTGCCCGTTCTGAAGGAAAACCCCTCCGAGGCCCAGATCGTCAGCCACCGGCTGATGCTGCGGGCCGGCATGGTCCGGCAGAATGCCGCCGGCATTTACAGCTGGCTGCCGCTGGGCCATCGCGTGCTGAAGAAGATCGAGCAGATCGTGCGCGAGGAGCAGGACAATGCCGGCGCGCAGGAAATGCTGATGCCGACCATCCAGTCGGCCGAGCTGTGGCAGAAAAGCGGCCGCTACGAAGACTACGGCAAGGAGATGCTGCGCATCACCGACCGTCACGAGCGGCCTTTGCTCTACGGTCCGACCAACGAGGAAATGCTCACCGACATCGTCGCGAACGAGTGGAAGAGCTACCGCGACCTGCCGAAGATCCTCTATCACATCCAGTGGAAATTCCGCGACGAGGTGCGTCCGCGCTTCGGCGTCATGCGTGGCCGTGAATTCCTGATGAAGGATGCCTATTCCTTCGATCTCGACCAGGCCGCCGCGCGCCGGTCGTATAACCGCATGTTCGTGGCATATCTGCGCACCTTCGCGCGCTTAGGGCTCAAGGCGATTCCGATGCAGGCCGATACCGGCCCGATCGGCGGCGACCTCAGCCACGAGTTCATCGTGCTGGCCGAGACCGGCGAAAGCGGCGTGTTCTGTGACAAGGCGCTGATCGACCGCGACGTGCTGGGTGAGGCGGTGGATTACAGCGCCGACCTGCAGCCTATCGTGGACAGCTGGACCGCGCCCTATGCGGCCACCGAAGAAAAGCACGACGCGGCCCGTTTCGAGGCGCTGCCCCAGGAACGCCAGGTGGCGGCCCGCGGCATCGAAGTGGGCCATATCTTCTATTTCGGCACCAAGTATTCCAAGCCGATGGGCGCTGTGGTGGCCGGTCCGGGCGGCGAGCAGATCACGCTGGAAATGGGCTCCTACGGCATCGGCGTGTCGCGCCTGGTCGGCGGCATCATCGAGGCGAGCCATGACGACAACGGCATCATCTGGCCGATGAGCGTGGCGCCCTTCCATGTCGGCCTGATCAACCTCAAGGTCGGCGATGCCGATTGCGACAATGCCTGCGACGACCTCTACGGCAAGCTGCAGGCCGCCGGGCTGGATGTGCTGCTGGATGACCGCGACGAGCGCGCCGGCGCCAAATTCGCCACCATGGACCTGATCGGCCTGCCCTGGCAGGTCACGGTCGGCCCGCGCGGGCTCAAGTCTGGCGTGGTTGAGATCAAGAACCGCAAAACCGGCGAGAAAGAGGAACTTTCCGTCGAGGCGGCGCTTAATAAGCTGGCTGCGGCCAAGGTTCGATGAATGGATACCCTAACTCGTCGTTCCCGCGAAAGCGGGAACGCAGACTCTGGATCCCCGCTTTCGCGGGGATGACGGAATAGTATTTTAACTGCGGATCTCTTCATGCCCTTCTTCTCGCGTTTCGAATGGATGCTCGCCCTGCGGTACTTACGGGCGCGGCGGCAGGAGGGCTTCATCTCGGTGATCGCGGTGTTCAGCTTCCTCGGCATCATGCTGGGCGTGGCGACTCTGATCATCGTGATGAGCGTGATGAACGGCTTCCGCGCCGAACTGGTCGGCCGCATCCTTGGCCTCAACGGCCATCTGACCATCCAGTCCGATGCCGCGCCGGTGATCCGTGATTTCCAGTTCGTCGCCGATACGGTGGGCAAGCTGCCCGGCGTGGTGACGGCGGTGCCGATCATCGAAGGCCAGGTGATGGCCACGGCCGACCGCGGTGCCTCGGGTGTGATGATCCGCGGCGTGCGGCCCGAGGATCTGGCAAAAGAGAGCGCCATCGCCAAGGGCATCCGCGAAGGCAGCCTGAAGGATTTCCAGGGCGACGATGCCGCCGTGATCGGTCATCGCCTGGCCCGCAAGCTGGGCCTGCGCGTCGGCGACCAGATCAGCATGATCTCGCCGCAGACCAATGCCACGCCGTTCGGCAGCGTGCCGCGCTCGGTGCGCTACACGGTGGTCGCGGTCTTCGATGTCGGCATGTTCGAGTACGACAGCGCCTTCGTTTATCTGCCTTTCGAGGCCGCGCAGGTCTATTTCCGCCTGCAGAACCAGGCCTCGGCGGTCGAAGTGCGTCTGCTTGAGCCGGACCGGGCACGTGAAGCCGCCCGCATGATCAGCCAGCGGCTCGGGCCCAATTACCGTATGTATGACTGGCAGCAGGCCAACGCGCAGTTCGTCAGCGCGCTGCAGGTCGAACGCAACGTGATGTTCCTGATCCTGACCCTGATTATCGTGGTCGCCGCCTTCAACATCATCTCCAGCATGATCATGCTGGTGAAGGACAAGACCCGCGACATCGCCATCCTGCGTACCATGGGCACGGCGCGCGGCACCGTGATGCGCGTCTTCGTCATCGCCGGCGCCAGCATCGGCGTGCTGGGTACGGCTTCGGGCTTCGCGCTCGGACTGGCCTTCTGCCTCAATATCGAAAGCATCCGTCAGGCGCTGCAGGCGATGACCGGCTGGCAGCTCTTCCCCGCCGAAATCTACTTCCTGTCGCAGCTGCCGGCCAAGGTTGACAGCACCGAAGTGGTTTATGTCGTGGCGATGGGCCTGATCCTGACCCTGCTGGCCACGCTCTATCCGAGCTGGCGTGCCGCCCGCCTCGATCCGGTGGAGGCGCTGCGTTATGAGTGACCATATTTTCGTCGTCCCCGCGAAAGCGGGGACCCAGTCTTTGCATCGTCTGGATTCCCGCTTTCGCGGGAATGACGAGGAGATTTTTGCATGACTGAGTCAGTTTTGGTCCTCGACACCGTCCAGCGCACCTTCAGCCAGGGCGGCGTCAATGTGGATGTGCTGCGCGGCGTCGATCTCACCGTGTCGCGCGGCGAGATCGTCGCGCTGCTGGGGCCCTCCGGTTCGGGCAAATCCACCCTGCTGCATATCGCCGGCCTGCTGGAGCAGCCGTCGTCCGGCCGTATCGTGATCGGCGGCCAGGATTGCAGCCGCATGAACGACGCCGAGCGCACGCTGGTGCGCCGCGAGCGGCTCGGCTTCGTCTACCAGTATCACCACCTGCTGCCGGAATTCTCAGCACTTGAGAATGCCGCCATGCCGCTGCGCGTGCGCGGGCAGGGCGCTAGCGAAGCGGCAAAGACCGCCGGCGATCTGCTCAAGCATCTCGGCCTCGGCCATCGCCTTGATCACCGCCCGGCGCGTCTGTCGGGCGGCGAGCAGCAGCGCGTGGCGATTGCCCGTGCCGTGGTTGGAAAGCCGGATTTACTTCTCGCAGACGAGCCGACCGGCAATCTGGACGAGAAGACCGCCGAGATCGTGTTCGGCGAACTGACCTCGCTGGTGCGCAACAGCGGCATCGGCGCGCTGATCGCCACCCACAATCTCGATCTCGCCCGCCGCATGGATCGGGTCGTGACGCTGCACGAAGGCAAGCTGCAGGCGGCGTAACCCGTACAAGGCGTCATCCTCGGGCCTGACCCGAGGATCTCAGGCCGCGTGACGCGAGATGGTCGGGTCAAGCCCGACCATGACGAAGCGGGGTGGTATTGGCGCAATCGTTCAATACCGGTCGCCGACATCGCCCGATACTCCAGGCTCCGAAACAGGGAGCCTGTCATGCAGATCACCGTCAACGGCCGTTCGGCCGACATCCCCGATGAGCGCAGCCGTGATCCGCTGCTCTGGGTGCTGCGCGAAACGCTGGGCCTGACCGGCACCAAGTTCGGCTGCGGGCAGGGCCTGTGCGGCGCCTGCACGGTGCATCTCGATGGCGCGGCGGTCCGCAGTTGCCAGATCAGCACCGGGGATGCCGCCGGACGCAGCATTATTACCATCGAGGGGCTGGCTGGCGAGACCCTGCATCCGGTGCAGCAGGCCTGGATCGCCGAGAGCGTGCCGCAATGCGGCTACTGCCAGGCCGGACAGATCATGTCGGCCGTCGCCCTGCTGCGCGAGACTCCGAAACCTGACGATGCCGCCATCGATGCGGCCATGGCCGGTAACCTCTGCCGCTGCGGCACCTACCAGCGTATCCGCAAGGCGATCCATCGCGCCGCTGGGGAGGCACAGCCATGAGCGCCATGTCGCGTCGTACTCTCTTCGCTCATGCTGCGCGCTTTGCCGCCGGCATCACGGTGTTCGCCGCCGCGCCGGCCTGCGCCTTCAATCCGCTGCCGGCGCTGCCGACGCGTAGCATGCCGTCGGGCGAGGCGCGCATCGCCTGGCTGCGGCTGCTGCCAGATGGCCGGGTGCAGCTTTTGTTGCCGCGCCAGGAAATGGGGCAGGGCATCAGTATTGCCTTGCGCCAGATCGTGGCCGAGGAACTGGATATCGAACTGGACCGCGTCGAAGCGGTGCTGCCCGACACGGCGTCCATCGCACCGGTGAAATCCACGGTCGGCAGCGACAGCATGAAGGATTTCACCGAACCGGTGGCGCGTGCCGCGGCTTTGCTGCGCGAACATCTGCAAAGCGGCAGCACGGCCACGGAGCTGCATGACAAAGGCCAGCCGGTCACCCTGCGCAGTCTGCGGGGCGGCGGACGCCATGTCGGGCAGGGGCATCCGACCGAGCGGATTGCTGACATCGTCACCGGCGCATCTACGCTTTATGCGGGCGACGTCCGTCTGCCCGGCATACTGTTCGGCCTGGTGCTGCCGGCCGGTGTTGAGCCGCGTGAACTGGCGGCGGGTCTGCGCCTGGTCGATCTGGCGGATGGCCGACGCGGACTGCTGTCCGATCATCCCGGGCCGCTGCATGCCGTCACGCTGGACCGGCCGACGGCTGACCGCACCATGCCGGAGATGAATATCGACGCGGCGATGGCCCGGGGCAGGCTCGAACACCGGCTGCGCAACGACACGGTGAGCACCGACACTGCCTGGACGCTCGACCGGCGCTACGCCATTCCCTTTGCCGCCCATGCCGCTATGGAGCCGCGCAGCGCCGTGGCGCAGTGGCATGACGGGGGCACACGGCTGGAAGTCTGGACCGGCACGCAGGATGCCTTCTTTGTGCGCGAAACGCTGGCGCGGCAGTTCGGCCTGTCGGCCGAGAAGGTACTGGTGCATAGCTGCCGGATCGGCGGCGGTTTCGGCGCGCGCACCATCGTGCGGCAGGAACTGGAAGCGGCCCTGCTGGCGCAGGCCGCCGGCCGGCCGGTGAAGGTGCAATGGAGCCGGGCGGCGGAATTTGTCGACGGCTTCCATCGTCCGCCATCGTCGCATCGCATCCGCGCGCGGCTCGATGCGCAGGGCCGCATCACCGACTGGTGGCATGGCTTCTGTTCCGGCCATGTGATCTTCACCTCCGCCGCCATGCCGCGCTGGATGCAGGCCGTGACCAGTTTCGTCAAAGACCCCGGCGTGGCGCGTGGCGCCCTGCCGCCCTATGCCGCAAACCGCATGCGGGTGGAGTTTTCCGATCTCCGCCTGCCGGTCGATACCGGTCCGTGGCGCGGGCTTGGTGCCGGGCCGAATGGCTTTGCGATTGAATCGGCCATCGATGAACTGGCGCAACTGGCCGGGCGGGACCCGCTGCAGTTCCGTCTCGCCAATCTCGATCCGCAGCATGGCCGGCTGAGAGCCTGCCTCGAAGCCGTGCGTGATCTGTCAGGCTGGAACACGCCAGTGCCCGCCGGCACCGGCCGCGGTATCGCTTGCGGCATCTACAAGGAGAGCAGCTATGCCGCGGTGGTGGCGGAGGTGCGGGTTGCGGAAGATGGCAATGCGAAGGTGACGCATCTGTGGTGCGCGCAGGATAGCGGGCTGGTGGTCAATCCCGATCAGCTGCGGGCGCAGATCGAGGGCAATCTGCTCTGGGGCCTTGGCATGGTGCTGATCGAAAAGCTGCCGATTGAGGGCGGCCGGGTCGCTGCATATACTTTCGCCGATTACCCGATCCCGACCATGGATGCCATGCCGGCCATCGACATCGCTTTGATCGAACCGACCGGCGCAGCGCCCAGCGGTGCCGGCGAAACCGCGATGGTGGCTGTGGCGGCGATCACCAATGCGATTGCCGCTGCGACCGGGCGCCGCGTGCTGACGCTGCCGTATCAGGCGACGTCATCGGCATGAGCGATTACGCCAGCGCGGCTTTCGTCGGACTGATCCTGCGCCGGATGGCGGCGGCCGGTATCACGTTGCCGTCCGATCTGCAGGTGGCCACGACGCCGGGCGGCCCGCCGCTGGTCACGCTCGATCTCAAGCGCCGGCTGCTGGCGCATGCCTGTGCGATGGCAGGGCCGGCTTTCGTCATCGAGGTAGGGCAGGGCATTCACGCCATCCCGAGCGACCCGACGCTGGATGTGCTGCGTCGCGCCAGCGATCCCGCCGGCCTGCTGGATCGCTGGGGGCGACTGGAGAAATACCACCACTCGCATCATCGGGTGGAGGTGTTGCAGGTCGATGAGGGTGGGGCGCGCCTGCGCCATCGTTCGCTGCGCGGCCCAGCCCCGGCCGCACTCGAAAGCCTCGCCGTGCTTGGCCTGCTGGTGGCGTTGCTGCAGGCCATCGGCTGCGACGGGATCGAGGCTAACTTGGATGACGAGCCGGCGATGCGGCAGGGACGTGGCGTGCTGACCGCGCTGCCCTCGGGGCCGGTGGACTGGCATCTGCGCTGGGTGAGCGCGCAAGCCGGGAGGCGCGTCCCGCCGCCGCCGCCCGGTCTGATCGAGCAGCTTTATGCGCTGCTGGACGATGACCCGGTGCGGCCCTGGCCGATCAATCAGGCCGCAGGCGCCGTCGGCCTGTCGACGCGCGACCTGCAGCGGCGATTGCAGCGGCAGGGCGCGTCCTGGTCGGGCATCCTGCGCGATGCGCGCGTGCGCCGGGCAGCGCGCGCCATGCTCGATACGCCGACCAGCCTGGCCGAGATCGGCTATGCCGCCGGTTTCGCCGACCAGGCGCATTTCACCCGCGAGTTCCGCCGTATCCTCGGTGCGAGCCCGGCGGAATGGCGTCGGGTGGCCGCGCCAAACCGGCGGCCCTGAGCAGGTCTGCCTGCCGCGACGTCACGGATTGCAAGCTGTTGCGGCTGGCCTAACATCCTCCGCCAAAGACGGAGGACGCATGCCTGACATCATCCTACTCACCCATGTGCGGCATTTCATCGGACCCAGCGCCGTGCGCCGGCTGCTGGCCGATGGCCATACCGCCGTCTGCCATGACATGACGTTCGCCGACCCGGCAAAGCGTGCGGCCTTCCTGGCCGAGGTGCCTGGTGCCGAGGCCTGCGCGGCGACAGAGCCGGCAAAGGTGGTGGAGGAGGTGCTGGCCCGCTTCGGCCGCATCGATGCGCTGGTGTCGAACGATCCCTATCCGGCGGTGCGCGCCGCGGTGGATGAGGCCGAGCCCGAGGAATTCCGTCGCGCGCTCGAGGCTATGGTGGTCTGGCCCTATATGCTGATCGGCCGCGTGGCCGCGGCGATGAAGGCGCGCAAGGCCGGCCGGATCCTGATCGTGTCGTCTGCCGCGCCGCTCACCGGCATCCCAAATTACTCGATGTATGCCATCGCGCGGGGCGGTGCGAATGCGATGGTGCCGACCCTTTCGAAGGAGCTGGCGCGCTGGAAAATTCCGGTGAATGCCATCGCCGCGAATTACATCAAGAACCCGGACTATTTCCCGCCCGAGCTGCTGGCGGATGCCGAGGCCGTCGCCAAGATGGTGAAGAACATCCCGCTCGGCCGGCTGGGTGAGCCGGAAGAAGTGGCCGAACTTGTGGCGCTATTCGCCGGCGGGAAATGCGGCTTCGTCACCGGGCATGTGGTGCCGATCGCCGGCGGCTGGGCGTGAAAACGGGTCAGCGCTTCCGCGCCTGCCACTGTTCCTTCGTCTGGCCCCAGAGCTGGACCGTGTCGTTGATGGGGGCGGGCAGCCATCCTTCGCGCAGGTAGCTCGAGCCCAGCCGCCTGGCCACGGCCTGGGAATTGGTGTTCTCCGGCGCGATGCAATGGATCACTTCGGTCCAGCCCAGATGGTCGAAGGCCCAGTCGATGCAGGCGGTCGCCCCCTCGGTGGCGTAGCCCTTGCCCCAGGCTTCGCGCACCAGGCTCCACCCCACCTCGGTGCCGGGCCAGCCTTCCGGCTTCCAGGGCCCCATGCGGCCGATCCAGCGGCCGGTCGCTTTCTCGATCACCGAGAACATGGAAAAGCCGTCGATGACCCAGCCGCCGGCCATGACGCAGATCGAGCGCCAGACCAGCGCCGGCGGCAGCACGCCACCCAGATGGCGCTGCACCTCCGCGTCGGCCCCGAAGGCGATCCAGGATTCGTAGTCGTCGCGGCGGGGCGGACGCAGGATCAGGCGGGCGGTTTCGAGCTGGGTCATGACGGCACCGGAATATCAGCAGGCGGACTTGCCGGGAAGGGGATTCGCATTATGTTCTTTCTGGCAGGGCGGTCCAGCCTGTAGCGCGCCGCGCGGTTTCGGACATTGCGACACCCGGTTTCGGACTCTGTAAAGTGCTCAAAAACCACCTCTAGAGGCCCATATGCAGCCGGTTAAGCGCCGCCCTGTCGTGATCAATACCCTGCGGGACGCCTTCCGGCATCGCCTGGTGCTGACTGGCCCCTGTTCGAAGGGGCACCCCAACACCCTGAAACCTGACCGCCTGGGCACCGTCTACGGCGAGGAAAAGACCCCTGCGGAGATCGGCCCGCTGGTGCGCTGCAAGACCTGCAATGCCAGGGGCCTTAAGCTGTCTGCCGTGACACCGGATGGCAGCCCTATACCTGAAACAGAAACCTACTGATCGGAACCGCCGGACCTGGTCATCATCCCCATGCGCCAAGCCCGGCTGAATCCGGCCCGATCATGCCGGCCTTACGACCGGTGTACTACTAACTTAAGCTGAATCCCCTCTGCCTTCAGTTCGAAGGTTTTGCGGCCATTCTTGGCCGCCTTGGCCGGGGCGATAACGGGCGCCCCAGCCTTCGGTGTTACCAGCGCCGGCTTTCGTGGCGCGGCCGTCGTCTTCCCTTTACTCACACCCACCTCCTTCTAGCTCAACGCAGAACGTATTTTCGGGACACTTCAATATCGAAGCTGCACCCGATAAACACTTCGCCGGCGACGACACCGAGGCGGGTGTACCGCATGATCGGCGACGAGATCCGGCGAAGATCCGGCCGACCAGACTGGATCAGCTCAGACACCTGAGAATGCAGAAACTGGCCGTAGGGCCGATCGCTCAGCGATCGGACGTCGCGGCCAAGGATGCTGCGGTCAAGATTATCGGCGCTCGCCATCGAGCCACCGCAATGCGTGGTGCGGATCGCTTCGTCGGCGCGCACCATGATATGGACATGCTTCAGCAGGCCGCGCTCGGCCAGAAACTCATGGATATTCGCCCCAGCAGCCCGAAGGCCGGGCGCAGCCTCCAGCAGCTTGCGGGCCGGTGCCGGCAACTTAGCCTCGGTCAGGTCGATCGGCTGCGAAAGCCAGCGCCGCGCCTGCCGGACTTCATCGACTAAGCCAGGCGATCCGAGTGCAGCAAAATATTCGTCTGCCGCCTCGATTTCCTCGAAGAATATCTTGTTCTTGCCGCGACGTTTTGCGCCGAGCGTGGTGATATCCATGCCCAGCACTTCGGCGAGCTGCGCGAACGTGACGTCGTGTTGTAGCACGCGCCAGGTGATGGCCGCGTCGAATCGCTCTGCCAGGTCGGCCCGAGCGGCGGGAACTGTACTACCTGACTTCGCTTTCATTGACATGGGGACTTCTCCCTTGGGTGGTAAAGAATTATCCCCGGTGGTAAGGCGTGTCAATCTCACAATTACAACCGCGTAAATTTCTTTTTCAGGTGGTGGTTTTGATCAGAGCGTAATCAGGGGTTTCGTCCAGCCGATCGAGCAGGGCCTGCCGATCGGCATGTACGAATCCGAGCGTTTCCGGCCCGGCCGAGTCGCCCCAATATGCCCAGCTCAATGTGGTCGCCGACGTGAAGCCGTATCCCTTCCGCTGCAGCGACCGCCCAATGTGGTTAGCGCGCACCAGGCCGAAGACGTGATCAACATTAAAGCAGCGGAGCAGATGCGCCATGGTGAGCTGGGCGACGATGCTCATGATGCCCTGATCGCGATAGGCTGCCTCGACGAACCCGCCGCCCATATAGCCGAGGCGACCTGACAGATTGATCGCCGGGGCGCGCGAGAGAACAGGCAGCACCTGGCGCTTCGTGCCGAAGAACTCACGGTTCTTTAAAAGGCGGTTAAGGCCGCCGAACATGCGGGGCGCCCAGAGATACCGGCCGACCTCGATGCAGATCGGCGTCGCATCTTTGCGAACCTCGATCCAGAGAAAGCGATCGCTGACGTCGACAAAGGCAGTGTCCAGTGGCGACGTCAGCGAATAGCCCGGCACCTGGGCGACCCGATGCTTGTAGGCTTCGGGATCATTGCTCAGATGCACCGTAAAGCCGCCCTTCCGCAATGCGCCAACCATGGCGTCGATATGGCGATGAAGAGCGGTCGACGTGAACATTTTATTTCTTCTGGTCGAATCGGCGGGCGCCGGCAGATTGTACGGAGAATTCGGAACGACGCGAGGCCAAAGACGCGAGCCGATCAGCAATCACTCTGCAGAAGGCCGGATCTCGCTCAGCAAGGATGGCCCGGCATCCTTGCATATGCGCAGCAGCAGCAAGGCTGCCGCTGCCGGCGAATGGATCGCATACGACGCCACCGGCCGGGGCTGTGGCGCGGACGAGCTGCTGCAGCAGTTCTGTCGGCTTCTCGGTCGGATGAACGCGGGAGCGGCCAGGAACGCGCGACACAGCGATCAGGTTCGCTGCTCTGGTGTCGAATGCAGGCGTCGCCCCTTTGGTAAAATGCAGCACCATTTCGTGTCGCGGGCGG
The DNA here is from genome assembly GCA_018336035.1 of Alphaproteobacteria bacterium. Taxonomy (GTDB): domain Bacteria; phylum Pseudomonadota; class Alphaproteobacteria; order Ferrovibrionales; family Ferrovibrionaceae; genus Ferrovibrio. The sequence goes on along the minus strand of JAGXRD010000044.1, from coordinate 42,268 downwards.
AATCCTCGGCCGAGGCCGGCATGGCCCTTGTCCCAAACGACCTGATTGCGCCAGCGCAAACCGCTGGTCTCCAGCGCTGGCGCCAGCATCGGCACCATGCGCCAGTCGGTGAATACCAGAAGGTTGCCGTCCGGCTTCAGCACGCGGGCCGCTTCGATCGCTGCATTCCGCAGCAGCCAGACCAGTCCGGCCGTCGTCATTGCATCGCCAACAAACCAGGGCCGATCGCTGCGGACGCCTTGGCTGCGTGCCGCCACGCGTTCCGATTCACTCGACCCTCCGGAGCAATACGGCGGATCGGTAATCACAGCATCGATGCTGCCGGTCTCCAGGCCTTTCAGCGCATCGAGCGCGTCTGCCCTGGTGTACTGGTGCTTGCCGATGCGGTTCCATTTTAAAGCGGTCATTCGATTGTCTCGCCTGACGCTCGCTGGCGCTCCGGTAAGGGACTCGCGGTCCTGATCTGGCTGAGCGTGCCACAACGCGGGCACTTGATCTCGACGGTGCCGGCGATCGCGCCGGGCGTCGATTTGAAAAGCAGCCGCTGGCAGCGGCCGCAACGAGTCGACTCCACGATGACAAAACCCTATGAGTCTCCCGCCCCTGCAGGGGTGGCGGGATGGCCAGAACGGGCCAGTTTTGGTCGTGCGAGATAGCAGCTCGCGGTTCGGGCTGGTGACACAGCCCAACCCCCGCCAATTTTGAGCGGGCGGGGTATTCAGGAATCCAGGCATTGATCTGGTAGGTCGTCGAGACTGATCGTCAGACTGCCGCCATTCGGCAGCGCTATGCCGACCTCGATCGCGCGGCTGAACTGATCGAACGCAATGCCCGTCACTTCGCCGTAGACTGCGTCGGAGACGCGGATCGTCGATCCGATCTCTAACGCTCGGGGGATGCCGGTGAGTTGGCTGGGCGGGCATTGTTCGTTCATTCTGCCGACGCGGTTGGCGGCCAGTCGGTTGTGAAGTCGTAAGCGATCAGGCCCTCGATATCGTCGGCGGCCGCCAGGGCAGACATAGCCTCGGAGTGATCGCGCTCGGCGCTATAGCAATCCTGCACATGATCCGAGACCGCATCCGCGATCGCCGTCATCTGCGTGGCATCGAGCAAGATCCAGCCATTCGCGCCCTTCCAGTCGATCTGCGTCGCTGGGTTGCGCTGCGCCTTGTTATAGGCGCCATTGATCTTCGCCTGGCTGCCTTCGTCGGTGCGGATCACAGAACCGCCCAGGTCGATGCCGGCCGTCTCGATGCGATACCGATGGGCAGCCAGGTCGGCCAGGCGGGCCGCCAGGATCTCCGCGATCGGACGCGTGACCACCGGGTAGGTGATCTCGTTACCAGTCTCGACCTCGTTGACCTGGTAGAACCGCTCGTCGACGACTGGGCGGGCTTCGCGCGTCACGATCTCCGCGCCGATCGCTTCCAGCTCTGCCGGCGGTGCGCTGAGCAGCCAGCCAGCGCCGAACTTCTGTTGATTGGGCAGGGTGAAGCCTGCCGTCGCGGCGACAATGCCGACACCCGGAATGCGATACTCCAGCATCTTCGTCTCCTATCGAGCTGTGCCCTGGGCGGCGCATTCGCCGGGGGCAAAGTTGACCTTGTTGAAAGCGATGTACACATAGCTGCGGCCGGAGCTATTAAGGCCGCTATCTGTGCCGCGCAGCTTGAAGCCATTGGCCAGAAAATCGACATTGATGGTCGATGCATTGTCTTCAGCGGCGGTCGTACCGAGATTCACCATTCTGTTCTCAGGATTGATGCCACGGTTGGCATAGGTCCGGGCCGGGTCGACGCCGTTCTTGCACTTCACATGCAGGAATGCCGGCTCTCCCTCGGTCTCGTTCGTCGGGCCATCGGCCGAACTGTTGCCGTCGAAGAGCCCAAGTGAGATATGCCCATACCCGTCGGCCAGGGAAATCCAGCGATAGGTTCCGCTTGGCATGCCGGAACCGACCGCGAAGCTGTTCGCCCCGATCGACGTGATGTCGGTCGCCGCTGCTTCGGCCGCGTTGCCGTTGAGATACAGCAGCGACCCAGGCGTAAGGTCCGGGTGGTAGATCGGATGCGGGCCACCGGCATCAGCACGGAATAGCAGGATCGCGCGGCGCGCAGTGTTGAGGTTGTCATTGACGACGGTCGGTGCTCCGTTCACATGCACGACCTGTCCGGTGGCGACACCATAAACGGCACCGACTCTCAGGCTGTGTGCGAAGTAGGCAGCGCCAGCCCCTAACGCCGGAAATGCCAGCTTGCCATTCGCCTGGTCGGCAGAGTCGAGGAAGTAGGCACTGTCGTCGCCAAAGCGCCAGCGCCAGCCTTCAGCGGCATAGTTCTTGATGATGTCGACATAGCTGTTGCCCCATGCCGAGCGGCGGGTTGACAGTTCTGTCAGCACGTTCGCGCCACTGTTGAAAGCCTGCACATAAGCGTTGCTGAGCTTCAGGTTGGCCGGCTTCGGATTGGCAGCGGCATTCAGCGTCAGCGCGCCGGCCGGTGGCGTGTTGGCGAATGTGCGCTGGCCGAAGTTGGCAATCGCAGTCCAGGAACCGCCGCCGCTGACCTGGGGCCACCACTTGCCGGACTGCAGGTTGAGCGCGGTCGAATAAACACCACCGCCACCAGATCCGCTAAAGGTTGGGTTTGTGCCGGCGACCGGATCGCCGCCGCCCATCCATGTGGTGACGCCAGCGCGCCGGCGGCCGATCCAATATTTGTTGGCATCGATGTCGACATAGTGAAGAGCGATATCGCCGACTGTATTCGGCGCATTCGCATCGGCGCCAGAAGTCGTGCCGAGGTGATGGATTGCGCCGTTGCCGCCATTACCGTACCAGCCGAAGGTGCCGGTCGCATTGCCGCCGCCGAGGAATGTGCGATTGGCGATGCCATGGACCGGGAAGCCGCCGGCGTTGAACTCGATCTCCCAGTAGCGCTTGCCGCTTTTCGGCAAAGCGACCGTTGCCAAGGCGGACAGTGCAGAGGTCGGCGAAGCTTTAAGGCCGCCGGCAGCCAATGGGCATATGCCAAAGCTAGCACTGCCCGTGCGGCCGATCGGCGATAGGGTGGCAAAGTTGCCGCGATAATCACTGCCAGAACGAAAATTGGTTGGCGTGTCTTTTACAAAATCCGCCACTGATATGTTTGCCGGCGTCCAGTGATTGCCGTTGCCGCTTCGATCCTTGAAACCTTCTGCTGCTGTCGCGGGCGCATCACCGGCATCTCCGACGAATGGAAGATAGAAGGCATTGGTTGCCACCGGCGTTGCATACTTTATCGGGCGCAGTGAGCCGCTTCTCGGATCGGCCTGATAGAAGGACGTGTAGTCGAGTGCAAGGCCGGGCACATTATAGACTTCGGCGAGAACGACATCCGAGAAGTTCCCGCCCGCCGCCGTGGTGCTGCCGATCGAATGCGCCACGGCTGAGTTCCAAGTATCGTCGGTATTCTGAGCTGGAACGCTGTAGGTGCCCCAAGAAATCAAGGCAGCGCCGACGGAAGCGACGAGGCGTAGGCTGGCAGTCGCCTGTGTCATGTCTACGGCGACGCAGAACAGATAGAAACCGGTGGTGTCCCTGAAAACCTGCGTGCTGACGCTGTCCAGATTTCCGACGCGGACCACAAGCTGATCAGACGAATTGAAGTAGATCGCGGCGGTGTTGCCGGGGCCGGCTGCCAGAAGCTCCTGCCTAACACCGAGCTTGCAGCGTTTTACCGCGAAAGCGCGGGTGAAAGTCTTTCGGTTTCCGTTTCCGGCAAAAGTGATCGCCGCGTTCGCGCTCGCGGAAGCGTCCAGGATGACGCTTCGTTTTATGCGATGCTTGCTGCAACCGCCCGGCAGCAGAGAATGGAAGTTCATGGCTGCCTCACAGAGCGTTTTCGCGCTTGGTCAGGAATACCTTGCCGTTAGACAGGGTGAGATAGACCAGGATATCCACGGCATTCGGAGTCAGGGTGAGCGAGATCGGCTCGTCGTTTTCGGTCAGCCAGTTGGCATGCGTGGATAGACCGCAGTTGCCGCCGACCGGCTGCCGCACCTCGATGATGCCGCATCGCGCGCCGACGATGCCGGTAGGATCACCGAGCGTCCGGCTGGTGGTGAGATTGAGCGAGTACGCGCAGGACTGCGACAGGTCGACGGCGATGGGCGACGCTTCGACAAGCGCCACATATTGGAAGCCCTTCGCCTTCATGAAAGTCTGCGCGACCGACAGATACACCACGTCAGCCAGGTCGATGGCGTTCTCGGCGATGTTGGCAATCGCGACTGCAAGCTGTGCCAGATCGTTTTCATCTGGCGTAAGGCCGCCGGCGACAATCGCGGCCACGATCTCGCGCAGCGGATGCTCGACGGCAGCGGCCGGTACCGGCGAGCCTTCGGTTCCGGTGCCGGGGTTCTCGTTCACATAGGGATCGTTGGCGGCGCCACCGATCGGCGGAACATACTTCATGGCTTACGCTCCTTCATAGGCAACAGTGAGGCCCGTATGGGCAGGCTTGAGCTGGTGCAGGCGGCATTCCAGATCTTCCGCCCTGGTGATCTTGCCCAGGCGATCGCCGATGCGGCTGGCGCCCGTGCGAAACGGCGTGATGCGCGGGCCGATCACCTTGACCTTCCAGTAGTGACGATTGATCGGTGCGCCGCCCAGATAGTCGCGACCGGTGCGGCTGCGGCCGCAGATGAAAGGCCGCGTTTCGCGGATCTCGATCGTGTAGCCGAGCCGCAGCGCCATCGACAGATAATAGGCAATCGACTGGCCACCGCGCGATGTCAGCTTCTCAACCAGGGCAGCGCGGCGCTCCTGCAGCGTTGTAGCGATGCCGGCGCTGCAGATGTCGGGCAGGCCGGCGAAGGCTTCCCATTCCGCCAGCAGCTCGCGCGTGGCGCGCGGATCACCTTCAAAGAGCAGATCGATCGAGCGGCCGTGCGCGCGCGAGAACTCAACCGCCTGGCCTTCGAGCAACGCCGTCTGGTTGGCTTCATCATCGGTCGGCCAGGCAGCGCCGCGCGGCTTCAGGCTCTGGAGCTGCTGACGGTAGTAAGGAACGGAACCGCGGATCAGGTCCATGTGATGACTCCCGGCACGGCGATCTCACCGGTCGCATGGTTGACGTTCGCGGCCGGCACCGTGATCACGTTGTCCGACTCACCGGTGGCGAGCGACACGGCTTCACGGATGCGGCTGACCAGGATCGAGCCGCCCGGAACGGCGTCGCGATAGATCATGTCGGCGATCTGCTGCTCGATCGCGCTGCGGATCGTCGGCGTATCCGGCACCGGATGGATCGTCAGGTCGAGCGGCACCGCCACAGGGGCGACGACTGTGACGTCAGCCGTTACTGGCCGGCGCTCGTCGATCCACGCCTGCAGGGCATCCACATCGGCCGGCAGCGGAATGCCGTTCGCATGAGTGTCGTCATCCATCATGAAGCGGACGGAGACGGTGCCAATTCCCAGCTCGCCGGGGTAAACCCACGCCCTGGTCACGCCTGACATGGACAAAGCCCAATTCAGATAATCATGCCGCGCACCGCCTTGCGGCGGCTGCTGTACGCGGGCCGTAAGGCGCTTTGCGAGCGATGCATCGGTCTCGGCTTCGGCGCCCGAACCAAGCCCGTCTTCATCGACAACCGCGACGGTCTGCACGCCAGCGATCGGCGAGACCATAGAGAGCTGCACGCCTTCGGCCGCATTGCCGGCACTGCCCGCCACCGAAGCGACGACGTCGACCGGCTGGTCGGCCAGAGTCGTGATGATCTCGGCGACAGTCTGATACTCGATCCCATCGGCGCGCCGTAGCATCGTGGCGGCCGGGATTACCGTGCCGATCGGCGCGGTGAAGATCGCCTTGCCGGTGGCGGCGACGGCCGGGTTGCGCGCGATGCCCCACCAGCTCGCATGCTGCTCCAGATACTCGCCGTCGGCCGTGTAGGGGAAGTACTGCCGCGAGAGACTATCCAGCCAGCCATAGACGATATGGAACTCGTCGGCATTGACCTGGCCGAGGATCTTGGTCGGGCTGTAGCGGAGCTGCAGGCCGGGCTGGCGGCTCTCGATATCGGCCGCGATGCGGTCGCGGACTTCCTGCAGGGTAGGACGGTTAAACGGCATGGAAGCCCCCCAGCTTTTCCCAAAGCATCTGGAAACGGAAAGTCAGTGCCGGCACGCTGGGTCGGTGCAGCACGATCTCAGACAGCACCACACCGCGCGCCGGGAAGCTCTCGGTGATATCGATCGACGAGACGACTTTGTCGGTGATCAGCCACTGCAGCGCTTCGCGGTCGTATTCCTCCAGGCGCTGCAGGACTTCGGGCACTTGCTTCTCGCGATAGAGCAGCCAGCGGCGCGAACCGATCTTGGCGTCGCCATGCCAGCCGCGCCGGTCACGATACAGCGTCGCCGGCACTGCGCCGGTGCGCGGTTCGTCGGGCAGCCGATCGTCGGGCTTTGCCCGCGCATCGGTGAACAGGCTGATCACCACCGCGTTGTAGAGCTGTGCCTCGTCGTCATTGGCTAACGTCTTGGCCAGGTCGAAAACCTGCCGGATCTCGTCGAAGGCGAAAAAGAAATCGGCCATCACGGAATCTCCGGCGGATTGATGGCATTGCTGCTGCCGGCGACGGCGCCGATCGTCCAGGTGTCCTTTTTGGTCGGCAGCCATTTCTCGCCATGGCCGGCGCAGTCGATGGCGGTCTCGGTTTCGGAATGCACGCGCGCCTTGCCGCCGCGCAGCTCGGCGGTTTCGTCGCCCTCTATGATGATCTTCGGCGCCTTGATATGTAGCGTGCCGTCTTCTGCCAGCTTGATGAACTTGCCCAGGTGATCGTAAAGCATCACTTCGCCGGCCTTCAGGTTCTTCGGCCGGTACCGGCGGTCATCGATCGCAGCCACGGCCAGGTGCGAGGTGATGCCGCCGATCGCCACGACCAGGACGTCGGCGCCAGCAAGCGGCACAGACGTCAGGCCGTAATTCTGGAAGCGCTCGCCGGCGTGCAGATCCTCGGGGTCGCGCACCTTGAGCTGCACGACCTGCAACCCGGCGCCATCATTCAGGCCAGCCAGCACGGCGCGGCTGATCATCAGGGCAACACGGTTGCGGAGCGGGCGCATCAGATCGGACAGTGCGGCGAGCATATCCATCACCACACCAGACCTTTCACCACCGGCGTCGCCAGCAGCTCATAGGCTTCCTTGCGGACCAGGGCGATCTCGGCAATCGTGCCGTCTTTGTCGTTCTGCACATAGTCGACCGACTTGATCAGCAGCTCGCCGTCGTAGCGCAGCAGCGGACTGCGGACCAGGACGCAGTGATTGGGCTTCCACAGCGGGCCGGTCAATCCATTCTCGCGCCAGCCCATGGCCGTCACGGTGACAGCGTCACCCTTGCCAAGCCTGGTGTTGGCTTCCCAGGTCGCGCGATCCTGCAGATGCTCGATGCCGCCGACGTCTTCGGCGACGATCACCAGCGGGCGATAGCGGGTGACGCCGGGATCTTTCGCGCGGCCGACGCCATGCGCGAAGTCGGTGGCGCTGCCGCCCTCGAAACCAGGCTGCTGCCCGATCACGATGTATTCGGAATGACGGCCGCGCATGGACAGCTTGCCGTCGCCCGACTTCATGTTCTTGCCTTCTTCCAGCATCACGCCATGGCGCGCGGTTCCGGCACGGCAGAGCAGAAGACCGCCAAGGCCGTCCGCCATAGACATGACGCCGCGCTGCTTGCAGGCGCGATCGATGGCGGCATGCGCGGTCTCGGCCTGCTGCAGGGCGAAGCGATCGAAGGGCTTTCCCATGTCCGTCTGCGCGCGAACGGGAATGCCGAAGGGCTGGCAGATCGTGCTGGCGATGCGATCAAGAGTCAGGCCCGACCATTCACCAGGGCGGTTGATGGCAGAGCTATCGACCAGGTCGCCGGTATGGTCGCGGCCGCGCACGGTGATTGTATGGTTGGCATCGTCGAAGCCGGGGTCGACGTCATCGACAAAACCGGTGATGACGGTTTCGCCCTCGATCGCAACCTTGCAGCTCGATCCGCGTTTGATCGGCGACGTCGCCAGCCGGCCACCCTTCGCGGTGTAGGGATCGGTGACGGACAGCTCGAAGCTGCCGGACAGTTCGTCCAGGCCGCGATGGATCTTCACGCTTTTCCAGAAGCGATAGATCGCGCCGTCGATATGAAGGGCGACGTCAGGCATCGGTCACCACCTCGATCTCGCCAGGCGGAACGAAGCCCGGATGCCGGATGCGCGGATTGCGCGCCAGGATCTCGGCCTCGCGGCCGGCGCCGCCATCGGCCGCATCGCCATAGAAGCGATGCGCCAGCACCAGCGCCGGCACCGGGCCGTTGACCTGGTAGCTGACCAGCTCGGGCACATTGGCGCTGCGGACAGACAGATCGCGCACGGTGGCAGCGCGCAGCTCTGCCATCGGCCGGTAGACCTGGTCGCTGGCGCGCGGCAGCGTTTCGTCGAAGGCAACCGTCACGTCGTCACGCAGGCGGATGGCTTCCTGCCTGGTCGGCGCTACGGCCTCGGCCGACATGCTCGATGCATCGAGCAGGCCGCCGCGACGGATCAGCTCGATAAAGGCAATCTGGTTGTCGGCCTGCTGCTGCCGCGAGATCGTCGTCGGCAAGACCGGCGTGTACTGGCTGCCGTAACTGTTCCAGCTCAGGCCCTGGTCGACCGGGCGGCGCCAGCTCAAGCCGCTGAAACTCTGCAGCGGGTTGGTCGGCCGCCAGCTCAACAGGCCAAGCACGCGCGAGGCAAGTGTTGTCGGCTGCCGCAGCAGGCCGTCGACCTGGTTGAGCGACAGCATGCGATCCGCCTGCAGGCTGCCGCGATCGAGCTGGTCGAGGAAGTCGGTCACCAGGTTGCGGCCGGCGTCCTGGACAAAGTTCGGCTGGTTGTCGATCGAGAAGACGCGAGCGAAGTCTTCGATCGTCGCCTGCTCGGCCGTTCCACGCCGCTGGATCACGACGGCCTGTGTGTCGGCCGTGGCGGCCGGGAACTCGATATTGCCGCTGCGGACGAAGGTCAGCGAGAAGCGTGTCATGCGCCGCTCGGCGATCGACTCCGTCTGTTCGTATTCCGGCACTGACACCGTGAGCTGGCCATAGCGCGGATGCACCAGCTCCCCGACGCCCTTGGTATCCAGCGCCTCGGCCAGTCGCTTGGCCTGGTCGTGGTGGTCGGCGCCGATGACATGCGCCTTAAGCGTGAACCGCTGCGGCGCCAGGCCGAGATCCTCGAAGGCCGCTTCGTCCTGGTTGGGGTAGCTATGCGTCGGGCCGCGACGGCCGCTGCGACGGCCATGCTCTTCGACCATGAAGGGCACGCCCCGGAAACTGGCCTGGCGCCACTCGATGCCGTCGGTCATGGCATCACCATGCCGGGGCCGCGCGAGAGCGTGGTGGCGAGATCCGCTCCATCGCTGGCACGCATACCCGACACTGAAACGCCGGCCGGCGTCTCGATGCGAAGGTCGACGCCGACCTTCTGGTCTTCCCGGCTCTGGAAAAACGCAGCCAGCTTGTTGGCCAGGGCCTCGGCCGCCTCGCCACCGAACAGGGCGCCGGCGCCGGCGCCCAGCACGCCACCCGCAACGGTGCCGGCGCCAGGCAGGATCAGGCTGCCCAGCAGTGCGCCGAGCTTGCCGCCAGCCCAGGCGCCAGCCATCTGACCGGCGACGTTAGCGCCGCCTGCGATCTTCTCCCCGGTGCTGGCATTGGCGTCGGTTGCCACCATACCGAGCTGCAGCGCCGCCATAGCGGCCCCTGCAGGCAGGGCAAGGCGCGACAGGCCGCCGAGCCGCGCGCCGAGCCGGCCGCGCCCAGCGGGCGCCAGATCGCCTCCCATGGCCGTTCCAAAGGTGCCCCGGCCATAAGCCGTCTGCGGCCAGTTGGTCACGCGCACCGCGACGATGCCGGCACCGGCTGGCCCAGCACCGCGACCAGGCGCGGCGCCAGGCTGCCCGGCGCCCCGGACCCAGTCGATGGCGTTCTTGGTCGCTCGGATGCCCTGGATTGCCTTGACGCCAACAACCAGGGCGCCAACGCCGGCGGCGCCCCAGGCGAGCGCGCGCATCGCCCGCTCCAGGTTCTCCGGCTTGATGCCGTTGATCTGGTCGGCGAAGAAGCGGATCGGGCCGGTCAGCGCGGCCGTGCTGAAGGTCGTGTAAACCGTCTTTAACGACTGCATCGCGGCGGATGCTTCCTTGGCCGCGCGAGCTGAGTCGGTCAGCAGGGTCGACCCATCGCCGCCGGCATCCAGGAATTTGCCGAAGCTCTCGAAGCCGCCGGTCTGTTTGAACTCGGCAACCGCTCCGTTGAAGGCGCGCATCGCCTCGCTATCGAAGACCTGGCTGAGTTTCAGGGCATCGCCGCCGGTCTTCTTGATGATGTCCTGCATGATGTCGATCACCGACCGCATCACCTTCGGGTTCTTCGGGTCCATGATCTGGATGCCGCCGGCCTTCAGCATCTTGACCTTGTCGGCATCCTGCAGGGTCCGCAGCAGCGCCTCGAAAGCGGTGGCAGCCTGTTCCGGACTCGATACGCCGCGACGGATCATCTGCAGCGCCGCGCCCATCTCGGTCATGGCCTGTACGCCTTGCCGGCCGGTGACGGCATAGGCCGAGGTGACACGCGAGCCTTGCGTGGCCAGGTTGGCCAGCGTGAAGGCGCCGGCCTTGCCCTGGGCGGCGATCGCATCGGTGGCGGCGAGGATCTGCGCCGAGTCCTTGATGCCGAATTTCTCGAAGGCATCGGCAAACATCGAACCGACGTCGGCACCGGCCGCGCCGGTCGCCTGGATGGCCAGGCCGATATTGCGGATGTTGTCGCGGGCCAGTTCCAGGTTGCCGGTCTTCTCCAGAATCTGCTCGATCGCCGCCGTGATCTCGCTGGAGTCGACACGGATGTCCGGCATGTTGGCTACCTGCAGGATCTGCCGGCGCATGGCATCGACCTGGTCAGCCGTCATGTCGGCGGCGATGCCGAGCCGGGTAAAGCGCATCTCCTGGTCGACCAGCATCTTCGCGGTGCCAAGGCCGGCCGCGCCAGTGATCAGTGCCGTGTAGCGATTGCCCAGACTGTCTATCGCGCCGCCGGCGAGCTGGGCGGCGCGGCCGACGCGACCGAGATCCTTGTCGCTCCGGTCGGCCATGCCCCGGATCGCATCGCCCATGCCTTTCGCCACCGCAGCGACGTTGCTGCGAAGCATGACGGAGACTGAGGCGCGGAGATCCTTCATTTGATCAGACTGTTGAACCGTTGAACCAGGGCGGAAAACTCGACGTTACGCAGACGCTCGATCTCAGGCAGCCAGAGCCGGAACTCCCGCACCGGCATCGCCAGAACGGCATCGAGCGACCGACCCGTCGCTCGCGCCATCACCAGGCAGGTGAGCCGCAGATCCGCGATCAGGTCTCGATCGGGATCTGCGGCGGCACTATCGCCCCGCCTGGTCTTCCGGTTTCGCCCCCCAGGCGGCGTGTTCCTTGTCCATCAGCTCCATGGCCGCATCGAGCCGGCCGAAGTCGTCAAACTTCAGCGTGCGGATCAGCAGCTCGCCTGGATTTTCGTGCGTACCGATCCGCACGACCCGACGTGACACAGTCCGCAGCGAGCGCTGGTTGTCGCTCGGCGGCACCGGGACGGCCTGGTTGCCGATCGTGACGATCGTCGGCCGCTCGGCTTCAAGGACGTCCTCGACCGTCATCTCGCGGATCACGGCTTCGGTGTGGGTAACGCCTTCGAGCAGCAGGCCGGTGCGGAGCTTTACAGTGCGCGTCTCCATGGCGGTCATGCGCCGGCTTCCTTGACCATCTTGTGATCGGCGTTGAAGACCAGCTTGTGCTTGCCGCCATCGCCGGCCTTGATGCCGCGATCGTCGCTGGCTTCCCAGGCGTTCGCCATGGTGTAGGTCTGGCCGGTGTCGCAGCGCACGACAACGGTCAGGTCATCCATGTTCTCGTAGTTGGCCAGGCGGGTGCCCGGCCCGTAGAAGATCTCGGCCTCGACTTTCGCCGGCGCGAACTCGACCGAGAAGTTGGCGCCCTGGTCGCCATTCTGCGTCTTGCGACGCTTGCCGCCCTTATCGAAGGTGGCGGAACCGGGCACGATGTCGAGCGGCGTGCCGTTGACGGTGATCTCGACGACGCCGAGACGCTGACGGGGATTGACCATGGACTTCTCCTTTGCCTGGTCCGATTACAGCCGGAACTCGATCTTGCTCGCGTAGATGCGGAGCTGGTTGACCAGGTCGGGGGGGTTGAGGACGTTGACGCGGTTCGGATCGTCCGCCGAGCGCTGGACGATCAGGTTGGCGACATAGTCGTCGATATTCTCGACCAGGCCGGCACGCTGCCATTCCATGGCCAGCGCGATCAGCTCGTCGCGGATATCCTTCGGCCGCACCATCGCCTGGCCAGGCGCGATCTCGTTGCCATCGTCGGTCAGCTTCATGCGCGGGAAGCGCAGCAGGATGCGCGTGCGTTCCGTGTAGCGCAGCAGAGCCAGAGTGGCGACGGTTTCCAGATCGAGCAGCGCCGTATCGTCGGCGCCGGCGGCGTTCTTCTGGTAAGTCGTGACGGCGCGCTCGATGTAGACCGTGCCATCGTCGCCCAGGCGACAGGTGGCGATGCCATCGAAGAGCAACAGGTTGCGTTCCTGCTGGTTGAAATGCTTCGGGCCGATCAGCGCGCCGGGCATGGCCACATTCTGCAGTGGCCGTGCCGGATCGATGCCGAGCTGGAAGGTGCTGACCGCGCAATAGATGGCGGCCAGCACATAGGTCGGCGTCAGGGCATCGTTGCTACCCATGATCGTCGCCAGGCCGTCATTGCGAGCGTTGCCGAAGGTGGCGAGGTTGCCGAAGGTGTCGCGCTTGAAAGAATACGCCTTGGCATCTTTCATCACGGTGCCGGTCCAGCGCGCGTCGAGATCCAGCTTGAGCGCGTTGAGGCTGGTTGTGTCGGTCCAGGGATTGACGATGTCGGTGAACCAAGTCTCGCCCATCGCCTCGATCGCGTCGGCAATATCCGGGTTGCCGGCGCCGGCGGCCATGCCGACGATCGTGACAGCCAGGCCGGCCGGCAGCGTCTCGTCGGGATAGAAGCCCGCGCGCATGTCGATATCGTTGCCGCAGAGACCCTTGTGGCGCGCGGTGCAGGTGACGACGGCGTTGACCGCAGCGGCCGTGACCGGCATATCCGCGTTCGCGTTGATCGCGGCGGCGATCTTGGTCGCGGTCGCGTTGATCGAGTCACCGGCGGCCACGCCCACGCCAACCTTCACGCCGGCGATATAAAGCGGATAGACGCCGGAGCTGGTCGGCGCGCCGGTGACGGTGAGCGTACCAGTCGCGGCCGTACCGTCGGCCTTGTCTTCGAGCGCGATCACCCAGCACTCGGTCCAGCCATTGGCCTTGAGTGCGGCCTTGATCATGGCCGCGCCCATCGAGCCGCGGCCGCAGAGCGCATCGCCATCCTGCGGGCGCGTGACGCGGGTCGCAACGCCGGCGGCGAGCGTACCGGTGGCGAGCTTCTGCGTGAAGATCACGATCTTGTGCGGGAAACCCGGCAGGCCGCGCACGGCACGCTGCGTCGAGATCTCGACATAGGCGCCGGGCAGGCGCAGCGAAAGCGGAATGGTCTCGAAGTTCATGGTGCTTCAGCTCCTCACTTGACCGGCTTCGCGGCCTTGGCGGTGGTCTCGATCACGTCGCCGTCTTTCAGACGACGGCGCCAGAAGGTGTTGCGCGGCACGGCCTCGCCGTCATTCGCCAGCAGCCCGCCGCTTTCCTTGCGGACGCGCTTGCCCTCGGCGGCTTTGACGAACATGGTCTCGGTGTTGGACATGGAAGCTCCTTAGTCCTGTGGCAGTTGTACGGTTTGCTGAGAGTCGACCTTGTCGGCGGCGCGCGGCAGCGCCGGATCTTCGGGCGGCGCGGCATGCGGCGGCACATCCCATTGCGAAAAGTAGGTTTCAAGGTTGCCGTCTTCGCCGACCGGCTTGCGGGCCTGCTCGAAATAGCCGCCCAGGAACTCGATCGAGATCACCGACGCATAACGGTCGCGCGTCGTCGAGTTGATCACCGGCACCGCTGCACCAGGTTCAAGCGGGTCCATCTGCAGGCCGAGCATCTGTTCGGACAACAGCATGCGAATATCCGCCGCGATCTGCACCGAGCCGACATCATTGTCGGAGCCGATGCGGCCGGCCGCCTGGTTGCGAAGATTCTTCGAGCCGCAAAGGATGGCGAACTTCGGGAAGACCTGACGGCCGCCCTGGCGGCGCTCTGGCGGCTGCCAGTCGCCGACATAGGCAACCAGGGCGCAAGGGAACTGCGCGGTGAGCTGGGCGAACTCGTCTGTGTCGAATTGCCCGGAATAGGATTCGACCTTCTTCAGCTTGTAGCCGAGCGCGTCGCCATTCGATGCCTGCTTGATGCGGGCGGCGATCGCATTCTCGATCTGGCCGATGCCGGTGACTGGATCGCTCATGCACCGCTCCAGGCGCCGCTGAGATAGTCGTCGACCGCCTCGGCGATCATGGCATCGTCTTCGGTGCTGAGACCGAGATACTGCCGGGCCGGGATCGTGACCTTCTTGTTGCGACCGGCCTGACCGCCGAAATTGTGGATGGCGGCATAGATGACATTCGTCCCGACCTGGGCGGTCGTGGCAGTATGCTCTGCCGTGATGGACTGGAACAGGCGATTGGAGGCGCGCAGCAGCTTGGCGCTGGCCATCTTCGCTTCGGTGCCCTTACGGGCCTTGTAACGGTTGTTCTTGAAAAACGCCTTTCGGCCTCCAGCGCGCTCGCGCAGCGTCACAGCGGAGAACAGGCGCCACTTCTTGCGCTCGGGATCTTGCTCCAGCTCGAAGCGGCGATGCGTGGACACCAGAAGGCTAAGCGAGATGTCGCGCATCAGCGGCGCGGTATCGCGGCCGGCCTTCTCCAATTCATCGAAACGGCCGGCAAGGCCGGCCAGCTCGCTAAGATTCCTGGTTAGCGTGGTGCCGGTCATCCGATGTAGCCTTTCAGATCGGCCGGCGTGATGGGCGACGGTTCGGAATAAAACTGGATGCCGCGCTCGGCGGCCGCAGGCGCCTCGATATCGAGCTGCACTTTTCCACTGGCGATCTTCTCCAGGGACTTGATCGCGTCGTCGTAAGCGTCGCGCACAGCTTCGCTCACCTGGCCGGTCCACAGCGCATGGCGCGCGATCGGACATGCGATGTCGACAATCTCGCGCGGAATGGTGCCGGTAAGCGGCACGCGATAGCGCCCGCGCAGATGCAGGTCGATCAGGGAGTCGGCGCTTTGCAGCGCTGCCTCCACGACCGCGTCAACAACCGTGTCGCCCCCATCACGGTTGGTCCGTTCGGCCAGCTCTTCCTCGGAATAGCGGTCGATCAGATCCTGCTTCGTCGCATACGCCATCGCGTGCCGTGCTCCCCCGGCTTACTTCTGCTCGGGTGCGACCAGCTCGATCACCTTGGCGGCGAGCAGGTCGGCAGCAGTGTCCTCGTCCAATTCGACGACGGCACCGATCGGCGTGGGCTTCTTGTCGACGCCGTGCAGCGTCGACAAGGCGCGGTACTTCTGGCTCTTAGCTTCGGTCTTGGCCATCTGCGGCGCTCCTTAGTCGATCGCCGTCGAGATCAGGTAGCCCGCATCGGGGCATACCACATGCTCGCTCTGGCTTTCCCAGACGCGCACGCGCTGGCCACCACGGGCGCCGATATCGCCATCGGCCTGCACGCCGGCCTGGCGGGTGCCACGCGGAATCTGCAGGGCGAAGGTGACCTTGCCGTTGCCGTTGGTGGCGCTGCGATCGCGATACATGAAGGAGATCGACTTGCCCCAGATGTAGCCAAGCGAAGCTGCCTGGCCACGGTTGGCGGTGTTGTAGCGCGCCTTGCCGACCAAGATCTCGTCCAGCTCGAAAGCCGCGGCCAGATCTTCCTTGCTCACATAGCCGCGCGTGCTGGCCGCACCGTAGCAATGCGCCACGATCTTCGGATGCACGCGTACCTTATCCCAGACGGCCCCGCCGAAGACCGCGACGTTCGGGCGCGCACCGATCGGCGTCGAGACAGCGGTCTGGAAAACCGTGACGGGATCGGAGTTGGCAAAGTCATTCAGGCGGGCGGTGCCCACCAGCGCGACCTTGTTGGCGGCCGGATAGTAGTTCGTATTGAACACCATCTTGGCGACACGGCTCTCGCGTGCCAGGGTGACCAGATCGGTCACGGTCTCGACCGCGTTCTTCACCGGGTCGATCTTGCCGCCACCGGCGCGCGCGTCATCGATATCGTCCTGCGGGATCGATGAGTCGAGCGCGTGGTCCTTCGTGCTGCCATCCTTTTCTTCGGCCGAGAAGTTGATCTCGTTCGGCTGGCTGCGACGACCGACCAGGGTTTCGGGAATGGTGAAGCCCTGGGCGAGCGGGAACTCGTAATACTTGTACTGGGACTTGCCGATCGGACTGACGCGCGGCACCGCCAGGTCGCTGATCAGCGCCTGATCGGGATTGCGGTAGGCAATGGAGATAGCGGTCAGTTCCGGATCTGACGGAAACGGCTGGTTGTTCGACATTGTCGCTCCTTGAAGCGTTAGAGGTTAGGCGCCCTGTTTGACGCTCGGCGCGATCATCATCTTGCCGATGTCGCCGGCAGCGCCGGCCACTTCGGCAATGCCGATGATGCGGTGATTGACGCCGGCACCAGGCGCGGACGCGATGGCTTTGCCATCAGCGTCTGAAGTCAGCTCCTGACCTCGCGTGACGTTGCCGCCATACTCGACGTCGACGAGGCCGGACTTCACCAGGTCGACCGTGTCGCCCGCCGCAGCGGCGCCAACCTCGCGGGTGACGCCTATCGACAGATCTGTCGCTGCGGCGGCCTGGACAACCTCGTTGCTAGTGCCGGACGGCTTGCAGATGCGGAACGCCGCGATGGCGGCGGCCGCGATGTACGCTTTCGTGAGACCAGGCATCGCCATGATGGCTTAAGCTCCTTGCTGCTTGATGCGTGCCACCGCCTGGACAGCGGTGATGTGGACACCCTTCGCCGCTTCCGCGTCGATGAGTTGCAGAGCTGCTTGGCCGACCGCTTCAGGGTCGGACAGATCAACCGACGTCTCCGTCAGCGCCGCGCGCTCACCGAGGTCGATCGCCTTGGGCAGCGATTCGAGAAACTTCTTGAAGGCGTCGGTCGACGGCAGCTTCACAGCCGCGTCGCCTTCGCCGAACGAAACCTCGTTGCCGCCATCCAGCTCCTGCAGGATCGTCAGCACCATCGGCTTCTGGGCCGGAGTGAGACGGCCCAGACCGATCAGGCCATCGGCGAATTCGGCATTGGCCGCTTCTCGCACCTTGCGGTCGCGCGCGTCGAGTTCGGCCTGGCGTGCATTGAGCGTGGCCTCGCGATCGGCCAGCTCGATTTCAGCGGGCGTCTTGACCGGCGGGTTGGGTTGCGGCTCGGGCTGCGGCTGCGGCTCGGAGAAAGAGCCATCGGCAATAGCGGCTGCTTCCTTGCGCGCGGCGGAATTCGCCATGCCCTCGATCTCCCATTCGGGGAAGATTTTCTCGGCCGCGTCCTGGCCTTCCTTGTCGATGATCCAGTTCTTGAAGCGACGGAAGGCTCCAGCGATGCGCGACAGATCCCAGCCGTCGGCGAACTTGTCCTCGGCAAAGTCGAAGGCAACCGTGTCGGCATCGTCTTCGCCGAAGCTCACCGCGCCCAGGCCTTTCACGGCCGGCGGCTGCGCGCCGAGGAAGCCGAGATGCCGCAGGCTCCATTTTCCTGGAGTCGGGTTGTTGGCTGCGGTCGGTGTGTAGAACGAGGCGGAGACGTGCTTGAACTTGCCGGCATTCACCAGCTCGGCGAACGCGGGATCGACCTGGTCGGGATCTGCTTCAAGGAACCCGTCAGCCAGGCTCACGCCCTTAATCCAGCCGAAGGCCGGCGCATCGAGCTTCGGATGGCCGATCACGATCGGCGCCTGGTGCTTGGCGGGGTCGTAGCTGGCGGCGATCTCCTGGAGCATCGCCTCGGTAAACTCGACACTGGCACCGGCGACCGACGTAAACGTTCCGGTACGCAGGATGCGGATGGGCTTCTTCTTGTCGCTCATGGCGGGGTCCGGCACCTGTTGAAAAGGGCCGCTGGACACAGCGGCCGGAGAAGTGCCAACCTAATGACGGACGCCCCGCCCGGATCAGGGCGCAGGGCTGCGCCCTGGCCCCGTCCACCCCACAACGGATTGCACCCCGCCCGAACCGACCTCCCAGATCTGGGGGTCGGTCAGTATCCAAATAGGCCCGCGAAGGCCTCTTACGGCGTTTTTGAGAGGGGTCGGGGGTAAGCGCAGCTACGCCGGTAGCCAAAACGGCTCCAGGGCCGCCAGAAGGCCTTTGCGCCCCCTGATTTTCGCTTTCCCGGAAAACCGGGATTTCCGTTGACGGTCCCCTCGCTGGTGGTATGGTTGCCACCTCTGGCCCGGCCGGGCCGTCTTCCCTTTGGCCGGGTTTAGCGCCGGGCGGGTTCTAACGGGAACCCCCCGGCCTTACACACTCACCTCCGATACAGTAACCGGCCTTGGCGCACCCCCGCCAAGGTCCGGGCTTTCGCGCCGGCGAAGGTCGTGAAGCCCGACCAGCGGCCATTGTCGCAATCGCAGACCAGGATCAGCGCCTGGTCCTTCTCCAGCTCGAAGCGCTTGGCATAGCGGCGACGCAGCAGCACGCGGCCCGTCGTGTTGTCGCGCGCCCAGGTCACCCAGATCTCGGCGGGCGCCTCGATCGCTTCGCCGAGCAGCGGGAAGAATCGCTCGCGGCCATCGAGCAGTCGCTTGCGGTCTTCGGCGATGTGATCGGCGAGCGCCTGGTTGATCACCACCTTCGCGCCGATCGGATCGGTGAAGGTTTTCTCTTCGCCGCCGAGAGCCTGGCGCAAGGTCGCGCGCATCTTCGCTTCGTTGCCGCGCGCATAGCCAGCGAGTTTCGCTTTCGGTTTGTCGACCGGCAGCTCGGGCAAGTTGACGGCATCGCCGCCATCGAGCGGCATGATCGGCTCGAAGCGCGGCGCGTTGCGAAGTGACGTGAGGTCTGCGCCATGACCGAAGCCGGCGATACCGGGATTGTAACCGAAGCCCGGATCGATGCCCTTCGGTGTCCGCACCGTCACTGCGCCTTGCGGCGTCTTCACCTCTTGCGAGACCCACTCGACCTTCGGATCTTCGCTGACGGTGAGCTGCAGTGATTTCAGATCGCGCGACGCCAGGCTCTGCGTCGTGCAGCGGCAGCGCCAGCCGCAGGACGGGTGATGAGTGCGCCACCATTCATGGTCGATCGGCAGCACCGTGTTGTGCCAGGCACGATGCTCCGGCCGCGTCTCGGAATCCAGCACCGCGATATAGCGCAAATAGGGCCGCTGCTTCTTCGCGGCATTGGCCTGCTCCCATTTGCCGGCGTTGTACGCCTGGCGAAGGTTGGTGTCGAAGATGACGCGCGACCGCCAGTTACGGCCGCCCTTGTAATCCCAGCCATGCCGGGCGACGGTCTTGTCGAAAGCCTTGCGGAAATCCTCGATCGTCGTGCCTTCCGAGATCGCGCGGTCGACCGCCTCGCGCAGATCCGAAAGCAGCGTCGCCTGCTGCGCACCGGCGACGACGAATGCAGGCCCGTGCATGCCTTCCCAAAGATCGGTGTACGACTTGGTCGGCAGGTTCACTTTGCGGCGATAGAAGTCGATCGCTTCCTTGAATGGCAGATCCGCGACTTCAGGCACGATCAGGCTCCGACGTTGAACTCGTCGCGGCCCTGCAGATTGGCGAGGGTCACCACCTGCTGGATTAGCTCACCGAGCGCCGGCGCCGGCGCGTCGGGGTACAGCTTGACGAGGCGTTCGGCAAACTCCGGCAGATCCTTGCAGTCGTCGAGCAGTTTGCGCGCGGCATCGAGCTGCTGCTCGATCGGTGTCGCCGCAGCCCGGTCGAGCTGGTCGGCCAGATCGTCAACGCCGTCGCGCGGCTTCGACGGCTCCGCCAGGTCGACGGTGGGTTTCCCCGGCGTCGCCGGCGGCGCTTCAACCACTGCAGGCACGGACGGCGCCGGCGTAAGCTCCCAACCGTCGCCATACCGCTCCTGGATCAGCTCCAATGTCGGCCGGAATCCCATCTGAGCGACCTTGCTATCGCGCTCGGCCAGCTTGTCGAGATCTTCGGCTTCCTCGGTGTGGCGATACAGGCGCGGCGGCAGCGCGCCAGGGAAATTCCATTCCGTCAGCCAGCGCGCCGGCCCAAGGTTCCAGCTCTCGCAGATCAGATCCGCATCGGCCTTGACCAGGTCGCCGCGCACTTCCTGGTGAACCTTCGCCTGGCTCATGCTGCTGCCGTCGTCCGTCGTCATCGTCTGGCCGACGACGATCTTCGAAATCGCGGCATCCATCTTTTCCAGCAGCGTGTCGTAATCCGGCGTCGCCGACTTGGCGGCTTCGAGCAGGGCGAGCTGCACGCCCTTCGGCGTGATGATGGCCGAGGCGTTGCGTAGCGAAGTCAGCGCTCGCATCAGCGTGGCCTTTTCCTCCGGCGTTGCGCCGGGATCGTACTGGCCATGCGCGCTCGGGATGGCCAGCTTGTCCAGGAACGTCATCCAGGCGGCGATGCCCTGGCGCTTAAAGAACACCGGCCAGTATAGGTAATGCCCCAGCCCGAGACCATAGGGTTCATCGTCATGCTCGGCGCCGGTGCAGTAGTGCCAGAACTTCCGCTCGGGCAGCAGCTCGCCGGCTATGTCGCGGCCGTTTAGCAATCGCAGCCGGCGGGCGCCGTCGTACCTGAAACGGGTATGCTGCCGCACAAGGATTTTCTCCGGCACGATCAGCTTGCCGTCGTAAGCCCACATGCACTCGGCCACCGCGTAGCCATAGAATACGCCGGACAGCATCAGCGTCGTCACGCGATCGAGTCCGATATTCTGCAGTTGCTCGCGCATGAAGTCAGCCGCCTTCTGGCTGGCCGCGTCTTCGCCGCCGGCGTCGACGCTCCATTCGGCCGACACCACTGCCAGCTTGCGCTGATCGAATGTCGCCTTAACCTGGTCGTCGCGGCCGATCTCCTGATAGATCTTGTAATCGCCGCCGCCGCGCGACTTAAGCACGGTATCCGAAGGCGTGGCCAGCGCGTCGACAAACGGAGCACCCGGCGCCTTCGATGCGGCCGCCAGCTCTTCCATGATCGGCTTTTCGTTCGTTTGCGTCACGACGCTCATTGGTACCCTCCTAAATCAAGCCGCCCGCCAGAATAGTCGCCGTAACTTCCATCGCGGGTGTTCGCCGCCATGAACTCGATCGGCGCTACTTCGATGCGGCTGGCGCAATGCATCAGAAAATTAGCGATGGCAGAGTCGCCGTGGCGCTGCATGCCTTTCATTCCGCCCTTGCCGTCTTCGCCCTTGATCTTCCGGCTGTCGTCACGCGGAACCTTTGGGACACCACGAATCACCTTCACCGCGCGGTGGTCGCGATACACGTCGTCGTCGCGCGGGATGCCGATAAGCTGATCCTCGAAGCCGCGTTTCCACATCGGCATATTCTCGATGTAAAACTGCTCGGACAGCTTCTGCGCGACAATGCGCTCGCCATAGCGCTGCCTGGTTTCCTCGGCGAGCTGGGCGCCTATGCCTGTGGCATCGATCACGCCAGCGGAGAAGCGCGGCAGACCGTTGATCACGTAAAAGAGGATGAACCGCTGGATATCGAATGGAATGTTTCGTAGCTCGACGAGGAAGGGCGGCACCAGGCGCATGTTCTGCAAGCGCTGCGCGGGCCACTGCACCGTCAAGTCACCCGACCGAGCGATGTCCATGCCGATATACGATTGCCGGCTGGCATCGCAGCGGGAGAAATGTGGCTTGATCTCGCGCTCGCACCAGGCGGTTGCCTCGGCGATGCGCGTGGCTTCGGACTGCAGGGTGAACGAGTCGGGCATCTGCCAGCGCGCGATCGGCACGTCGGGGATCTGGCTGGCATCGAGCAGCGGGCCGGGCAGATACGCGCCGCCCGAGGCTTTGGGGATACAGAACAGTTCTTCGTCCGCATCATCACCATAGAAGGCGATGATCTCGTCGCGCCAGTCAGCCTCGCGCTCCGGCGACCAGGTTTCGCCCGTGACCAGACAGATGCGCTGGTAGAGTCCCTGTTTTAGCGCCTCGTCGAAATCGAGCGTGATCAGCGCATAGGGCTTGCGCTTCTTGCGGCAGTCCTCGACCAGCTCGTTAAACGGGTTCTCGACACCATCATGCGTCGAGATCACAAGCACCTTGCCGCCCCACATCAGCAGCGCCATAGCCGCCTTGAGCATTTCCGCCAGCTTGTCGTGGAAGGCTGCTTCGTCGATGATGACGTAACCCTGCTTGCCGCGAAGGCTGCGCGGCCGCGATGCCAGCGCGACAATCTCGAAGCCGGACGCGAAGCGAATGCGGAACGCCTGAATGTCCTTGTCGCCTTCGACGTCGTCGGGGTCGCGGAACAGAAACTCTTCAACGGCCGTCGCCGCCTGGTGGAAGGCCTTCGCCCACATGCCGCAGGCGTCGATAAACTCGCGCGCCATTTCCAGGTTGTAGCCGATGTAGAGCGTGTCCATGCCCTTGGCCTGGCGCGACGCGGCCGATGTCAGCACTGCGTCGGCGGCAATGCCCCAGGTGAAACCGGTTCGGCGGGACTTTTCAACGACGGTGACGCGCGTATGAGCGGTCGTGTGCAGCAGCTTCTGCTGATACGGGATCAGCACTTCGGGCAACAGGCCGTCGGCGATCAGGCCCGGCAGCGCCTGCGTCGCCTCGGCACGAAGCGCGCGCCACTCTTCCTTGCTGATCTTCAGCTCGCCGGCCATTTCACTCTGCCTTGGCGACCGGAGGCTTCACGCCAAGGATCTGCGCGCGGATCGCCTGGACGGTGTTGGCGGTCAGACCGTGTTCCCTGGCAACCGTCTCTGCAGCGTTTGCGGCCTCAGTGCGCGCCCGTTGAGCGGCGCGCTCCTCGATCTTTTGCAGCGCTTCTACGTCCAGCTTCTTGGCCGATGCCAGGTCTTTGATCGCACGGCCGAACTGCATAACCTCTTCGGCACTGAAAACCACCGGCTTACCGTCCGCTTCTGCCAGCATGTTCCGCATGATCAGCGAGTGCATGAACTCGATATTCAGTCGCGCGGTTTTAGACTCCGGTGCGTCGCCCAGCTTTTCGATCAGACCTTCTGCCAGGCCGCGCGACTGCTGCAGCATCTCGACCGCCTTATCGAGATCCTTGACCTTGCGGCCGACAGCCGAGCGCGAGATTGGCGGAATGCCGTCCAGCTCGTTCAGGTATTCGGTGAGCTGCGTCACCGTCCAGCCGTTGTTGCGGAGCCGCGCGAACTGCTCGCGGATTTCCCTCGGCAGTTTATCGATCGAGGATGACTGGCCCATGGTCAGATCGAGTCCGGGCTCGGCCGGCGCACGCCTTCGCGAGTGATCACGCCTCGGGCCACGTCGAGACCGGTTTCCGTCGCCGTGCCGATCAACATGTCGCCGATGACTGAAACCGTGGCGAGCTGTTGCTCGCTGAGCCAGCGCAGTTCATTGCGGATCTGGTCGCGGGTCGACGTCACGCCGAACGAGTTGACCAGGTCTTTCAGGATCGCGCAGTTTGCTGTGCAGGACGGCGATTTCTCCATCACGCGCAGAATGATTATGCGGCGATGCTCAGACAGCGTTTTCTCGAAGGCGTTCATCAGCCCTGACTCCGAAGGTGGTCATCCATGATCTGCACCTGGTTGCGAACCTGCTTGAGCTGGTCGGCAACGCCGGCGAGACGTTCGTGCCCGACCTTCATGTCGCCGACGACGCGCTCCAGCGAAATGTTGAGGGTCGAGATCTGCTCGGCGCTGGGCAGGGTCTCCATCTTCGCGTCGATCTTGTTGAAGCGGACGTCGCCCTGTGTCAGCCGCTCGCCGTGCGCGTTGAGACGGTCGGTCTGGCCCTTGATGATCGTCTCCATCGACTCGGCATACTTGGCGAATTCTTTTCGGGAGATGAATTCCTTGCTGAGTTTCAGCAGCAGCCAGGCAAAGGCGAGCTGGCCGATCACCAGCAGCGC
This sequence comes from Alphaproteobacteria bacterium, assembly GCA_018336035.1. Taxonomy (GTDB): domain Bacteria; phylum Pseudomonadota; class Alphaproteobacteria; order Ferrovibrionales; family Ferrovibrionaceae; genus Ferrovibrio. The sequence continues at coordinate 18,121 of JAGXRD010000044.1, read as the reverse complement.
GCCGCCGACCTTGTAAAAAATATCTACATATTCCCCCACGACTACGCTCCTTCACCCGTCATTGCCGCCTGCAGCGCCGCAAGCCCGCTGGCTAAACTTTCCTGATCGCTCACCACCGCCAGCTCGCGGCGGATGATCTCCGGCAGATCCTCGATCGGCGGGTTGCCCTCCAGCGCCGCGATCTTCAACAGCAACGCCTCGCGATCTTCTGCCGCCTTCTGCCAGTAGCCTTCTGCTTCCGGCGCCATGTCACACCCTCCGTCGCGCGAACTTGCGCGCCAAGAAATCGTGCCGGTTCTGATCGTCGGTGCAGCGGGTCGCATCGTTGACGGCGCGCAACCGCTCGATCGGAATCGGATCGCCGCAATCGATGCAGTTGCGCGGCTCGGGGTCGCCCTGGCAAATGAACGGCCGCCGCCGCTTCAACAGAGCGGCGGCGGTGAACTCCTGGACGCGGTCCTGCGCTTCGTCGATCAGATCAGCCATGTCAGGCGGCCAACATTCTCCGGCGCAGCTCGTCGCGGGTCTTGTTCAGCTCGGCCCATTCGTCGTCGGTCGGATCGCGGCCTTCGTCCAGGATCTTCTCGAAGCGGCTTTGCGCGACCTTGGCGTCGGCGAAGCCAGCCGCTACTGCCGCCGCAAGCACCATGCCGAGATGGAAGGCTTCACGGATACGCATGGCGGATCTCCCCGATCACATGCAGGCTGGCCACGGTGAGCGGTACGCGCGGCGGTGGCGACTCATCCGCCAGGCCGCGCGACAGCAGATAGGCAACCAGCTCGTTGACGGCGTCACTCGCCAGGGAGATCAGCGCCGGCAGCTTGGGATCGGTGCCGGCGCGGACGGCCGTCTGCGCTTCGGCCAGCGCATTGTCAGCAGCCAGCCAGAGCTTCTTAATGGTCGCCTTGACCAGCGGATCGGCCGTAGGGGATTCGACATAGCCCAGCGCCAGGCGCGTGGCATGCTGGAAGTCGGTGTCGATCGCATAGACGCGCTGCGCGTCTGTCTCGATCTGCCCCTTGAACGTGTTGCAGGCCGATAGCGACAGCAGCGGCAGCAACAAAAGCGCCATCAGCAGCACCGATGCCGAGGGCGGTAGGCCGGTCTTGACGGGCGCGGCATTGTCGCCCTGGGCGACGACGATAGCCTGAGCGGCATTGCGCCGCTTGATCAGCCAGGCATTGCCCAGGCCGAAGAGTGCAATGCCGATGGTGACCAGCGCTTCGGCATATTCATTCGCAGTCTCCGGCGCCAGCGTCACGCCGAGCGCGGCGAAGACGCCTAGCACCAGGTTGTAGGCGATAAGGTGAAAATTCTTCTTCATTCCCGATCCTCCGGGGCTGTTTGTTTCGACGCAGACAAACTGTTTGTTTCGGCGCGCAGCTCGCGGCGCCATTTCAGGTGATTGCGCGCATAGATGATCGCCAGCGCGATATTCATGGGCAGCAGGCCCCAAGTGGCGCTGACGCAGATCCACAGCAGCCAGAGCGCCTGGCTTGCCAGGCCGAGCAGCCAGGTCAGCGGATGCTTGTTGCCGGCGAGCAGCGTCAGCGTGATCGTGATGGCCGAGAGCAGCCAGGGCAGCCAGACGACGAGCAGCTCGCGCATCACGCCACCACCAGCAGAATGATCAGCTCAACCAGCCAGCAGACGCAGAAGATGATCCCGCTCGGCTTGATGAAGCGATCCGGCAACGCGGTGTCGACCCAGAGGAACAGGTCGATCTTCAGCTCGGCCAGGCCGGTCAGAAGCAGATACACGCCAGAACCGAAGACCATGACGGCGCAGAAGGCTAGCGCCACCAGCAGCCAGTCGGCGAGCTGCAGCGATGGGAGTGACCAGGCCACGAAGGGCTGGGCAGCGATCGCGCAGGCCACCATGCCGATCAGCGACCAGGACAGAGCGTGATCCCACACACTGCCTTCGACGGCATTGCGGCCGGCTGTGAAGGCCACGACCAGGAAGCCGAGCAGCGAAGCGATGGCAGCGCCATTGAACCAGGATGCGATCAGCATCATGCCCTCTTGTGCTTGGGATCGCCCGGCTCGATGCCGACGAAAAATTCATGATGGCCGATAGTGCAGACCGGGAACTTGCCGCGCGACCAGGGCGCATTGGTGCCGATGACCTGGTAATGCGTGGCACCGAACACCGGATCTGGCGTCCAGCCGGTGATCACGCACAGCGCGGCGAGATAGCTTTCCTTGAAGGAGTCGTCATCGAGCGAAACCTTCTGCAGCTTCGCAGCGTTATGATCGGAGTGGCAGGTGTATTGCCACTTCTTCAGGCACACGCCGGAAATCGTCTCGCCCCACCAGTCGGGCTTGTTGTCGCCCCAAAGATCCAGGGTGACACGGTTGCGGATCGACCAGGCCACAGCGATCTTGCCGTAGTAGGTCTCGCCACGCGCCTCGCCGAAGATGGTGCGGGCCATCACGTCGACGTCGGCTGCGGTTACTCCCGCCATTTGCGTCTGGCGGAAGCTGCGGATCAGTTCGGGCTGGAGCATAAGCGGCGCTTGCATGGCGCCGATGGTGCCGGATACGGCAGCAATGTCTCAGGGCGCAAGGGTGCGCCCCGTCATGGGGCTGGGCTTAAACGGCCCTTAAACCGGGAATGAAAGCTGGTCGGGATCGCCCGTGCCATTCTTAAGGTACTGCACCGAACGGCGTGCCATTTTCAAGAGCTTACCGACCTGAGTCACCGAATGACCCCGATCGAGCAGATGCAGGGCAAGCGCCCGCTTGCCGAGCGGAATGTCGATCCGCTCGCCACCATAGGCGGCAACGATCTTGTTGGCCGCTTCGAGGCCGACGATCGTCGCCAGTTTGCTGCCCAGGGCCTTCTTCGGCACATGCAGCCGCTCGGGTGCGATCGCCATGGCGAGTGTGACCGCAACGTCGACGCCGGCGACGTCTGCGATCTGCTGCAGGCCATGCGGCAGCGAGATCTTCGCCGGCGCGTTCATGCAGTCGCCACGCCGCGAAGGATCACGCGATGGCTGACGCTGCCGTTCTTGAGCGACTTCCACCAGGTCGCGCGGATGGTGGCGAGGCCCGAGCGTGCGCGGATCAGCGTCACGCGCGGCAGGCCGCAGCCCTGGTCGGTCATGCGATCATGCTCCAGCGCCAGGCTGGGCGTCTTCTCGATCAGCTCGCGCACCGCGCCGGGCTTGAGCTGTGTACGCCTGCGACTCCGCTCACTCATGCTGCCACCCCGAATTTATCGACCTCGTTGCCCCAGTGATCCCAATGCAGCCGGCCGCTGCGCTGCCGCGCGAACAGCTCGGCGTAAAGCTGGTTCGGCGCCATGTCTTCCATCAGCAGGTATTGCCGGTCGGGCTTGCGGCTGTGTTCGCGCGCCTGCTCCATGACCAGGTTGTCGACGGCGCGGCCGAGCGGCGGCTCGCCGATCTTGCCGACGATCAGCAGCTCGCAGCACGACCGGAAGCGGTAGCCGGTGCCGCGCCGCAACGCGCCGCTGGCCGTGGTCTTTCCCCAGGCGATGAAACCGGCATAGGTGAAGCCCCAAGTTTTCAACACGCCGATCTGGCGATCGAGCAGCGGCGACGTGCCCCACATGCCGATGATGCCGTCGCGCGCCATCAGGTTGGCCACCGGCAGCGCGGCGATATCCTCGAAGGTCATCGCCTTGTAATGCTTCTCGGCCGACTTCTTGTTGCCCTTTGCGCTGTACAGCTCGAAGGGCCACGGCGGATCGATCAGCAATCCGCCATAGCCGAACATGCGGAGTTTTCCGAACGGCCAGGTCATGACGGTTTCCTTCTGCCCGCGCCAGCGCGCATCTGCCGGCCGAGGCCCTCCAAAGCGTCCAGCATTTTCCGCATCTGCTTGATCTCGGCTTTGGCATCGTGACCAGGGCGGATCATCCGGCGGAATCCTGCGGTCTGCTCCGCGAGAAACGCAGCCGCATATGCCAGCGTCTCTTTGCTGTACTGAGCGACCAATGCTTCGGCCAGCTCAGCGCGCGGCTTGTCGTCCTGGCTGCTATCGGCAATAAGCCGAAGAATGCTCATACCCAGCACTCCATAACTTCAGGCGGATCGCTGGGCAGCGGGCCATGCTGGCCGCGCCCGTCCTGGATCTGCCGGCGCACGTCGTCGATGTTTTCCGACAGGATGCGCTGCGTCGTCGGCTTGAACCGCGGCTCCTGGTTGTTGCTGCTCCACTCGCCTTCGTAGTAGCGGGCGACGAACTTGTTAGGGTAGTCGGCCGGGCTGCTGAAGACGACCCAGAAGCCTTCCGGCTTGTAGAGCGCGGCGCGGTCATCATGCGGGCGGTTGAGCGTGGACGTGGTCACGAGCGGTCCTCCTTCGTTGAAAAGATCGGCAGCGGCCTTGCGCCCGTGGCGCGTGGCGGCGGCATTGCGCCGGCGCATCGGCATGTCGAGAATGTTGTGGCAGCGCTGGCACAGCGCGCCGAGGTTCCAGTCTTCGCAGTTGGCGGGGTTCGGGTCGTAGAGATGCGCGACGGTCAGGACGATGCGAATGATCTTCGCTTCCAGGTCTTCGCCGAGCAGGCCGCACCAGGCGATGGTGCCAGGCACCGGGTAAACCTTGTCGTCGCCGTTTTGGTCGATCGGCAGGGCCGGGAAGAACCGGCCATCGGAATGCCGCGCGCCGAGCGCGCCATCTTTCACGCCGCAGAATTTGCAGCGGTGACGATCGCGCCGCTTGATGCGGTCGCTGATCTCCGGCCAGTTGTCCGGATAGAGCGCGGCGTTTTCAGGCTTGATCGGCATGGCTTGGCGCGCCGCGCTCCTGCATGGCCTTGAGGCCTTCGATCACCTTGTTCGCCTGGGCGGGCAGAAGGAACTCCGGGTTGTCGACGCCGGCGGTGCGTTTTACGAAGGCCGTAAGAGCCTGTTTCGATCCGTTCTCAACGATGCCGGCCTGGGCAAGCGCGCCCCAGAGCGCAAACACCTTGCGGACATAGGGCTTCGCCGAGCCTTTGTAGGGCTTGCCGCCGTTGAGCTTGGTCAGCAGCTCGCCGAGCTGGCCGTCGCGCAGCTCGGTCGAGCTGGTGACGCCGAAGCCCTGCAGCATCGCGCGATAGGTTTCTTCGTCGATGCCCTTGGCGCGTTTGGCGACATGGATCGCCTTGATCATCTTCGCGCGGTCAACCATGGGCGGTAGCCTCGGCGCCGGCCGGCCGGCGCGCCGATGCCTTGCGCGCATGCGTGTTGACCGTCTGGACGATCTCCGAAGGCGACACCCCTTCGGCTTCACAGACGTCCAGGATATGGCAGAGCGCACTCAGCGGACTTTCCGGGTCGACGCCTTCCGGGCTTCCGGCCTGGCCGTGCAGCTCGGCGCATACCGCGCGATAGGCATCGGCGCGCGACTCTTCGATCTGCGGCGGCAGGCCTTTGCGTTTGCAGGCGGCGAGCGCAAAGAAACAGGCGAGCAGCGTCTTGCGTGTCATGGCGTCAGCCCTTCACAGGTTCGTGCTTGATGCGGGCCATCCAGTCGGCTACCCGCTGGTGAAAATTGCCGTCGAACTGCGCGGCGGTGACGACCCAATCCAGCAGCTCGTCGGACTCGACGGCCATTTCGGCTTCGAACCGTTCGTTCTTGTGGACGTAGGTCGTCGGGGTGATCAGCAGGAACGATGCGCCATGGGCAACGCATCGTGCCGGCTTGAAGGTGTGGTCGGCCATGGTTAGCCGTTCCCGCCGACGGTGCCTGCAAACTGCCGGTGCATGCCAGTCGCATTCTTGGGCGACTGACGGCGGGCATTCGCGCGAACCATGTCGTTCAAGTAGTGGGCGAATGCCTGAGTGGCATCGCCGGGATTGTTCTCGATGAAGGCACCGGCGCAGCTTCCGATGATGCCGCCGAATGCCTGCGCCACCAGCAGAGTATCGCGCCCTTCGTTGCGAAAGGTGGCCAAGGTGACATGGGCACTGACCAGGATCTCGAAGAGCCGCCCCTGCAGGTCCACCAGCTCACGGTCTCGGTCGGTCTTTGCGGCAACCCTGGCTGCTGCGATGTTGGTTGCGTGCAGCTCGCGCAGCGCCCTTTCGAGCGCTGCGACGTCGAAGTGTACGGGCTTCTTCATGATCAGCCCTTCTTAACCTTGTAGACTGTCACGGTGGAGCAGCCGACCTTTTCGGCGATTTCCTTCACCGGCATATCTTTGGCCAGCAGCTCGCGGATCTTCGCGTCTCGCGCTTCGGTATCGGTCGACGCGGACTTGCGCTTGCCGCCACGCGGGGCGCGCGGCTTCGGTGCTTCCTCTGCGCTGGGCCCGCCAATGATCCAGGCTTCGAACTCCGGCAGCTTCTGCAGCAGCTCGGGAAGGTTCTGGCTGCCGCGCAATCCGGCTTCGACAAGGCGAAGCCGCAGGTCGATCGACTGGTATGCGCCATTTGCATCGCAGAGAGTGAGCGCCGGCAATGCTGCGGCGGCGGCTTCGGCGACAGGCATTTCGACGGTGACGGGCTTGGTACGCATGGTGGTTGCCTCCTATTGGCGTTCAACGGATGCGAGATCGATCAGGATCGGTTCCCAGGCGGCGTCGATGCTCGGGCGCCGGTAGAAGCGGACGTATTCCTTCGAGCCGATGATGCGGATCGAGTCGGTCAACGCCTTCATGGCGAGCTGCCAGTCCGGGTCTTCGATCTTGCTGCGGCGAAGCTGGAACAGGGCGGCGCTGTTGATCTTGCCCTGGCGGTCGACGTTGAAAGCCTCGTTGACCAGTGTGCGGATGAAGGGATTGACGTCGGCCGACCAGCGCGAAATGCACTCGTCGATTTTCAGCTTCGCGCTTTGCAGCTCAGGGCCAAAGGTCAGGTTGTCGGAGATCTGCACCGTCACCCGGTAAAGTCCGTCGAAGCTGTTCAGCGTGACGTTGCCTTTCTCGCCGCCGCGCTTGGCCTGGTACTGTTCATCGAGCAGGGCCTGCAGGGCGGCGACGTCGTCGAAGGTATGGCCCTTGAAGCGCGCGATCTGCGTCTCCAGTGGCAGCGCGTAGCCGATGATCTTGCGAACCGTGTCATCGATCAGCAGGTCCGCGTCTTTGATCGTCTCGATCGGCACCAGGCGCGCTTTACCGTCGCGCATGAAACCTTCTGGCGCCGGCGCGGCCGGCGCCATCGGCGCGATCTTGTTGGGGGTCTGTTCGGTCATGGGTTCCTCTCAGTTGAAAAGGCTGATCGTGTAAGCGGCGGCGCGGCCCGGCAGGCCGTCGACGGCGAACCAGGCGACGAGCGCCAGGGCGCCGACTGCGGCCAGGGTGACGGGCGCCAGGGCGGCGACCGGGAAGCGAGGCCGGCGCGTGCGACCGGTCGGATCTCCGGTGAGCGTGATCGGGCGGCGCTTCATGCGGCACCGCCTTTCGCCAGGACGTAGCGGTCAGGCCCGTCCTTCTGCAGCACGCCAGCGGCGGCCAGCTCGTTGACGCGCGCTGCCTGCAGCATGAAGGCGCCATGCCGGCGGCCGTCGTCGCTGTGGAAGTTCTGCAGGCCGTCAGGCCGATAGATGCAGGAGCCGGGCTTCTGCAGCAGCTCCAGCACGCGCCGCTCGGCATCGGCCGGGTCGGGCTGCTTGTAAGGAACTTCGATGCGCTCGATCATGATGCGGCCCTCACTTCGCCAACCGGCGAAACAGGTGAGCGCTCGCCATCCTTGGGCGCGTACCAGACGTTGCCCGAATAGACGTTGCGCTCGGTTTCGGCCGGGCTCATTGCCGTCTCCGGCAGAATGTCCAGCCACCAGAAGCCGGCGCGCATGGAGTCGCGCACGGCGGCGATGTTGCCGATGATCCGGTGCGGCATGATCTCGACGCGCATGCCGCGCGCCGGACGCTTAGGAGTGCAGGCTGGCGCCGACATGCTCGCCTCCCTGCAGCTCGGCCGCCGCCTGCAGCGGAAACGCCGCCTCCAGCCGCGCCAGGGCATCGGCTGGGTTCTCGACGAAGGCCGCCTTGGCGCGTGATACGGCGCGATCAAGACGGCCGTACAGCGACGCAATGGCCGCATTGCGGATCGCGGCGATGCCCTGTTCTTCGCCAATGGCGCGCGCGATGGCGCGCACCTGGCTATCGAAGTGCTGGTCGACTTCGCGGCGCTCGCGGACTCTCCGAACGGCATGCAGAACCGTCGTGTGGTCGCGTTCGAGCTGGTGACCGACCTGCGACAGCGACATCAGCAGGCTTTCGCAGGCCACCGCCATCACCACCTGGCGCGGCAGAGTCGCCTTGTTGTGGCGCCGGGTGCTGCGGATCTCGGCCGCCGTGATGTGGAACTCGCGCGCGGTCACTTCGACCAGGTGATTGAAGGTCGCCTGCGGCACCGGGCGCGGCGCCTGGCTCGGATGCAGCGCGTTCATGCCACAGCTCCCGGACCAGGCGGCGGTTCCCAGGGCGGCGGCGGCGATTGCGTATGCTGGCGGGCGAGCGTCATCGGCACCACCACGCTCGAATTGCCCGCCACCACCACGGCGCTTGGCGCCGGGATCTCGATGCCCGCCTTGCGCGCCATGGCGATGCAGCGGCTTGCCTGGTTGTGGCAGAGCAGCGCCAGGCCGGCCAGCGCATCCTGGTCGAGATACATGTCGCCTTCGCGGCGAGCCTGCTCGGAGAAGGCATTGCCCATCCAGCGCAGCCAGACATGCGGCAGAGCGTCGGCCGGTGGCGTCAGCTCGCCGGCGAGCGAAGCCAGCGCCGCTTCCATCTTCTCCAGCTCGTTCGCGACAGCAGTCAGCACCTGGGCTGCCTGCAGATGGGCGGGCAGGCCCATCGGCGTGCCGCTGGCGGCCGCCGTGGCGAGCGCGTCGCGGATCGGGTAAAGCATGTCACGCAGCATCCTTGCCTCCCTGTGCGCTGCCGATGCGGCTGTGAACGCAGCCGGCGCGGCAAGCGCGATAGACCTTCATGCGGTTAGGATTCGATGCCGATCGGCCCTTGGCCTGCTCGGCGATGCACAGATCCTTGGTGATCTCGAAGCCGAAGCCGGGGCAATGGACCTTTTCGCCCATCAGCGCGCCCCGGACGGCGTCTTCGACCTTGTCGAGCCGGCCCTTGTAAGTGCCTTTCAGCACTTCATGGACAACGGCCGGCGAGTAGCCGATCTTTTGCGCCACGGCCGGCTTGCCATGGGCGGCTGCGGCATCGGCAAGCACGGCTTGCCAGTCGACGGGCTTGGTCATGCCGCACCGCCCTTCGCGATCTTGGCGATCGTCTTCTTGGCATTCGGGTCGAAGACGTCGCCGTTTTTCTGCACGCGGGGCGCATAGCGGCCGAGATCCTTGGCCAGCCGATACTCGTTCATGCTGCCGGGCGTGCCGGTGGTGTATTTCTGCACCAGCCGGATCACGCCAGCGCCGGCGAGGCCAGCCAGGTACGACCTGGCCGCGCCGGCCGAGACATTGGCGATCGAGGCGACGTCGGCGACGTTGAATGCCTTCTTGATGCGGATGCAGCGCCACATGCGGCCAGTGGTGCCGTCTTCGCCACCACGGTCGACGCGGCCTTCCGGCGCCCAGCAGCGGCCACCCGGCCACGGCCTGTTACGTTGTGTGTACATGGCTGCCAATCCCGCTTAAGCCGCAGGAGCAACCAGGGCGGGCCGCTGGGCGGCCGGCGGCTTGTGTGAGAAGAACAGTTTCCGGTCGGCCCAGTCGGCGCGGGACACTGTCTTCAGGTTGAGGCTGCGGCCGAGCGCTTCGATATGGGCAAGGCCGTTCACGATGTTGCGGATATTGCCACCGGCGGCGCTGTGCAGATGCGCGACCAGGTCGTCGGCGACGGGCACTTCGCACAGGGACTTCGCCACCATCTTGGCGTCGGTCAGGTCCAGGGCTTCGAATTGCACGTCATGCGCCACGCGGCTGGAAATCTGCGGGCGGCTTTTGATGGCGCCCATCAGCTTGTCCATGCCGATCAGGATGATCGCAACACCGCACATATCGTGCAGATCGCGCAGGGTTTCCGCCATCTGCTTGTCGCCCATCACATAGTCGGCTTCGTCGACGATGATCGGGCGCGGCTCGTCATCCAGCGCGGCGATGATCTCGCCCATCTTGCGCGACTTGTTGCGGGCGGGCGCCTCGCCAGGCCGCACCAGGCCCAGCTCGACCATCAGCGCATCCAGCATCGCACCGGCCGACCAGACCGCCAGGGCGCGCACATAGATCGCCTTGAAGTTCACGCCGACATAGGCGGCAGCGGTCGACTTGCCGTAGCCAGGCACGCCACGCAGCACGGCCAGGCCGGGCAGAGACGGGGCGCGATGCGCCAGGGCATCCATCGCTGCTTGCAGGCGACGAACGTTGTTGACGGGGACGGTCGTGTACTTCATGATTGTGGTCCTCTAGTTGTTTTTCTTCGTTTACTCGGCGGCGCGCCCCTCACAGGCGCGCCGTTTGTTTTTCGGCACTACCTGGCTGCGCGGAATTGCATCCAGTCGGTGCCGAACTGCTTGGTCAGGGTGTCCCGCGCGCGCCATTCCGACGTCGTCTGGTAAACCCCGTGCCAATCTCTCTCGCTTTCGCTGACTTGCTCGCCGGCCTGGATGCGCGCATTGAGCGCGTACCAGCGGATGAAGCGGTCGTCGTCGTCTTCGTCGCGCGGCTGCGGCTGCTCGGCCCGCGCCATCGCCTGGGCGGCGAAGGCTTCACGCTCGGCCAGCTCGTCCGCGCTCGGCTCGGCCGCCGGCGGCGCGATGGCGGCGATGGCCGGCTGCAGGTCCGGCACCGGAATGACCAGCGGCGCACCGGTGCGGCGGGCTTCGATGATCTTCTTGCCCAGCTTCGCCGGCGTCGATTTCAGATCCTGGGCAACCGCGACCAGCTTGCGCTGCAGGATCTGCGCTTCGACGGCCACCTGGTAGCGATCATGGCCTAGCAGCGTGGCGTCGGTGGCGGCGCAGACATAACTCGCATCCTTCGGGTCGTAGCAATGCACGGTGCCCAGGTCGGCCGGATCGAGGCGCACCAGCAGCTCGGTTCCCATCCGCAGGCCGAGATCGGCATGCACATAGAAGCCGGCTCCAACCTGGATGCCGTTCTTGAGCACCGTGCGGATGCCGCCGCGATCCGGCGCTTCCATCAGCAACAGATCGAGGTCGCGTTCGTTGCTGACCATGCCGCGCACATAGCCTTCGGATTGGCAGGCGACGTCGAAGGGGCAGCGGCCCTGCAGGCCGTCATGCGGCGAGCGGTCGTATTCGTAGCCCAGCCAGTGATCCAGCGCGGCCTGCAGCTCGGCGCGGGTGAGCTTCGCCTCGAAGACCTGGGCATCGCTGCGGCCCATGCGCTTGGCGAAGGTTTCGCGCGAGCGGATAGCCTGGGCATCGGCGACGCTGTGGCCGCTGTAGCCCGGCAGCCGCTCGAAGATGCTATGGTTCATCGTGCCGATGAAGCGCTCGACATGCGGCTTCATCCACGGGCTGTAAGGCGCGCAGAGATCGTGCGGGATCTGCAGGGCAGCCAGCGCGGTCCTGATCGACTTCGCGGTGAAGTCGGAACCGTTGTCGGTCTTGATGCCCTCGGGGATGCCCCATTCGAGAATGCACAGCCGCAGCAGCGCGGCGACGGTGCTAGCCTTCGATGTTTTGCTGACCAGCACGCGCGCCTGGCGCGTGAAGACGTCGATACAGGCCACCACGCAGGCGCGGCCATCGGTCAGCAGCGCATCGCCAGGCGTGGCGTCCAGCTCCCAGAGCTGGCCTGGCCGCGTTACCTGGGCGCCGTAGCTGCCGAAGGCGGGGCGGAATTTGCTGCGTGCGGCATCCGGGTTCTGCAGATGCAGCGTCGGCACCGGATTATCCTTGCGCCACTTCTTCATGTAGCGCTGCAAGGCACGCAGTGATGGCAGCTTGGTACCAGGCGGCAGGCAGTCTTTAAGGCCCTTGTAAACCTCGTTTATGGAGAGGTGCGGCTTATAGGCGAAGACCCCGAGCAGCGCTTGCTGCAGCGCCGGGCTTTTCTCCACTTCGCTCTGCGCGGTCGACTTGTAATTCAGCGCCAGGCGGCCGGCGCCTTCCTTTTTGCGCTTGCCGATCCAGTCATGCAGGGTCGAGCGCGAGATCTCGGGCAGTGCGGCGCGCGTGGCCTGGTCGACCAGCACGTCGCCGGCGTTATACGCTGGCACGAATTGCAGCACGGCGGCCGAAACCGATATGCCGGCGGTCGCGCGGAACTGGTCGAAGGCAGTCAGCACGGCCAGGCGCGATTCCATGCGCGTCTTTGCCTTGCCGGTGACGCCGCCGATGGTCTTGGCGCTCGGCGCCGGCGTCGCAGGCTTGTCGAGCTGCAGCGCGAGCTGCGGCACCGAAGCCTTCACTGCCATGCGCGCGATCTGCAGGCGCACCGCATCCGGCAGGCTGGAAAGGTGATATCCGCGTGGCCCGCCATTACCCGGCATGATCTGCCAGCGCCAATTCTGACGCTCGGCCATTTTCAGCCAGCCGCGGTCGCTTGATGGAAAGCCCGCGACTTTGAGGCCTATCAGCTCTTTGACTGTCCACCACTCTTTGCCGCTCGTAGCGGTCGCCTCAGAACTGATAAGCACCAACGCTGTCATGCTGCCCCGGCTGCAAAAGAAAAGCCGGCGCTCGCCGCGACTGGTGCGGACGAGCGCCGGCCCATGCCCATGGAGGAAACGCGCTGGGCAATCGTGATCTTGTGCCCGCCGGCCACCACGAGGGTTGAATGGCGGCCGGCGGGCTTCGGTGCCGGGGGAGCGGCACCGAAAGCCTGCGTCGAGAACGGGCCGGACCGACGCAGGCATGGGGTTGGGGTGATGGCGGTGGCGAGCTGCATCAGCGCTTCGCCTTCATCGCGCGATCGAGCACGCGCATTTCAGCTTCGATGCGCTTGCGCTCGGCCGCGAGGCGGCCGTAGTGCGCGGCGATCTTGTCGTCGTGTCCCTGCACGCTGAAACCGACCGCATGCGCGGCGCGGCGGATGATGTGATGCGCGCCAGTGACCTGGATGAAGGCCAGCACATAGACCGCCGGCATGCGCCAGTCGGTGCGCGACGGCGCGGTCCAGGTGTTGAGGTTGACCTTCGAGACTGGGAAGTCGGGATGGCTGCCGAGCATGCGCTCCATGGCGTCGGCGATTTCTTCGCGCGACATGCCCGACGCGTCGATCGCGTCGTTCAATGCCTGGCGGAATTCATAGTCGCTGGCGTAGCCGAACCAGACGCCGGCGGGGCGCTCGAAAAGGTCGGGCTGGTCCGCTGCGGATTGGGCGCGCTGGCCCTTGGTGATCTTCCCCCCGGCCATGGTCACGCCGCCTCTCGTTTTTGACCATGCGAGCGGCCGGCAGATCGGCTATGTTCTGTTCCGCGCACCGGGATCGCGCGGCCGGCCTTCACGGGGCCGTAGCGTTCCGGGAACAGCTCTTCCACCGTCCATTCGATGGCGGCGGCGAGAGCTTCGTGGATGCGCCGGCTCGGGCCGCCTGCAGCGGCCTGGGCGACGGCATTACGGCTGCAGCCGAGATCGCGGGCGATATCCGCGTAATTCAGGCGGCGCAGCTCCAGCTGACCTTTGATGAAAACCCGTCTCTCAACCGGGTTCATCGTGGTGGCGTTGTGAATTTGAGGGGTGTTTGTCATGGGAAGTGGGTTTAAACAAGAAAACGGTGTTAGTCAAATACGAAAGGTTGCGTTCGCAGTTTCTCCGAACGCACCAGACACCGTATCCTGCATTAATTAAGTAAATTCAGTTGCTTAAATGAAGTCCGAACAGAAGAAACAGACCCGTCGGCGAGTTCGTAGTTCCGACTTGGATCTTGGAACTTTGGGCCATCGCATCCGCTCAGTGCGCGAATCGGCCCGGATTGAGCAGCCAGATTTCGCCGATTCGATGGGCGTTAGCCAAAACACTCAGGGCAAATACGAGCGGAATGACGTCGTGCCCGATGGTGACTATCTGGCGAAAATCTGCAGGGATTACGGCGTTTCCGCCGAATGGCTGCTGTTGGGGAGTGGCGACCAGGCTGCCGCCAATCGAGCGCCGGTGCCCTATGACCAGGGCAAGATGGCCTTCGCCATGGAAGTGGCGAATAGCATGGCCGCAGCGGGCCGCCTGCCGCCTGGAAAGTCGGCCGCCGAATGGGCGACGGAGATGTACGAGTTCTTCGTAACGCGGTCTTAAAGCGTCCGGAACCCGGCGTCGCAAAGGGCCGGATCGCCCGATTTTCCCGCCGCGCCACCGGGTTCCGGACTCACCGGCGCAAAGGCCCGAAAAGCCCCCGGAAACCGCCGATTTGTCCCACTATGTCCCGGTAAATCCCGCCATATCCCGCCGTCCAGAACCCCCTGTCGGGTTACACAGCCGCAGGATCGGACAGACAGGAAGAAGCGCTGTGAGACCGGGATAAGCACCGTATAAGCCGAAATAAGGGTGATATAAGCTCGAATAAGGGTCAGATAAGGCTGAGATAAGAGTTTAGAAAAATATTATAAGACAATGATTTATAATATAAATCTTATAATTTTCTGATATTGGGCGGGGCTATTCCTTTGCCAGCTGGCGTAAACGGGACCGTAGACAAAGGATTGTAGATTAGTAATTTTAATTAAAAATCAGTATTTTATTTCAATTATATAATTCATAACGTTAATTGTCTCGCTTGGCGGTACTGCGCCGCGGACAGTCCCGGCACTAAGGATTGATCGCTTTTTCGCTCCGTTCTCCCGCATGTAGGATTCGTCCGCGGGCGTTCTCCGGCATCACCCTCCGGAACGCCACTTATCCACAAGATATTGGGAATCAACACAATTCCGCCACACCCGGTCTGGGATTCGGATTCCTTGCGTTCTGGTTTTGCGGCCCTAGGTCGCGTATCGTAGGCCGTGAACGGGACTCGAAAATCCAGCCCCTGATTCGCCCAGAGTGAAGGTCGCATGAGCCACGCCGATTTCGTCCATCTCCGGGTCCATACCGCCTATTCGCTGACCGAGGGCGCGATCCGGGTCGGCAAACTGGCCGAGCTGTGCCAGCGGCACCGGATGCCGGCCGTGGCGATCACCGACACCAACAACCTGTTCGGCGCTCTGGAATTCTCCAAGGAGATGGCCGGCAAGGGCATCCAGCCGATCCTGGGCTGCCAGCTCAGCCTGGCCCGCGCCGACCATGCCCAGCCCAGCGCCCGCAACCTGAAGAAGCCCGACCCTGACAAGGTCGTGCTGCTGGCCCAGAGCGAAGCCGGCTATGCCAACCTGATGAAGCTCTCGACCAAGGCCTATCTCGAGCCGCCGCCGGGCGAGGTGGCCCAGGTGCAGTGGGCCGACCTGGAGGCCTGCGCCGAGGGCGTGATCTGCCTGACCGGCGGCCCCAGCGGGCCAATCGCCCGGCTGATCCTGGACGGCCAGATCGACGCCGCCCGCGAGCAGCTCAAGACGCTCGCCGCCATCTTCCCCGGCCGCTGCTATGTGGAGCTGCAGCGCCATGGCTGGGCCTCGGAAGCCAAGAGCGAGCCGGGCCTGCTGGATCTGGCCTATGAGCTGAACCTGCCGCTGGTCGCCACCAACGACTGCTACTTCCCCGACGAGGACATGTATGTGGCGCATGACGCGCTGCTCTGCATCGCCGAGGGCTCTTACGTCGGCGAGCAGAATCGCCGCCGCGTGACGCCGGACCACCGCTTCAAGTCGGCCGAGGAAATGCGGGTCCTGTTCGCCGACCTGCCGGAGGCGATCGACAATACCCTGGTGATCGCCCGGCGCTGCGCCGTGAAGGCCAATGAGCGCGCCCCCATCCTGCCGAACTTTGGCGACGGCACGGGGGAGAGCGAGGCCGACATGCTGCGTCGCATGGCGCGCGAGGGTCTGGAACTGCGCCTGCAGCAGATCGGCGTTACCGACCCGGAGAAGGCCAAGGTCTATCACGACCGTCTCGATTTTGAATGCGACACGATCATCGGGATGAAATTCCCCGGCTACTTCCTGATCGTGGCCGACTTCATCCAGTGGTCCAAGCGCAACGGCATCGCCGTGGGGCCCGGCCGCGGTTCGGGCGCCGGCTCGGTGGTCGCCTGGGCGCTGACCATCACCGATCTCGATCCGCTCCGCTTCGGCCTGCTGTTCGAACGCTTCCTCAATCCGGAACGCGTCTCGATGCCCGACTTCGATATCGACTTCTGCCAGGAACGCCGCGAAGAGGTGATCCATTACGTGCAGAACAAATACGGCGCCGCCAACGTCGCCCAGATCATCACCTTCGGCAAACTCCAGGCCCGCGCAGCACTCCGCGACGTCGGCCGCGTGCTGCAGCTGCCGCTCGGCCAGGTCGACCGCATCTGCAAGCTGATCCCGAACAACCCGGCCAATCCGGTGACCTTGGCGCAGGCGATCAAGGAAGAGGTACGCCTGCGCGAGGAACGCGACCGCGACGAGAATGTCGCGCGCATGATGGACGTGGCGCTGAAACTGGAAGGCCTCTACCGCAACGCCTCGACCCACGCCGCAGGTGTGGTGATCGGCGACCGGCCGCTGGTCGAACTGGTGCCGCTCTATCGCGATCCGCATGCCAGCATGCCGGCGACGCAGTTCTCGATGAAATATGCCGAGGCCGCCGGCCTGGTAAAGTTCGACTTCCTCGGCCTCAAGACCCTCGATGTGCTGGAAAAGGCCATCAAGCTGATCCGGCTGAAAGGCGTGCAGATCGACCTGCCGGAGATTCCGCTCTCGGACCAGCCGACCTTCGACCTGCTCGGACGCGGCGATGCGGTCGGCGTGTTCCAGTTTGAAGGCAGCGGCATGCGCGACATGTTGCGCAACATGAAGCCCGACGCCTTCGAAGATCTCATTGCTCTCGTGGCGCTGTATCGCCCGGGTCCGATGGAAAACATCCCGAGCTACATCGCCCGCAAACACGGCAAGGAAAAACCGGATTACCTGCACGACTGGCTCAAGCCGGTGCTGGAGGAAACCTACGGCGTCATCATCTACCAGGAACAGGTGATGGAAATCGCCAAGGTGCTGGCCGGCTATTCGCTGGGCGATGCCGATCTGCTGCGCCGCGCCATGGGCAAGAAGATCAAGGCCGAGATGGATGCGCAGAAGGACCGCTTCGTCGAGGGCGCGAAGGCCAAGGGCGTCGATCCGAAGCAGGCCGCCTTCATCTTCGAACTGGTGGAAAAGTTCGCCGGCTACGGCTTCAACAAGAGCCACGCGGCAGCCTATGCGCTGGTCGCCTGGCATACGGCTTACCTGAAGGCCAATTACCCGGTCGAGTTCATCGCCGGTTCGATGACGCTCGATATCTCGAATACCGACAAGCTGAATGTCTTCCGCCAGGAATGCGCGCGCCAGGGCATCACCTTGCTGCCGCCGGATATCAACAAGTCGCTGGTCGAATTCTCGGTCGAATACGACAAACACGAGAAGGGCGCGATCCGCTACGCGCTGTCGGCCGTGCGCAATGTCGGCGCCGCGCCGATGACGGTGATCGTGGCCGAGCGCGAGAAGAACGGCCCGTTCAAGTCGCTGTTCGATTTCGCCAGCCGCGTCGATCCCACCGCGCTGAACAAACGCATGCTGGAAAATCTCGCCAAGGCCGGCGCCTTCGACACGCTGGAGAAAAACCGCGCCAGGGTGATCGCCGGGCTCGAAACCCTGATCCGTTTCGCCCAGAGCAAGGCTGAGGAGCGCAATTCCAACCAGGTCAATCTCTTTGGCGGCGGCAAGACCGAAGAGCGCCTGCCCAAGCTGCCCGAGGGCGAGATCTGCACGCCGATGGACCAGCTCGCCAAGGAATTCGAGGCGATCGGCTTCTATCTCTCGGCGCATCCGCTCGATGCCTATCAGGCGACGCTCAACCGCGTTGGCGTGAAACGCTATACCGAGGCGCTGAAGATGATCGGCGCCAGCGAAAGCATCATCAAGCTGGCCGGCACCGTGATCTCCAAGCAGGAGCGCACCTCGCAGAAGACCGGCAACCGCTTCGCCTTCGTCCAGTGTTCGGATGCATCCGGCATGTATGAAGTGATGCTGTTCTCGGAAATCCTGGCGCAGCACCGCGACATGCTGGAGGCCGGGACCAATGTGGTCTGGACGATCTCGGCGCGCGCCGATGGCGAGCAGCCGCGCCTGAGCGCGCAGAAGATCGAGAAGCTGGATGATGTGGCGGCGCGCGCCGCCGCCGG
>JAGXRD010000043.1 GCA_018336035.1 Alphaproteobacteria bacterium | reverse complement strand
CGGGTCAAGCCCGGCCATGACGTACTAGAGTATAAGGATGGCACGAAAATCGTTGACGTTGGTCAAGGTCGGGCCGGTGACGATCAGCCCGCCGGCGGCCTGGAAGAAACTGTAGCCGTCATTGTTGGCGAGGCAGGCCTTCACGTCGATACCTTTCATGGCGGCGCGCGCGATGCTGTCAGGGCTGAGCCAGGCGCCGGCATTGTCCTCGCTGCCGTCGATGCCGTCGGTATCGGCCGCCAGCGCATACATCCCGTCCGCGCCATCCAGTGCGACCGCCAGCGCCGTGAGGAATTCGGCATTGCGACCGCCGCGGCCCTTGCCGTGGATCGTCACGGTGGTCTCACCGCCTGAGAGCAGCACGCAGGGCGCTTTGACAGGCTGGCCATGCCGGCACACCTGCCGCGCGATGCCGGCCATCACCAGCGCCACGTCGCGCGCCTCGCCCTCGATGGCATCGCCCAGGATCAGCGGCGTGATGCCGGCCTCGCGCGCGACTTTCGCGGCTGCCTCCAGCGCCATCTGCGGCGTGGCGATCATGGTCATGCTGGTATTGGCAAAGATCTTGTCGCCGGGCTTGGGCGATTCATCTTTGGCGGCGGCCAGATGCGTCTTCACATTGGCCGGCAGGTCGATACCGTATTTCTCGATCACCGCCATCGCATCGGCAAAGGTGGTCGGATCGGGCACGGTCGGGCCGGACGCGATCACCGCCGGATCGTCGCCCGGCACATCGGAGATCAGCAGCGAGACCAGCGGCGCCGGCGCGGCCGCCGCCGCCAGCCGCCCGCCCTTGATGGCGGAGAGGTGTTTGCGCAGGCAGTTCATCTCGGCAATATTCGCGCCGCAGGACAGCAGCGCGCGGTTCACTGCCTGCTTGTCTTCCAGCGTCAGGCCGTCCGCCGGCAGCGACAGCAGCGCAGACCCGCCGCCCGAGATCAGGCAGAGCACCAGATCGTCGGGCCCCAGGCCCTGCACCTTCTGCAGGATCAGCGCGGCGGCCTTCTCGCCGGCCGAATCCGGCACCGGATGCGAGGCTTCCACCACCTGGATACGGTCGCAGGGCACATCATGGCCGTAGCGCGTCACCACCAGGCCTTCGAGCGGCGCGTTCGCCGGCCAGGCCAGCTCGACCGCGCGCGCCATGCTGGCGGCAGCCTTGCCGGCACCGACCACCACGGTGCGCCCTTTCGGCACCGGCGGCAGATGCGGCGGCACGCACTGCGCCGGATCGGCGGCCTCGCGCGCGGCCGTGAACATCGCCTGCAGCAGGGAAACCGGATCGCCCGTCATGCCTTCACCTTTATTCCGTAGGCCTCTGCCACTTTCAGCGCCGCGGTGGCGAGATGATAGGGCGTGGTGGCCGGCAGGTAGTCGCTGTCGGGCGTCAGGTCGCGGCGCAGGAATTCGCGCCAGCCGCCGCCCGGTGTCAGATAATGCTGCGTCAGAAACGCGATGCGGCGATCCAGCGCGGTGAAGGCTGCCGGTTCCGCCGTGTCAATCGCCCGCATCGCCTGCGCCTTGATGCATTCGGTCAGCGGCCAGATCCGCTTACGGTCGCTCACCACCCGGCCTTCGGTATCCAGCTGGTCGTAGATGCCGCCATGCTGCGCATCGACGCCATGCGCATCGGCCCAGGCCAGCAGCGGCGCGGCGATCTGGCGATACTGCGCCGCGCCGCTGGCCGCAGCGTAATCGCACAGCAGGCCGTACCATTCATACGAATGCCCGGGCTCGACGATGCGGCCATGTTCGCCATGCGGCCGACCGGCGGCATCGAAATGCTCCAGCACCCGAGTGCCGTCATCGGCGCGCAGCCGCTGCATGAACAGCATCAGCGGAAGTTGGGCCTCCTGCAGCACCGCCGCATCGCCGGTGGCGCCATGCAGCGCCAGCAGCGCCTCCAGCAGATGCATATGCGGATTCTGCTCCAGCGCCATGTCCTGGTCGCGCCAGTCGCGGCTGGCGCCCTGGGCGAGCCAGCCCTGCGGCAGCAGCAGGCGGCGTTTCATGACCTCCAGCGTGCGGCGCGCCCAGTCGATGGCGGCCGGCTGGCCGAAGATCGCGCCATATTCGGCCAGCGCGAAGATCGCAAAGGCATGGCCGTAAGTGTCCTTGCGTGGATCGGCTGGTTTCTCGCTGCCGGGCTTCAGGCTGAAGACCCAGCCCTCATGCTGTTTGTCCCAGAAGCGGCCGGTGAGATCGGCATAGAGCGCATGGGCGCGGTCGGCGCAGCTTGCGTTGCCGGTCACGCGCCAGGCCTGCGCGAAGAAAAACAGTTGCCGCGCCACCGCCATGCTGCGGCGATAACCCAGCGGCACGGGCGCCAGGTCGGCCGCCTGCAGGCGCTCGATGCTGTGCATGCCGGCAGCGTCCCAGCCATGGTCCAGCCACAGTGCAGCCATGTCGTTGAAGACATGACGGACAAAGCGCTGCGCGGCGGCACGCTGCGGCTCGGTGAAGGGCAGGACGGGCAAGGACTTGGTCACGCCGCTTTCATTGCCATGTCTGGCCGCATATTTCGAGGCATTGCCCGGCACCCCGCATTTTCTCCCGCACTTTTTTCCGAACCTTCCCGGACCTGCGGCAACCCCGCTTGGCCCCGGCTGCGGCCCGGTGCTATGTTTCGGCAACTGTATACAATCCCCCAGCGTCACGACAGGACTACAGCCATGGCCGCCACCCGCTTCGCCGACCGCATGCTCGCGCAGCTCGACGAACTCGGCCGCATCAGCGAAAGCCCCGACTTCCTGCAGCGGACCTTTCTTACGCCCGAACATAAGGCCGCCCATCTGCGTGTCGCCGAATGGATGCGCGAGGCCGGTATGGAGGTCGAGCATGATTCGGCCGGCAACGTGGTGGGGCGTTACGCCGGCACCGATCCGGGCCTGCCCGCCCTGATGACCGGCTCGCATCTCGACACCGTGCGCAATGCCGGCAAATACGACGGCATGCTGGGCGTGATCGCGCCGCTGGCCTGTATCGCCGACCTGCACAAGCGCGGCAAGCGCCTGCCCTTTGCCATCGAACTGGTCGGTTTCGCCAACGAGGAAGGCACCCGCTTCGGCGCCAGCATGGCCGGCAGTCGCGCGGTCGCCGGTACTTTCGATGGCGCCATGCTGAAGCAGACCGACAGGCAGGGCATCAGCATGGGCGAGGCCTATCAGGCCTATGGCCTCGATCCCGCCAAAGTGGGCAGCTGCGCCCGCAAGCCGGGCAGCATCGCCGCCTTCATCGAACTGCATATCGAACAGGGCCCGGTGCTGGAGCATGAAGGCCTGGCGCTCGGCGTCGTCACCGCGATTTCCGGCGCCAAGCGCCTGCGTGTCGAGATCACCGGCCTCGCAGGACACGCGGGAACGGTGCCAATGGGCCAGCGCCAGGATGCGCTGCTCGGCGCCGCCGAGGCCGTGCAGTATATCGAAACGCGTTGCACCGGCACGCCGACCCTGGTCGGCACCGTCGGCGTGCTGGAATGCCTGCCCGGCGCGATGAACGTGATCCCGGGCAAGGTGACCTTCTCCATCGATATCCGCGCGGCGGAAGACACCGTGCGCGATGCCGCCATTGCCGATGTGCTGAAGGAGATCAAGGCGGTCTGCGCCCGCCGCAAGCTGGAGGTGAGGATCACCGAACTTTACTCGAGCACTTCGACGCCCTGCCATCCCGCCCTGATGGATGCCGCCGAAGCGGCGATCAAGGCGCAGGGCCTGCCGACCATGCGGCTGCCGTCGGGTGCCGGCCATGATGCCGCTACGCTGGCGCCGCTTTGTCCCATCGGCATGATCTTCATGCGCTGCACGCGCGGCATCAGCCACAATCCGC
This sequence comes from Alphaproteobacteria bacterium, assembly GCA_018336035.1. Taxonomy (GTDB): domain Bacteria; phylum Pseudomonadota; class Alphaproteobacteria; order Ferrovibrionales; family Ferrovibrionaceae; genus Ferrovibrio. The sequence continues at coordinate 99,484 of JAGXRD010000043.1, read as the reverse complement.
TGGAAGCCGTGCTGCCCGAGGATGTGGAAGTCGCAACATCCGCGCTGCTGCATTTCATCGAGAATTTCAAACCGGTTCACTGAGCCATGGCTGCAAAGAAGAAGGCTGCGCAAAAGAAGAAGACCGATATCGTCGCGGCTGCCCTGAAAATCGGGGCGCTGGGCAAAAAGCCCTATCCGCGCGACCTGAAGGGCTATGGCCCCACTCCGCCCGATCCGAAATGGCCGGGTGGCGCCAAAGTGGCGGTCAGCTTCGTGCTGAACTACGAGGAAGGCGGCGAGCGCAGCATCCTGCATGGCGACCGCACCTCGGAATCCTTCCTGCATGAAGTGCCGGGCGGCACGCCGCGCGAGAAGATGCGCGACGAGCAGGTCGAGTCCGTCTACGACTACGGCAGCCGCGCCGGATTGTGGCGCATCCTGCGCCTGTTCGCCGAACGCGGCATTCCCTTCACCTCCTGGGCGGTCGGCATGGCGGTGGCGCGCTACCCCGAAGCGGCAGCCGCGATGCAGGAGCAGGGCCATGAAGTGGCCAGCCATGGCTGGCGCTGGTACGATTATTCGAAAGTGCCGCTGACGACAGAGCGGGCGCATATGAAGTTGGCGATTGAAGCGATCCGCCAGGCCACCGGCGTGGCACCGCAGGGCTGGTATACCGGGCGGCTATCCAGCAACACGCTCAAACTGGTGGCCGAGGAAAAGAGCCTGGTCTACGCGTCCGACTCTTATGACGACGACCTGCCCTATTGGACGCAGGTGGGCAAACGCCCGCTGCTGATGCTGCCCTATACCTTTGACAACAACGACATGAAATTCGGCCAGCTGCACGGTTTCGCCACCGGCGCAGATTTCGAGAGCCATGTGAAGGATGCCTTCGATGTGCTCTATCGCGAAGGCAGCGAAGGATCGCCGAAGATGATGACGATTGCGCTGCATTGCCGCCTGATCGGCCGGCCGGGCCGCGCGGCGGCTTTGGCGCGACTGATGGATTATATCCAGAAACACGACAAGGTCTGGATCGCGCGCCGCATCGACATCGCGCAGCACTGGAAGACGGTGCATCCCTACACGAAATAGCACGTCATCCCCGGGCTTGACCCGGGGATCTCAGGCCGGACGGAGAGAGGTCCTCGGGTCAAGCCCGAGGACGACGGGTTACGTCTTCCCCGCCATCCCGTCCCAGGCGGCAATCGCGGCCTCCACCGTCGCCAGCAGCTGCTTCTTCGTCGCGCCATCGCGCGCCTGGATCGACATGCCCTGCACCAGCGTCGCATAGAAAGCCGCCATCGCGGCGGCATCGGCCCGCGCCGGCACGTCGCCCTCCGCCTGGCCACGCCGGATGCGCTGCGCGAATCCCTGCATCGCCGCCTGGCGGCTTTTGGTCATCAGGGCGCGCACGGTCTTGTTTTCCGGCGCGCCGACAATGGCCGACAGCACCGCCATGCAGCCCGGCGGATGGCCCGCCTCGACATAATAGGTGGCATAGAACCGCAGCAGCGCGGCAAAGCTCTCCCGGGCCGTGCGCCCCTCATCGAGCAGGCGCCATGGCAGGACGCCTTCGGTGGCCTGATAGAGGTCGAGCGCTTCCTCGAACAGCGCCTCCTTGCAGCCGAAGGCGGCATAGAGGCTGGGCGCATTGACCCCCATGGCTTTGGTCAGGTCGCTGATCGAGGTGGCCTCGTAGCCGCGCAGCCAGAAGACCTGCATGGCCGCCTTGAGCGCTGCATCGCGGTCGAAACCGCGCGGCCGGCCCTTTGCCGGTTTTGGTGCGCTTTTGCTTTTTGTGACCCCTCTCTTTGTGACTGGCGACACGGCCATGACCGATTCCTGCTGTCTCATCCGAATTCTGTAGCAATCGATAAATAAAGCGCTTGACCGCGAGGGGCAAGACCCTATCCTCCGCCTCGCTTTCTGTATCGATCACTACAAATAAGGAAACATCCGCATGACTGACCTGAAACTCAAAGGCAAAGCCGCCCTCGTCACCGGCGGCAGCCGCGGCATCGGCGCCGCCATCGCCAAAGCGCTGGCCGCCGCTGGCGCCGATGTGGCGATCACCTACAGCGCCTCGCCCGACAAGGCCGCCGCCGTGGTCAAGGAGATCGGCGGCAAGGCGCTGGCCATCAAGGCCGACAGCGCCGATGCGAAAGCCGTGCAGGACGCCGTGGCGCAGACGGCAAAAGCCTTGGGCCGCTTCGACATCCTGGTCAACAATGCCGGCATCGCCGATGGCGATGACTCGCTGGAAAACATCGAGCGCATGCTGGCGATCAACTCGCGCGCGCCTTATGTGGCGGCGCTGGCGGCTGCCCCGCTGATGACCGACGGCGGCCGCATCATCACCATCAGCTCCTGCCTGGGCGAGCGGGTCGGCTTCTCCGGCATCACGCTCTACTCCATGAGCAAGGCCGCCATGACCGGCATGACGCGCGGCCTGGCCCGCGATCTGGGCCCGCGCGGCATCACCGTGAACGTGGTGCAGCCTGGTCCGATCGATACCGACATGAATCCGGCCGATGGCGAGAATGCCCCGGCGATGACCGCCCTGACCGCGCTCGGCCGCTATGGCAAGGCCAGCGAGATCGCAGATACGGTGGTCTTCCTGGCCGGACCGGGCGCCAGCTACATCACCGGCGCCCAGATCAACGTGGATGGCGGCGTCAACGCGTAAAACCCGCGACCGGCGGCGCCCTGGCGCTGCCGGTTTTCCGCCGCTTTCCCCGCCAGCGCGGCATTTGGGAACCTGTTGCTCCGGCAAGCGTTGTCAATTCAGTTTTGGGTCAGTCCGGACGCGCGACATGGCGACTTTTCTTGTCACCGGAGGCTGCGGCTTCATCGGTTCCCACCTGGTGGACCTGCTGGTGCGCCAGGGTCATCGCGTGCGCGTGCTGGACAACCTTTCCAGCGGCCGGACCCATAATGTGGCACCTGAAGCCGAGTTGATGATCGGCGATGTGGCCGATGCCGCCATCGTCGCGCTGGCGATGAAAGGCGTGACCGGCTGCTTCCATCTCGCCGCCCAGGCCGGCCTCCAGGCCTCGGCCGAAGACTGGCTCGGCAGCCATCGCACCAATCTCACCGGCACCCTCACGGTATTCGACACCGCGCGCAGCCGCGCCGTGCCGGTGGCCTATGCCTCTTCGGCCGCCGTCTATGGCGACAGCGCCGACCAGCGCCTGTCGGAAATGGCGCCGACCAAACCGCTCAGCGCCTATGGCGCCGACAAGCTGGGCTGCGAGGCGCATGGCCGCGTCGCCGCCAGCCTGCATGGCGTGCCCAATGCCGGCCTGCGCATCTTCAATGTCTATGGCCCGCGCCAGGACCCGGCCTCCATCCAGGCCGGCGTGATCAGCATTTTCACCGCCCGCATCATGGAGGGTGAGCCGATGCCGGTGCATGGCGATGGCGAGCAGACGCGCGACTTCATCTTCGTCGCCGATGTCGCCGCGCATCTGGTGGCGGCGATGGACCGCCTGCTGGAACGCCAGCGCGACGGCAAAGCGGCGGCCAGCGCCGTGTTCAATGTCTGCACCGGCCAGGCGACGCGCATCCGCGACCTCGCCGCGTTGATCGCGCGGCTCAGCGGACGTCCATTGCGGCAGCAGTCAATGCCCGCGCGCCCCGGCGATATCCGCCGCTCGCTCGGCGATCCCTCAGCCGCGATCCGCCATCTGCGCATCGCCGCCACCACCGCGCTGGAAGACGGCCTGCGCCAGACGCTGAGCCGTCTGCAGCCGCCGACACCGACGGACATCCCCGGCCTCGAACCGGTCACGCCGTTCGGCGTCCACTGGTCGAGCCGCCTGCTGTCGCAGTAAGCGGCGCACCACGCACCGTCACCATCGGGCTTGCCCCTGCACAAAGATCGTCACCCTCGGGCTTGCCCCGAGGATTGAACCTCTCTGCTGAAGGACGCGGGTATACCGCCCCCCAGTTCGTCATGGCCGGCCTTGTCCCTGCACAAAGACCGTCACCCTCGGGCTTGCCCCGAGGGTCCATCCCCTCTCGATGCCAAGTGCGATATCAGGCTAGCGTGTCGTAAAGGTCGCGCCAGTCCGGATTGGCGGCGTGGATCAGCCGCAACTTGCTGGCCCGCAGCCAGCGTTTGAGACTCTTTTCGCGCTGGATGGCATCGCGGATATTCTCATGCCGTTCGACATAGACAAGGCGCTTGAGGCCGTGCTTCTTGGTGAAGCCCTCAGCGACGCCTTCGCGATGTTCCCAGGCCCGGCGCGCAATATCAGACGTCACGCCAATGTAAAGCGTGCCATTCGGCTTGTTCGTGATGATGTAGACCCATCCCCCGGCCATCGCGTGACGCTGGCATGGGATGGACCCTCGGGGCAAGCCCGAGGGTGACGATCTTTGCTTTGCGTGCTAGTTACCAGCCATGTCCGCCACACCATCTCCCGCCCCGATCATGCCTGCCATCGCCGCCGGGCTGCTCTCCGCCTTTGTCGGCTTTGCCTCGTCCTTTGCCGTCATTCTTCAGGGCCTGATCGCGGTCGGCGCCAGCCAGGCGCAGGCAGCATCCGGCCTGATGGCACTCAGCATTGCGATGGGGCTCTGCGCCATCCTGCTGTCGCTGCGCACCCGGATGCCGATCAGCATCGCCTGGTCGACGCCGGGCGGTGCGCTGCTCGCCGCCAGCGCCGGCCACGAAATCGCCGGCGGCTTTGCCGGCGCGGTCGGCGCGTTTCTCATTTGCGGCGCGCTGCTCACGCTGGCCGGCCTGTGGAAACCACTCGGCCGCGCCGTCGCCGCGATTCCTTCGGCACTCGCCAATGCCATGCTGGCCGGCATCCTGCTCGGCCTGTGTCTGGCGCCGGTCAAAGCCGTCGCGGCGCTGCCGGTGGCGGGCCTGAGCATCGTCATCGTCTGGGCGCTGGTGGCAAAGTTCAAACGCCTCTATGCGATGCCGGCCGCCGTGCTGGTGACGCTCGGCTTCATCATGGCGGGCGGTGAACTCGGCATGCTCGATCTCGCCACGCTATGGCCGCAGCCAATATTCGTCATGCCGCAGTTTTCGTTCGAGGCGCTGCTCGGCATCGCGCTGCCGCTGTTCATCGTCACCATGGCCTCGCAGAACATCCCCGGCATCGCCGTGCTGCAGGCCAACGGCTATCGCCCCGATCCGGCGCCGCTGTTCCGCGAGACCGGGATTTTCTCGGTGCTGGGCGCGCCGTTCGGTGGCCATGCCGTCAACCTCGCCGCCATCACCGCCGCCATCTGCGCCGGACCAGAAGCCCATCCCGATCCGAACAAACGCTGGATCGCCGCGGTGGTCGCTGGCATCGGCTATATCGTCTTCGGCCTGCTGGCCACGGCGGCGACCGCGGTGTTCAGCGCCGCACCCCCTGTTTTGATTCAAGCTGTCGCGGGTCTCGCTCTACTCGGCGCCTTTGCCAATTCGCTGGTGACGGCGCTATCGGACGCCGAAAGCCGCGAGGCCGCCGCGATTACCTTCATCGTCGCCGCCAGCGGCCTGACCCTGTTCGGCATCGGCGGCGCCTTCTGGGGGCTGATCGCCGGCGGCGCGATCCTGGCGCTGACGCGGTGGAAGCGCCAAGGCTGAACAGCCGCCCGAGACGGAACCTCGGCGGTGGCAGCGGGTTAACCTTTCAGGAGGAACCCCACGATGTCCGAGCCGAAACCACAGACCCCGCCACCCGACGACCAGACTCCGCAGGACAAGGTGCCGGGCGATAAGCCCGACTACAAGAAGCCGATCGGCGATCCGCCCAATACCAAGCCGCCGGCGGTGGCGATCGGCAAACCGCAGGTGACGCTGGAGCCCGGCGAGAATGGTCGCAGCACCGGCCCGACCCATACCGAGCCGCTGGTGAAGAATTCGCCGCAGAGCGAGCGCGTCGGTCCCGGCACCTATGGCAACGACCAGTTCGCCGCCGAACACCACGACGACTTCGTCGATGACGGCGAACTGCCCGAAGGCCTGTGCGATCCGCAGGAACATTTCGCGGGCGGCCGGATTCGCCCCACCGCGAAACCGAAGGAAGACCGCTACGGCCGCGTCGGCGGCGAAGGTAAGGGGTAGCTACTATTTGCTAGAGCCCAACGCCTCAGAATAATTTACAGAGAGTTTTTGCAAAGTGACGGCGCCATACTCAAATGGCACCTTCCAGCAGTCGCGCTCTTTTGATTCCAACAATGCTCTTTCTATTTCTGGCCAACAATGAATTAAGTGAGCCGCTTGAATATGCCTTTGCGCTTGCGCCCATTGGCTTGAAAGAAACACTCCAATCACACCAGATTCAGCGATAGCTTTTATTTGGTGCGGACGGGCGAGCATTTTTCTATCACCAGATAGAATTACTTGCCCTCCCTCTCTTGCAAAACGAGGGATCCAAGTTTCGTCGGCGGTCCGGGCATCATGCACATCTCGAACATGCGAAATTTCCCAGCCAGCGCGCAGCACCAGCATTTGAATGGCGCGAACAATTTTAGGTGCAATATGTTCGTCCGCGCGGATTTTCAACTGGGCAGCCCTAATTCGAACTCGACCGCCTCCTGAACTAATTTCCGATCCAACTCAAACCAATCAGATACCGCTTCATAGCTGCCATTTTCAGCTTTCCAAGCTTGGAAAATCGCATCCGTCGGAACTCCAGCGGGTTTCACTATTGGTTGCCCGTATGCAAAGACGGGGTCGAGATAAATGCTGGGGAATTCCTTCGGCTTTGGCTGCCATCGCTCTGCTAATCCAGAGGCAGGATCGAACTCAATCCCACGCGCCAAAACATTCTCCAGTATCACGTACATCTCGTACTGCTTAGTCACCAGATTAAGCAGAGTATTGTCTTTCAACTCTTTGGCTGTTTTTAGAAAAACCTCTTTCCTGTCTGTCATGAACTTGACGTTAGAGGTGGCAAACGGGTGATGTTGATTTAGTTCTTGTCGCGCAAACTCAGCAGCCTTTCGCAGAGTTTGCAGGCTAACCCCTTGCGCACGAAAATGATCAACAAACCTGATCTCGAGTAAATCCCAAAAACCCACCTCTTGGATTTTGGAGATCGGTTTATATTGCCTCGCGATTATGGGGCCCGCATTGCTACGCTTATAGCCTGTCAGCCACCCGGTTATCCGTCCGGTATTTTGGATGTTAAGCAGGCGCGCGGCTTCACTGACGGTATAAAAACCGCCTGCAACAGGATCTGTTTGCCTTTTATCTAAGGTAACAACAGTCATAGGGCCTAGGTCCAAATTCCCAGCCATCGCACGAACTAGCATTTATTAGATTATATAGTGTTTGATTAGGGCAAGGTAAATTTGACCACAATAGTTAATATCGCCCCGCCTCAAACATCAGTGATCGCCCGCGTCTGCGCCATCGAAGCGCGCGCCGCCATCCGCTGCCACCACTGCGCCAACTGCGGATGCGCCATCATCATGCTGCGGCCCTCTTCGGTCATCGCCAGGCAGGCCAGCATCGGCGCCGCATGCAGATCGGCCAGCGACATCGCCGCACCGCAGAGATAGCCCTGGTCGCCAAGGATCTCGGCCAGCACCGCATGACAGGCCGCGGCCTTCGGCAGGCTGGACGCGACCTTCTGCTCATCCGCCGCCACACCGCGTCGTGCCTTCGAGACGCGCTCGACGAAAATGCCCCAGACACCGTGTGGATAGAGATAGCTGTCGCAGACCGAGATCGCCTGGTTCATGCGGGCGCGCGCTTTCGCATCTGTCGGCTGCAACGCAGGTCCCGCGAAAGCCTCATCGACATAGCGCAGGATGGCAGCGGTTTCGAACAGCGCGAAGCCATCATGCTCGAAGGCCGGAATCTTGCCGAAGGGCTGCCGTGTCAGATGCTCGGGCGGCAGGCCGCCCGGCCCATGCACATCGACCATTTCCAGCGTGTAATCGACGCCCTTCTCGCTCAGCGCCAGCCGGGCGCTGCGCGTATAGACGCTGTAGGGCGCACCATACAGCAGGACTGTCATTTTACCGCCGCGCTTCCAGCGCCATGCGCACCGCGAGGCCAGCGAGCACCGTGCCCATCAGCCAGCGCTGCACCAGCAGCCAGACCGGGCGACCGGCGAGGAAGCCGGCGATGCTGCCGGCCGTAATCGCGATCACGGCATTGACGCTGACACTGATCAGGATCTGCACGAAGCCCAGCGTGATCGACTGGCCCAGCACATTGCCCAGTTCGGGCGTGATGAACTGCGGCAGCAGCGAGAGATACAGCATGGCGATCTTGGGATTGAGCAGATTGGTGATCAGCCCCATGGTGAAGAGCTTGCGCGGTGAGTCCTGCGGCAGTTCGCGCACCTGGAAGGGCGAGCGGCCGCCGGGGCGTATGGCTTGCCAGGCGAGGAACAGCAGATAGGCCGCGCCGCCATAGCACAAAGCTTCGTAGGCGTAGGGCACCACCAGCAGCAAAGCCGTGATGCCGAAGGCGGCGGCCAGCATGTAGAAGACGAAACCGAGCGCGACACCCCCGAGTGAAATCAAACCGGCGACACGCCCCTGACAGATCGAGCGCGAGATCAGGTAGATCATGTTCGGGCCGGGCGTCAGCACCATGCCGAAGGCGACAAGGGCAAAGGCCAGCAGGTTGGCGGTGGTCGGCATGGGGAAGACTCGCTGTCTGGAGTTTTGCCCAGTCTAGCCGACCGGCATGCGAGGTTCAGCAGCGGAATTGTCGGGGGACATTCCCTGCCCGTCACCCCGGCCAAGCGCAGCGCGAGCCGGGGTCCCATTTTGTGGTGTAAAGAAAATGGGATTCCCGCCCGTCGCGTTGCGCGACAGTATATGTAAGGCGGCAAAGCCGCCGGGCGCGGGAATGACGATGGAGAGGGACTACAACTGGCGCAAAAAAACAGGCAGGCGGGACCCGAAGGTCGCCGCCTGCCCGTACCGTTTTCGTCAGTTAACGCGCGGCAACTTTGGCCGTCTTCGCCGCCTGATCGATCACATCCGACACCACGCCTGCCTGCGTCATGAACACCGCATGGCTGGCGGCGACATTGGTCACCTTGGCGTTGATGCGCTTGGCCATATGCTGCAGCATCTTCTGATCAAACGCCTTGTCGTCGGTGGCGATCACCGCCCAGCTGGGCTTGCTGCGCCAGGCGGCATTGGTCAGCTTGGTGCCAAAGGACGACATGTTGATCGGCACCTGCGCGTCGCGCATGAAAGCGGCATCGGCATCCGTGGTATCAGCGGCGAAGCCGGCCTTGAACAGCTCGGGCTTCACATAACCGTAGCCATCGCCATGCACATCCAGCACGAATTCCGGCGGCGTGGTGAAGCCCTCATACTGCTGCGCCGTGGTCTCGCCGGCATCGGGCGACAGCGCCGAGACATAGACCAGCCCCGCCACATTCGGCGCGATGCCCGCCTCGGTGATCACCGTGCCGCCCCAGGAATGGCCCACGAGAATGGTCGGGCCGTTCATCCGCTCCAGCGCGCGTTTGGTGGCGGCCACATCGTCGGCCAGCGAGGTCAGCGGATTCTGCACGATGGTGACGCGATAGCCGCGCGCCGTCAGATTGTCGTAGACGCCGCGCCAGCCGGAGCCATCGGCAAAGGCGCCATGCACCAGCACGACGTTTTTGATGGCCTGGCTGTCCGGGATGCGGTCGGCGGCGCGGGCGCTGATCGCGGCACTGCCGACGATCAGGCTGGCGGCAACGGCGGCGGCGGCGATGGCATTGCTCTGGGTGGTCATGATCATGTGTCCTTTTTTCGGGAGGGGGGTCTGGGGAGGAAGGATTTAGTCGGCCAGCGTGAGCCGGACGTTCAGGCCGTTGCGGGTGGCATGCGAATAGGGGCAGACGATATGCGCCTGATCGACCAGCTGACGCGCGATGTCTTCGTCCACACCCGGCAGGGCAATGGTGAGTTCGACATCGAGGCCGAAGCCCTGACCGTCCAGGCGCTTGCCGATGCCGACGGCCGCCGTGACGCTGCTGTCATCGGTGATCTTCACCTTGCGCTGGCTGGCGACGAATTTGAGCGCGCCGAGGAAGCAGGCGGCATAGCCCGAGGCGAAGAGCTGTTCCGGGTTGTTACCGGCACCGCCCGGACCGCCGAGTTCCTTCGGGGTGACCAGCGCGACGCTGAAGGCGCCATCGGTGGTGGCAGCGCGGCCGGTGCGGCCGCCGGTGGCAGTGGCTTCGGTGCGATAGAGGATGTTCATGATCGTCTCTCCTGGTTATTTGCGATAATGATTATCGCGATAACTGTTATTTAGCGGTAACCCGGACGCCCGTCAAGCATAATTTTTATCGCGATATCTTTTTTTGTGGTTTATGATCTCCATATGACCGGCAGAGAGCCGACAGGAACCGCCAGGAGGTTGGCATGACCGAGAGAAAATCGAGCAATCCCGCGCCTTTGGACGATCAGCTCTGCTACGCCATCTATTCGGCGGGCATGGCGATCCAGCGCGTCTACAAGCCGCTGCTGGACGAGTTGGGGCTGACCTATCCGCAATATCTGGTGCTGAATGTGCTGTGGCGTGAAGACCAGCAGACGGTCGGCGCCATTGCAGACAAGCTGGCGCTGGAATCGAGCACGCTGACTCCGCTGCTCAAGCGGCTGGAGGCCGCAGGCTTCCTGCAGCGGACGCGCAATCCGGAAAACGAGCGCCAGGTGGTGATCGCGCTGACCGATCAGGGCCGCGCGCTGCAATCGCGCGCCGGCTGCCTCAATGATGCATTGCTGGCGATTTCAGGCCAGCCGCTGGCCAATCTCGGAAAGCTGAACCACGAGGTGCGCGAGCTGCGCGACACGATCTACAAGAGCCTCGGCGGGTGGGACGCGCCGGTGTGAGCATTTGTTCAATTTACAGACGTCATCCCGGGCTTGACCCGGGATCCCATTATTTCGGGCTCAGACAAAATGGGATCCCCGCTTTCGCGGGGATGACGATTGAGGGGCGCAACGAGTGCGTTTCAGCGCGATCACCCTCTCCATGATCACCAGCTGCGCCGCGCCGATCTCGCGCGGATCGCGCTGGTCTTTTGCCAGCACAGCACAAAAAGACCGGACACGAAAAACGGGCGGCCCGGCTTGCTCTGCCGGACCGCCCGCTGTGGCGTGATGACGATGGTGCGTTACTTCTTCACAACACCGCTGTCGTTGAAGACTTCGCCTTTATGGCTCTTGTCGGAATACTGGTATTCCGGCATCGCCTTCAGCTGATCCTTGGTCAGCGTGGTGCGGATCGTGTCGCCGTTATCTGCCACCATTACCGCACCGGGCTGGACCGCAACCGCGCGTTCGCCGAGTCCCAGGAAGCCGCCGACACCGACGATCAGGTTGCGCACCTTGCCAGCCGAGTCGAGCTGCACGGCCTGCACCTCGCCGATCGTTTCATTCTGGGCGTTCTTGATATCGGTACCGACCAGTTCCTTGGCGTCGACGCCCGCCCAAGCGCCACCAGTGGCGTCCGGAGTGGCGGTCATGCTGCTGCCGGACATGCCGCTGCCCGTGTTGCCCGTCGAAGGCGTGGACGACGCCGCCGGAGGCGTGCCTGCGCCGGGCGGGGTGCTGCCGGGGCTGCGGGTGGAATCGGTCTGGGCGAAAGCCGCGCCCCCCAGGCCGAGGCTGATCACAGCGGCGGTCGCGATGAGTCGTGCTTTCATTTTGAATCTCCTGTCTGCGGTGGAACCTGACAGACGAACCCCGGCCTCGCGCGTGTGTTCCCCCGCTTGCCATCGACAAATTGTTGCTTATATGTTCTTTTGGTTGTACCAAAACCAGGCCCGGACAAGGAGAGGCTGCAATAAGGAAAAATAAGGGTGCTATAAGCCCAAATACGCACGGTATAAGCCCGCATAAGACCGATCCAAACACTGCATAAGCCCGCCCGGAACCGGAATAAGCCTGTCGCAAAGGGGCGCGCGGCGGATTTAAGACGCTGATCTGACAGCAGAAAGCTGCGGCAAACTGCGTTCTTGATCCCCTGCCGGCAAGCCGCTACACCAGCCGCGGCCCCCGGCCGCCCACCCTTCTCTTTCCGATTCCGCCATCTCCTTCTCGCTGAGGCTTCGATGATCCCGCGCTACACCCGTCCTGAAATGGCCGCCATCTGGGAACCGGAGCAGCGTTTCCGCATCTGGTTCGAAATCGAGGCGCATGCCTGCGATGCCCAGGCCGCGCTCGGCGTGATCCCCAAGGCCGCCGCCAAGGAAGTGTGGAAGAAGGGCAAGTGGAAGGTCGATCGCATCGACGAGATCGAGCGCGAGACCAAACATGACGTCATCGCCTTCCTGACCAACCTGGCCGAATACGTGGGTCCCTCGGCGCGCTTCGTACACCAGGGCATGACCTCGTCGGATGTGCTGGATACCTGCCTGAATGTGCAGCTGGTGCGCGCCGCCGATCTGCTGATTGCCGGCGTGGATCGCGTGCTGGCCGCGCTGAAAGAGCGCGCCTTTGAATTCAAGCTGCTGCCCACCATCGGCCGCAGCCACGGCATCCATGCCGAACCGACCACCTTCGGCCTCAAGCTGGCCGGCTTCCATGCCGAGTTCCAGCGCGCGCGGAAACGTCTTGTCATGGCGCGCGAGGAAGTCGCCACCTGCGCGATTTCCGGCGCGGTCGGCACTTTCGCCAATATCGATCCCTTCGTCGAGGAATGGGTGGCGAAGAAGCTCGGCCTGCAGCCCGAGCCGGTCTCGACCCAGGTGATCCCGCGCGACCGCCATGCCGCCTATTTCGCGCATCTGGCCGTGGTTGCGTCTTCGATCGAGCGGCTGGCCACCGAGATCCGCCACCTGCAGCGTTCGGAAGTGATGGAAGCGGAAGAATTCTTCTCGCCCGGCCAGAAGGGCTCGAGCGCGATGCCGCACAAGCGCAATCCGGTGCTGACCGAGAACCTGACCGGTCTGGCGCGCCTGGTGCGCTCGGCTGTGGTGCCGGCGCTGGAGAATGTCGCGCTGTGGCATGAGCGCGATATCAGCCATTCCTCGGTCGAGCGCGGCATCGGGCCGGATGCCACCATCCATCTCGATTTCGCCCTGCATCGCCTCGCCGGCGTGATCGAGAAGCTGGTGGTCTATCCCGACAACATGATGAAGAATCTCGACCGCTTCGGCGGCCTGGTGCATTCGCAGCGCATCCTGCTGGCGCTGACCCAGGCGGGTCTTTCCCGCGAGGACAGCTATCGCCTCGTCCAGAAACATGCGCTGAAGATCTGGCAGCATGGCGGCGATTTCCTGCAGGCGCTGCTGGCCGAAAAGGAAGTGACCGCCAAGATCAAGCCCAAGGCGCTCGCCGAGCTGTTCGACCTCGGCTACCACCTCAAGCATGTCGACACCATCTTCGCCCGCGTCTTCGGCAAGGAGGCCAAGCCGGCCAGGGGCAAAAAGGCGGCGTCGAAAAAGAAGGCGGGCCAAAAGTCAAAGCCGAAGAAGCGTTGACTTCCGTGATCAGGCGTCTTCTCCTGAAAAGAAACAGGAGGGACGCCATGATCGAAGCCCTGCGCACACCGGACGACAGGTTCGAGAACCTGCCGGGCTATGCCTTCCGACCGCATTACCTCGAGCAGGCCAATGGCCTGCGCATGCATTACCTCGATGAGGGCAAGCATGCCGGCAAGACCTTCCTTTGCCTGCATGGCCAGCCGACCTGGAGCTATCTTTACCGCAAGATGATCCCGGTCTTTACGGCCGCCGGCCATCGCGTGGTGGCGCCCGATCTCTTCGGCTTCGGCAAATCCGACAAACCGCGCGACGACGCGACCTACACTTTCGATTTCCATCGCGACAGCCTGATCGCGCTGATCCGCGCCCTCGACCTGCATGACGTGGTCCTTGTCGTGCAGGACTGGGGCGGGCTGCTGGGCCTGACCCTGCCGATGAAAATGCCCGAACGTTTCACCGGCCTGCTGGTGATGAACACGGCCTTGGGCACCGGCGACATGCCGCTGACGCAGGGCTTCCTCGACTGGCGCGCCTGGAACAACAAGAACCCGGATATGGCGATTGCCAAGCTGATGCAGCGCAGCTGCCCGCATCTGTCGGACGCCGAGGCGGCGGCGTATGAAGCGCCCTATCCCGACAGGGACTACAAGGGCGGCGTGCGGCGTTTTCCCAATCTCGTCCCCGACGCGCCTAATGCGCCGGGCGCGGCCACCTCGCAGCGCGCGCGGGAGTTCTGGAAGAATGACTGGACCGGCACCAGTTTCATGGCGATCGGCATGACCGATCCTGTGCTCGGCCCGCCGGTGATGCATGGCTTGCAGAAGCTGATCAAAAATTGCCCGGCGCCGCTGGAATTAGCCGAGGCCGGGCATTTCGTGCAGGAATGGGGCGAGCGCGTCGCTGCGGAAGCGCTCGCCAGATTCTAAGTTCCCGCCTTGTCACCCCGGCCTTGAGCCGGGGTCCCATTTTTGGCGGCACCTAAACGGGATCCCGGGTCAAAAGCCCGGGATGACGGCAGCAAGCTGCCGTCACTTCGCGAAGATCGCCGAGTCGTTGGCGAAGGCCTTGAATTCGAGCGCATTGCCCGAGGGGTCGAGGAAGAACATGGTGTGCTGTTCGCCCACCTCGCCCTCGAACCGCACATAGGGCTCGATGATGAAGTTGATGCCGGCCTCGGTCAGCTTCTTGGCCAGCGCCTTCCAGTCCGGGATGCTCAGGATCACGCCGAAATGCTTGGCCGGCACCTGGTGGTCGTCGACCGAGCTATAGGCCTTGATGGTGCATTCTTCCGGCGCCAGATGCGCCACCAGCTGATGGCCGTAGAAATCGAAATCGACCCAATGTTCCGCCGAGCGGCCTTCGGCGCAGCCCAGCAATTCGCCATAGAACTTGCGCGTGGCGGCAATGTCCTTGACCGGGAAGGCCAGATGGAACGGGCGCAGCGCGCTCTTCTGCTGGGGAGCGGCGGTCAGCGGGGCCAGGGCGTTCATTATGAGTTATCCTCGTTTCTGGGGGGCTTAAACTGGGCGGGATACTAGCGACTGGCGCTGAACCGGCAACCGATTTAAACTCGCAGCATGATGAGTTTTTCTCATACTGAACCTGCCCGGATTACAGGCGGTCTGCCCTCGCTGAATGCACTGCGCGCCTTCGTGGCAGCCGGCCGACATCTCAGCTTCACGCGTGCCGCCGAAGAACTGCATGTGACGCAGGGCGCGGTGAGCCGGCTGGTGAAACAGCTGGAGGAGGATCTCGGCGTCGGCCTGTTTCGGCGCGGGCCGCGCGGCCTGGAACTGACCGAGGCCGGCGCGGCCTATCTGCCACCACTGGCCGAGGCATTTGAGCGCATGCAGGCGGCGACGAAGCTGATCGCGCGCCACGGAAAGCGCCCCGCCAACCGCCTGGCGATCACCATGCTGCCGACCTTTGCGATGCGCTGGTTCATGCCGCGTCTGGCGGATTTCCATCAGCTCAATCCCGAGATCGCGGTGGATGTCACCAGTGCCGACCGGCCGGTGGATTTCGCCAGCGAGCCGGTCGATGTCGGCATTCAGTATGGCAGCGGACAATGGCCCGCAGACCTGCATGCCGAATTCCTGTTCGCGGAAACCGTGATCCTGGTGGCGAGTCCGGCCTTGCTGAAAAGCAAACCACTGCATAAGCCTGACGACGTGAAGCGCCATACATTGCTGACGCATTCGACACGCCCCGAAGCCTGGGCCGAATGGTTCGCGGCGGCCGGACTGAAAGGTAATGCCAGCAGAGGGCCCGCGTTTGAGCATTTCTTCATGTCGATCGAAGCCGCGGTCAACGGCCTCGGCCTCGCGCTGGTGCCGGACTTCTTCGTCACGCAGGAACTGCGCGAGGGCCGGCTGGTCGAACCGCTGCCCCAGCTGCGCGTGCAGCGACCGGGCGGCTATTACCTGCTCTGTCTGAAAGGCCGTGACCGCGAGCCCGCCATCCGCGCCTTCCGCAACTGGCTGTTCAGCTGAGGCTGGACTGGCCGCAGTGCTGCCTTATATCGCCCTCACCTTCCTCGCCTAAAAGAAAAAAACATGTCCTCGCTCTCCCAGTCGCGCTCCTATCCCCTGCTGCTCCTGCTCGCCACCGGCATGACACTGGGCATGGCGCCGCCCTTTGCCCGCATCGCGACGCAGAGCGGCATTCCGGTGATCAGCTTCGCCTTCTGGCAGTACCTGCTCGGCGGCCTGTTGCTGCTCGCGCTCGCCATGCTGACCGGCGCGCGGCCGCCACTGCGGCATCTGCGCTTCTATGCGATCAGCGGCCTGATCACGCTGGCGCTGCCCAATGTGCTGATCTTCCTGGCCGTGGCCCGTATCGGCGCCGGCCTGCCCAGCATCGCCTACGCCTTCCCCGCCATGCTGACCTATGCTTTCGCGCTGATGCTCAGCATGGAAAAGCTGATTTGGACGCGCGCCGCCGGTATCGGTCTCGGCGTGGTGGGCATCCTGATGATCCTGCTGCCGCGCACCGGCCCGATCAGCGATGCCGACCTGCCCTGGATGCTGCTGGCCATGCTGGCGCCGGTGTCGCTCGCGGCCGGCAATATCTATCGCACGCGCTACTGGCCCAAGGATGCGCCGCCGCTGGCGCTGGCGTCCGGCACCCTGCTCGGCGCGGCCGGCTGGCTGCTGATGGCCAGTCTGGTCGTCCATGGCGGACTCTATCTGCCATCGACCACAGCACCGGCCGACTGGGTGCTGGCAGCGGCCGGGCTATTCGCCTGCCTCAGCTTCATTCCCTATTTCGAACTGCAGCGCGTGGCCGGGCCGGTTTACCTGAGCCAGATCGGCTATGTGATGGCGGCGACCAGCCTCGGCATCGGGCATTTTGTCTTCGGCGAACGCTATGGGCTTCTCGTTTGGTCGGCGGTGATCGTGATCATTGCCGGCATTCTGCTGGTGAATCGGCGCCCCGCACAAAATTAAGATGGGCATAAAAAAAGCCGCCAGGTTTTGCACTGGCGGCTTTTTTGAAACAGCTCGACGCCGAATTTATGGCGTCTTTTCGATCATCGTGCCGACGCCATGCGCGGTGAACAGTTCGAGCAGCAGCACATGCGGTATGCGGCCATCCAGGATATGCACGGCATTCACGCCGCCGCGCACGGCATCCAGGCAGGTTTCCACCTTCGGGATCATGCCGCCCGAGATGGTGCCGTCGCCCATCAGCACCAGCGCTTCCTTGGCGGTGAGATTGGGGATCAGCTTCTTGTCCTTGTTCAGCACGCCAGCCACATCGGTGAGCATCAGCAGCTTCGTCGCTCCCATGGCGGCGGCAATCGCGCCGGCCGAGGTATCGGCGTTGATATTGTAGGTCTCGCCATTCTCGCCAATGCCGATCGGGGCCACGACGGGGATGAGGTTGGACGTCTGCATGGTGCGCAGGATTTCCGGGTTGATACGCGTCGGCTCGCCGACGAAGCCGAGATCGAGCAGCTTTTCGATATTCGAGCCGGGATCGCGCACCGAGCGGCGCAGTTTACGCGCCTCGATCAGGCGGCCATCCTTGCCCGAGAGGCCGATGCCGGTGCCGCCGGCGCCGTTGATGGCGGTGACGATCTGCTTGTTGATCGACCCGGCCAGCACCATCTCGACGATCTCGACGGTGGCCTGGTCGGTCACGCGCAGACCATCGATGAATTCGCTCTTGATCTTGAGCCGCTCCAGCATCGCGCCGATCTGCGGGCCGCCGCCATGCACCACGATGGGGTTGATGCCGACCTGCTTGATCAGCACCACGTCGCGGGCGAACTGATGCGCCAGTTCCTCATCGCCCATGGCATGGCCGCCGTATTTGATGACCATGGTCTGCCCGGCGAAGCGGCGCATATAAGGCAGCGCCTCGGACAGGACCTTGGCGGTCTGCTGCAGATGCTGTTCCAGCGGTTGCGGCCCGGTCGTTGTCTTCATGGCTGTGCTTCCCGGCGTTTTCTGTGGTTCAAAAAAGTTATAAATCGCGTTCGGCTAAAGCTGCAAGCTCGGCCCGCAGTTCCGGAATGCCGGCACCGGTTTCGCTGGAGGTGACGCGGATGATCGGATGCGCCGCCACATGACGCTTTAATGTCTCTGCCGTGGCAGCCTTGACCTCGGCCAGCGCGGTCGGCCCGGTCTTGTCGGCCTTGGTCAGCACCACCTGATAGATCACCGCCGACTTATCCAGCAGCGTCATGATGTCTTCGTCGCCGGGCTTCAGACCATGACGGCTGTCGACCAGCAGGCAGACACGCTTCAGTTCGGCCCGGCCCTTCAGATAGGCGCGCGTCGTTTCGGTCCAGGCCGCCGCCTTGGATTTGCCGACCGAGGAATAGCCATAGCCCGGCAGGTCGACCAGGGTGAGCGTGCCGAGGTTGAGGTCGAAGAAATTGAGCTGCTGCGTGCGGCCCGGCGTATTGGACACGCGCGCCAGAGTCTTGCGCCCGGTCAGCGCATTGACCAGCGACGACTTGCCCACGTTGGACCGGCCGGCAAAGGCGATCTCCGGGCCACGCGCCGGCGCCAGCTGCGGCACCGTCATCGCGCCGGCGAAGAAATCGCACTGCGCGGCAAAAAGCAGCCGGCCGCGCTCCAGCGCGGCCGGGGTGAAGCTTTCATCGACGGCCGGCAGTTCGGCCATGACGTCTTACTTCTTTTTCGGCTTGGCGGGCGGCGCGGGATCGGGCTTGTCGGCACCGCCGCCGATCTTCACGCCCATGCGGCGCATGATCACATACTGCTGCAGGATCGACAGCGTGTTGTTCCA
Source organism: Alphaproteobacteria bacterium (assembly GCA_018336035.1). GTDB lineage: Bacteria > Pseudomonadota > Alphaproteobacteria > Ferrovibrionales > Ferrovibrionaceae > Ferrovibrio. The sequence continues at coordinate 80,829 of JAGXRD010000043.1, read as the reverse complement.
GCTCCAGTAGATCACCAGGCCGGCGGCAAAGCTGCCGAGCATGAAGGTGAACACCACCGGCATCAGCGCGAAGATCTTCTGCTGCACCGGATCGGGCGGCGTCGGGTTCATCTTCATCTGCAGCCACATGGAAATGCCCATGATGATCGGCCAGATGCCGATGGAGATGATCTGCAGCGGACCGAGATGCGGCACATCCCAGGGCAGCAGGCCGAAGCCGTTCAGCCAGGTGGTCGGATCCGGCGCGGAGAGATCCTGAATCCAGCCATAGAAGGGCGCATGACGCATTTCGATGGCGATGTAGAGCACTTTATAGAGCGCGAAGAAGACCGGAATCTGCAGAAGGATCGGCAGACAGCCGGCGGCCGGATTGACCTTTTCCTTCTTGTACAGCGCCATCAGTTCCTGCTGCATCTTGGCGCGGTCTTCGCCGTATTTCTCGCGCATCTTCTGCATCTCAGGCTGCAGCTTCTTCATCGCGCTCATCGCCACATAGGATTTGTAGGCGAGCGGGAAGAACAGCAGCTTGACGATCACGGTGACCGCCAGCATGGCGAGGCCGATATTGCCGAGCAGACCCTTCAGGTAATCGATGCTGTAGAACATCGGCTTGGTCAGGAAGTGGAACCAGCCCCAGTCGACCGAGAGTTCGAAGCGCAGGATCTTGTGCTGCTCCTCGTAGCGGTCGAGCAGATTGACCTCCTTGGCACCGGCGAAGAGCAGCGTGGTGGCCGCCACCGACTTGCCCGGATCGAGCTGCTGGCCAGCGCCGAGATAGTCGGCCTGGTAGCGGTCGACGCCATTGGCCGGCTTGGCATGGGTGAAGCGCGCCTTCACGGTTTGCTCCACGCCCGGCACCAGCACGGCCTGCCAGTATTTGTCGGTGAAACCGACCCAGCCGCCGACGCTGTCGTATTCACGCGCCTTGTCGTCGATCAGGTCCTTGTAGCTCAGCTCTTTCAGCGTGCCGCTGTCGGCCACCTTGTCGCGGAACACGCCGACCGGGCCTTCATGCAGGATATAGAGGCCGTCGGTGGTCGGGGTGCCATGGCGCGACACCAGCGCATAGGGGAACAGCGTGACGGCGTTGCCGCCCTTGTTCTCCACCGTCTGCGTGACGGTGAAGAGATAGTTGTCGTCGATCTCGACCTTGCGGCTGAACACCAGGCCCTGACCGTTATCCCAGGTCAGCGTCACCGGCTGGCCCGGACGCAGCACATCCTTGTCGGCCGTCCAGCGCGTCTGGCCGGTCGGCAGCGCGACGCTGTTGCCAGAAGCCGTCCAGCCGAATTCGGCGTAATACGGCGACGGGCCGCCGGTGGGGGCGAAGAGATGGATCGGCTTGGAGTCTTTCGCGATGGTCTCGCGGTATTCCGGCAGCACCACATCGTCGATGCGGCCGCCGATCAGGCTGAGCGAACCGACCAGGCGCTTGCCTTCGATCTTCACACGCGGGCTCTCGGCCAGCGCCTTCTCACGCGAGGCGGCCTGATCGACCTGCTGCGCCAGACTGGGCAATGTCGGCAGGCCGCTGGCATCGGGCGCGCCCGGAACCGCGCCGGGCGCCGCACCAGGGGCTGCCGGAGTCTGGGCCTGCTGCTGCGCGACCTGCTGCTGACGCAGCTTTTCCTGCTTCGGCGCTTCGACGAAGAACTGGAAGCCGAGCATGATCGCCACCGACACGGCAATCGCGATGATGAGATTCTTCTGGTCGGACATCAGACTGAGCCTTGCTGTACGGAGGAAACTTCAGGAACCGGCGGGACCGGATCGTAACCACTGCCGCCAAAGGGATTGCAACTGGCCAATCGTCGCACGGCGAGATAGCCGCCGCGCACCGCACCATGCGACTCCAGCGCTTCAAGCGCATAACAGGAGCAGGTCGGCTGGTAGCGGCAGTTATGCCCGACCCAGGGCGACAGCACGAGTCGATAGGCCTTGATCGGCAGGCTGAGAAGTTGTGCGGCCAGGGTCATGCGGCACCGGCGGGCAGGTCGGACCACAGACGCAGCTTCTTTAGCGCGGCTTCGAGATCGCGACGCAAGGCGGCATAGTCGCGCACCGGTGTATCGCGGCGCGCCACCAGCACATAGTCGTGGCCGGGAGTGGCATGTTTGGGCAGGATTTCACCGGCCAGCGCCTTGAGACGGCGGCGGGCGCGGTTGCGGGTGACAGCATTGCCCACTTTACGCGAAGCAGTGAAGCCAACCCGGCAACAGCCGGTCTCACCGGGCGCGGCCTGCAGCAGCAGTCCCGGCAGCGCTATGCGCCGCTCGGCCGCCTGCACCCGGAGATAATCCGCGCGGCGGCGGAGTCGCTCGACACCGCCCGACGCCATCGCGGGTAAATTACGCCGAGAGCTTCTTGCGGCCCTGAGCGCGCCGCGAGGCAATCACGTTGCGGCCGCCCACGGTGGCCATACGGGCGCGGAAACCATGGCGGCGCTTACGCACCAGCTTGGAAGGTTGATAAGTCCGTTTCGACACAGCGGCTCTCCGTCTGACTTCCCATCTTCCGCGGAAAACCGCCAAAAAGATGGTTAAACATAAACACGTTGGGGGCCCGCAAAGGCCCCCGGAAAATGGGTCCCGCTGTATACGGGGTCGCCTGCACAGAGTCAACGCGGGATTTGGCAGGACTTTGGCCGGATTTTCCGCCATTTTGTCGCAGACCCGCCGGACCCAGCCGCTTACCCCGCCAGAACAGGCTTTTGAGCGGCTTTTGCCGGTTGACGCTCCCGGATCAGGCCCCTATAACCGGCCACCGAATTTAGACCACCACTTGGAAAGTTAGAGGTTCATCATGGCCCGTCGTTGCGAAGTGACCGGCAAGGGCGTTCAGTCCGGTAACAACGTCAGCCACGCCAACAACAAGACCCGCCGCCGGTTCCTGCCGAACCTGCATGTCGTGTCGCTGATCAGTGAAGCGCTCGGTCGCGATGTGACGCTGCGCGTGTCGTCGCATGGCCTGCGCTCGGTCGAGCATAATGGCGGCATCGACAACTGGCTGATCAAGACCAAGGACGAGCTGCTGTCGAGCGACGCCCTGACGATCAAGCGCAAGATCAAGAAGGCCCTGGCCGCCAAGGCTGCCTAAGCTTTCTTTCTAAGGCTTTTGAAACGCCCGTCGGGTTCAGCCCGGCGGGCGTTTTCGTTTAAGGCTGGTAGCGGAACACCATCAGCAGCGTGCGCTGCAGGATATTCTGGTTGTCATCCGACATCACATAGAGCCACAGGCTGCCATCCGGCATGCGGCGCATATCCAGCGCTTCCATATTGTCGACCGAATAGGGCGCGGCCCACTCCGCCAGCATTTCGGCTTTCAGCATTGTATCCGAACCGATGGCAGCCGCCGGAATCCGCTGCAGCCGCGCCTTCGGACCGATCACCGGCTTGAAAAATCGCTCGAGCACGATCACGTCGCCATTCTCCAGCGCCAGCGCATCGGTCGGCTTGAAGTCGTCGCGCGCCGGCCAGACCAGATCGCGCCAGTTGCCGTCGCGCCATAGCCATGCGGCATTGCCGTCACCACCATTCAGCGCCTGCATCTCCTCACTGAACAGCAGCAGATCGCCATTGGCAAACGCCGCCATCGCCTCGATGCCGCCGTTGTTGGGTTGCTGTGCCACGCTGGCCGGCACCAACACCGTGGCCGTCGCAACACCGCCCGGCCGGTCGTAGACCCACAGCCGATGCGCGCGTTCGAACGACACCAGCCAGCGCCCGTCCGCCAGATACCGCAGGCCTTCGGCATCATTCAGCACCTTGCGCGTGATCTCGGCGCCGTTGGCGTCGCGCAGCGGCAGGATCTCGGCTGCCGCGATGTCGGTCGGCAAGCCGGCCTCACTGCGCCGGAAGTCGAGTCGCAGCCAATGGCCGGTATCAGAGATCGCCCACAGACCTGCCCCGTCCGCATCCACCGCGATGCCGGAATAGCCGCCGAAACCACCCTGGTCGGCGGCCAGGATCAGGCCACCGAGATAGTCCAGCCGGCCCACCCGCATGTCGCCCCGTTGCTCCGGAGGGGCGGTGGGATTGAGTTCAAGCACAGCCGTACGCACGGTCAACGGCTCGGCGCGGACCACGGCCCCCGTCAGGAGCCAGGCCAGACCGACAAAGCCCAGCAAAATCAGGCCATTCCGATGTTTGGCTTTGCTCGCAGCAGTCATCATTCGCTATGCTTTCCGGGCGGAGGAGCAGACATCAACCATGGCCAACAGTGTAGCAGGCGCAACTCTGACGACGGAACGGCGTACAAGCGGCATGATGCGTGCCCCGGTGCTGTTCGTCATCGCCATGCTGCTGCTGCTCGGCACCATGCTCGGCCTGCAACTTTATCGCCAGTATCATGACGAGATCGCGACAGGTCGCGCAACCGCACGATCGCTGGCCAACCTGCTGGAGGAACATACCAGCCGCAGCTTCGGCGCCGTCGACATCTTCCTGCTGAATTTCGCCGAAACCATGAGCGGCATGGCCGGTACCACGCAGGCTGGCAGCCTGTCGGCTTTGCGCCAGCGCATGAATGCGCGGCTCAGCGAATTACCGCAGGCGCGCGCCTATATCGTGCTGGACGACAAGGGCGACTCGATCATGGACAGCGCCACGGCGGTGCCGCGCAGCTTCAACGGCGCCGACCGTGAGTATTTCCGGGTTCATGCCGAACGCCCGCATGCCGGCCTGTTTGTGGGCGAGCCCGTGCAAAGCCGTATCAACGGCCTATGGGGTATCAGTGTCAGCCGCCGTTTCAACAAACCCGACGGCAGTTTTGGCGGCGTCATCTCGGTCAGCGTCGAGCCCGAATACTTCCACGCCTTCTTTCGCGATGCCGCCATCGGCGCCGGCAATTCGCTGACGCTGTATCATGCCTCGGGGATGCGTATTGCCCGCGTGCCGGATGCCGGCCCCGGCATCGGCACATCGGCCGCCAATCTGGCGCTGTTCAAGCCGCCCTACAGCGAGCAGGCGCGCAGCGACCTGCTGACGTCAGGCGGACTCGACGGTGTGGAGCGGTATCTTGCGGTCAATCGCATTGGCGGCTATCCGCTGGTGGTCGGCGTCGGCCTGTCGCGCGACAACATCCTGGCCACGTGGCGCAGCAATCTGCTGTTCAGCATCGTGGCACTGATCGTGGCGAGCGGTGCCGGCATCGGCTTCCTGGTGGTGCTGCATCGCCAGACCCTGAGCCGTCATTTCGCAGAGCAACGGTTGTCGGATGCGATCGGCAGCCTGTCTGATGGTTTCCTGCTCTATGACGAGCAGGACCGGCTGGTGCGCTTCAACCGGCAAACCGTCGCCATCCTGCCGGCGCTCGAACGCTTCAGCGGCCGCGGCCCGACACCGTTTGCCGATGTGATGATGGCGCTGGAAGACGATTTCGGCGTGCCGCCCTCGGCCGAACGCCGCGCCAGCCGCATTGCCTATCGCCACAAGATGCTGTTCGAGGAAAAACGCGGCTACCAGTTCGAGCGGCGCACGGCCGACGGACGCTGGCTGCGTTTCACCGTCAATCCCACACAGGAAGGCGGCGCGGTCGACATCATCACCGACATCACCGCGCTCAAGCAGGCCGAGACGCGACTGAACGACGCCATCGAGGCACTGGCCGAAGGCTTCGCGCTCTATAGCCGCGACGGCCGGCTGCTGAAGGTGAACCAGCGCTACTACCAGCTGACCGGCCACGATATAGGCCTGGTGCGGCCCGGCGTGAGCAACGAAGAAGTCATGGAGAGTGTTCTGGCGACCGGGCGCGCGCTCGGGCGCGAGGATGAGGCGCAGGCCTATGTGGCATCTTTGCGGGCGGATTTCGCCAATCCCTCGGGCCTGCCCTTCGACGTCCAGGCCCGGCCGGGTTACTGGCTGCGCACGGTGCGCCACCGCACGCTGGATGGCGATGTGATCGCCATCGTCTCCGACATCTCGGATCTGAAGCAGGCCGAGCAGCGCCTGCGCGACGCGATCGAAAGCCTGTCGGACGGCTTCGTACTCTACGGCCCCGACAACCGGCTGGTGCTGGCCAACCGCAAGCTCTACGAACTCACCGGCCACGACCCGGCCCAGGTGAAACCCGGCGTCAGCCACGACGAGATCGTCGACATGGTCGTCCAGCGCCGGCGGGAAATCTGGCCGGGCAGCAGCCAGGACGGCTATGCGGAGATGCTGCGCACCGAACAGCGCAACCCGACCGGCCGTCCGATCGACCGGGAATTCCTGCCCGGGCAATGGCTGCGCAGCGTGCGCCATCGCGCCGCGGACGGCAGCACGATTTCGGTGGTCAGCGACATCACCGACCTGAAGCAGACCGAGCAGCGCCTGCGCGACGCCATCGAAGCGCTATCGGAAGGCTTCATTCTGTTCGGGCCGGACAAGCGCATGATCATGGCGAACCGGCGATACTACGACGTGTTCGATCTGCCGCCGGACAGCCTGCTGCCGGGCACGACGATAGACGAGGTGGTGGATGTGGCGGCGGCGCGGCGCAGGCAGTCCTGGCCGAATTTCGATCACCAGGGTTATATCACCGCAGCACGCGACGATTATCATAATCCGTCCGGTAAACCGGTCGATGGCGAATTCCTGCCCGGCAAATGGCTGCGCAACATGCGGCATCGTACCGCCGATGGCGGCGTGATCCTGGTCGCCAGCGATATCACCGACCTGAAGCTGGCCGAACAGCGCCTGCGCGACGCCATCGAGACACTGACCGAAGGTTTCGTGCTCTACGACAAGGACGGCTATCTCGCGATGGCCAACAGCCGTTATTACGAAATGACGCGGCAGGACCCGAAGGTGGTGCGGCCGGGCACGCATTTCAGCGAGATCATGCGCATCACCGCGATGCGACATGCCGACTACGATCCGAAACTCGATCTGGAAACCTACATCGAGAACCTGACGCGGGAATTCCGCAAGCCGACCGGTCGCCCGGTCGATGCCCAGCCCTTCCCCGGCGTCTGGCTGCGCATGCAGCGTCGCCGTACCGTCGATGGCGGCGTCATCACGGTGTTCAACGACATCAGCGACCTGAAGCGCGCCGAGCAGCGCCTGCATGACGCGATCCAGTCGATCAGCGACGGCTTTGTGCTGTATGACACCGACGATCGCATCGTGATGTACAACGCACAGTTCGTCGACCACAATCCCGGCCTGTCGCAGGTGATCCGCCCCGGCATGACTTTCGAGGAACTGCTCCGCGCAGCGATTGCCGCCGGCGCTCTCGACCTGCGCGGCGCCGAACAGGAAGCCTGGATCGCGAACCGGCTGGACCAGCACCGCAATCCCGGCACGCCCATCGAGCGCCATCTGCAGGATGGCCGCTGGCTGCTGGTGCATGAGCAGCGTACCGCCGATGGCGGCATCGTCGGCATCGGCACCGACATCACCGCGGTGAAGGAAGCAGAGCGTCGACTCTATGACGCCATCGATTCGGTGAACGAGGGCTTCATCCTGTATGACAAGGATGACCGCGTGGTGCTGTTCAACCAGCGTATCCGCGATCATTTCCCCGGTCTTTCCGACGTCATTCAGCCGGGCGCCTCCTTCGAGGACATCACCCGCGCCGGCGTGACCCGCGGCATTTTCCAGACCGGCGACATGGATCCCGAAGCCTGGATCCAGCGTCGCGTCTACGAGCACCGCAACTCCGAGGACGCGCATGAGCGCCGCCTGAGCGACGGTCGCTGGCTGCTGGTGCGCGAGCAGCGCACCGCCGATGGCGGCATCGTCGGCACCGGCACGGATATCAGTGCGGTGAAAAAAGCCGAGCGGCAGATGTACGACGCCATCGAGAGCATCTCGGACGGCTTCGTGCTCTATGACAAGGACGAGCGGCTGATCCTCTGCAACTCGCGCTATCGCGAATTCTATCGCGAGATCGAAGACCTGCTGCAGCCCGGCGCGCGCTTCTCCGACATCCTGAAGGCCAGCCTGCAGCGCGACATGGTCGGCATGGACGAAACCTTCCTGGACGACTGGCTGAACGAGCGGCTGGAGCTGTTCCGCCGCGGCAGCGGCAGCACGGAAACCCGGCTGGCCACCGGCCGCTGGGTGCGCAACACCGAGCGGCGCACCTCCGATGGCGGCATCGTCGGTATCCGCACCGATATCACCGCGCTGAAGGAACAGCAGGAAATCCTGCATCGCAACATCGCCGATCTGGAAGCCGCGAAGCGCCAGGTCGAACAGCAATCCTTCCATATGCGCGAACTGGCCGACCGGTTTGCGGAGGAAAAGGAACGCGCCGAGGAAGCGAGCCGGGCGAAATCCGAATTCCTGGCGATGATGAGCCACGAAATCCGCACGCCGATGAATGGCGTGCTGGGCACCATCGGCCTGCTGCAGAATACCGACCTGTCAAAGCATCAGTACAAGCTGATCACCACGGCGCGCGAATCGGCCGAGCATCTGCTGACCCTGATCAACGACATCCTCGACTTCTCCAAGCTGGAGGCCGGCCGCATCGACCTGGAAGAGATCGACTTCGACCTTTTCCATCTGGTCGAAAGCGCGATCTCGATGATGAACCCGCGCGCCGTGATGAAAGGCCTGCGCATGTCGAGCGACATCTCGCCGGCCACGCCGCGCTATCTGAAAGGCGATCCGGGCCGCCTGCGCCAGATCCTGTTCAACCTGGCCGGCAACGCGATCAAGTTTACCGACAAAGGCGAGGTGCGCATCCTGGTCGAAGCTCGCCGGCTCGACGATGGCCGCTACATGCTGGAGGTCAAGGTGCGCGATACCGGCATCGGCATCGCCGCCGACCAGATCGAGCGCCTGTTCAGCCGCTTCAACCAGGCCGACAGCTCCATCGCGCGGCGCTTCGGCGGCACCGGCCTCGGCCTCGCGATCTCCAAGCAGCTGGCCGAGTTGATGGGCGGCCGGATCGGCGTGGACAGCGAAGAGGGCAAGGGCAGCACCTTCTGGTTCGAACTGCCGCTCAGCGAGGGCCAGACCGTGCAGACCGAAGCGGCCGTGCAGGCCGATGGCCCGGCGACGCTGCGCAGCCTGCGGATTCTCGTGGCCGAGGACAACCAGGTGAACCAGATGGTGATCGGCCTGATGCTGCGCCAGCTCGGCCACCAGTCCGACATCGTCACCAATGGCATCGAGGCCTGCGAACAGGTGCAGAAGGCGCCCTACGATCTGGTGCTGATGGACATGCAGATGCCGGAAATGGACGGCATGACCGCGACCGCCACGATCCGCAAGCTGCCCGGCAAGGCAGCGAAGATTCCGATCATCGCGCTGACTGCGAATGCGATGGAAGGCGACCGCGAGCGCTACATCAATGCCGGCATGGACGACTATGTCGCCAAGCCGATTGCGCTGCCGCTGCTGATCGCGGCGATGAACCGCGTGATGGGCGCCAGCGATCAGGCCGCGGGGGGCGAGACGGCGCCGCAGCCCGGCCCGGCGCCGCTGGATGAAAAAGCCAAGGCAGGGCTGGGCAACCTGCTGGCCTCGCTCAAAAAGCTGAACTGACAGCCTGAAGCTTAGGCCGCGCGGCCGGCCTTCTTCGGGCGACCAAGCCCCTTGCCCTTACCGGGCTCGGGTGTCTCGTCGAACAGTTCGGCGAGCTTTTCCATCATCACGCCACCGAGCTGCTCGGCATCCACGATGGTGACCGCACGCTTGTAATAGCGCGTCACGTCATGACCGATGCCGATGGCGGTGAGTTCGACCGGCGAGCGGCGCTCGATCCAGTCGATGGTTTCGCGCAGGTGTCGATCCAGATAATTGCCCGGATTGACCGACAGGGTTGAGTCGTCCACCGGCGCGCCGTCCGAAATGACCATCAGGATGCGGCGCTGTTCGGTGCGCGCCAGCAGGCGGTCATGCGCCCAGAGCAGCGCTTCGCCGTCGATGTTTTCCTTCAGCAGGCCTTCGCGCAGCATCAGGCCGAGATTGCGACGCGCGCGGCGCCAGGGTGCATCGGCGCCCTTGTAGACAATATGGCGCAGGTCGTTCAGGCGCCCCGGCTGGGCCGGCTTGTTATCGGAGAGCCACTTCTCGCGACTCTGGCCGCCCTTCCAGGCACGCGTGGTGAAGCCGAGGATTTCCACCTTCACCGCGCAGCGTTCCAGTGTACGGGCGAGAATATCGGCGCACATCGCCGCCACCGTAATCGGACGGCCGCGCATCGAGCCGGAATTGTCGATCAGCAGCGACACGACGGTGTCGCGGAAATCGGTATCGCTTTCCTGCTTGTAAGACAGCGGCAGCGTCGGATTGGCGACGACGCGCGCGAGCCGCGCGGCATCCAGCATGCCTTCCTCGAGATCGAAATGCCACGAGCGCGACTGCTTGGCCAGCAGTCGGCGCTGCAGGCGGTTGGCCAGCTTACCCACCACCGACTGCAGATGATTGAGCTGCTGGTCGAGATGATGGCGCAGGCGCGCCAGTTCCTCGGTATCGCACAGATCGTCGGCGCCGACGACTTCGTCGAACTGCTTGGTATAGGCCTTGTAGAGCGCTTCGCGGTTATGGCCCATCATGTCGGATGCGGGCGGGCGGCGGCCCTTGCCGGCTTCCTCGCCGGAGCCGGCGACCTGCTCTTCCATACCGGCTTCGGCTTCCATCTCGACGGATTCACCGCCCGAGGCATCGGCCGCCTCGGCCTGGTCCATGCCGGAAGATGCAGCTTCGCCCTGCTCGGAATCGGAGCCATCCGACTGGCTCTGCGGCTGCTGGCCCTGGCTGTCCTGGTCCTCGCCTTCATCCTCGTCGTCGAGATCGCCGTCTTCGTCATCGACGAGTTCGAGATCCTTGATCAGCTTGCGCGCGACTTTGGCGAAGGCACGCTGGTCGTTCAGATTGGCGAGCAGTCCGTCAAGATCCGGGCCGCCCTTTTCCTCGATCCAGTCGCGCCACAACGCCACCATCTTCTGCGCCTGCGCCGGCACCTTCTCGCCGGTCAGGCGCTCGCGCGCCATCAGGCCCACCACATCGGCCAGCGGCGCTTCCGAGCGATCCTTGACCTTGGCGTAACCCTTCGAGCGGCAGCGTTCGTCCAGCGCCGCATTCAGGTTCTGCGCCACGCCCGCCATACGCGTCGAGCCGATGGCTTCGACACGGGCCTGCTCGATGGCATCGAATACCGCGCGGGCCGTGCCGCCCTGTGGCAGCAGGCGCGAATGCAGGCCGTCATCATGGTGGCGCAGCCGCAGCGCCATGGCATCGGCCAAGCCACGGATCTGAGCGACTTCCGCCGCCGGCAGGTCGCGGCCCGGCACCGGCAGGCGCGCGCGCTTGCCGCGCAGGCCCGGCGTTTCCGGCCCGAAGCTGACCTGCAGGTCGCGGTCATGCGAGATCGCGCGCGTCGCGGCGGTCAGCGCGCGCTTGAACGGTTCGGTCGGGCTTTCCGGCTTGTTGGCCATCGCCAGGACGTCTCCGGCTTAGGCGAGGTCGGCCTTGGCAGCGGTTTCCGGCAGTTCCTCGCCGAAGCAGCGCTGGTAATACTCGGCCACCAGCGGGCGCTCCAGTTCGTCGCACTTGTTGAGGAAGGTGAGACGGAAGGCAAAACCGACGCTGCCGAAGATGCGCGCATTCTCGGCCCAGGTGATCACGGTGCGCGGGCTCATCACGGTCGAGATATCGCCGTTGATGAAGCCGGCGCGGGTGAGTTCGGCCACCGCCACCATGTTCTGGATCGTCTTCTTGCCCTTGTCGCCGGTATAGGTCGGCGACTTGGCCAGTACGATGGCAGTCTCGTCTTCGGCCGGCAGGTAGTTGAGCGTGCAGACGATGCTCCAGCGGTCCATCTGGCCCTGGTTGATCTGCTGCGTGCCATGATACAGGCCGGTGGTGTCGCCCAGACCGACGGTATTGGCGGTCGAGAACAGGCGGAAGGCCTTGTGCGGGCGGATGACGCGATTCTGGTCGAGCAGCGTGAGCTTGCCTTCAACTTCCAGGATGCGCTGGATCACGAACATCACGTCCGGACGGCCGGCATCGTATTCGTCGAAGACCAGCGCCACCGGCGACTGCAGCGCCCAGGGCAGGATGCCTTCGCGGAATTCGGTCACCTGCTTGCCATCGCGCAGCACGATAGCGTCCTTGCCAACGAGATCGATGCGGCTGATATGGCTGTCGAGGTTGACGCGCACGCAGGGCCAGTTCAGCCGCGCGGCGACCTGCTCGATGTGCGTCGACTTGCCGGTGCCGTGATAGCCCTGCACCATCACGCGGCGGTTGTAAGCAAAGCCGGCGAGAATGGCGAGCGTGGTCTCGCGGTCGAAGCGATAGGTCGGATCGATATCCGGCACATGCTCGGATGTCTGGCTGAACGCCGGCACCTTCATATCGCTGTCGATCCCGAACACATCGCGCACGGAAATCGTGGTATCCGGCAAATCATTGGCCGGCATGGAAACAGGCTTGGTCTGAAGGGCCGTCATCGTCACTCTCGGGTTTCTTTTGGGCTTATTATTACGCCGTGGGGAGATTGTTCGACTAAGTATAGCCGCGCGATTGCAGATAGGCATAGGCTTGGGTGATGGTTTTCAGCCGCTCCTCGGCCTCTTTGTCACCACCATTGGCATCCGGGTGATAGCGCTTCACCATTGTTTTATATTGCTTTTTTAGAACACCCTTGCCCAGCGGCAGGTCCAGGCCGGCCAGTTCGAAGCCCAGCGCCACAAATGCCTCGCGCTCACGCGGCGGCAGGCGCAGCTCGGCGGTGCTTTTCGGGCGCGCCTCCCCCATGCGGATGCCGACATCGGCCAGAATGCCGAGGTCATCCTTGACCCAGACCTTGGGGTCCTCGTCCTGCGGCTTGGTACCCAGCTTCCAGGTCGGGCGGTGCCCCAGCGCATCCTCGCGCTGGTATTTCTCGATATCGGCATCGGTCATGCCGCGGAAGAAATCCCAGCCCAGATTGTACTGCCGCACATGTTCCAGGCAGAACAGCCAGCGGCCGTCGCGCGATTCCCGGCTTTTCGGCGCCGGGAAACGCCCTTCTTCCTTGCAGCTCGGATGGTCGCAGCGGCGCAGGCCCTGCCGGCCGAAAGCGGCTTCGGCTTCCAGTCCGAGGAAGAATTTCTGCTGTGCGCGGGCGCGTGCCATGACCCCTAAAGTATGGGTCTGCCGCACAGCACTGGCAAGGCCAGAGACAACGCCTTACCCTGTCGCAAAGCTGCAATTTTCTTGAGTTGACGAGGAGTTTTCATCATGTCGATCGCCGCACGCATCCGTGCCAAGCTGACCGAAGCCTTCAATCCGGCCCTGCTTGAACTGCTGGATGAGTCGGCCCATCACGCCGGGCATGCCGGCATGCAGGGGCTGGCGGCGCAGGAAACCCATTTCCGTCTGACCCTGGTGGCCGAAGCCTTCCGCGGCATGCCTCGGGTGCAGCGCCAGCGCGAGATTTACCGGCTGCTGGCCCAGGAATTCGCCGACGGAATGCATGCGCTGGCCGTCACCGCAAAGGCGCCGGGGGAGTAGACCCCGGCCCGCATGCGGGGCTGGGCCCGCGGACAGGGCCATCACCGCGATCTCCGCCAAAGGGTTGATTCGCAAATGCAACTTCATGAATCGATAATTTCGGAAAGCTACAACCTTTTCCTTTGATAATTCAAAAAGTATCCATTATAGGTTGCGATATGCCGACGACACGCCGCTCGCAACACACCGCCCTGCATGGCTCCAGTCTGGTGACGCGCAACCTGCGTCTGGGACGGGGACGTACCAGTATCCGGCTCGAACGCCTGGAATGGGCAGCGCTGGATGCGATCTGCAACGCGGAAGGCATCGACCGGCATCATTTCGCCATGCAGGTGGATCGCGATCCGATGCGGCGGGAAAAAACCCTCACCTCGCGGGTGCGCAGCGCCATTCTCTCTTATTTCGTGGCGCGCTCGGGCCTGATCGTGCTGCAGCCCGGCAACGGACTGGCCGCCGGCCTCAGCGCAGGACAACCGCAAGAAGGGCGGGAAGAGTCGCGAAACTGAGCAGGGTGGAAACCACCACCAGGCTGGCCATGGTCTGCGGATCGCGATTGTAGCGCACCGCGAAAATGTAATTCACCACCGCCACCGGCATTGCGCACTGGATGATGAAGACGCCACGCGCGGCGCCTTCCAGTCCCAGCAGTTCACTCAAACCGAAACCTGCCGCAACGCCAACAGCAAGCCGCAATGCCGAGAGCAGCAGGCCGCGTTTCAGGTCGTTGACTTTCAAGGTGGCCAGCGACACGCCGAGCGTGAACAGCATCAGCGGAATGGCAATGCCGCCGCCGACCTGCAGGCTGCGCATGATCCACAGCGGCGGATGCAGTTGCAGAAGGTTACCCGCCACGCCGATCAGGATCGCGTAGATCATCGGCGAGCGCAGCACGGCGCCGAGATTGCCGCGGCCGGCGAGGATCGTCTGGCCGAGCGTAAAATTGCTCATCGATGTGACGGCAAAATAGATGATGCCAAGCGCCAGCCCGGGCTGGCCATAGGCGAACAGGCTCAGGGACAAGCCCGCATTGCCGGCATTGGGGAAGGTCAGCCCGCCGACATAGTCGCGCACCGACAGGTTCATCACCCGCAGCATCACCGCGTTGATCGCCATGAACGTCGCCAGCGCCAGCGCCGTCGCCAGCGCCATCGTGCCGATCATGGCGCGATCGACTTCGGCATCCAGCAAGGAATGGATCACCAGGCAGGGTGTGCCGAAATTGGTCACCAGCAGACTGATCTGATCGACCTGATAGGGTTTCCCGCGTTTGGCCCAGACCCAGCCAGCGCCGGCCAGCACCACCAGCGGCGCGATGACCGAAAAAATTTCCGCGAGCAATGCGAGCTGCATGGCGCCTATGATATCCAGATGGGCGACGGCTCAGGCCGCCGCGAGCTGCTCGGCGAGCAGGGTTTCCACCGCCTGCGGCATCACGTCGTTGCGTTCCACCGCGCGACCGATGGCTTCGGCCAGGATGAAGACCAGCTTGCCGTCGCGCACCTTCTTGTCCTGCTTCATATGCTCCAGCAGCACGGCGGGCTTGAACTGCTTCGCGCCATCCACATCGGCAAGGCGCGCCGGCAGGCCGCTTTCCGCCAGATGGTTTTCCACGCGCGGTGCCAGATCCTTGTCGCAGAGCCCGAGCCGGCCCGAAAGATGGAAGGCCAGCGCCATGCCGACCGCCACCCCCTCACCATGCAGCAGACGCTGCGAATAGCCGGTTTCGGCTTCTAGCGCATGGCCAAAGGTATGGCCCAGATTGAGCAAGGCGCGCTCGCCTTCCTCGCGCTCGTCGGCTGCCACGATCCGCGCCTTATGGGCGCAGCAGCGCGCCACGGCTTCGGTGCGGAGCGCAATATCGCCGGCGAGAAGCTTTGCGCCGTTCTGTTCCAGCCAGGCATAGAAGTCGGCATCGCCGAGCAGGCCGTATTTCACCACCTCGGCATAGCCCGCCCGCAGCTCGCGCGGCGACAGCGTATCCAGCAGCGCCACATCGGCCAGCACCAGTTTCGGCTGATGGAAGGCGCCGATCAGGTTCTTGCCCTGGCGGCTGTTGATCGCGGTCTTGCCGCCCACGGAACTGTCCACCTGCGCCAGCAGTGAGGTCGGCACCTGGATGAAATCCATGCCCCGACGCAGCACGCTGGCGGCAAAGCCGACGAGATCGCCGATCACGCCGCCGCCGAGTGCGATCAGATGGTCGCGCCGCTCGATCTTCAGCGCCAGCAGCGCCTCGCACAGATGCTCGAAACCGGCATAGGACTTCTGCTTCTCGCCCGGCGGCAGGATGATCGCCTCGCAGCCGATATTCTTCAGCGCCAATGCACGTTTCAGCGTGTCGAGATGCGTGGCGGCCAGATTCTGGTCGGTCACGATCACGGCAAACGGCCGGCGCAGCAGCGGTGCGATATGCTCGCCGGCTGCTTCCAGCAGGCCGCCGCCCACCTTGATGTCATAGGCACGCTGACCGAGATCGACACGCACTGTCTTGGGTGAAGTGCTCATTCTACGTGACCAACCTTGCCATCATCTGCAGCATGGGCCGCCTGCCGATAGGCTTCGGGCAGCACCTGGAGAATCTCTTCCACCACCGCCTCATGCGGCCCGTCGAGACTCGTGACGGTGAATTCGGCTTCGGCATAGACCGGATAGCGTTCGCGCATGAGCCGGTCGAGCGTGCCGCGCAGATCGCCATTGGCCAGCAGCGGACGGTTGCTGCGCCGCGCGCAGCGCTTGGTCAGCACGTCCAGCGAGGCCTTGATCCAGATCGAATGGCCGCGCTCGCGGATACGCGCGCGCGTCTCGGCGTTCATGAAGGCACCGCCGCCGGTGGCCAGCACGATGCGCGGCTGATCCAGCAGCCGCGCGATCACCTTGCGCTCGCCGTCGCGGAAGGCGGTCTCGCCATGTTCGGCGAAAATTTCCGGGATGGTGGCGCCGGCGGCCTTTTCGATCTCGGTATCGGCATCGATGAAATCGAAGCCGAGCCGGGTCGCCAGCCGGCGGCCGACCGAGCTTTTGCCCGCGCCCATCAGCCCGACCAGAACCAGGCTGCGCAGCGCAGCCGCATGGGCAGCCGCGTCCGCACCCTCAACGTCCGCGGCGGCGGACGGAGCGGCCATGGCGGATACGGTGTCGGTGCTGCTCACGCTGAATTCCGTAATACTGGGCGCTGGTGGTGCCGGTATGTTGACTGGGCGGGCCAAATGACCGGATTTGCCTTTGCTGCCCGCCAATTGCCTGCGACCGGCAGCGCCGATACAATAGAGCAATCGAGTCATATTTCCAGCACGCCCGCCGCAGCCCGACCGGCTGCGGGCCGGTTTGTGCCAGTCGGGAGTGTATTTGAATGGCCCGTTTGTCGATGATCCTGGGGCTGGTCCTTATTGTGCTGGTGGGCGGCGGCGTCGCCTTCCTGGCCAGCTGGGATATTCCCGCCCCCCGCTCCAAGGTCGAAAAGGTCATTCCGGCCGACCGGCTCGGGAAATAACCATGACGTTGCGGGGCAAGCTCCGTCCGCGTGCCAGCCTCTTGCTGGCCGGCAGCCTTGTCGCACTGGCGATGCTGCCGGCGCAGGCCCAGCCGATCCGGCTGACCCCGCCCGGTGGTCAGGAGCCTGCCCAGCAGGAGCCGGCGCCACAGCTCACCCCGCCCAACCAGACGAACACGATGCCGGCTGGCAGCCAGCCTCTGGCGCCCCCGGCCATGTCCTCGCCCGTGATGCCGCCTGCCCCGCAGGTCCAGACCCAGACATTGCCGGCGCAGCAGCCTGTGCTGGGCGAAACCACCGGTACTGGTGCTGGCAGGCCGGCCGAACAGGCCGCAGAAGGCAGCAGCAGTCCCAAAGCTGCCGATTTCGTCATCCAGCCGCTCACCGCGCCTGATCCGTCTTCCGGCGGTCTGCTCGATGATGGCAATGGCGGCCTCGGCACCGCGATGTGGCAGGGCTCGAACCGCGCCCAGGCCATGCAGGCACTCGGCGTGCTGCCGGCGCCGGTGTCGGGCACCGCATTGCGCGACCTGCAGCGCCGACTGCTGCTCAGCGTTGCCGAAGTGCCCACCGGCAGCATCGCCACGCCCAGCGTCCTGGGTCTGCGCGTGGCGCAGCTGTATCGTCTCGGCCGCCTGGCTGAAGCCGAGCGGCTGGCCTCGGTCGCCTCGCGCGATCTGAAAGACCCGATCTTCCGCGAACTGCCGTTCGATCTGGCGCTGCTGAAAAACGACCCGGCCAAGGCCTGCGAGATCGCAGCGGCCGGCTTGCGCGACGACGCCTCAGCCTTCTGGCAGAAGGCCACCGTGCTCTGCCGCTACAACGCCAAGGATATCGCCGGCGGCGATCTGGCGCTGAGCCTGTGGCGCGATGGTGGCGGGAATGATCCGGCGTTCAATACGCTGGCCGCCGCTTTGCGCGGCGATGCGCGCGCCAAGGTCGAGAGCCTTGGTGGCGCGAGCCCGCTGCATTTCGCCATGCTGCGTGCCGCGGGACGGCCGCTGCCGAAAGACGCGCTGGACGTCGCCACGCCGGCTTTGCTGGCGGCATTGGCCGGTTATGACAAGGCCGAAGCGGAACTGCGCCTGATGGCCGCCGAACGCGCCGTGCAATACGGCGCCCTGACACCGGAACTGCTGGCCGAGGCCTATGCATCGGCCGAGATCCCCGAGGCGCAGCGCAACGCGCTGCTGGCCAATATCGCCGCCGGCAAGGACAAGAGCGTGCGCGCCGCTGCGCTGCTCTATCAGGCGACCAAGACCGCGCCCGATGCCAGGACCCGCGCCGACCTGATCAGGCACGCCTATGGCCTGGCCGTTTCGCGCGACCTGCTGCTGGTGACGGCAGCCGCCTACAAGCCGCTGCTGAACAACCTGGTGCCCAACGAGAACAGCATTGCCGCTGCGCCGGCCGTGATCCGCATGGCACTGGCCGCGGGCGAAACCGGCACGGCGCGGCTGTGGCGCAACATCCTGCTGGCCCTGCCGCCGGAGCGCGACAATGCCGGCGAGATCGCCGCCGAAGCCTGGCCCCTGTTGCTGATCGCCGGCGAAGACGGCGACTGGCGCGACAGCCGCTACGAAGCCTGGATGGCGGCGCAGGCCGAACTGCCGCCCGCCGAACGCAATGCGCGCGCCGCACAACTGCTGACGCTGGCCGAAGCCGCCGGCATCAATGTGCCGGCCGAAAAATGGGACAACCTGCTGACTGCGGCTGCCGGCAATGATCGCCGTGGCTCGCCCTCTGTTGCCGTGTGGCGCAACCTGCAGCGCGCCAATGCCGCCAAGGCGAAAGCCGAAACCGTTGCGCTGGCGCTCGCCATGCTGGGCGGCAAGGGCAGCCTGGAGATCGACGGTCAGGGCCTGGCGAGTGCGCTCGGCGCGCTACGCGACCAAGGTCTTGTGGCAGAGTCCAGGCAGATCGCGCTGGAAGCGGCGCTGCTGCGCGGCCTGTAAACCAGCGCATCATGGCGAGACCAAGTCGCCACATCGACAGTTTCCTGGAAATGCTGAGCGCCGAACGCGGGCTGGCGCAGAATTCTCTGCTGGCCTATCGCAATGACCTGGCCGATTTCAGCGGCTTCCTCACCGGCCGCAACGAAAATCCCGAAACCATCGGCACCGATGCCTTGCGGCTCTACATGCAGGGCCTGTCGGATGACGGCATGACGGCCTCGACGGCGGCGCGGCGGCTGTCGGCACTGCGGCAGTTTTTCAAATTCCTAGTGCAGGAGAATATCCGTAAAGACGACCCGGCCGCATTGCTGGATGCGCCGAAACGTGCGCGGCCTTTGCCAAAGCTGCTAAGTGAAGACGAAGTCGACCGGCTGCTGACCGAAGCGCGATCTTTGCGCGACGATCCGGCGGAATCCGCACGGCTGACCGCTCTGCTGGAAATTCTCTATGCCACCGGTTTGCGCGTCAGCGAGTTGGTGGGGCTGCGCTGGCCGCCATTCGGCGATGATGCGCGTTTCCTGGTGATCCGCGGCAAGGGCAACAAGGAACGCCTGGTACCGCTGAGCGAGCCGGCGCGGCAGGCCATCGAGGATTATGCCGGCTGGCGCAATGATTTCATCGAAGGCAAGACCTCGCCCTGGCTGTTTCCCTCGCGCGGCGAGAGCGGCTATCTGACGCGCCAGCGCTTCGGCCAGTTGCTGAAGGATTTAGCCGTGCAAGCGAATATAGACCCGAGCAAGGTGTCGCCGCATGTGTTGCGCCATGCCTTCGCCAGCCACCTGCTGGCGCGTGGCGCCGACCTGCGCGCGGTGCAGAAGATGCTGGGCCATGCCGATATCAGCACGACGCAGATCTATACGCATGTGCTGGAGGCGCGGAAACAGGCCCTGGTAAGGCAACATCACCCGCTGGCTAAGCTATAGATTCCACAGGGCTTTCCGACCTACCCCAACGTCAGGCTTGCCAAATCCGCGCGCGCCAGTTAGCAGGTGCAGCGTACAGAAAAACAGGGACCGAACGAGAAAGCAGGCGCGCCATGAGCTTCAAGACCATCACCCCCGCCCCCGCCCGGCTGAACCGCTGCGAACTGGCGGTCCCCGGCAGCAGCGTGAAGCTGTTCGAGAAGGCCGCGAAATCCGCTGCCGATGTGATCTTCCTCGATCTCGAAGATGCGGTGGCGCCCGACGACAAGCCGCAGGCGCGCAAGAATATCGTGCAGGCGCTGCACGATATCGACTGGGGCCGCAAGGTGATGTCGGTGCGCATCAATGGCCTCGACACCCATTACATGTATCGCGATGTGGTCGAGGTGGTGGAAGCCGCCGGCGACAAGCTCGACCTGATCATGGTGCCCAAGGTCGGCACCGCCGCCGATATCTATGCCGTCGACATGCTTCTCACGCAGATCGAAACCGCCAAAGGCTTCAAGAAGCGCATCGGCATCGAGGCGATCATCGAGACCGCGCTGGGCATGCAGAATATCCACGAGATCGCGGCCGCCTCGCCGCGCATGGAAAGCCTGCATTTCGGCGTGGCGGACTATGCCGCCAGCACGCGCGCCCGCACCACTTCGATTGGTGGACCGAACGCGCTCTATGGCGTGCTGACCGACAAGGACGGCGACAAGCCGCGCGACTATTTCTGGGGTGACATGTGGCACTATGCGATTTCACGCATGGTGGTGGCGGCGCGCGCCAATGGCCTGCGCCCCATCGATGGCCCGTTCGGCGATTTCTCGGACAATGAAGGCTATACCGCACAGGCCAACCGTGCCGCCATTCTGGGCTGCGAAGGAAAGTGGGCGATCCATCCGGCGCAGATTCCGCTGGCCAACACGGTCTACACGCCGCCGGAAGCCGAAGTGACCAAGGCGCGCCGGATTCTGGAAGCGATGAAAGAGGCGCAGGCCAAGGGCCAGGGTGCCGTGGCGCTGGACGGCAAGCTGATCGACATCGCCTCGATCCGTCAGGCCGAAGGCATCGTCAAGCAGGCGGAACTGATCGCGAAGGGGTAGCTCTTTTTCGTCATCCCGGCCGCCCACGGGTCTGTGCTACGCACAGCCCGAGGACAGGCTCCGCCCGAGCCGGGATCCCATTTCCATTCATCGCATAATTTAATGGGACCCCGGGTCAAAAGCCCGGGGTGACGATGAAAAAGTGGTTACGCCGCCGGGCGATCCAGCGGAGCAGCTTCGCTACCCTGCCCGTTCGGCGCATGCTCGAATTCCGGCACCAGCGCGGCGATGCCAGCCACCACCGCAGCCGTGTCGCGCCGCTCGGCATGCTGGATCAGTGCGGCAATCGCGCGGTCGAGTTCGGCGCGGTCGATGACGCGCGGCGCGGCCAGCATCACGCCTTCCTGCGGCGTTGGCACTGTCGTCTCGGCGCTGTGCAGCACTTCCTCATACAGCTTCTCGCCCGGCCGCAGGCCGGTAAAGACGATTTTCACATCCTTGTCGGGCTGGCGGCCAGCGAGCCGGATCATCTGCCGCGCCAGGTCCTGGATGCGGACCGGCTCGCCCATGTCGAGCACGAAAATCTTGCCCTCGGCATGCACCATGTCGCTCGGCATCGCGGCGGCCTGCAGGATCAGTTCGACCGCCTCGCGCGTGGTCATGAAAAAGCGCGTGACATCGGGATGCGTCACCGTGAGAGGCCCGCCATTGGCGAGCTGGCGCTGGAACAGCGGCACCACCGAGCCCGACGAGCCGAGCACATTGCCGAACCGCACGGTGACGTATTGCGTCGAATTGCGCTGAGTGGTGACGCGTTCGAGATCGAGACTCTGGCACACCATCTCGGCGATGCGCTTGGTGGCGCCCATCACGTTGGTGGGATTGACCGCCTTGTCGGTGGAGATCATCACCATGACAGCGACATTATGGCGCTGGCAAGCCTGGGCCACCACATGGGTGCCGCGCACATTGGTCAGCAGGCCCTCGCCGGCATTGGCTTCCACCAGCGGCACATGCTTGTAGGCCGCGGCATGCAAAACAATATCAGGTCGCTGCGCCGCAAAGACGTTTTCCACCGCATCGGCATCGCGCACATCGCCCAGCACCGCCACGCGCGGCAGCGCCGGCATGCGCTCGGCCAGTTCGATGTCGATCTGATAGAGCGCGTGTTCGCTCTGCTCGAAGAGTATAATGGCAGCAGGCTGCAACGCTGCGACCTGGCGCACCAGTTCCGACCCGATGGTGCCGCCGGCACCGGTGACCAGAACACGGCGACCGGCGATCAGGCGGGTCACCGCGCTGCGATCCAGTACGCGCTGCGGCCGGCCCAGCAGGTCCTCCACATCGATCGACTGCACCTGACCGGCTTCGCTTTCCTTGCGGAATTCAGTCATGCGCGGCAGGCGCGCCACGCTGATGCCGAGCTGCGAGGCGGTCTCGACGAGTTCGCGGATGACACGGCCATCGAGCCGGTCATCGGCAATGATGGCGCGACGTGGCCGGTCGATCTCACGCATGTTGTCGATGAGGGCCGGCAGATCGGCCAACCGGCCAAGCACGCGGATGCCGCGCATGTCGCGGCCATGCCGGCCCTCCGAATTGTCAATGATCCCGACCACGCGATACGAGGCCTGGCCGCGTTCCATCTCGCGGATGAAAGTGTCGGCGGCCAGACTGGAGCCGATCAGCACGACCGGCACGCGCTTGTCGTTGCCGCGCCAAAGCACGGTCCACAGGCTGCCATCCTTCCAACTGCGATACAGGATGCGCGGCCCGGCGAGCAGCAGCATGAGAATGAAGAACTGCATCACCAGCGCACTGCGCGGATAATCGGCGAGACGCGTGAAAACGAACAGCAGCGGCACAAAGATCAGCAGAGACAGCAGGCTGCCGCGCAGGATCGCCAGCATGTCGCGCAGCGACGCGAAATGCCAGATGCCGCGATAGAGCCCGGTATACTGGAAGACCACGCCCGCCACGCCGGCGAAGATCAGCGTCGGCAGCCAGGCTTCGAGCGGCGACCACTCGACATCGACGATCCAGAATCGCAGCCAGATCGCCAGCGGCAGCGACACAGCCGCCATGACGATGTCATGCGCTGCCACCAGCAGGACGCGGTGGTTCAGACGCAGGGAAAAAGCGAATCGCGGGCGGTCTTTCATGGGCGGCGCTTATCCTAGCGGTTGTGCCGGTTCCGCGAAATGCCTGCACAGGGCGATTGTGGCCGCCAGGGCGATCACGATGGCGCCGACCGCGATCTGCCAGCCCTGGGTGCTGGCGGCAGCCAGAACGACCAGCATCAGGTTCAGCCCTGCAATCCGCACTGCTACGGCCGCATGACTGCCCAGCTTGCGCGCGCCCTGCTGATAGAAATGGCTGCGATGCGCCTGCCAGACCTTTTCGCCGCGCAAGCCCCGGCGCAGCAGCGTGAACGTGGCATCGACCCAGCAATACATCGGCAGGATCAGCGCGGCGGCCCAATGGCCCGAGAGTGCCAGTGCCAGCAGCAAGCCACCAAGCAGATAGCCGGCCGGGACGCTGCCGACATCCCCCAGGAAGACCTTCGCCTTGCCCCAGTTCCACGGCAGGAAGCCCAAAGCCGCCGCCGCCACGATCAGCCCGGGCGCGACCGCATCGCTCTCCGGCGAGAGGACGCCGATCAACGCGAAGCCGGCGCCGACCGTCACCATTTCGACACCGGTGATGCCGTTGATCCCGTCCATGAAGTTGAACAGGTTGGTGAACCACATCCAGGCAAACCACAACACGATGCGCTCGAGCCAGACCGGCACGTGCCCCTGCGTGACGGTCGCCTCCAGCGGCAGCATCGCAATGACGACACCGACGCTGATGGCCTGCACACCAAGGCGGATGCCGACCGGCAGGCCACCGTTGCGATCATCCAGCCACGACACCAGAGCCAGCACCGCCATCCCGAGCACCACCAGTGCCATGACCGGTTCGGACTGCAGCCCCATCCAGGCGACCAGACCCAGCAGCATGCCGGCCGTGGTCGCAATACCGCCGCCGCGCGGCGTAAGCTCGACATGGCTGGAGCGATCATTAGGGATATCCATAATCGCGCGACGTTGCAGCCAGGCGATCAGCGGCTTCAGCAGCAGATACACGAACAGCCCGGTGCCGATGGCCAGCGCCACGTCGATCAGCCAGCTGTTTGCAGAATCGCTCACAACCCGGCTCCCTGCAGACGCAGCACGCGGTCATAGGCCGCCAGGCTGGCCTCGACGAAATGCTCGACGGAGAATTCGCTGACCGCAATCGCGCGGCTGCGCGCCGCCAGTCGCTGCCGCAACATCGGATCCTGCAGCAGACGGCGGATTGCATCGGCTGTCGCCTTTCCGTCGCCGACCGGCACCAACAGGCCGTTTTCCGCATGCCGCACCACTTCGCGGCAACCCGGCGCATCGGTGGTGACAATGGCCCGGCCGATGGCGGCAGCCTCGATCAGGCCGCGCGGCAGGCCTTCGCGATACGACGGCATGACAATGAGATTCGCGCGCGCCAGCATCGCCGGCATATCCTGCGAGAAGCCCCAATACTCCACGACGCCACTCTCGATCCAGCCCTGCAGCACCGCTTCGCCGATATCGGTCTTGTTGTCGGGATCGCGACGACCGACGAGGACGAAGCGCGCCCGGACACCTTCCGCACGCAACTGCTCAGCCGCGGCAACGAATTCACGCACCCCCTTGTCGCCCAGCAGGCGCGCCGGGAACATTACCACGGGTGCATTGGCGTCATCGATCACCGGCTCGGGCTGCGCGGCAAACGCCTGCATGTCGACGCCGCAGCCCTTGATCATCACCCAACGATTTCCCTCGGTATTGGGCGGGACCATGCCACGTGCCTCGAAAACCGCAAGATCGTCCGGGTTCTGGAAAATCGCCATGCTGCGATCATAGCCTAGCGCCTGGCGATACAGCCACGCGACCAGTCCGCGCAGCAGGCCGGTCTTCCTGTCGGCACGATCCTCGGCCTGGATGAAGATGTAGCCCAGTCCGGTGATGGCATGGATCACGGCCGGCAGGCGCAACAGCCGCGCCGCGATCCCGCCCCAGACCACCGGCTTGATCGAGACCAGGTGCAGCAGGTCGGGCCGCAGCTTCAGATACAGGCCGATCAGCACGAGTAGCAGCCGAAGTTCGGCGAGCGGATTCTGCCGGCTGCGGGTCAGGGGAATCGGATGGAAGATGAAACCCTGGGCCGCCAGGCGGGCGGCGATGGCCGGGTCTTCCGGTGCCGCCACATGGACGGCCCAGCCACGCTTCTGCATTGCCAGGCCGACTGGCAGCCGGTGGGTTGTGAAAAACAGGGCTTCCTGGACGACGATCAGCAACCGGCGGGCCATGATCGCGCTCTACCGGCTGCCGGGGGGCGGGTCAAGTGACTGATTCGCCTCAGACCCGTAACGCCAGCCCCGGCGGGTGGATGTCCCGGCTTTATTGACAGTTGCGGGCCGGGCGGCTACCCCCTACTGGCAGTTTCAAGCGAAAGACCCGCCTTTGTCCCAGCCCATGCCCACCCCGTCTATTGTCGTCATCGGTCTTGGCTATGTCGGCCTGCCGCTGGCTGTTGCCCTGGCCCGACATTTCCCGGTTCTGGGCTTCGATATCGACCGCAGCCGGGTGGACGAACTGGGCCGCGGCGAGGACCGGACGCGGGAAATCGAACCGGAAACCCTGCGCAGCTCCAGCCTGCGGCTGAGCGCCGAGGCGACCGACCTGCCTGGCCATGCCATCTATATCGTCACCGTACCGACGCCGGTCGACGACAAGAATGTGCCCGATCTCGGCCCGGTCCGCTCGGCCTCGCGCACGGTCGGCCAGGCCCTGAAGGCGAAAGCTGCACCGGGTACCATCGTCGTGTACGAAAGCACCGTCTATCCCGGTGTGACGGAAGACATCTGCGGCCCGCTGCTGGAGCAGCTGTCGGGCCTGACCTGCGGCAAGGATTTCTTCCTCGGCTATTCGCCCGAGCGCATCAATCCCGGCGACAAGGTCCACACGGTCGACAAAATCACCAAGGTGGTGGCCGGACAGACGCCCGAAGTTGCCGCCACGCTGGCCGGCATCTACGGCAAGATCACCTCCGGCGGCATCCATCTGGCGCCGACGATCAAGACAGCCGAAGCCGCCAAGGTGATCGAGAACGCCCAGCGCGACATCAACATCGCCTTCATCAACGAAATCGCGATGATCTTCGGCAAGCTGGGCATCTCGACCTACGATGTGCTGGAAGCGGCCGGCACCAAGTGGAACTTCCTGAAATTCCAGCCTGGCCTGGTCGGCGGCCACTGCATCGGCGTCGATCCCTATTATCTGGCG
Organism: Alphaproteobacteria bacterium; assembly: GCA_018336035.1. Classification (GTDB taxonomy): domain Bacteria; phylum Pseudomonadota; class Alphaproteobacteria; order Ferrovibrionales; family Ferrovibrionaceae; genus Ferrovibrio. The sequence continues at coordinate 54,646 of JAGXRD010000043.1, read as the reverse complement.
CATCGCGCCGAGGAACTGGGCCATCACGCGCGCATCATCCTGTCGGGCCGCGCCATCAACGATGGCATGAGCGCCTATGTCGCCGAGGCCGTTTCGGCGCGCATCGCACCCGGCGGCAACGTGCTGCTGCTCGGCCTCACTTTCAAGGAAGACGTGCCCGACCTGCGCAATTCCAAGGTCGCCGATCTGGTCGGCCATCTGAAGCGGCTGGGCCATGGCGTCACCATTCACGACCCCCTGGCCGATCCGAACGAGGCGCAGCATGAATATGGCGTGATGCTGGCGCCGCGGCTGGACCAGCTGGCCGGCTTCGACGCCGTTCTGGGCGCGGTCCCGCATGCCGCCTATCGCAATTTCGCCGATGCCGAACTGGCGCGCCTGGTCAAAGCCGGCGGTCTGGTCGCCGACCTGAAGGGCATGTGGCGCGACCGCAAGCTGCCGGCCGGCCTGAAATACTGGACGCTGTAACAGCCATTTGCTGAACGCACTGGACTTCGCTCCGGTGCTGCCCGAAATATGCTGTTCGACAGGAGTGCATGATGTCTGAGCAGATCGACCGCCGTATACCAGTCTCCGTTATCACCGGCTTCCTCGGAGCCGGCAAGAGCACGCTGCTCAACCGCCTACTGCGTCATCCCGATATGGGCGAGACGGCAGTGATCGTGAACGAGTTCGGCGAAATCGGACTCGATCACGCGTTGATCGCCTCCAGCAAGGAAGACACCATCCTGCTCAGCTCGGGCTGCCTGTGCTGCACCGTGCGCGGCGATCTGGTGAATACCTTCCGCGACCTGACGGCAAAACGCGATGCCGGCGAGATCAAGCCGTTCAAGCGCGTGGTGATCGAAACCACCGGCCTGGCCGACCCTGCTCCCGTGCTGCACACGCTGATGAGCGATCCAGTGGTGGCCGAGCGCTGCCGGCTGGAAAGCGTGGTGACGTTGGTGGATGCCGTGAACGGCAGCGGCACGCTGGACCATCACACTGAAGCCGTCAAACAGGCCGCGGTGGCCGATCGCCTGGTGCTGACCAAGGTGGACCTGGCGGAGCAGAAATCGGTACAGCAGCTGCGCCATCGCCTGCAGCATCTCAATCCGGGGGCACCGGTCTTCACCGCCATCGGCGGCGACATCGCGCCGAACCAGCTGTTCAACGCCGGGCTCTACGATCCGAAGACCAAGAGCTTCAATGTGCAGAACTGGCTGCGTGCCGAAGCCTATGGCGGCGACCATCATCATCACGATCATGACCATGGACATGACCATGGGTATGACCATGGGCACGATCATCACGACCATGATCACCACCACGATCATGGCCATGAGCATCATGATCACGAGCATTTCCAGACCGCCGAAGGCAAGCTCGACGTCAATCGTCACGATGCGTCGATCACCTCTTTCTGCCTGACCTTCGACCAGCCGTTCGAGTGGAACACGCTCGCCACCTGGCTCGACCTGCTGGCAGCCTATCGCGGCGACAACCTGCTGCGCGTGAAGGGTCTGGTGAATGTCACTGGCGTCGACCGCCCGGTGGTGATCCACGGCGTGCAGCACCTGTTCCATCCGCCGGCCACCATTCCCGCCTGGCCTGATGACAGCCGGCAGAGCCGCATCGTTTTCATCACCCGCGACCTCAATCGCGAGGTGATCGAGCAGACGCTGACGGCGCTGCAGCAGGCCGAACCTTCGGCACCGCCGCAAGCATGAGCAGGCTGGCGTGACGACAGAACCCGACTTCCCGCCCGCCAGTCCGGCCAGCGATTTCACCGGGCTGATCGCGCTGGGACTTGCCTTCACCGCCATCGTACGCGCCGAGACCGAGGCGCTGCGCAAGGGCGAGCGCGGCAGTTTCGAGGCCCTGACCGCGCGCAAGGGCGAGTATTTCGACTGCATCAAGCAAAGCCTGGCCGCGCTGGAGCCGCAGCGCGCCAAGGCCAAGGACGCGGATCGCAAGCGCTGGCAGGAGGTTGCCGCCGACTGCGAGGCCGCCCTGCAGGAAAATGCCAAGCTGATCGCCGGCGAGCAGCTGCATGCCGCCGCGATGATGGACATGCTGCGCCAGCAGATGCGGCAGCGGCAGACCAGCGCCGTCGGCTATGGCCGCGATGGCAGGCTGAAACCGCGCATATGACCTCCCAGACTGATCTCCCCGGCCTCGATGCCGAGTTGGAGGCCCTGATTCGCAGCCTGCATCGTACGGCACCGAACCGGGTCTTCTCCGCGCATTACAACGGCGCACGGCTCTGGGTGAAAACCGTCGCGGCGCCCCGCCTGCGCTCCTCGGTACTGATGCAGACGATGATCGCCATAGCCTTCGGCCTGCCGATGCTGCAGCCGGCGCGCAATCGCGGCGGTGCGCAGGGGCTAGTGGATGAAGCCGAAGCCCTGCGCAAGCTGGCCGCTGCCGGCTTCCCGGTGCCGCCGGTGATCGCCTGCACGCCGGACTGGCTGGTGCTGGGCGATGCCGGCGAGGCGCTGGAAAGCAAGCTCAACTCGCTGCGCGACCGCGCGCCGGACGACTGCTGGCGACTGATCGCAACTGCGGGCGCCCTGCTGGCCCGACTGCATGGCGCCGGCCTGTGGCATGGCGGCGCGCAGATCCGCAATTTCAGCTGGCGCAACGACGCGCCCGGCCTGCTGGACCTCGAAGATCATCAGCTGCCCGGCATGACCCTGCATGAACGCCAGGCGCGCGACCTGCTGCTCTTCGTCTATTCGCTGACGCGCTACGACCGCAATGCCACCAACCCGCGCCTGCCGGCGCTGGCGGCCGATCTGTTGCGCCAGGCCACGCCGGAGGTGCGCACCTGCATCCGCCGCCTGCGTCGCCGCATGGCCTGGCTGCTGGCGCTGGCGCGCTGGCTGGCACCGCATGCCGGACGCGATGTGCGCCAGGCCGCCGCCGCCGATGCCGCGCTGGCCGCGGCGCTGAAAGACTGATTACAGCCGCTTTTCCATGAACAGGCTGAGCGGATCCGGGCCATAGCTGCCGAAGGGTCCAATCTCGCGATAGCCATGGCTGCGATACAACCCGATGGCTTCGGGCTGATGGATGCCGGTTTCGAGCCGGAAGCAGCTCTGCCCGCGCTCTGCCGCATGCGCTTCCAGGGCCTCCAGGATGCGGCGACCGAGCTTTCGCCCGCGCGCCGATGGCGCCAGATACATGCGCTTGATCTCGGCATAGTCGCCGCGATTGGCCACGGCGCCGAAGCCGAGCAATCTGCCATCGTTTTCGCGCGCGACGAAGAAGGCTATGTCGGGCTGCTGCAGGGTCGAGACATCCAGCAGGTGGTTGCTCTCGGCCGGATAGAGCGTGGCATACCAGTCATCCGCCGCCTGCAGCAGCGCGACGATATCCGGCTGGTCGGGGTTTTCGATGGCGATGGAGATGGTCATCAGAAAGCGGGCAACCCGATGCTGCCGACATTGATACCGCGCCAGTTATTCAGCGGCTGCTCGACCAGCGGGCGGATCTGTTCGCGGCCTGCATCGTCCAGCAGCTTGAGATGTTCGAGCAGGCCACCAAGTGCGGTCTGCGCCGCGCGCGCCGTGCCATCCAGCACCTTGAGCGCAATGCCAACGCCCAGTTCGGCCGAAGCCGCCGTATAGACGCCCTCCGCGCCGGTCTTGGCGATGAAGCGCCCCTTACCGGCCTGCATCACGACTGTGCAAAAGCGCCCCGTACCTGCAACATAGAAGGGCTCGGCGGCCACGGCGGCGGCCAGGCGCTGCGCGGCCTTGGCGCGCTCCGGCGCCAGACCCGTACCGGTGATGAAACGGGCAAAGCCCCAGGCCAGATTGTGCAGCGGGATCGCCATGGTCGGCATCGAGCAGCCATCGGTGGCAAACTGCCCCGCCGGAATCTTCACCTGGCAGACATCCTCGATGGCGGCCGTCACGCGGCGCTGCACCGGATGCTCTGGCTTCACATAGCCGCGCACATCCTCGCCCAGATGCGTGGCGACCGAGACCATGCCGGAATGCTTGCCCGAGCAGTTGTTGTGCAGGTTGGTCGGCGCCTTGCCGTCGCGCGCGAGCTGCCGCGCCGTCTCTTCGTGATAGGGCCAGTGCGCGCCGCATTCCAGGTCGTCTGCGCTGCGCCCGATCCGCGCGAGCCAGGCGCCGGCGGTTTCGGTATGGCGGGTTTCGCCGCCATGGCTGGCACAGGCCATCGACAATTCGCTCTGGCTTAAGGAGAAGGCATCGGCGGCGCCGCTTTCCACCAGCGGCAGGGCCTGGATCGCCTTGTTGGACGAGCGCGGGAAGATCCAGTCCTGCGGATCGCCCCAGGAGGCCAGCACCTTGCCGTCGCCATCCACGATGGTGGCAACCACCGGATGCCGGCTTTCCACTTGCGCGCCGCGCCGAACCTCGACAATAAAGGGCCGCGCACCGGGCGCAGGCAGGGGGGCGAAGGGATTGCCCATGGCGGTATGCTCCTGTCCAGAATCCGGTGGTCTTATACACGTAAGGAATGGAACTGGCGATGCGCGGCTTTTTCGGAATTGGCGTTGAAGGCCTGAGCAAGCCGATGAATGCCGGCAACCTGTTCCGGACGGCGCATGCCTTCGGCGGCAGCTTTGTCTTCACCATCGCCGCGACCTATTCGGTGAAGGCCGCACGGTCGGATACCAGCAAGACGCCGCACAGCCTGCCCTGGTATCTCTACGACACGCCGGCCGAACTCGCGCTGCCCGAAGGCTGCCAGCTGGTCGGCATCGAACTGCTGGACGATGCGACCGAGCTGCCGAGCTTCCGCCATCCGCTGCGCGCCGCTTATGTGCTGGGTCCCGAGATGGGCTCGCTCAGCCCCGCGCTGCTCAAGCGCTGCGACCATGTGATCAAGATTCCGACCAGCTTCTGCGTCAATGTCGGCGTCGCCGGTGCCATCGTGATGTACGACCGCCTCATTACCCTGGGGAAGTTTGCCGAGCGGCCGCTGTCGCCTCTTGCCAATGTCGTCGGCGGGCCTGCGAATCCCGGCGGCCGACACCCGAAACGGAGCCTCTGATCCACCCGCCTGAATTGCGGGCAATCTGGAGTTTCACGGCACCTCCGATTCGGAACAATCTCCAAGCGAATCAAACACCTCATTCACTTTTCCACACGCCCCTGCCATAGTGCCCGGATGGGGAAGAGAAGATGAATGTGAGCAGCGCACCATCAGGCATTACAGAAGCCGGCGGCGGTATCGTCCTGTGCCAGGACGCGCATTCGCTGTCCGAGCGCCGGGCGCTGACGATGATCGGGCGCGTCTGCCGCGACTATCTCGACGAGAATATCCTCACACCGCTCGAACTGTTCCATCACGCCGGTCATGCCAAGCTGCTGATCAATGCCGAAAACCTGTATGCCACCCTGGTACAGCGCGCCGCCGTGGCGCAGGCGCAGGCCACCAATTCGGCGGTGCGCGACAAGGTGAAAAAGCTGCATGCCATCACCACCGCGGCCTTTACCCAGATCGAGGCATTCCAGAAGCGTCTGCCAACCACGCCGCTGACGCATCGGCTGCTGACCCAGCTGAACGGCTCCGATCCGCTTTACGGCACGCGGATCGCCTATTGCGCGCTGGCACATCATCTCAACCTGTCCAAGACCTGGACCGAAAAGTCCGGCCGCGTCCTGGCGCTGTTCGATGCCACCATCGAACCCGCAGCAGTGGCCGTGCTTGATGAAGTGCTGGCCGAGATCCTGCAGGCCAAGACGGCGGTGCCGGAACTGCTCGGCAAGTTTCGCGATGCCAGGCTGCGCATCATCCAGCTGATGGCGCTGCTGGACAGCCGTTACGCCATCGACGACGACGCCTATCCCACCGAATTTGCCAACAAGCTGCATCTCCTCACCGCCAAGCATCAGATGCCGGCCTTGCGCGAGGCGGTGATCCAGCTGGTGCGCCGCCTGCTGATCTCATCGGTGCCTTTGCTGTCGGAGGAGCCCGCAGAGGAGTTCCCCGCCACACGCGAGGTCTATGCACTGCTGACCAAGGAACGCGACTTCGCCATCGAACTGGGCGCCGCCGACCTGTTCGAGAAGCGCATGGTGCGACTGGTGACGGCGGAAAAGCTGAGCCGGCTGATCCCCGGGCATTTCTCGGCGCCGAAGCTGATGCAGGGCCTCAAACTGTTCGAGGAAAGCATCGGCGAAGGTCCGAAAGAGATTCTGCTGAAATACATCGCCTATCTGTTCGAGCATCGCGACCTTGAGAAGGAATTCGTCGATCCGGCCTATTCCAACGAGGAAAAATCCGAGATCGCCCAGGAACTGCGCAAGAAGCTGATCAGCGCCGGACTGTCCGATCATCGCCGCGAGCAGTTCCTTGGCATCCTTGATGCGCTGATCCAGCGCATCGGTCACGACCAGCGCAAGTCAACCCGTACCCAGTGCGGCCCGGAAGACCATGTCCTGCTGGAAGGCAACCGCATCCCGCTGAAGAACTGGAGTGCCATCGGGCTTCTGTTCGGTCCGATCACCGGCACATTTCTGGAAGGCGAGCTGCTGAAGCTGACCGTGAAGATCAAGAATCCCAAGCTGCAGATCACCTTCGACGCCGAAGGCGATGTGGTGCGCTATAGCGACGAAGGCTTCGTGGCGATGAAATACCGCTGCCTTGATGCCCAGATGGCCAAGAAGGTGGCGCTGTATTTCGACCCGCTGGCAGGCGCGCGCGCCTGATCCGCCCTCCCCACCCGCATAAGTCGCACTGGCCGCACAAGTCGCTTTGAAGCCCTGCCGGGCGGCGTTATGCTGTCTGCCTGGGGTTCAGTTTGGGGGGGAACAGCCATGCGCGCAGTTGCTGCAGGCTTATCGATCGCTTTGCTCTGTGCCGTTGTGCCACCGTTTAACGCCCTGGCACAACCCGCCCAGCCGGCCCAGCAACCCGCACTGGCCGCGCCGCCCCGCAGCATCGCCGACATCGTCGCCATTCTCGACCAGGAAAAGCCCGATCCGGCCAAGCGTGCGCAACTGATCGCGCAGGCCGAAGCGGTCGAGCCGCCAGGGCTGGATGCGCGCCAACGCAGCCAGTTCCTCTGGGATCGCGCCCAGGCGGCACTGCTGCTCGGCCGCGTAGAGGCCGTACTCGTCGATGTCGCAATCGCGGCCCAGCTCGCCGATCAGGTGGGGGCGGATCCCTATCGCATGTATCAGGTGACGGCTGGCGTGAAGCGCTATCTGGGCGACCTGCAGGGTTCACTGGCGCTCTATACGCAATTGGCCGAAACGGCGAACAAATCCCGGTTGCGCGGGCGTACGATGAATGCCTATCGCACCGCCGGTTTTGTGGCGATCGAACTGGGGCGCCTGGACCTCGCAGAACAGTTTGTCGGCTATTCCGAAAGCGTGTATCGCGAATTGTCCAGCGGGCGCGCGAATACCTTCATGCATCAGACCAGCTGGCAGTCTGAAATCGACCTGGCCAAAGCTCAGATCGCGGCTGCCCGTGGCCGCCATGAGGAAGCCGAGCGGCATTTCCTCGCTGCCATCGCCAATACCCGGGACGCCATCGAAAAATCCAAACATTGGCAGGAGCGACCGGCAGCCGGCGTGATGGAATACGGCAACGACATCACCCTGACGCGGCTGGGCGAGACCAAGCTCGCACAGGGGCGCATCGTCGAAGCTGAAGTGGATATCCGGCAGGCGCTGCTCGGCCTGCTGCGCCGGAATGGCAAATACTTCGGTCCTACGGCGCAGGCCGTCTCTGCCCTCGCAACGGTTCTGGTCGAGCAGGGTCGCTATGCCGAGGCTGAGAAACTGGCCCGGACCTCCATCGAGATTCTGCGCGATATGGGCCTGGACGAGAATACCCTGCAAATTATCAACGGCAAGCGCGCGCTGGCCAATGTCCTGATCCTGCAGCGCCGCTGGCAGGATGCGGCGGCACTGTATGAGGAGGTTTTCGCCAGCACACAGAGCAACAGGGAGAATGCGCGCGGCGGCGGCAGCAACCGCGTGTCCAGTGGCCGCGTGCTGGCACTTGCCCGCACCGGCCAGTCGGCCCAGGCTGTCGAAGTTTCCAATCGCGTGCTGACCTCCACATCGGCGCGCCTTGGCGAGCGCCACTTCGACACCGCCATGGCGCGCGGCGTCGCGGGCGTGGCCCTGGCCGCGGCCGGCCAGGATGCCGAAGCGATGGCAGCCTTCCGCGCCGCCCTGCCCATCATCACCAGCAATTCGCGTCAGGCGGATACCGAAGAAGCCACCTCGGCCTCGCGCGATTTCTATATCCAGACGATTGTCGAGAGCTACATCGTGCTGCTGGCCAAGGTGCAGGGGACGCCGCTGGCCGCCGGCATCGATGCCGGCACCGAGAGCTTCCGGCTCGCCGATGCCGCCCGCAGCCGCAGCGTGCAGCGTGCGCTTTCCGCATCAGCGGCGCGTGCCGCCGTGCGCGATCCGGCGCTGGCCACACTCATCCGCGACGAACAGGACGTGCTGAAGCAGATCGCCGCGCAATTCGGCATGCTGAGCAACCTGCTGGCCTTGCCACCCGAGCAGCGCGACGACAAGGCGATCCACAGTTTACGTGTACAGGTCGACAAGCTGCGCGACTCCCGCGCCAAGACGCGGCAGCAGATCGAGAAGCAGTTCCCTGAATATGCCAGCCTGATCGATCCGCGCGCGCCCTCCACCGACGATGTGCGCGCAAGCCTGCGTCCCGGCGAGGCGGTGGTGTCCTTCTATCTGGCGCAGGACAACAGTTTCGTCTGGGTGGTGCCGAAGGATGGCGCGGTGCAGTTCGCCGCCAGCCCGGTGGGCGCCGCCGAGATCGAGCAGAAGGTGAACCGCCTGCGCCGCGCCCTGGAGCCTCAGGCCGAAACGCTGGGCGACATTCCCGCTTTCGATCTTGCCCTGGCGCATGAGTTGTACCGCACCCTGCTGCAGCCGGTGGAAGCCGGCTGGAAACCGGCGAAAAGCCTGTTCGTGGTCAGCAATGGCGCACTCGGCCTGCTGCCGCTGGCGCTGCTGCCCACCGCTCCGGCGACAGTCGACATAAAATCTGCGCCGCTGTTCGATGGCTACAAATCCGTGCCCTGGCTCGCCCGCACGCATGCCGTGACGCAGCTGCCCTCCACCGCGGCCCTCAAGACCCTGCGTGGCCTGCCCGCCGGCAGTGCCAGCCGCGCGCCGCTGATCGGTTTCGGTGATCCGCTCTTCAACGCCGAACAGGCCGCCGAAGCCGCCAGCGAAGCCCCGCTGCGCATTGCATCGAGCGATCCGGTGGCGGTCCGCGGCGCCAAGCTGAAACGCCGCAACGCGCCGCAGACCGAAGGCGTCAACAGCGCCGAACTCGGCCAGCTGCCGCGCCTGCCCGACACCGCCGACGAGCTGCGCTCGATCGCCGATGCCATGCGGGCCGATCTCTCGAAGTCGGTCTATCTCGGCAAGGCCGCCAACGAGAAATTCGTCAAGCAGGCCAAGCTGGATGGGTACAAGGTGGTGGCCTTTGCCACCCATGGCCTGATCCCCGGCGAGCTGAACGGCCTGACCCAGCCCGCACTGGCACTGACCGCACCGCTGGTCGCCGATGTCGATGGCGACGGGCTGCTCACCATGGACGAAATCCTCGGCCTGAAACTGGATGCCGACTGGGTGGTGCTGTCAGCCTGCAACACCGGCAGCGGCGCTGGTGCCGGGGCGGAAGCAGCGTCTGGTCTAGGCCGCGCCTTCTTCTATGCCGGTACGCGCGCGCTGCTACTGACCAACTGGTCGGTGCATTCGGCCTCGGCACGCGATCTGGTCACCGACCTGTTCCGCCGCCAGGCCGTCGATCCGAAGCTGGGCCGCGCCGAAGCCTTGCGCCAGGCGATGATCGCGCTGCTGGATGGTCCGGGCTATCAGGAAGATGGCAAGACGCTGTTCAGCTACGCCCACCCGATCTTCTGGGCGCCCTACTCGCTGATGGGCGACGGCGGTTGAGTAGGGGCGGCTGAAGCTACTTCTCCGTCAGGTCACGCACGGTCTGCGCCGGATCTTCCGGTATGGCGGCAAGGCGCAGGTCTTCCGCACTGGCCGCCTCACGTGGCGCCAGCGGTTCATACAGCCGCACCGGCTGCGCCCGGCCGACCACGCGCACAATATCGACACGGCGCGCGACAACCGCATCGCCAGCTGCCTGCATCGTATCTTCGCTGACCAGAATGGATGTGCCATAAGCCTTGTTAGCGCCTTCCAGCCGTGACGCCAGATTCACCGCATCGCCCATCGCGGTATAATTGAAGCGGCGCGGCGAACCGATATTCCCGATCAGCACCCGACCCGTATTCAGGCCGATGCGGGTTTTCAGCATATGGCCGGCCACGGAGAACCGCTGCGGATCGGCCCGCAACGCGGCCTGCATTTCCAGCGCGGCACGCATCGCCTGTTCGGCATGGCGCGGCTCATCGACCGGCGCCCCGAAGACGGCGACGATGGCATCGCCGATATACTTGTCGACGAAGCCGCCATGGGCCTCGATGATGTCGGTCATGGTGCTGAAATAGGTGTTCAGCCCCTGCACCAGCGTGGCGGCGTCGCAGGATTCCGAGATCCCGGTGAAACCCGCGATATCGCTGAACAGCACCGTCACCTCGCGCTCCTCGCCACCCAGCGCCGGCATGCGGCCACCGGCGACCATGCGGTCGACCACCACGGGCGGCAAATAAAGCGAGAACAGCTTCGCGATCAGCCGTCGGTCGCGGTCCGACACCGCAAAGCGATACGCCACCGTGGCCGCCGCCGTCGCGGTCATGGCCGCGGCCAGGCTGAGCCAGGGCATCACGCCGCCGCCCTGCAGCAACAGGACAGCCGAGAAAGGTAACAGCAGAATGGCAACGGCGATTCCGGCCAGACCGGCGCGCAGCTGCAGCAGGAATGCCGCCGCCGCCGCCAGCAATGACAGAAGGACGGCGACACCAACGGAAGACATCGCCGACCAGTCGCGCAGCGGCCGGCCGTCGAGAATGTTGTTCACTGCCGTGGCATGGATATAGACGCCGGCGATACTGTCGCGCGGCGCGGCGGTCAGCTTCATCGGCGGGTGGATGCAGCGCGGCGGCGCGGCTTCGCCATCGGTCATCTTCACGAAACGTCGCGAGGTGAGGCGGCGATCCTCTACGTCCAGCACGGTGGCAAGGATCACCACCCGGCCGGCGAAATGACCGCGGAAATAGTCGCTGTGGCCTGCGGCGGCGCAGGCATGCAGATCCGCCAGGGAATAGGTTGGTATCGCGCCTGGCGCCGTATTGAAATCGAGCAGCAGGTTACCGGCTGCATCTGTCGGTGGCATGACGGACGCGCCGGCGCGCTGCGCCAGTTCGGCGGCCAGGCCCGCCTCTTTGCCATCGGCCGCCGCAAAGGACAGCGGCAAACGGCGGATCACGCCATCGGAATCCTCAAAGGCATTGAGCGGCCGGATATTGGCGGCGCCGCCAACCGCCACCTGCTGCGACGGATGCGGCAGGATCGGATGCGCCGAATGCTGCACCTTGCCCAGCACCAGCTTGCCGGCACGGGCGGCATTGCGCAGCGCGATCAGGAAGTCGCGTTCATAGCCGCGCTGCAGATTGTCCAGCGAGGTGGAGTAGACCACGTCGAAGCCGACCACCGCCGCCTCCGCCGCCACCGCATTCAGCACCGGCGCCAGCAGCGGCGACCAGCCGGCCTGCGGCATCTCTGAAAACGGCGGGCGGCGGTAGGTTTCCTCATCAATCGCCACGACCGCCACGCGGCTCGCTGAAGCGTCCTGCGCCAACAGCGCATGCCGCAGCGGCACCAGCAGGTCAAGCGAGGCGCCGCGCAGCCAGTCGGCAGCCGGACCACTGGCAAAGCCAATCGCAGCCGTCAGCGCCAGGGCGCCGACGACCGCGAGGTCGCGCAGTTTCGCCGGCGTCATGAGACGAGCCTAGAAGCGAACCAGACGCAGCAGCAGCGGTCCGGCACCCTCGGCGGCATCCATCGAAATATGGAAGATCGTGGATTGACCGTTCAGCTCGACGCGGTAATACCCGCCGGCATCCAGCTTCTTGCCGGTCTTGCCATAGTCGAACAGCTTGCCGGTCACGTCGAAGGCCTGCACGGTCTCGGCGACATCGAGCCGCTCGATGGTGAGCTGGCCGGGCCGCACAATCTGGAACGCCGGCGCGGTATACATCAGCACGGCGCTCGGCTGCGGGATCTCGGCGCGTTTGCGACCGCTGCCCGGCTGGCCGCGGAACACCATGGCGGCGCTCTTGCCGGCCTGGCCCTGCGCCAGCTGGTTGGCTGCGGCGCATTTCAGTTGCTCGGTCTGCAGCTTGGCCCCGCCCGCCACTTTCGAGCCGGTCTCGCCGATGGTGACGCTGCCGCCACCCGTGACGGTCTCGCGCGTGCAGGAATTCATGTAGCCGAGCACCAGTTTCGTCCCGGCCGGCAGCGCGATGGTCTTGCCGGCGCTGAGGAAGTCGAAGACCTCAACGCCCGCCACGGCGCCCGACAGATCTTCGACCACAGCGGCCTGCTGCGCCTGCGCGGCACCGGTAGCGAGCAGCAGCGCTGCCGCCATCATCATGGACTTGAAAAACCGACTCATTCCTACCCCCCGGCTGCCTTGGCGGCAGTCTAGCATGGCACGGCAGTCGCGACAGGGATTGTCACTGCATCTCCGTACCGTTGCCATCCTGCTCCTGGCGTTCCAGCTCGGCTGTGATGGCGGTTGCGACAGCGGCGAATTCCGCCCCCAGATAGTGATGCAGGCCGGCGGTCACCAGCGGCGGCCCGGCATGCGTGGGGCGGGTTGGCAGGCGGCCCTCGCGCAGGGCCGCGGCCACCACCGTATCCTCGGCCAGGAAGCGGTCGATCAGGCCGCCGGCATAGGCCTGCAGCAGCTCGATCTGGCTTGGATAGCCGTACCCGCCGCCCTGAACCGGCGCCTGGCGTTCCTGCCAGACCACGCCGAGGACGAAGCCGACCGGGCCGGCCGCAGCCTGCTCGGGATTGCGCGCCCAGAGCCGGCCGGTCATCGTCACCAGCGGCGGCGCGACCCGCAGGAAAGGCCGGGTATATTCCAGCTCGACGCCGGCCAGCCGCATCAGTTCGCCCTGCACCTCGCCGGAATTGAAGGCGACGACGCCGCGCCGCCCGGGTAGGCCGACGAAGGCCACATCGGGGCAGCCGATACGCGCATACAGCGCCTGCATGGTATTGGCCTGGCGCCGCAAGGCCGCGTCATTGTCGATGAAGGCGATCTTCTGCGGGCAGCGCAGGGGTTCGGCTGCCAGAGCCGGCGACGCGACCATCAACAGAACCGCCAGCAGCAAAAACCGCACCGAACGCCCCGGATACACCCTGTCCCCACATTCGGACACAAGCGCCACGGCAAGGCAACAAAAAGAAAAACCCCGGTGGATCGCTCCGCCGGGGTTTCTGTTTCAGGCGATAAGGCGTGCCTTACGACACGTCGCCTTCGTCCTTCTTCTTGCGCATGGCAGCCCCCAGGATGTCGCCGAGCGACGCGCCCGAGTCGGTGGAACCGAACTGTTCCATCGCCTTGCGGTCTTCTTCCATTTCCAGCGCCTTGACCGACAGGGTCAGCTTGCGCGCCTTGCCGTCGATGGTGACGATCTTGGCATCCAGCTTGTCGCCGACCGAGAAGCGGTCCGGACGCTGTTCGTCGCGGTCGCGGCTCAGTTCGGTGCGGCGGATGTAACCCTGCACGCCATCGCCGACGGCGATGGTGATGCCCTTCGGATCGACCGCGGTCACCGTGCAGGTGACGACGCTGCCCTTCTTCAGGTCACCGAGCGACTGGAACGGATCGTTGCCCAGCTGCTTGATGCCCAGCGAGATGCGCTCCTTCTCGACATCGATGTCGAGAACCTGAGCCTGCACCACCTGGCCCTTCTGGTATTCGGTGATGGCCTGCTCGCCCGGCTTGTTCCAGTCGAGATCCGACAGATGGACCATGCCGTCGACGCCGCCATCGAGACCGATGAAGAGGCCGAATTCGGTGATGTTCTTGATCTCGCCTTCGATGTTCGAACCGACCGGATGCTTCTCGGCGAAGGCATCCCACGGATTCGACATGCACTGCTTCAGGCCGAGGCTGATGCGGCGCTTGGCCGGATCGACTTCCAGCACCATCACTTCGACTTCCTGCGAGGTCGAAACGATCTTGCCCGGATGGACGTTCTTCTTGGTCCAGCTCATTTCGGAGACATGGACGAGGCCTTCCACACCCGGCTCCAGCTCCACGAAGGCGCCGTAGTCGGTGATGTTGGTGACGCGACCCATGAAGCGGGCGGTGACCGGATACTTGGACTTCACGCCCTCCCACGGATCGGCTTCCAGCTGCTTCATGCCGAGGCTGATGCGCTGGGTTTCCGGGTTCACGCGAATGACCTGCACCTTGACGGTCTGGCCGATCGAGAGAACTTCCGACGGATGGTTCACGCGACGCCAGGCGATGTCGGTGACATGCAGCAAGCCGTCGACGCCGCCGAGATCAACGAACGCACCGTAATCGGTGATGTTCTTGACCACGCCGTCGAGGATCTGGCCTTCCTTGAGGTTGGACACCAGCTCGCTGCGGGCTTCGGCGCGGCTCTCTTCGAGCACGGCGCGACGCGAGACAACGATATTGCCGCGGCGACGATCCATCTTGAGGATCTGGAAGGCGGTCGGCTGGCCCATGAGCGGACCGATGTCGCGCACCGGGCGCACATCGACCTGGCTGCCCGGCAGGAAGGCGACGGCACCCGACAGGTCGACGGTGAAACCGCCCTTGACCTTGCCGAAGATGACGCCTTCGACGCGCTGGTTGGCGTTGAAGCTCTGCTCCAGCTTTTCCCAGGCTTCTTCACGGCGGGCCTTGTCGCGGCTGATCACCGCTTCGCCCATGGCATTTTCAATACGGTCGAGGAAGACCTCGACCACGTCGCCCACCTTGATCTCGGCGGCGCGGCCCGGACCGGCGAATTCCTTCACAGGAACGCGGCCTTCGCACTTCAGACCGACATCGATGAGGGCAAAATCATTCTCGATCGCGACGACGATGCCCTTCACCACCGAGCCTTCCATGGCGGAAGACGAGGTGAACGACTCTTCGAGCAGCGCGGCAAAATTCTCGTTGTCCGCGGAATACTGTTCCGCGGCAGCCTTAACGGCAGGACGCTTGGCCATATTTTCTCCTAGAGAGCCCCGGGGGTTGGTGGCCTGCCGGACGTCTTAAGTCCGAGGGGCATGCAGGCATCCGGCGCGACGCGAACGACCGGAGGGTTGGTTGTTGGGCCTGAAACCGGCGTCAGGATTTCAGGGTGGCGGAGACTATATCTGCCGCCGCAGTAACGGCGGCTTCTATAGCCAAATCCGAGGTATCCAGCAAGTGCGCATCGTCGGCGGGCCGCAGCGGCGCGGTGCTGCGGCTGCGGTCCTGTTCGTCGCGCTGACGCAGATCGGCCAGCACGCGCTCGAAGGTCACGCTTTCTCCCTTGTCCATCAACTCCTTATGCCGGCGAGCGGCCCGGACGTCGTCCCGCGCCGTGACAAACAGCTTCACGGCGGCGTCGGGGCAGACAACAGTGCCGATATCGCGGCCATCCAGCACGGCGCCCGGCTTGCCGCCCGGCGGGGCAAAGGCGAAGCGCCGCTGATACTCGAGAAGCGCGGCCCGCACGCCCGGCACGATAGCGACCCTGGAGGCCGCCAGGCCGACGGTCTCGCTGCGCAGATCGGTGGCGGCCAGAT
Organism: Alphaproteobacteria bacterium; assembly: GCA_018336035.1. GTDB lineage: Bacteria > Pseudomonadota > Alphaproteobacteria > Ferrovibrionales > Ferrovibrionaceae > Ferrovibrio. Next base: position 38,945 of record JAGXRD010000043.1, on the reverse strand, counting down.
CGGACTCTTCCAGCGATTCCGCCATCTTGGCGGCAAAATCGGCATCGGCCGGATCGCCGCCGGCGCGCAGCACGCGGGAGCCGACCGCGCGGTAGAGCGATCCGGTATCGAGATAGGCATAGCCGTATCTGTCGGCCAGCCGGCGGGCCAGGGTGCCCTTACCGGCCGCAACGGGACCATCGACGGCAATCACAACAGAAGAAACGGTCATGGGCGCTTTGCTACCTGCCGGGGGAGCCGGAAACAAGAGTCCGGCCGGGGACGAGTCAGGTCCGTTTCGGGTCGAGTCAGGTCTATTGGGTGCTGACTCAGGTCTATTTGAGGCTCATTCAGGTTCATTCGGTGCTGAGTCAGGTTCGTTGCAGCTCGTTTGGGTTCGTTGGTGTTCGTTTGGCTTCGTTGCGGTTCGCGATACACGCATAAGTACATATAGGGAACAATTTCCGGCCTTCAAGCCAGCAAACCCATGAATACTTATGTATGCGGCTTAAACCGCCGGCCCGCCTTCCGCCGGCTTCGCCCCCGGCCGCTCGCCGGCCAGCACATCGGCGAAGCGGTGATTGACGTCGCGGTGGTTGCCCTCGTCCGTCCGGGTCGCCAGCACCACATCGCGCAGCCGCGCATCCTCGGGCAGTTTCCAGTAGTCGATGGCGATGCGCGGCGCCGGGATATTCTCCTGCCGGCCGGCATCGATCTCTTCCAGATACTGCGTGTAGCTGACCACCGCTTCTTCCTCGAGATAGCCCACCACGCGATGCGCGGTCTTGGGCGCGACGAGATACAGCACGAAGAAGGCGTTGAAGAAGCCGCCCTGCACCAGCAGCACCAGCAGGCGTTCGAAGGCGTTGGGTTTGGCGATGGTGGCGAAGACCATCAGATGCATGCGCTCGTTCTCGGCTTCTTCGAGCAGGGTGTGGATCCAGCCGCGATCATCCTTCATGCGGCGCAAGCTTTTCAGATGCACCAGCATGCCGCCGACCATGCCCGGCACCGCCGCCACGGTTTCCAGCACCACGGCGCGATGGCCATAGCGTTTGGCGAAAAAGGCATCGGCGAAGACGCGCATGAATTTCACCAGACCGAGCGCGAAGCGGTCGGAAAAATCCTGCGGGACGTGATGTCGCGTGGTGTCGCTGGCTGAGGCGGTTGTCATGCGGGTTTCCTGTCGGGGCTGGCTTGCTGTCTGCCAGCCTAGTGGAGCAGTGCCACGGCCGGAAGCTGGATTTCCTCAGGATTCTGGCCCTTTTGGTATGGCGGTCTCCATACCAACGTATGGCACTGCCATTTTACGGCATGACACGAATTTTTCTTCATCCCTGTCGGTGCGCTGTCGGATTGGGCCATACTCCCGCGTCCTTGGAGTCAACAGGAAGCCGCACCGATGCTTTACGCCATCCTTTGCTACAACGATGAAGCCGCCGTCGACGCCTGGCCCAAGGCCAAGGACGACGCGGTGATCGCCAAACGCCGCAGCGTGACCGACAGGCTGGCCGAGAAAGGCCAGCTTGGCCCCGTGCTGCGGCTGATGAACACCACGGCCGCAACCACCGTGCGTTACGGCGCCGAACCCATCGTGATCGACGGACCGTTCGCCGAAACCAAGGAACAGCTGCTCGGCCTGTATGTGATCGATGTCGCCTCGCTGGACGAGGCCGTCGAGGTCGCGCGCCAGATGGCCGGCAAAAACGGCGATGGCGGCAGCGGCGCCTTCGAGATCCGGCCGCTGCGCGCCTTCATCCCCGATAACGTGAAACGGGAGACCATGATTTCGTGACCACCGACCTGACCTGGATCGACACTGCGCTGAAATCCGCCCGTCCACAGGCGGTGGCCGCATTGCTGCGCTATTTCCGCGGCGATCTGGATCGTGCGGAAGAAGCCTTCCAGGAAGCCTGCCTGCGCGCCCTGCAAAACTGGCCCGAGAAAGGCCCGCCGCGCGATCCAGCCGCCTGGCTGATTTTCGTCGGCCGCAATTCCGGCGTCGATGCCGCGCGCCGCAGCCTGAAGCATGTCGCGCTGCCCGAAGATGACAGCCTGACCGACGGCGAGGATGTGCAGGACGACATGGCCGAGCGGCTGGATGGCGCGCAGTATCGCGACGACATCCTGCGGCTGCTGTTCATCTGCTGCCATCCCGATCTGCCGAATACGCAGCAGATTGCATTGGCATTACGCATCGTGTCGGGCCTGACGGTGGCCGAGATCGCCAGCGCCTTCCTGGTCAGCGAAAGTGCCATGGAGCAGCGCATCACCCGCGCCAAGCGCCGCATCGGCGAAGCCGACATTGCCTTTGCCACGCCGGGCGCCGCCGACCGCGCCGAGCGGCTGGGCGTGGTGGCGGCGATGCTGTATCTGCTGTTCAACGAAGGCTATTCCGCCAGCGGCGGCGATGCGCTGATCCGCCAGCCGCTCTGCCTGGAAGCTATCCGGCTGGCCCGCCTGCTGCTGCGGCTGTTTCCCTCCGAACCCGAGATCATGGGTCTCGCCGCGCTGATGCTGCTGCAGCATGCGCGCGCCGCAGCACGCCTTGATACCGCCGGCCAGATCGTGCTGCTGGACGATCAGGACCGCTCGCGCTGGGATGCCGACCTGATCCAGGAAGGCCTTGCCCTGCTCGACAAGGCGATCCGGCACCAGCGGCCCGGCCCGATGCAGGTGCAGGCCGCCATCGCCGCCTTGCATGCGCGCGCGGCAAAACCTGAAGACACCGACTGGACGCAGATCGTGCAGCTGTATGAAACGCTGGAAAAGATGCAGCCCTCGCCGGTGATCGCACTCAACCGCGCCGTCGCGGTCTCCAAGGCGGACTCGCCTGAGGCCGCCCTCGACATGATCGCGCCGCTGGCGCCGGCACTGGCAAATTACTTCTATTTCTTCGGCGTAAAAGGCGCGCTGCTGCAGCAGCTCGGCCGCAACGATGAAGCCCGCATCGCCTTCGACCGGGCCATTGCGCTGGCGCGGACCCCAGCCGAGGCCGCCCATATCCGCCAGCATCTGGATAAGCTGTCGAAAACTGCCTGATATTTTTTGCGGCCCTGTCGGATTGCGATCCCCGTCACCGTCCTTGAGGTATCAACCCCGCAAAGGACCCGAGAGATGAACGCCATGACCAACACGCAGACCACCAAGCGCGAACTGTCGCTGACCCGCGAGATCGATGCGCCGCCCGCCCTGGTTTACAAGGCCTGGACCGAGCATCTGACCGAGTGGTTTGCACCCCGACCGCTGACCACCACCGCCATTGAAATCGACTTCCGCGCCGGTGGCCGGTTCCAGGCGCTGATGAAGGACCCCGCCACAGCAGAGGGGGGCGGCCCGGAATACCCGCTCGACGGCGTCTTCCTCGAGGTGGTGCCGAATCAGCGCATCGTCTCGACCGACGCTTTCACGCCGGGCTGGCAGCCGACCGACAAGGCCTTCATGGTGGCGATCACCACCTTTGAAGACCTCGGCAACGGCAAGACGCTGTATACGGCGCGCGCCCGCCACTGGTCGGATGAAGACCTGCAGGCGCATGAGCAGATGGGCTTCCACGAAGGCTGGGGCCAGGTGGCCGACCAGTTGATCGAGGTGGTGATGAAGCTGAAGAAGCAGAAGTAAGCCCCTCACCCCAACCCTCTCCCGCAAGCGGGAGAGGGAGCTTCTTCATCCCTCGCCCGCGATAGCGGGAGAGGGAGGGGCCCGCGCGAAGCGTGGGAGGGTGAGGGCCTTTACTCCGCCCCTACTCCCAGCGCCGCAAAATCTCCGCCAGCCCGCCATTCACCTGCAGGTCAGAGAGCGCCAGTTCCAGCCGTGCGGCAATCTGCGGCCGGCTGCGCGGCACAGCGATATAACGTTCGATCTCGTTGAAGGCGCGCGGCAGGAAGGTGATCTGGTCCTGCAGCTGCTCCTTCCGGATGATATGAAGCAGGGTTCTTTCGTCGCCGATGGCGAGCGTCACACGGCCGGCCGACAGCATGCGCAGGAGCTGGCGGTTGTCGCCCGCCGTACTGTCCTTGCGCAACGACGGGTCGGTGTCGAAAGGCACGCCGTAACTGAAGCCATTGACCAGACCGATGATATAGCGCTGCAGGTCGTCGTAGCGATCGAAGCTGGCGGGTGTATTGCGCTGTACGGCAAAGACCGTGCGGCCGGTGCGATACGGGCCGATCATGTGATATTTCTCGAACCGCTCGGGCAGGCCGACGAACTGAAACGCGGCATCGACCTGGTCGCGCTCCAGTTTGTCGCGCACGCGATTCCAGGCCATCGCCTCGAAGCGCGGTTCAGCGCCGGCCTGTCGCACCAGGGCGGTGACGAGGTCGATATCGATGCCGACCAGCGCCTTGCCCTCGAAGAAATTGTAGGGCGCAAAATTGTCGTCGCAGGCGATCGTCCATATCTCGGCGCGCGCCGACGGGACTGGCAGCGCCAGCAGCGCGGCCATCATCGCAATCCAGAGGGAACGCATGGAAGCCTTTCTGACGGCTGGGCCGCAGAGGCAGGTGCCGTAAGCGCAGGTCTAGCACCAACCGCGGCCAACGCAGCCTAAAGAAGCGATAATACGCAGCCGGACGAACCACGCGGCAGGCGACTCTCTCGCCCCTACTCCCAGCGCCGCAGAATCTCCGCCAGCCGGCCGTTGCGGCGCAGATCGGTCAGTGCCTTTTCAAGCCGCGCGGCAATCTCCGGTTTGCTGCGCGGCACGGCGATATAGCGCGGCACTTCGGAGAAGGCCGGCTGCAGCACCTGCATCTGTGTATGCAGACCGGCGTTGCGCGCGAAATGCATCAGCGCCTCGCGGTCGCCGATGATCAGGTCGACGCGGCCGGCCACCAGCATGCGCACCAGTTGCAGGTTGTCGCCCGCCGTCATGTCCTTGCTCAGATGCGTCGCGCCATCGAAGGCCGCGCCATAAGTGTAGCCGCGCACGGTGCCGATACGATAACCGCGCAGGTCATCCAGGCCGCGCACCGCAATGTCGCGGTCGCTGCGTGCGGCAAACACGGTGCGCCCCATGCGATGCGGCCCGATCATGAAATATTTCTCGAACCGGTCGGGCCGGCCGACAAACTGGAAGGCGGCATCGACCTCCCCGCGTTCCAGCATGTCCTGCACGCGGCTCCAGGGCTGCGGCTCGAAATCCACCTCGGCGCCGGCCTGTTTCACCAGGGCAGCGACGATCTCGGCATCAAGGCCGACCACCTTGTCGCCATCGACAAAGTTATAGGGCGGGAAATTGTCGTCGCAGGCGATGCGCCAGACCTCGGCCGCGTCTGAAGACGGCACGTGGAACAGCAGACCGGCGGTCACGATTGCGACAAGGACGCGCCAGCGCATGAAGGCTCCAAGGATGGCTCACGGCGGATTGCCTCCGCCATTGCGCGCCAGCCTACAGCAAGTGTCGGAGTACGGGAATATTCCTCAAGCCCCGTGGGCGTGTTTCTCATTTGCCCATGACGCAGGCAACGGGCTAATTCTGCGGCATGGAATGGGCGTGGATACCGATCACCATCTGGGCGGCGGCCTGCCAGACGCTGCGCACCGGCCTGCAGAAACAGTTGAAGGGCCGGCTGAGCACCAATGGCGCCAGCTTCGTGCGCTTCGCCTATGGCCTGCCGCTGGCGGCCGCCTATCTCGGTGCCTGCCTGTATTTCACCGGCAAAACACTGCCGCAGGGCCATAGCGAATTCTATGCCTGGGTCGCGCTCGGCGGCGTGGCGCAGATTCTCGCCACCAATCTTCTCATCCTTGCGCTGTCGATGCGCAACTTCGTGGTGGCGACGGCCTATTCGAAAACCGAAGCTTTGCAGGCCGCCGCCTTTGGCATGCTGATCCTGGCCGAGCCGGTCAGCACCGCTGGCGTCGCCGCCATCGTGATCGGCACCATCGGCGTGCTGCTGATCTCGCTGAAGGGCAGCGACAATGCGCTGAAATCCTTCCTGTTCGGCTGGATGGAAAAATCGGCGCTGATCGGCATCGGCTCGGGCGCGCTGTTCGCGGTCTCGGCCATCGGCTTCCGCGCGGCCTCGCTGTCGCTGGGCGAAGACTTCCTGCCGCTCGCCGCCGCCACCACGCTGGTCCATGCCATTGTGCTGCAGATCGCACTGATGCTGGTCTATCTGCTGTGGCGCGAACCGGGCGAGATCACCCGCGTGATCGCCGCCTGGCGGCCCGGCCTGGTGGTCGGCTTTGCGTCCGCGGCGGGCTCGGCCGGCTGGTTCACCGCCATGGCGCTGATGACGGCGGCTTATGTGCGCATGCTGGGCATGAGCGAGATGATCTTCACGTTTCTCATGTCGTATCTGGTGTTCCGCGAAAAGCCGTCGCGCACCGAGATCATCGGCGTGGTCGTGCTGCTGGCCGGCATTCTGCTCGGCTTGGCTGTACGGAAATAAGGCTTGATCGCAGCGGCGGCGCTCACCAAATTAGGTGTATGAGCGACGTGATCGATAACACTGCCCGCAGCCAGTATGAAATGCCCGTCGAGGGCCAGATCGTCTTCGCACGCTATCGCCGCACTGACGGCGTGGTGGCGCTGCTGCATGTGGAATCGCCGGTTGCGCTGCGGGGCACCGGCGCGGCCGGCCGGCTGATGCAGGGCATCGTCGAACTCGCGCGGCAGAACAACGAAAAGCTGGTGCCGCTGTGCAGCTACGCTGTCGCCTGGATGAAGCGGCATCCCGAGACGGCGGACCTGCTCGCTTAGACGGATAGAAGCAAAACGGGCGGCCTCTTTTCAGGGGCCGCCCGCTGCGCTTCAGAAGCGTCTTTTATGCGACGATGAATTTGATCAGGAAGACCAGCGACACCGCCGCCATCACCGGATGGATATCCTTGGCGCGGCCGGTGAAGAGCTTCAGCACCACATAGGTGATGAAGCCGAGGCCGATGCCGGTGGCGATCGAGAAGGTGAAGGGCATCATCACCGCGGTGACCACCGCCGGCAGATATTCGGTGATGTCTTCCCAGTCGATCTTGGCCAGGCTGCTGGCCATCACGCAGGCGACGAAGATCAGCGCCGGCGCGGTGGCATAGACCGGGATCGAGCCGGCCAGCGGGGCGAAGAACAGCGCCAGCAGGAACAGGATCGCCACCACAACAGCCGTGAGACCGGTGCGACCGCCGACGCGGATGCCGGCTGCCGATTCGATATAGCTGGTGGTGGTAGAGGTGCCGAGCGCGGCGCCGGCGATGGTGGCGGTGGAATCGGCCACCAGCGCCCGGCCCAGATTCTTCAGCGTGCCGTCCTTGTTCATCAGGCCGGCGCGCGGGGCAACCGCCACCAATGTACCTGCCGTGTCGAACAGGTCGACCATCAGGAAGGCGAAGACGATGGTGAGCAGGCCAAGCGACAGCGCGCCGCCGATATCCATCTGCAGCAGCGTGGGCGCCAGGCTGGGCGGCGCCGAAACCAGACCGCCGAATTTCGACAGGCCGAGCGCGATACCCAGCACGGTGACGCCGAGGATCGAGATCATGATCGCGCCGGGCACCTTGCGATAATCAAGGATGGCGATGATGAAGAAGCCGAGGATCGCCATGCCGACGGCGGGGCTCATCAGCTTGCCCAGGCCGACCAGCGTGGCGGCATGATCGACGACGATGCCGGCATTCTTCAGGCCGATCAGGCCGAGGAAGAGTCCGATGCCGGCGCCGATGGCGTATTTCTGCGACATCGGGATCGAGTTGATGATCTTTTCGCGCACCGGCAGCAGCGAGAGGATCAGGAACAGGATACCGGAGACGAAGACCGCGCCGAGCGCGATCTGCCAGCTATGCCCCATGCCGAGCACGACGCCATAGGTGAAATAGGCGTTGAGCCCCATGCCCGGCGCCAGCGCCACCGGATAGTTGGCATACAGCCCCATGATCGCCGTGCCGATGGCGGCGGCCAGGCAGGTGGCGACGAAAGCCGCGCCCTTGTCGATGCCGGCATCGCCCAGGATCGCCGGATTGACGAAGATGATATAGGCCATGGTCAGGAAGGTGGTCACGCCGGCCAGCACTTCGGTTTTCACCGTCGTGCCGTTCTCGGAGAGTTTGAAATAGCGATCAAGCATAGGATGTCGTCCCCCATTGCGTCTGGCTGCATCCGCCTTTCGCTGCAGGGCGCGATGCAGCGGCGGTGCGTACCCCCCGGTACGGGCCCCGCCGAATCATGCCTTCGACCTTAGTATGAAATGGGATTGTAAAACACAGAATCCTTGCGACTCGCCATGCAGTTACGAGTTGGGCTAAGACCCTCACCCCACCCCTCTCCCACTGCGTGGGAGAGGGAGCCGGCCAAAGCCCCTCGCCCACGCAGTGGGAGAGGGAGGGGCCCGCGTCAGCGGGAGGGTGAGGGCAAACCGCCTCACCCCTCCGTCCACGGCCAAGCTGCCGGGCTGCCCTGTGGATCGAATCCGCTACCGCCCGTCCCGCTTCTGTGGAATGCTTCGGGCAGGGTTAAACGCTGTTCCGTCCGTCCGAGACCGGCAGCTCAGAACCGGTCCCATGCCGTCCAGGCCTGCCGCATCTCATGCAGCACAGAGGAGACCGATCATGCCCAACGCATCTCAAACCTCGCCCAGTGCCAATTCTTCGCCCAGTGTCGCCGATACCAGTGTAGGCGGCACCCGCGTCGCCGCCATCGTGGGTCCCTATACCGCCGGCAAGACCAGCCTGATGGAAGCGCTGCTGTTTGTCGCCGGCGCGATCCCGCGCAAGGGCTCCGTCGCTGCAGGCACATCGCTCGGCGATGCCAGCGCCGAAGCGCGCAGCCGCCAGATGACCATCGAACCGAATGTCGCGCAGTGCCGCTTCCTCGACGAGTCCTGGGTCTTCCTCGACTGTCCCGGATCGGTCGAGCTGGCGCAGGAAGCGATGAGCGCGCTGATGGTGGCCGATATCGCCATCGTAGTGGCCGAACCCGATCCGGCCCGCGCCGTCACATTGGCGCCGCTGCTGCGCTTCCTGGATGAGCGCCGCATTCCGCATGTGCTCTTCGTCAACAAGCTGGACAAGACCAGCATCCGCATGCGCGACCTGCTCTCGGCGCTGCAGGTGGTTTCCTCCAAGCCGCTGGTGCTGCGCGAGGTGCCTATTCGTGATGGCGATGCGATCACCGGCTATGTCGATCTGGTCTCCGAACGCGCCTATCTGTGGCGCGACAACAAGGTCTCCGAACTGATCGAAATGCCCGACAGCGTGCGACCGCGCGAAACCGAGGCGCGGCAACAGTTGCTGGAAACCATCGCCGATTTCGACGACGCGCTGCTGGAGCAGCTGCTGGAAGACCGCGTGCCGGCGCCGCAGGATATCTACAGCCGGTTGCGCAAGGACCTGGCCGAAGACCTGATCGTGCCGGTGTTTTTCGGCTCGGCCGAACATGGCAATGGCGTGCTGCGGCTGTGGAAGGCGCTGCGCCATGAAGCACCGCATCACGAAGAGACCATGACGCGGCTGGATGTCGACGCAGATGATCCCAAGGCGGGCAGCAGTTTGAGCGCCACCGTGTTCAAGACGCTGCACCAGTCGCATACCGGTAAGCTGAGCCTGGCGCGGTTATGGCGCGGACAGATTGCCGAGAATGCGCAGCTCGGCGGCCGGCGCCTCAGTGGCCTGTATCGCCTGATGGGCGGGCAGAGCGAAAAACTGCCGCAGGCGCAGGCCGGCGACGTGGTCGGTCTCGGCCGGCTGGACGATATCGCCACCGGCCAGCATCTGAATGGCGAGGGCGTGGGCCGCGCGATTGTCGACTGGCCGCGCCCGGCACAGCCGGTGCATGCCTTCGCGCTGCACCCGACCGACCGCAAGGATGATGTGAAGCTGAGCGCGGCGCTACACAAGCTGTGCGAGGAGGATCCCAGCCTGGTGATCGAACAGGGTGGCGGTGAGTTGCGGCTGAAGGGCCAGGGCGAGATTCACCTGAAGCTGAGCCTCGACAAGCTGCAGAGCCGCTTCAATGTCGGGGTGCGCAGCACTGCGCCCCACACCGAATATCGCGAGACGATCCGCCATGGCGTGCAGCAGCATGCCCGCTTCAAGCGGCAGTCGGGCGGGCATGGCCAGTTTGCCGATATCAAGGTGGAGATCGCGCCACAGCCGCGCGGCGCCGGCTATCACTTCGTCAACCGCGTGGTCGGCGGCGCGATCCCGAAGAACTTCATCCCGGCGGTGGATGAAGGCGTGCAGGAGTCGCTGGTGAAAGGTCCGCTCGGATTCCCGGTGGTGGATGTGGCCGTGACACTGACCGACGGGCAGTATCACTCGGTCGACTCCTCTGATCAGGCCTTCCGCACCTGCGGCGGGCTGGCGATGACCGAGGGGCTGGCAAAATGTGCCCCGGTGCTGCTGGAGCCGATCCAGTCCGTCACCTTCACGGTACCGACCGAATATACCGCGAAGGTGCATGCCATCGTGTCATCAAGGCGCGGCCAGATTCTGGGCATCAGCGCCCGCGCCGACTGGCCCGGCTGGGACGAGATCGACTGTTATCTGCCGGAAGCCGAGATGCAGGACCTCGCTGTGGAACTGCGTTCGATGACACTGGGCGTCGGCGGCTTCACTGCGACATTCGACCATCTGCAGGAGCTGGCCGGCAAGCTGGCCGACCGCGTGGTGGAGGACCGGAGGCGAACGCTGGCGGCGGCTTAAACCCGGCTTAGAAAGTCGAGCAGCAGACGCGTGATCTCTGCCGGGCATTCCAGGCTCGGCAGATGCGCCGCGCCGGGCAGCGACTGGAAAGACGCATTCGGCAGTGCCGCCGCCATATCGCGGCTGCGGGCGTGGATATGCGGAAAATCGGCGTCGCCGCAGATCACCAGCGCCGGCGCCGCGATCTCGCCCAGTCGCGGCAGGGCCGTGACGGCATCGACATTTGCCCCGGCCGGCGGCGCGCGCAGGGCGATGCCGTTCATGTCGAGGAAGAGTTCGCGCGCCGCCGCGGCAACGCGACCCTCGGGCTGCAGCGGACCGTCCAGCCACAGATGCGCCTTGATGGCATTCACGCGGTCCAGATCGCCGGCCGCTTCGGCCGCCTTTTGCGTCGCCACCAGCGTCTGGATTTCGGGCGGCAGCACGGGATCCGGCGCGCCCGACACCGAGGGCGAGATCAGCACAAGCCCGCGAATGCGCGCGGGATGCAGCAGCGCCGCATCGAGCGCGACGCGCCCACCCTGCGAACAGGCCACCAGGATCGGCGGCATGCCCTTTGCCACTGTATCGATCACCGTGAGCAGATCGCCAACCGCCGAGTGGTCTTCCTTCTCAGCCACGGTCTGGCCAAAGCCGCGCCGGTCGTAAGCGATGGCAAGATGGTTTGCAGCCACGGCCTCCAGCTGCGCGCGCCACATCCGGCTGTCGCAGACTGCGGCATGCAGAAAGATCACGGGCTGGCCGTTGCCGGTGACCTCGGCAGCCAAGGTCGCGCATCCAGATGCGATCTTACGGTCAGTCCGCATCGGCCACCGCCTTCAGGATGCCGGGATGGAAGCTGGCCGCGTAGGTATAGGTCGGCGCATCGCCGTCGCCGCTATCGGTCTCAAACACCTGCACGGCAACGAACATGTCGACGGTCCTGCCATCGGCGGCGAGCGGACAGGTGAGCCGGCGCGTCAGGCCGACCCGGCCGCTCGGCGCGCGATAGCGCGTCTCGGAATAGGCTGGCAGCCGCGTGTCGCGCGCCAGCCGGTAGAGGCTGTTGACGTAGTCGGCGTAATCCCTGTTGGGATTGAGGTCTTCGATATAGTGGCCGGTGAGATCGAGGCCGGCATGTTCGGCCAGCCGGCTGCCGACCAGACGGAAGCGGAAGCGCGTGGCGTTGTCGGTCGCTTCGATCAGGGCCGCATAGGGCAGCAGTTCGGCGCCGAGCGTCAGCGGATCGCAGGCCGCACGGCCCGGCAGCAGATCCGGACCCCCCTTTTCAGATTTCGGCCGCGCCGCACGCCACAAGGTGAGCAGACGCGCGATGCGGCGGTCCTGCAGCCAGGGCTGTGATGTCGCCGCATCGCTCATTGGTCAGACTCAGGCTGGCGGAATGGTGGCCTTGAAGGACGGCCGCGCGAACAGGCGGTCGGCGAAAGCCGCTGCCTTCTGATACTGCGCGCGCCAGCCGATGCCGGCATACCGGAAATCCATATAGCCGAGCGCACAGGCCAGCGTGACCGTGCCGATATCGACGCGGTCGCCCAGGCCGTTGGCCAGCGCATCGACCTCCGCCAGCGCGCCATGCACCTTCTTCATCTGGCCATCGGACCAGTCGGACCAGCGTTTGTCTTCCGGCCGCAGGAAGCCTTCGTAGCGCGCGAGCAATGCGGCATCGAGCAGGCCATCGCCCAGCGCCTGCTGGCGCAGCGCGTTCCAGCGCGCAGGCCCGGAGGCCGGGAAGAATTTCGGCTTGTCGTGCAGCGTGTCGAGATATTCGCAGATCACGCGGCTGTCGAAGAGATGCAGGCCGTCATCGGTGATCAGGGTCGGCACCTTGGCGACCGGATTGGCGGCGGCCACTTCGGGATTTTGGTCGATCGGCGTGGTCGGCGAGACGAGGCGCTCGATTTTCGCATCCAGGCCGGTTTCGAGAGCAAGCACGGTGACCTTGCGGACATAGGGCGAGGTCGGCGAGTAGTAGAGTTTCATTGTTGAGGCATCCCCAGACTGAGTTGTGCTGTCAGCGCGGGCAGCCTAGCCCTCGCCCGCCGCCAATGCCATGCGGACAATTACGGGAATCCTGCTGGGCGATGGATACATTCAGGCCTGGGCAGGTCCAGGCAAAAAAACGCCGGCTGGCGGGGAGAGCCCGCTGCCGGCGTAAAGTGTCCGTCTCGCCACCCGGGACCGAGCCTAAGCCCAGCAGCCGGGGTACTCGCAGCCCGATGCGCCTCGGCATCGGATGCCGATGAGTACAAAGCAGATTTCATGCCAGCGTTTTCGGGAGGGTTTGGGGCATTTTCGCCCGGCAAAGCCACGTTCGCTGCCCAAGAGGCGGGCGGCTGACCGCACGACTGCCCAGCAGCGAGGCAGGCCGTGCGCGGATGATTAGGGTTGTTTACGAGAGGGGCAGCAACTCGACCGCGACGCCGATCCGGTGCGGACCGCCGCCCAGCACCACGCCGCGCACCGGGCTGATATCGCCGTAATCCCGCCCGATGGCGGCAATCACATGTTCGTCCGAGCAGATCAGGTTGTTGGTCGGATCGAGGTCGATCCAGCCATGATCCGGCCCGCACCAGACGCTGAGCCAGGCATGGCTGGCATCGGCGCCGCGCAAACCGGTCTCGGGGTCGTCGCCCGCCTTCAGCGTGCGGATGTAGCCCGAGACATAGCGTGCGGCGAGCCCGAGGCCACGCAACATAGCAATTTGCAAGTGCGCGAAATCCTGGCAGACGCCGGCGCGTTTCTGCATCACGGCGGCGACCGGCGTGAAGATTTCGGTGGCCGCCGGATCGTAGCGGAAATCGGTGAAGATGCGCCGGGTCAGGTCGCGCGCGGCGTCCAGCACCGGGCGGCCGGGCGTGAAACTCTGCAGCGCATACTGGATCGCCTCGTCGCTCGGCAGGGCCAGCGGCGAGTCATGCACGAATTCGCTTTCCAGCACGGCTTCGGGGAAACCATCGCCGGCCAGTGCATCGCGCAGCGTTTCCCATGCCGGTGTGGCCGCTGCCTCCGGGGGCGTGAAGGCATCGACCTCGATCTCGGCGCGCAGTTCGACATCGAAGCGGGTATGCGATTCCTCCAGCGTCAGATACGCGACGCGATTGCCGAAATGGTCGCACTGCTCGGCCATGCGCCCCGCCGTTGGACTGGTGCTGACCGTGCTGGTTTTCACCCGCTGGCGCGGCAGGTTGGGCAGCGCCAGATGCAGCATGTGATGCGAGATATCGACAGCCCAGGAATAGCTGTAGGAGGTGGTATGGCGCAGGCGGTATTTCATCAGGAGCCCCGCCTTTACGAACCGAAGCCAAAGGCGCGTGCGACCTGCACATGGCTGAAATAGGTGCGCGACAGCTGGTCGGAAATATCCATCAATGCGTCGCCCGCCGCATCCAGGCTGCCGCGCAGGCGCGCCGCCAGCTGGATCATCTCCTCGCGCTTGATCTCGTCGCGGTCGAACAATGCGACCAGATCGGCAAAGGGCCGCGCCAGCGCCAGGCAGTCGGCGCCGCGTGGTGGCGCCTCGGAATTCGGCAGCGTATCCAGATGCTGCGCCATCGCATTGAGCTGGAAGGTGAGCGCATGCGGATTGCTGCCATCCAGCAGCAGCAGGTCGAACACCGCCGCCGGCTGCAGCGAGGCACGATAGCGGCGGCGGTAGGTCAGCGTGGAATCGCTGACCTCGAGCGCGATGCGGAAGGCTGAATCGCTGTTCGCGCCGAGAACGGTGGTGGCCGCCGAGACGCTGCGGGTGATGAAGACGGCGCGTTCCAGCCGGCGGCCGAAATCGATGAAGCGCCAGCCCGAGCCGCGCGTCATATGTTCAGCCAGCATGCCGGCAATCGCCGCCGTGGCACGGATCATCTGGTCGCAGAATTCCAGCATGGCATCGGCGTCACCCGTGGCAGACGGCCGACTCTGGCGCAACTCGCCCAGCAGATGGTTGAACATGCGCCACATATCGGCCGAGAAGCGATGCCGCGACACGGCCGCCAGTCGCTCGATGCCATCCAGCGTCTGGCCCAGCAACTGCCCCGAGCTGCAGGCGCGCGTGATCGCACTGGCGAACAGGGCACTGTCCGGCGGTGCGGCGGCGGCGCGCTGGTCGAGAATCCCGCAGCGTGCCAGCGCACGCGCCAGCACCGCCATTTCCACCATGTCACGTGCCGAGGCGAATTCACCGACAAGACGCGACAGAACCGCCCGCAACAGACGCGCGCCATCATCCAGCCGTTCGACGCTGCGGCCGAGCCAGAACAGGTCGTCGGCGACACGGCTCTGCAGCGTGCCGGACGACCGCCGCAGGGTGAGGCGCTGGCGGGTGGAACTGCCACGGATGATGGTGGGCGACTGATCCTTCGCCACCACCCAGACATCCTTGTTGATGCCGCCGCGCTGCAAGGTGGCGCCAAAGGGATCGTTGCGCTCCGGCACGCGGGCCAACCCGCCCGGCATCACCACGTAATCCTCGCCATCGGCCACCAGCTGCACGCGCAGCAGGATCGGCTGCGGCTCAAGGCCATTGGGGCCGAGACCGGGAGATACCGATGGCACGATGCATTCCTGCGCCACGTAATCGGCCGGATGCGCCTTGATCTGCGCCAGCAGGCTGACCCGCTCGGGCTCCGGCAGATCCGCCACGACGACGGGCCGGTCGTTCAGGCCATAGGCGCCGCGCACCACCATTTTCTCGAAATTCTGCTCGGCCTCTTTCAGCGCGTAAGACTGTCCACACCACCAGGTGGCGATCGAGGGCATCGCCAGCTCTTCGCCCAGCAGATGCTGCGACAGGTTGGGCAGGAAAGCCTGCAACGCCGGTGCGCCGGCCAGGCCGCTGCCGATGGCATTGCACACCGCCACCTGGCCGTTGCGCGACGCCTGCATCAGGCCGACCACGCCCAGCGTGGAATCGGCGCGCAGTTCGAGCGGATCGCACCATTCGCCATCGAGGCGGCGCACGATCACATCGACCGGCTCAAGACCTGCCAGCGTTTTGAGGAAGATGTGGCCCTCGCGCATGGTGAGGTCGGCGCCCTCGACCAGCGTGGCGCCCAGTTCGCGCGCCAGATAGATATGCTCGAAATAGGCTTCGTTATACGGACCCGGCGTGAGCAGCACGACGCGCGGATTGTCGGGCGCCGCGCCGCTTTGAAGTTTTGGGGCCCGCGCTGCAAGGTCAGCCTGCCAGTATTCGAAATAGGCATTCAGCGGTCGCACGCGGCATTGCCGCAGCGCCTGGCCCAGCAGGCGCGACATCACCCGGCGGTTTTGCAGCGCGTAGCCGGCACCTGCCGGCGCCTGCGTGCGGTCGGCGATCACGCGCCAGATGCCATCGGGCCCGCGCACCAGTTCGGCGGCGTAATGCTGCAGCATGTGGCCGGAGTGCTTCTGGCCGGTGGTGTCGCGGCCGGCGCGCAGGAAATCGCGGTGGCCATAGACCAAAGCCGGCGGGATGCGGTGATCGCGCAGCAGCTCCATTGGACCGTAGACATCGCGCAGCACCGCATCGAGCAGACGGGCGCGCTGCCTCAGACCGGCCTCGATGTTTTCCCATTCCTCGGCCGAGAGCAGCACGGGGACCGGATCGAGTTTCCATGGCCGCTGTTCCGGCAATGGCGGCGCTATGGCGCCACCGGCACCATCGGGCAGTTCGTAAAGATTGTAGGTGACGCCTTCGTCTTCGAGATACTGCCGGCCGCGCTCGGCGCGTTCGGCCAGACCAGTCGGACCGAGTTCGCTCAAGGTCGCGAGCAAGGGCTGCCAGTGCCCGCGGATCAAGCCCTGGCCGGTCACCATCTCGTCATAGGCCTCGGCCGGGGTTCCCGGAGCTGGCGCCAATTGGGAAACCGGGGCCTTCAGGGGCGAATTCACACGGCTAGCCCTTCACGGTCCGAATCGGAGCGGAAGTTTAACCCGTTCGCAGGTCGAGGGTAAGCGGCTGTTCGCGCGATGGCAGTGGTTGCGGCTGCGGCATGCGGCCCGGCGTATGGCCCATGGCGAAAAAGCGGGCACGGCGCCGCGCCTCGGCCTCGTTGGCATTGACCGGGAAGGTGTCGTAGCTGCGTCCGCCGGGATGCGCGACATGGTAGGTACACCCGCCAAGCGAGCGGCCCGACCAGCTGTCGAACAGATCGAAGACCAGCGGCGTATGTACGCCGATGCTCGGATGCATGGCGCTCGTCGGGTCCCAGGCCTTGTAGCGCACACCCGCCACATATTCGCCCGGCACACCGGTGGCGCGCAGCGGCACGGCGCGGCCGTTGCAGGCCACGACATGGCGGTCCTCGACCAGGCCCTTAATCTTCACCTGCAGGCGCTCGACGGAAGAGTCGACATAGCGTGCCGTGCCGCTGCCGGTGGCTTCCTCGCCCAGCACATGCCAGGGCTCCAGCGCATGGCGCAGTTCCAGTTCCATGCCGCGCGCCGCCATTTCGCCGATTTTCGGGAAGCGGAATTCGGCATGGGCGGCAAACCAGTTCGGATCGAAGCCGAAGCCCTGCTGGTTGAGGTCGTCCAGCACGTCGTTGAAATCCTGCAGGCAGAAATGCGGCAGCAGGAATTCGTCATGCAGCCGCGTGCCCCAGCGGATCGGCTTGCGCCTGTAGGGCGTCTCGGCGAAGGCGGCGAGCAGGCCACGCAGCAACAGCTGCTGCGCAAGACTCATGCGCAGATCGGGCGGCATCTCGAAGGCGCGCAGCTCGACGAGGCCGAGACGACCGGTCGGACCATCGGGCGAATAGAGCTTGTCGATGCAGAATTCGGTGCGATGCGTATTGCCGGTGATATCGACCAGCACGTTGCGGAAGATGCGATCGACCATCCAGGGCGCCGGATCGGGATGCCTTGCGACTTCATCGAAGGCGATCTGCAGGTTGACCAGCGCATCGTCGCGGCCTTCATCCACGCGCGGATGCTGCGAGGTCGGCCCGATGAAAAGCCCCGAGAAGAGATACGAAAGCGAGGGATGATTCTGCCAGTAGCCGACCAGGCTTTTCAGCAGGTCGGGCCGGCGCAGGAAAGGACTGTCGGCCGGCATGGCCGCGCCCATGACGACGTGATTGCCGCCGCCGGTGCCGACATGACGGCCATCGAGCATGAATTTCTCGGTGCCGAGCCGGGTCTGCCGCGCCTCTTCGTAGAGGATCGTGCTCTTCTCGGCCAGCTCGCGCCAGTTCGACGAGGGATGGATGTTGACCTCGATGACGCCCGGATCGGGCGTGACGCTGAAATGCAGCAGGCGTGCATCGCGCGGCGGCAGGTAGCCCTCGATCACCACCTTCTTGCCGAGCGAAGCCGCGGTATCCTCAATCGCCGTGACGAGATCGAGATAGTCTTCCGCCTGTTCCAGCGGCGGCATGAAGACATGCAGCAAGCCGCCGCGCGGCTCGATGCACATGGCGGTGCGCACCACGGAGGGATCAGACTGCTGGTGCTTCGGCAGCGGCACCTGTTCGCGCGGCGCCATGGCCAGGTTGACGCGGCTGGCAACCACGCGATGCGCCTGGCGTAGCTGTTCATACGGCGGCAACGGCGGCTGCGGCTGCATCGTGTCGGGCACATGCTGGTAGGGATAATCCTTCGCCACCACCCAGGGCAGCGAGTCCAGCGGCAGGCGCAGGCCCATCGGGGAATCGCCCGGCAGCAGATACATGGTCTGCGGCCGGAAGAACCACGGACCCGAGCGCCAGCGTTTCGCGCCGCCCTTTGCCGTCGGTTCGCGCGTCAGCGGCAGGGCATAGCCCACCACTGTTTCCAGTCCCTGTTCGAAGACGCGGGCGAGGCGCGCGCGCTCCTGCTCGTCTTTCAGATGCGATTTCGCGGGATCGACATTCACCGGCAGGCGGCGTTCGCGCCACAGGTAATACCAGGTGTCTTCATAGCCCGGAATGCGATAGGCCGGATCGAGCTGCAGCCGTTCGGCCAAGGTCGCGGCGAAGCGATCGGCATCGGCCGCAGACGCGCCGTCTCCGGCATCTTCATCGGCAGCCAGCAGCGCACGGTCGCGCCACACCGGTTCGCCATCCCGGCGCCAGTGACATGACAGCGCCCAGCGCGGCAATTGTTCGCCCGGATACCATTTGCCCTGGCCATAATGCAGCAAAGGCGACGGCGCAAAGCGGTCCGCCAGCCGGCGCAGCAGCTTGCCCGCCAGCAGCCGTTTATTCGGGCCCAGCGCGGCGGTATTCCACTCGGCGCCTTCCATGTCATCGATACTGACGAAGGTGGGTTCGCCACCCATGGTGAGGCGCAGATCGGCGGCATTGAGCCGCACATCCACTACGTCGCCCAGCTTCAGCATCTTCGACCAATCTTCATCAGAGATCGGCTTGGTGACGCGCGGCGTTTCGGCGAAGCGCGTCACCTTCATGTCGTAGTCGAATTCGACTTCGGCTTTTTCGATGGCGCCGCTGATCGCCGCCGCCGATTGCGGCTCGGGCGTGGCGGCCAGCGGAATATGGCCCTCGCCCGCCATCAGGCCGGAGGTCGGATCGAAACCGATCCAGCCCGCGCCGGGCAGATAGACCTCGACCCAGGCGTGGAGATCGGTGAAATCCGTCGTCGGACCGGAGGGGCCATCCAGCGCCTTCACATCGGCGACCAGCTGGATCAGATAGCCCGAGACGAAGCGTGTGGCGAAACCAAGATGGCGCAGCGCCTGCACCAGCAGCCAGGAGGTATCACGGCACGAGCCGCTGCCGAGCTTCAGAGTTTCTTCTGCCGTCTGCACGCCGGGTTCGAGCCGGATGAGATACTTGATCTCGTTCGACAGGCGCTGGTTCAGGCCGACCAGGAAATCAATGGTGCGCGCCGTCTCGCGCGGCACACCGGCGAGCCAGCGGCTGAGCAACGGGCCGGGTTCATCGACACGTTGGAACGGCGCGAGGTCTTCCTTCAGGTCGGGATCGTAATCGAAGGGGAAGGTCTCGGCGGCAGGTTCAAGGAAGAAATCGAAGGGATTGATCACCGCCATATCGGCGACGAGGTCGACGGTCACCTCGAAATGGTCGGTGCGTTCGGGGAAGACCAGACGCGCAAGATAGTTGCCCTGCGGATCCTGCTGCCAGTTGAGGAAATGGTCAGCCGGTGAGATTTTCAGCGAATAGCTGACAATCGGCGTACGGCAATGCGGCGCCGGCCGCAGGCGGATCACCTGGGGCCCCAGGTTGATCAGCCTGTCATAACGATAGGTGGTGCGGTGATGCAGGGCGACCTGGATGCTCATTCAACTCTCTTGGCGCGCGCGCGGCGGGATTTGCATCAGGCGATGCAATCGGTATGCCGCGTCGCTGTCCAGCGAAAACGACAGACCGCGCCACAAGTTGCCTCGGTCGAGCCCGGCCGGGCGGATTTTTAGGCAGTTGTGAACGCCAATCCGCCCGTGGAACCTTTCAGCCTCCCCTTACCAGCCAATCGCCCGCGGCAGCCAGGTGGCGATGGACGGCGTGTAGAACAGGATCACCACGGCGGCAACCTGCAGCCCGATGAACGGCACCACGCCCTTGTAGATATCCATGGTCGTCACCTGCGGCGGGGCGACGCCACGCAGATAGAACAGCGCCCAGCCAAATGGCGGCGTCAGGAAGGAGGTTTGCATGTTGAGTGCGATCAGCGTAGCGACCCAGACCATGTCGACACCGGCGGCTTGCAGCACCGGCAGGAACAGCGGCACGACGATATAGCTGATCTCGATCCATTCGATGAAGAAGCCAAGAATGAAGATCAGGAACATCATGAACCACAGCACGCCTTCAATGCCGCCGGGCACCAGCTTGAAGAAGTCATGCACCAGCTGCTCGCCCTGCAGCCCGCGGAAGGCCAGCGCAAAGACCTGGGCGCAGATCAGGATGAACATCATCGACGCCGTGATCCGCCCGGTGGCGTAGACGGTTTCCTTCAGCATGTTCCAGTTGAAGCGCCCGGCGATGGCGGCCACGACGATGCTGCCCAGCGCGCCCATCGAGGCGGCCTCGGTGGGCGCGGCGACGCCGCCGATGATCGAACCCAGCACGGCCAGCACCAGCGCGATCGGCGGCAGGCCGACCTTGAAAGTCTTGCGCAGCAGTTCCTGCCGGCTCATGGCGAAGCGTTCCTCGGCCGGGATTGGCGGCACCAGGTCGGGTTTGAAGATGCCGAGCGCCAGCAGATAGATGCAGAAGATGCCGGCCAGCATCATGCCGGGCAGGAGTGCGGCGGCGAACAGCGTGCCGACTGACTGGCCGAGGATATCGGCCAGCAGGATGATCAGCGTGCTGGGCGGAATGATCTGGCCCAGCGTGCCCGAGGCGCAGATCGTGCCGCAGGCGATGCTCTTGTTGTAGCCGCGCTTCAGCAAGGTGGGCAGCGTGAGCAGGCCCAAAGTGACGATGGTGGCGCCGACAATGCCGGTGGTGGCGCCCATCAGCACGCCGACCAGCACGATACCGATGCCCATGCCGCCACGCAGGCCACCGGAAAGATGCCCGATCACCTCCATCAATTCGTTGGCGATGCGGGATTTCTCCAGCATCATGCCCATGAAGACGAAGAGCGGAATCGCGATCAGCGTGTAATTCGCCGTCACGCCATAGATGCGCGCCGGCAGCAGGTTAAACAGCAGCGAGCCGAAGCCGAGCCAGCCGAAGAAGAAGCCGCTGATCGCCAGCGTCAGCGCGACCGGAATACCCAGCGCGAGCAGGATGAAGAAGGAGGCGATGCAGCTCAGCGCCAGGATTTCATTCAGCGGCATGTTCGAATGGCTTGTCCGGTTGAGCGGCGGGCGGAACTTCACCGCCGAAGAAGGGGATCAGCGACCGCAAGGTGGCGGCCAGGCTCTGCACCAGCAGCAGCAGGAAGCCGAGCGGGATCATCGCCTTGAGGATGAAGCGATAGGGCAGCCCACCGGGATCGGGCGATTTCTCGCCAATCATGTAGGACTGCATCACATAGCCGATGCTGAGCTTGATGATGATGGCGGAAAAGGCGACCGCGACCAGGCAGGAGACGACTTCCAGCGCCTGCTTGATGTAGGGCGGGAAACGGCCATAGAGGATATCGACCCGCACATGACCTTCATGCTTGATCGCATAGGCGATGCAGAGCAGCGAGACCGGCGCCATGAGATGCCATTCGAGTTCCTGCATCGCCACCGATCCGGTATGGAACAGGTAGCGCAGCAGGACATTGAAAGCCATGACGAGGACCAGCGCAAAGCCGGTCCAGGATGCGAGGCGGCCCGCATGCTCGACAATCAGATCGAGGATGCGAGCCGCCGACTCCAGACGCAAAGCGAACATGAACTGTGATTACGCCTTGCTGAGTTGGCCGCGGATCTGGGTCTGGTAGACCGATTCAGACACGCCAGCCCATTTGTCATGGTTGGCCTTGAAGGCGAGGAAGGCATCGTGGACCTTCTTCATCGCCGGGTCCTTCGCGGCGCCGTCGTTCAGCACCGCGTCGGTGGCTTCCTTCAGCTTGGCGACCACCTGCGGCGGCAGCGGCTGCGCGGTGACACCCTGGTTCTTCACCAGATCGTCCAGCGCCTCGGCATTGGTGGCTTCGCACCAGGTGTGGCTGATCGTGTTGCAGGCCGCCGCGGCAGCACGGACGATTTCCTGCAGGTCGGGCGGCAGTGACTCCCAGGCCTTCTTGTTGACGATCAGTTCGGTGACATTGGAGGGCTCATGCCAGCCGGTGGTGTAGTAGAACTTCGCCGCCTTGTGCAGGCCGAGACGGCGATCCTGGTAGGGACCGACGAACTCGGCCGCGTCGATCACGCCGCGCTCCAGCGCCGGGAAGATTTCGCCGCCGGGCAGCAGCTTCACATCGACGCCCAGCGTGGCATAGACCTTGCCGGCCAGGCCGGGGATACGCATCTTCAGGCCCTTATAGTCATCGAGCCCCGTGATCGGCTTGCGATACCAGCCGGTCATCTGCACGCCGGTATTGCCCATCGCCATCGGCACCAGATCGAACGGCGCATACAGTTCGTCCCACAGCTTCTGGCCGCCGCCGTGATAGATCCACGCCGTCATGCCCTGGAAATTCAGGCCAAACGGCACGGTGGTGAAATACTGCGCCGCCGGAATCTTGCCGGCCCAGAAATAGCTGTTGGCCGCATTCATCTCGACGATGCCCTTGGACACGGCATCGAAGCCTTCCAGCGCCGGGATCAGTTCGCCGGCGGCGAAATGCTGGATCGTCAGGCGGCCGCCCGACA
Organism: Alphaproteobacteria bacterium; assembly: GCA_018336035.1. Lineage (GTDB taxonomy): Bacteria > Pseudomonadota > Alphaproteobacteria > Ferrovibrionales > Ferrovibrionaceae > Ferrovibrio. The sequence continues at coordinate 16,138 of JAGXRD010000043.1, read as the reverse complement.
TCTTCTTCACCATCTCGCAGAAATCGGTCGGGCTGCCGGGGCCGGCCACGTAGAAGGGCGAGCCCGGACCATAGGCATTGGTCATTTTCCACTGGAAGGTCCTGGCCTGCGCCGTGGCGATATTCGGTTTGGCAAACGTGGCGGCGGCAGCGCCGCCGAGCAGACCGGCCTTGACGAAGAAGCGACGTTTCATGGCAAACCCCATAGGTCCGAGTGACGCCGCGCGACGCTGGCGCGCTTCGCGGCAAAAGACCTGATGGTGTATGCAATCGATATGCCACCGCGTATACATTACGCGGAAACTGGTACGCCGTTGTTTTTACGCCTGCCCGCGGACGGCGCATGAACCAATCCGGCAACGGCACGCCATAGGTTCCAGCAATGCACTGCTGCTTATCGCGGCAGATGCACGGAATGCTGCGTCCTGCGCAGCAGATTAGAGGTGATTGAGGCCGTGATGTTCCAGCAGGTCGATCAGCAAGCGCGCCGAGCGCAGGCGATGCGTGCGGATCAGTTTGGTTGCCGCCTCGGCATCGCGCCGCCGTAAAGCCGCCACCACGGCGGTATGATCGTCGTTCGAGGTCACCGGCTTGGGCCGCAGCTGCAGCGTGGCCATACGGGCGCGGTGCGACTGCTCGCGGATGGTTTCCACCATGACGATCAGCCGCTGGTTCCCCGACATCTCGACCAGGCGACGGTGGAAGCGCGCATCGCCTTCGGCCCAGCCTGTACGATCATCCAGCGCCAGCGCTTCGGCCATGTCGGCCAGCAGGCGGTCGAGTTCGGCATTCTCCGGCGGCTGCAGCCCGCGCCGCGCAATGATATCGACGGCGGTGGCTTCGAGTCCGGCCAGCAGGTCGTAAATCTCGCGCAGATCGGCAATCGCGATGGGCAGCACGCGCATGCCATGGCGCGGCCGCACTTCTACCATACCCTCCTGCGCCAGCCGGATCAGCGCCTCGCGCACCGGCGTGCGACTCATGCCGAGCCACTCGGCAGCCTGCTGTTCCAGCGCCTGGCTGCCCGGCGGCAATTCATTGTCGAGAATGCGACGCTTCAGTTCGTCATAGGCGCGGCGCGTCTGCGACCGGCGCACACCCCCGCTGCCAACATTGGCATTGATCACAGCCGTATTCATGGCTTTGCGCTTCCGTGACTGTTCCCCCGTCTGCGCCGCCAGCCTTATCCGGCCGGTCGCCGCATTGCGGGCAGGATAGCGGAAGCCTCCAGTCGCCGGGTGCAAAATCTGCGTAAATCTTTGGTAGAAGCCGGTCAGGCAGCCGGACGCGACATATAGACGACCGGCAGTTCCGCGCTGCCGGCCGGCATCAGCCCCTCGGCTTCCGCGCGATACCCCATTTTCTGGTAAAGCGGCACGGCATTGATATTGGCGCGCACATAGAGATGCGGGTAGCCGGCCCTCGCCGCCGCCTGTTCGGCCGCCTGCACCAGCGCGGTGGCGAGGCCGCGCCGGGCCCAGGCAGGATGCACGAAGACCTTGCGGATGCGGGCTGTCTGCGGCCGTTCCGCCATCGGCAGCCAGCCGGCCGTAGCGATCAGCTCCGCGCCGTTATGGCGGGCGAGGATCAGGTTGGAACGCGCCACATCCGCGGCATAGGCCTCGGCGGCGATCAGCACCTCATGCGCCGCGATCTGCGCCGCGTCGTGATGGCTGGCCGCGAGCTGGCGGAAAGCCAGCGCATGCAGGGCGCGCACCGCCGGCAGGTCGGCGGGCGTATAAGGCTGCAGGCTGACGGACTCTGGCAGGGACATGATGGGAACCAGGCATGGAAAACAGCGTTTTTCCCTATAGCCCGTCATGGGTGTCACAAGCGTGACACCGCGATGCTTTGTCTGGATGCCTGTATGAAACGTGCAATCGCCATCTTCGCCGCCCTCGCCATTCTTGCCGCCTGTTCCGGCGGCGACAGCCGCCCGCAGGACGGCATCGTGCTGACCAAGCAGAGTCAGGAGTCACCCGACTGGGGCCGGTATCTGCCAGACGTCTGGGGTGGATTGCAGGCCTGTCTGGCCGCACATCCGGTGCAGCCGGCCTATGCCACCAATGTTGTGCTGCAGAATCACGGCATGATGCAGGTGCGCCTGCGCGGCGCCGATCGCAGCCTGTATGAATGCAGCACCGGCACGACTGGCAGCCCGGCACCGCAGATCGCGACAACAGAACGCCAGCGTGTGCAGGGCCCTGCTTTCACGCCGGCCAGCATGCCGGAACCCTATATGCGCTGCGGCACACCGGAGCCGGTGCTGAGCGGCACCGGCCGGCTGCTCGGCTGGCTGACTTACTTCGATCACGATTGCCCGCCGCGCAGCGTGGCCGCCGAGAGCGGCTGGCGCGCCTTCGGCAACGAGCCCTTCTGGAGCCTGCGGATCAGCGGCAGCGATGTGGTGTTCGACCGGCTGGGTGAACTGCCGCAGAGCTACAGCGCGCGGCGACCGGTCAGCGAAGGCAACCGCCAGACCTGGTCGCTGGACAATGACGGCTCGCAGCTGCAGATCAGCATCACCGAGGGCACCTGCGGCGACACCATGTCGAACCGGAACTATCCCTATACGGCAGACCTGCGGTTCCAGGGCCGCCTCTATCGCGGTTGCGCCGAGAAGACAGCTGCGATTCCGTAAGCAGGCCTTGACCTGTCGCCGCATCTGCGGCACGCCTGCGGCATGAATGCCGCCGAACTGGAAAAGCGCCTGCTGTATCGCGACGGGCTGATGCTGGTGATCGACAAGCCGCCCGGCCTGCCGGTGCATGCCGGCCCCGGCGGCGGCGACAATCTCGAACGCCATCTGAACTGGCTGCGCTTCGGCCTGCCGAAAGCGCCCTCGCTGGCGCACCGGCTGGACCGCGACACGTCGGGCTGCCTGGTGCTGGGCCGCCATCCCAAGGCCCTGCGCAAGCTGGGCAAGCTGTTTCAGGACGGCAAGGTCGACAAGACCTACTGGGCGGTGACGCGCCATGCGCCGGCCGAAAAAGCAGGCCGCGTCGATGCGCCGCTGAAAAAGCTGAGCACCAAAAGCGGCGGCTGGCATATGGCGATTGCCGAAGACGGCCAGCATGCCGTGACCGACTGGCGCGTGCTGGGCACCTCGCCCGATGGGCTATGCTGGATCGAATGCCATCCGCGCACCGGCCGCACGCATCAGATCCGCGTACATCTGGCATCATTAGGCGCGCCATTGCTGGGCGATGCGCAATATGGGGATGCGGCGCTGGAAAAGCCGCTGACCCTGCATCTGCAGAGCCATGCGATCACACTGCCGCTCTATCCCTCGCGCGAACCGGTCAGCGTGAGCGCCGAGCCGCCGCCGCATATGCAGGCGGCCTTGCAGGCATGTGGTTGGACTAAGGCTTTAGCACCAGCTTGATTGCATAGCCGACCACGCCGAGCGCGGCGACGCTGCCGGCCCAGAGCCCGACAAACCACAGCAGGCGCTGCCACAGCGGCTTAGTGATAGTGGGCATCGGGGTCGACCTTGCCGCGGAAGACGTAATAGGAATAGGCCGTGTAAGCCAGGATGATCGGCAGCAGGATCACTGCGCCGACCAGCAGGAAACCGAGCGATACATCGGGCGCTGCCGCGTCGTAGAAGGTGAGCGACGGCGGCACCATCAGCGGCCAGAAGCTGATCCCCAGACCGATATAGGACAGCACGAACAAAGCCAGCGCCGAGAGGAAGGGCTGTTTCGGCCGGCTGTAGTCATGCAGGCCGCGCCACAGCGAGCCGGCGGCCAGCAGCACCAGCAGCGGCATCGGCGCGGTCAGCAGGATATTCGGCCAGGTGAACCAGCGCTGCAGGAACTGCTCGCCCAGGAAGGGCGTCCACAGACTGACCAGGCCGATCAGCAGCACCAGGCCGACGCTGAGCTTGCGGCCAAGATCGTAGCAGCGGTTCTGGATTTCGCCTTCGGTCTTGATCACCAGCCAGCAGGCACCCAGCAGGCTGTAGCCCACCACCAGCGCAATGCCGGTGAGAATGCTGAACGGCGTGAGCCAGTCCCACCAGCCGCCGGCGTAAGCCCGATCCGCCACCTTGATGCCCTGGATCAGGCCACCCAGCGCGATCCCCTGCATGAAGGTCGCCATCAGCGACCCGAGCGTGAAGCTCCAGTCCCACACCCGTTTCCAGCGCACCGTGCGCCAGCGGAATTCAAAGGCCACGCCGCGAAAGATCAGCCCGAGCAGCATCACGGTCAGCGGCGCATAGAGGGCCGGCAGGATCGTGGCATAGGCGAGCGGGAATGCGGCCAGCAATCCACCGCCGCCCAGCACCAGCCAGGTCTCGTTGCCGTCCCACACCGGCGCGACCGAATTCATCAGCACGTCGCGCTCGCGTTCCTGCTTGAACAACGGGAAGAGAATACCGATGCCGAGATCGAAGCCGTCGAGCACCACATAAGCCAGCACGGCGAAGGCAATCAGCCCGGCCCAGATCAGCGGAAGATCGAGTGTCATGGCGCCTCTCCCTTCTCAAGCTGCTGCGCCGGCCCCGGCATCAGTCCGGCGGCCCGCATCGGGGTTTCCGGTTCCGGATGCGCGATGGCGCCGGGCGTCTTGCCCATCAGACGCAGCAGGTAGAAGACGCCGGCACCGAAGACGATGAAATAGACGATGATGAACGCGATCAGCGAGGTGGCCACGCCGGGCAGGCCGATGGGCGAGACCGAATCCGCCGTGCGCAGCAGGCCATAGATCGTATAGGGCTGGCGGCCGACCTCCGTCGTGACCCAGCCGGCCAGCACAGCAATGAAACCGCTCGGCCCCATCACGAGTGCCGCACGATGCAGCAGTCGGCTGCTGTAGATACGACCGCCGAAGCGCATCACCAGACTGACCAGCCCGACCAGCGCCATCAGGCTGCCTAAGCCCACCATGATGCGGAAACTCCAGAACACCACCGGTGTCGGCGGCCAGTCCTCGCGTGGGAAGGCTTTCAGGCCTTTCAGCTCACCATCCCAGTCATGCGTCAGGATCAGGCTACCGAGTTTGGGAATCCCGATGGCGTATTTCGTCTCGCCGGCTTCGTTGTCGGGCAGGCCGAACAGATAAAGCGGCGCGCCCTTGATGCTTTCCTCGTAATGGCCCTCCATCGCGGCGATCTTGGCTGGCTGGTGCTTCAGCGTGTTGAGCCCGTGCAGATCGCCGGCGAAGATCTGAATGGGTGCCACGATGGCGGCCATCCACATCGCCATCGAGAACATGACGCGCGCACCGGCATTCGTCTTGTCGCGCAGCAAATGCCAGGCGCCCACCGCGCCGACCACGAAAGCGGTGGTCAGATACGCCGCCAGCACCATATGCACCAGGCGATAGGGGAAGGACGGGTTGAAGATCACGGCGAACCAGTCTTCCGGAATGAATTGCCCGTTCGGCGCGATGGCATAACCGGCCGGCGTCTGCATCCAGCTGTTCACCGCCAGAATCCAGAAGGCCGACAGGAAAGTGCCGAAGGCGACCATCGCGGTGGCGAAGAAATGCAGCCCCTTGCCGACGCGATTCATGCCGAACAGCATGACGCCAAGGAAACCGGCTTCGAGGAAGAAGGCCGACAGCACCTCATAGCCCATCAGCGGGCCGATCACCGGCCCGGCCTTGTCGGAAAACACCGACCAGTTGGTGCCGAACTGGTAGCTCATCACCAGGCCCGAGACGACACCCATGCCGAAGGTGACGGCGAAAATCTTGATCCAGTAGCGGAAGACCTGGATGTAAATCTCGCGTTTGGTCCACAGCCACAGCGCTTCCAGCACCGCCAGATAGCTGGCGAGGCCGATGGTGAAGGCCGGGAAAATGATATGGAACGAAACCGTGAAGGCGAACTGCAGCCGGGCCAGAAAGACGGGATCGAGCAGCGCTTGCATCGGCGGACCTCCGTGCCGGCATGTTAGAACGGTTTGCCGGCCGCGCCAAAAGGAAACCGCGCCGCTGCGCTGCGGTCAACGCGATGTTGCAGGCGCGAATTGCCGCACGCGGTGACTCGTCGCAGGGCATTTTGCCGCTATGTCATGCGAGACTTGCAGCCTTTGCAGGTCTATAAACGCCGGCGGCTGGTATAGTGCCGCGTCAAGTCCCGCCCCGCCCTCCGGTTTTCGTTCCCCGCTCCGCCATGCTGATTCCCCTGATCGTTGCCTGTGCGCTGTTCATGGAGAATCTCGATTCCAGCGTGCTGGCCACGGCATTGCCCAGCATCGCCGCCTCGCTGGGCGAGAGCCCGCTCAAGCTTAACCTCGCGATCACCTCGTATCTGTTCAGCCTGGCGGTGTTCATCCCGGTCAGCGGCTGGATCGCCGACCGTTTCGGCGCGCGTACCGTGTTCCGCGCCGCCATCATCGTCTTCAGCATCGGCTCCCTGCTCTGCGGCCTGGCCGATTCCTTCTGGACGCTGGTGGGGGCGCGCACGCTGCAGGGCCTGGGCGGCGCCATGATGGTGCCGGTCGGCCGCATGGTGATGCTGCGCTCGATTCCGAAATCCGAACTGGTGCGCGCCGTGACCTGGCTCACCGTGCCGGCATTGATCGGCCCGGTGATCGGACCTCCTCTTGGCGGTTTCCTCACCACCTATCTGTCGTGGCGCTGGATCTTCTGGATCAACCTGCCGATCGGCCTGCTCGGCATCGTGCTGGTCTCGCTCTACATCCCCAATATCCGCGAAGAGAAAGTGCCGCCGCTCGACTGGCGTGGCTTCCTGATGTCGGCCTTCGGCCTCTGCGGCCTGGTCTTCGGCTTCGAGACCATCGGCCGCGGACTGCTTCCCGATGCCGCTGTCGTCAGCCTGCTGGTGGTCGGCGCCATCGGCATCGGGCTTTACCTGCGCCATGCCCGACGGCACCCGTATCCGCTGATCGACCTCTCGCTGCTGAAAGTGCGCACCTTCCGCGCCGGCATGGCCGGGGCGTTCCTGTTCCGCATCGGCGTCGGCGCCATGCCCTTCCTGCTGCCGATGATGCTGCAGCTCGGCTTCGGGATGACCGCCTTCGAATCCGGCATGATCACTTTCGTTTCGGCAGCCGGCGCACTGACCATGAAGATGGCAGCCGGTCCGATCCTGCGCCAGCTCGGCTTCCGCCGCGTGCTGATCGCCAATGCATTGATCAGCGGCGGCTTCATCGCGGTCTGCGGCCTGTTCCGGCCCGAGACCTCGCATGCACTGATCCTCGGCCTGCTGCTGATGGGCGGCTTTTTCCGCTCGCTGCAATTCACCAGCACCAACACGCTGACCATCGCCGACATCCCCGGCGAACGCATGAGCCGCGCCACCAGCTTCACCTCGATGATGCAGCAGCTGTCACTGTCGGCCGGCGTAGCGGTCGGCGCCATGGTGCTGCATGCCACCGTCAGCTATGGCGGCGGCGTCGAGCAGATCCGCGCCGACAGTTTCATGCCGGCCTTCTTCACCGTCGGCGCCATCGCGAGCCTGTCGGTCTTCGTCTTCCTGCGTCTGCCGGCCGATGCCGGCGCTGAGGTCAGCGGGCATAAACTGGTGGCGCCGACGCAGCGCCTGAGCCAGGGCACGCCGCCGCGCCCGGACGATACCGGGCCAAGATAGAGCAGGCCGGGATAGATCATGGAGATTGCGGTTCTTGCCATTGCGGCGCGTGGCCTGGCCGCCGCCGGTTTCGTCGGCGGCGTGGTGGCGCTGATGGAACGCGCCTCGCCTTTCATTGGTGGCATCGTACTGGCATTGCCGATCGTCACCGCGCCGGCCTATGTGTTCATCATCCTGCACCAGGAGCCCGGCTTCGTGGCGCAGGCCGCATTGGGCAGCCTCGCCACCGTCGGCTCGGTGCTGCTGTTTCTGGTCACGGCGATTGCGCTGGTCGGCCGCCTGCCGATGGCGGCCGTGCTGATCGCTGCACTCGGCGCCTGGATCATCACCGGCCTGATCATCCGCGCCCTGCCGCCGATGCTGCCGGTCTCCTTCGCCGTGATCGCCGTCGCAGGCCTGATCGCCTGGTGGAGCGGACGGCGCGTGGCGATGACAGCGCCAGCCGCGCGCGGCCGTTCGCCGTGGTACGAAATCGTGCTGCGGGGCTCCGCTGCCGGCATTCTGGTCGCTGTGGTCAGCGGCCTGGCGCATCTGCTCGGGCCCACCGTGGCCGGCATCTTCGCGTCTTTCCCGGTGGCACTGATGACGGTCTGCTGGTTCCTGCCACGGCGGCTGGAAAGTGCCGGCATCCGTGCGGCTTTGCGTGCCGCCCAGATCGGCATGGCGAGCCATATCCCCTTCTTCGCCGGACTGGCGATGCTGGGGCCGCGCATCGGACTCTGGCCGGCCTTCGCGCTCGGCATTCTCGGGTCGCTCGGTATCGCGGTGGCGCTGGCGCTGCTGCGCCGGCGCCACCTGCGTAAAATCCCGTCCTCTTAATATCCGGGGGCTGTTGCCTCCGCGGCCAGCGTGCTACATCACCGGCCGCACGAACCTGCGCCAATTTACGCGTTTTCATTGGACTTTCTGGCTATGAACCCGATCTTCGCCGACGCGCCCACCACCATCTTCGAGACCATGTCGCGGCTGGCCCTGCAGCATGACGCGATCAATCTGGGTCAGGGTTTCCCCGACGATCCCGGCCCCGAGGATGTGCGCGCCAAAGCGGCGGCCGCCGTGCTGTCGGGCTGGAACCAGTATCCGCCGATGATGGGCGTGCCTGAACTGCGCCAGGCGGTGGCGACGCATTACAAGCGCTTCCACAAGCTCGACCTCGACTGGCAGAGCGAAGTGATGATCACCTCGGGCGCCACCGAGGCACTGGCCGACAGTCTGATGGCGGTGATCGAGCCGGGTGACGAGGTCGTGCTGTTCCAGCCGATGTATGATGCCTATCTGCCGCTGGTGCGGCGCGCCGGCGGCGTGCCTAAATTTGTCACGCTTCGCCCACCGCACTGGCGCATCGACGAGGCCGCATTGGCCGCCGCCTTCTCGCCGAAAACCAGGGCCGTCATCTTCAACAACCCGCTGAATCCGACCGCAAGCGTATTTCCGCGTGAAGACCTCGAACTGCTGGGACGTTATCTCATCAAATACGATGCCATCGCGATCTGCGACGAGGTCTGGGAACATGTGCTGTTCGATGGCCTTGAGCACACGCCGCTGATTTCACTGCCGGGCCTGCGCGAGCGCTGCATCAAGATCGGCTCGGCCGGCAAGATCTTCTCGCTGACCGGCTGGAAGGTCGGCTTTGTCTGCGCAGCACCCGCGATCATGAAGGTGCTGGCCAAGGCGCATCAGTATGTCACCTTCACCACGCCGCCGAACCTGCAGGCTGCCGTGGCCTATGGCCTCGACAAGGACGACGCCTATTTCACCGGCATGCGCCAGACCCTGCAGACCGCGCGCGACCGTTTCGCCAAAGGCCTGACCGAAGCCGGTCTGACCGTGCTGCCGAGCCAGGCGACCTATTTCCTCAATGTCGATCTGTCGCCCATTTCCAATAACATCGACGATGCGGAATTCTGCCAGCGGATGGTGGAACAGGCCAAGGTGGCGGCCATTCCGGTCAGCGCCTTCTATTCAGAGGACCATGTGAAGACCGTGATCCGCTTCTGCTTCGCCAAGAGCTACGACAAGCTCGACGGCGCGGTCGAACGCATCGCCACCCATATCAAGCGCGGCTGATCACGGCATCAACATGCGCGCGTATCTGAGGTCCAGGCTGCAGACCAGCCTGAAAGTCTTCTGGCAGCTGATCAAGATCATGGTGCCGGTGATGCTGGCCGTGAAGCTGGCTACCGAACTCGGGCTGATCGATGCGCTGGCCCCGCTGCTGGCACCTGTGATGGCTTTGCTCGGCCTGCCGGCCGAAGCCGGCCTCGTGCTGGTCGCCGCCTTCACCATCGGCATCTATGGGGGCTTAGGCGCGCTGCCGCTGCTGGCCGATGCCGGTGTCAGCGTCGCGCAGCTTTCGATTGTCTGTTCGATGATGCTGTTCTGCCATGCCCTGCCGATGGAACAGGCCATCGTGCGCAAGGCCGGCGCCAGCTTCTGGTTCACCGCCGCCCTGCGCCTGATCGCCGCGCTGCTTTATGCGGCGCTGATTGCCGCGATCTGCCGTGCCACCGGCTGGCTGTCCGAACCGGCCGATACCGGGCTGCTGCATCGCATGGCCTCGCCGACCGCGGGCTGGAGCGACTGGCTGGTGTCGTCGCTGGTCTCGCTGGCAGCGACCTTTGTCATCATCGTGGCGCTGATCCTGTTGCTGGACCTGTTCGAGCGCACCGGCATCACGCGGCGCTTCACCGCCGCCATCATGCCGCTGCTGCGCGTCTCCGGACTGAGCCGCGATCTGGCGCCGGTCACCACCGTGGGCGTGCTGCTCGGCCTCACCTATGGCGGCGGGCTGATCATCAAGGAAGCGCAGGAAAAGAATTTCGAACCCAAGATGCGCGTGCTGGCACTGTGCTGGATCTCGCTAGGCCATTCGCTGATCGAGGATACCGGCCTGATGCTGGCGGTCGGCGCCGATATCTGGGTGATCCTGGTCTTCCGCGTTCTGCTGATCCTGCTGCTGATCCGCCTGGTCGCGCTGGCGATGGATGCGGTGCCGGGGTTGGTGAAGCGACTGGCGATTTAACCCACTCCCCAATTGTCATGGCCGGGCTTGACCCGGCCATCCACGCCTTACTTTAGACACAGCAAGACGTGGATGCCCGGCACAAGGCCGGGCATGACACACTTCGCTATGCCGCCTTCTGAAGCGCGCCGATATTCCTGAGCGTTGCCGCACAGGCGACCGCCACTTCACGGCCCTTGACCTTGAAGTGATCGCGGAAGAACTGGCGGTGCTCGTCATGCTCATGGAAATGATGCGGCGTCAGCACGCAGCTGAGCACCGGCACTTCGGTTTCGAGTTGCACCTGCATCAGGCCGTCGATCACCGCCGAGGACACGAAGTCGTGGCGATAGATGCCGCCATTGACCACGAAACCGGCGGCGACGAGGGCGTGGTAGCGGCCAGTTTTCGCGAGCAGTTTGGCCTGCAGCGGGATTTCGAACACGCCGGGCAGTTCAAACCGCTCGATGCTGCCTTGCCGCAGCCCGGCTTTGGCCATTTCGGGAAGGAAAGCTTCCCAGGCCTCGTCGACGATGTCGCGATGCCAGCAGGCCTGGATGAAAGCGACGCGCTTCGCATCTTTGCCGGTGGTGTCGAGACGGATTTCGGTGGGGGATACTTGTTCTAGGCGCTGATTCATCTGGCATATCCTTTCAGCCATTGAATCAGGGCGCACGGCGCCGACATTGCCGCGGACGCGCGACAGGTCGCACGCCACCGGCATGGTCGGTTAACCGCTCTCTTCCATCCGGACTATGACCGTCGGCTCCGGCATTGCACCGGATCTGCTGGACCCTCATGGCCGAATGAAAGCCGTGAGGCGCTCGCGGGCTCGCCACCTTAAGATGGCTTACCGCCGGTGGGGACTTTCACCCCGCCCTGAGAACGTGGCCGCCGGACCATCCGGCGGCCTGGAGTCAGGAATAGGACGAATGTAGGTGCCCGGCAAGGTCGCGATTGCAGCGGTACAAATTTAGAGTGATGGCCGTTACGTCAATTGGCGTTACGTCAGCGGGCCGGTTTCAGCACCACCTCGCGCGGCGTATCGACGCCGCGCTGACGACCGCGCAGATACTGCGGCGCGACATGCACCTCGCCGTGCAGTGCATCGGCGGCACGCCAGGCCCAGTAGGGATCATTGAGCAGACCGCGCGCCATCGCCACCAGATCGGCCTTGCCCTCTTTCACGATGGCTTCGGCCTGCTGCGGTTCGGTGATCATGCCGACCGCCATGGTGACAATGCCGGTGGCCTTTTTCACGGCTGCGGCGAACTGCACCTGATAGCCCGGGCCGGTGGTGATCTTCTGCTGGCCCGACACGCCGCCGGAACTAACATCGGCGAAGTCGGCGCCAAGTTCCTTCAGCCGCGCGGCGAAGGCGATGGCATCCTCGACGCCGAGGCCTTCGGCACCCATCCAGTCGCTGCCGGTGATGCGGATACCGAGCGGCTTGTGCCTGGGCCAGACCGCACGCACCGCTTCGAAGACTTCGAGCGGAAAGCGCATGCGGTTTTCCAGGCTGCCGCCGTAGCCGTCTTTGCGCTTGTTCGAAATCGGCGACAGGAATTGATGCATCAGATAGCCATGCGCGCCATGCAACTCGATCAGATCGACGCCGGCGCGATCCGCACGCTGCGTGGCGCTGACGAAATCGCGCTTGATCTCGGCGATGCCCTCGTCATCCAGCTCAGCCGGCGTGTGCCAGCCGGCATCCTGCGGGATCGCGCTCGGCGCCACGGTCGGCCAGGCCAGCGGACCCTGCAGCGACTGACCGCCGCGCCAGGGCAGATCGGCCGAGGCCTTGCGTCCGGCATGCGCCAGCTGGATGCCGAACGGCGTCGGGCCGAACTGCTTCACATCGGCGGCGATCTCCGCGAAGGCGGCTTCCTGCACGGCATTATACAGGCCGAGGCAGCCCGGCGTGATACGCGCCTTCGCGTTCACATGGGTTGCTTCCGCGATGATCAGGCCAAGGCCGGCAGTGGCGTAGCGACCGAGATGGATGCGATGCCAGTTGTTCGGCACGCCGTCGATGGCGCTGTACTGGCACATCGGCGACAGCACGATGCGATTGGGGAGCGTGACGGAGCGCAGTTGCAACGGTTCAAAGAGGGCCGACATCGAGTATCCCGGTCTGGAGAGAATGATCTCGAAAGGATGACGCAGCAGCGCCCACGGTCAAGCCCCCCGGATTGGTGCAGGTGGTTCAGGCCGTCCAGGCGTAGTTGAAGCTGACCGAAATACGCTCCTGCACCGTGAAACTGGGTGGCACCTCGTGGCGCAGCCAGCTTTCGAACAGCACCACCTGGCCTGCCTTCGGCTTGACGCTGAAATGCAGGCGTTCGCGCGGGCTGAGGTCGTTGCGTTTCGGCGGCGCGGCCATCAGGCGATCGAGCCGCGGATCCTCGAATTTGATCGCCGCCGCCCCGCGCGGCACCTGCACGTAATAGGTGCCGCTGATGAAGCTGAGCGGGTGCAGGTGCAGGCCATGCGTCACCGCACCGGCCATCATGTTGACCCAGCAGTCGGTCATGTGCAGCTTGCGGCCGCGCAGATCGTAACCCAGCGAAAGTGCATAGGCCTTGACCTGCGGGTTGAGCGCCTTTTCCAGCGCGGCGAAAGTCGAGGAGATGCGATGCATCTGGTCGTGGCTGCCGTAGGAGGTGTAACCACCGGTATAATGCTTGGCGCTCCAGCGCTGGCCGGTGGTGTCGGCCATGCGCAGCGACTCGCAGACATCGATAATGTCGCGGTTGAAACTCTCCAAGCCGCGCTTTTTCAGCTGCGCGACTTCGATCCGGGTGGGAAACAGGCTGAGCAGGGGCATCAGAACAACTCGAAATATTCGCGGTGTTCCCAGTCGCTGACTTCGAGCTGGAACCGCGCGATCTCGGCCTGCTTGATATGCAGGAAGTAATCGACAAACCGATCACCGAGCCCAGCCCGGTAACAGGCGCTGTCTTTCAGCGCGGCCAGCGCGGCTTCCAGCGACCGCGGCAAAGCCGGTGCCGGCGTCTCATAGGGCGCATCGGCAGATGGCGGCGGCTCGCGGCCCTTCTCGATACCATCGAGACCGGCAAGCAATTGCGAAGCCATGTAGAGATAGGGATTGGCCGCCGGTTCACCCAGCCGGTTCTCGATCCGGCTGGCAGGATCGTCTTTCGCGCCCAGCACACGGCACATCACGCCGCGATTGTCGCGGCCCCAGATGGCGCGGTCGGGTGCGAGAGAATACGGGCGATAGCGGCGATAGGCATTGATGGTCGGCGCAGCAAAGGCGGCAGAAGCCGGCGCATGTTCGAGCAGGCCGGCGAGGAAATGCCGGCCGAGTTTCGACAGCGGCTGGCCGTCCTCGGTGGGGATGAAGGCATTCTTCCCGGTCTTGCGATCCACCAGCGACTGATGCAGATGCCATCCTGACGAAAAGATGTTGGGCAGTTTCGGCCGGCACATGAAGGTGACGTGATAGCCATGCCGGCGCGCGATCTGTTTCGCCGCCGAGCGGAACAGGATCATCGTATCGGCCGACTCCATGTTGGTGCCGGGGCGGAAGGTGAATTCCGCCTGGCTTGGGCCGAATTCCACTTCCATCGAGCGCAGCGGCAGACCCAGTGCCTGGATGTCCCTGCGCAGGATCTCATAGACCGTGTCATACTGGTCGTAGCGCAGCTCGGTAAGATAGTTATAGCCCTGCGTCAGCAGGCTGACCTCGGGCGGATTGCCCGGCTGGCCGGCATCTTCCGGCTTCAGCTTCGGGTCTTCCAGCTTGAAGACATGGAATTCGACTTCCAGGCCGGCGACATAATCGTAGCCCGCGCCATTGATCTTCTTCAGCGCATCGCGATAGAGCTGCCGCGTCGAGAACGGCACCGGGCGGCCATCGGCAAAGTAAAGGTCGCAGAGCAGCCAGCCGGTCTGCGGCGCCCAGGGCAGCACTTTAAAGGTGGTCGGATCGGCCACCATCAGCACATCGGCGGCACCCTGCATCTCTTCCAGGCCGAAGCCGCCGCCCTTGGTGAAGACCGGAAACACCGTGCGATGCGAGGTGTCTTTCGCCAACAGCGTCGTGGTGAAGCCGACCCCGCTGCGCATGGCACTGCTGAGTTCTTCTGCCACGACGGTCTTGCCGCGCAGAATGCCGTGCTGGTCAGCAAAGGAGAAGCGGATCACCGAGAGGCCGCGCTCGGCGACCTCTTTCTCGACAGCCCTGGCCGCTTTCTGCTGTTCGGCCGTCCACAGGCCGTGCTGGTCGACAAATGACTCCACTGAACGTCCCCCGAAAGCTTGTCTTACTCAGCGGCCAAGACTGCCGGAGCCTGCCACGGCGCCGCCGCGCGTTTGCGCGCATCGGCCTCGCGCCAGTATGCCTGCCATGCGCCGGTCGGGGCAATGCCGTCGATGGTGACCGGGCCGCGGATCGCCTTGGCCTGTTCGGCATCCAGCACCATCAGCGGCGGCTCGTTGCCGCTTTCGGCCTGGTCGATCGCCTTCATCAGCATCGAGCGGTAGTTGATGATGCCCTTGTCGGTGCTGCCGAGATGCTCGCGCGTGCGGTCCTGGATCGCGCCCTGGCTTTCCACCGCCCACTGGTCATGCACGTTGATGTCGTCGCCCATGCCGGTGAAGGTCTTGGTTTTCTGCTCATACGGATCGAAGCCGTAATCGTTCGCCTTGTTCTTGCGCGGGATGTAATCCGGCAGGGTATAGAGCTGCAGCCGCTGTTCGCGCATCTGCTGCTTGTCGACCGGGCCAGTGAAGCTGGTGAAAATGGCGAACCAGTAGCAGTTCACATCGTCCACCGGCACATGCCATTGCGTGATGGTCATTTCCGCAGACAAAGGGATGTTGAACGCCTGCGGGAAGAGCAGGTTGGTCACGCGCACATGCGTGCTTTTCTCGTTCAGCTCGCGCAGCGCGATCAGCCGCATGCCATACTCGGTGCGCTCGATCTCGATGGTCGGCCGCTCGAATTCGCGCAAGACCTGCGTCATCGGCATGTCGGAATCGGCCGAATTGGCGCGGAACTGCCGGCCGTAATTGGCATTCGGGTCTTCATCCTCGAAGAAGCGATGCAGGAAGGAGGCATGCGCCGGGTCGATGCCGACCTCCAGCGCCTGCAGCCAGTTGCAGGCGATATGCCCCTTGAAGGCAAAGACGTGCGTGTCCGGCGCGATGAAGCAGTCGAGATCGGGAAAGGCCGGCGGCTCGCCTTCACCTAAATATGCAAACAGAATCCCGCTGCGCAAAACCACCGGATAGCTCTTTTGCTTGATGCGCTGGCAGAGCTTGCTGTTCTCCGGTTCGGCCGGCGTCTGCAGACAGTTGCCCTTCACGTCGAACAGCCAGCCATGGAACGGGCAGCGCAAACCGCCATCTTCGGGTCGGCCGAAGGCGAGGTCCGCGCCGCGATGCGGGCAGTCGCGATCCAGCAGGCCGAAGCGGCCCTGCTCATCGCGGAACAGCACGAAATCCTGGCCCATCAGTTTGACCGGGCGCACCGGACGCAGATCATCCAACTCCTCGATCAAGGCGACCGGCTGCCAATAGCGGCGCAGCAGCTTGCCGGCCGGCTGG
>JAGXRD010000042.1 GCA_018336035.1 Alphaproteobacteria bacterium | reverse complement strand
CCGCGCCGATCGGCCGGCTGAAATCCCGCCATGACCGGCTCGCCGAACTCGCGCATGTTTTTGGCCTGCGCGCGTCCCGCATGCTCGGCTATACCGGGCAATATCCTGGCAGCAAATAACCTAATCCCTGCCCTCGCCGGTTATTTGCCTGACCGCCGCGGCCCTTTCAATGGCACTTCGCAAGGCGTTGACAGCCGTTGTCGAGCTCGGTTAGCGTATTCCAATATACGAACTTCATTCATTTATTGGAACAACCGGGAGGAAACAGTGGCAGGCAGGTTGACCGCCGACCAGGAAACCATTCGCGACACGATTCTCCGGCTGTGCAGCCAGTTTGGCGACGATTACTGGCTGGCGCGCGACCGGGATGGCGTGTTTCCGGAGGATTTCAGGCAGGCGCTAATCGATGGCGGCTGGCTCGGCCTGACGATGCCGGCCGAATACGGCGGCGCCGGTTTAGGTATCGCCGAAGGCGCCATCATGATGCAGGCGATCGCCGAATCGGGCGCGGGGATGAGCGGTGCTTCGGCGGTACATCTGAACGTCTTCGCCCCCAAGACCATCATCAAATTCGGCAGCGAAGAGCAGAAGCGTCGCATGCTGCCGCCGATCATCCGGGGCGAGGTGATGGCGGCGTTCGGCGTCACCGAGCCCGATGCCGGCCTGGACACCACAAACATCAAAACCAAGGCGGCGCGACAGGGCGATCGCTACATCGTGAACGGGCGCAAAGTCTGGACCACGTTGGCCCAGAAGGCCGAAAAGTTGTTCCTGCTCGCTCGCACCACACCGCGCGAACAATGTGCCAAGCCCACCGACGGCATCTCGCTGTTCTATACCGATCTCGACCGCAGCCGCTGCGAGGCGCGCGAGATCGAAAAGATGGGGCGAAAATGCATCGATTCGAACCAGTTCTTCATCGATGACCTCGAAATACCTGCCAAGGACCGAATCGGTGAGGAAGGCCGTGGCTTCGAATACATCCTCATGGGCCTCAATCCGGAGCGCATCCTGCTCGCCGCAGAGGCGATCGGCCTCGGCCGTGCGGCGCTGAACCGCGCCACCCGCTACGCCAAGGAGCGCGTGGTATTCAATCGCCCTATCGGCAAAAACCAGGCAATCCAGCACCCGCTGGCTGAGAACTGGATGGAGCTGGAAGCGGCAAACCTGATGATGTTGCACGCAGCCGAACTCTACGATGCCGGGAAACCCTGTGGCGCCGAGGCCAATGCGGCGAAGTATCTCGGTGCCGAAGCAGGATTCAAGGCCTGCACCCAGGCTGTTATGACCCATGGCGGCTTCGGCTACTCGAAGGAGTTCCATGTCGAACGCTACATGCGCGAGGTGATGATCCCGCGTATCGCGCCGGTCAGCCGGGAGATGATCCTCAGCTTCATTGCCGAGAAAGTCCTCGGTCTGCCGAAATCCTACTAGTCCCCCGGGGGAGATATTGCTGTGAGAATCGAACAGATCCTGCAATCCACTGCCCTGTGCCGCCGGCTCGGGATCGCCTATCCGATCATGCAGGCGGGCATGGGACAGGTTGCCTATGGGCGCTTGGCCGCCGCTGTATCGGCCGCCGGCGGTCTCGGTGTGATCGGCGCCGGCTACCTGACGGCCGACGAGCTGCGCCGTGAAATCCGGGTGATCCGCGACAGCACCGACAAGCCGTTCGGCGTCGACATTCTTTTTGCCAAGGTATCCGGCGATGATGAGGCCTCGATCACCTATACCCGGCAGGTGCAGGACCAGATCGCCGTCAGCCTTGAGGAACGCGCCCCGGTGCTGATTTCCGGCCTCGGAAATCCGCTGGGCGTGGTCAACGAGGCGCACGAGCGCGGCATGACCGTCATGAGCGTCGTCGGCAATGTGCGGCAGGCGCGGATGCTGGAAGCCCAGGGCGTCGACATGCTGATCGCGTCGGGTGGTGACGGCGGGGGTCATGTCGGCCGCGTCGGCACCGCGGCGCTGGTGCCGGCGGTAACACAGGCGGTGAAGATTCCGGTCATTGCCGGCGGCGGGTTGGCCGATGGGCGCGGCCTGCTCGCCGCGCTTGCCTTCGGCGCCGTCGGTGTTTGGATGGGGACGCGCTTTATCGCCTCCGAGGAGGCCCGGGCGCACGAAAACTACAAGAATGAGCTGGTGGCGCGCGACGAGGAGGGTACAGTGATCAGCCGCGCCCATAGCGGCAAAACCGTGCGCATGCTGCGCAACAGCTTCACAAATTATTGGGATCATAATCAGGACAAGATCCTCCCGTATCCGCGGCAACTGCAGGAGATCGGCTTGCCCGCCACCATCCGCGGCCGTATCGAGGGCGACATCGATAACGGCGTTCTGCCCGCGGGCCAGAGCGTCGGACTGATCCATGCCGTCAAACCCGCCGGCGAGATCGTACGCGACATTTTCGAGGAAGCCTGCGCCGCTTACAGGCAGTCCTTCGCGCTGGAGGGCGTGCCATGATCCGCAGTCTCTTCTTTGCGCCGGCCAACCGGCATGACCTGTTGGCCAAATTCCCCCGCTTCAGGGCCGATTGCTATGCCATCGATCTGGAGGACGGAACGCCCGAGGGCGACAAGGATACTGCCCGCTCGCGCCTTAGTGAAGCAGTGCAGATGCTGCGAGGCACGGATCTGCGCGGCAAGCTCTATGTGCGCATAAACCAGGCCACATCGAAGCACTACCTTCGCGACATCGAAGCGGCCGTGGCCTGCGACATCGATGGCGTGATCGTGCCGAAGCTGGAAAGCCGGGATGAGCTGTTCCCGAATGTCCATGCGATCGAGCATGCCGAGACTGCGCAATCCGGCAAGCGGCGGATTGAGATCATGGCCGGAATCGAATCGATGCGCGGCGTGATCGACGCCGTCGCGTTATGCGCTGCCCACCCGCGCATCACCTCGGCTTTCTTCGGCGCGGAGGATTTTGCCTCCGACATCGGCGCCCGGCGGACGCGAGTCGGCGAGGAGGTTCTCTATGCCCGCTCGCAGGTGGTGCTCGCCGCGAAAGCGGCACGTGTCATCGCCATCGATCAGGCGGTGGTCGAGATCCGTGACGACGATCAGTGCCGCCGGGATGCCGAGAAGGGGCGCGACCTCGGGTATGAGGGCAAGATCTGCGTGGTGCCGCGCCAGGTCGAAATCTGCAATGAGATCTTCGCCCCGACAACTGCGGAGACCGAGCATGCCCGCGAACTCATCGCCGTCTATAACGACGCCGCGCGTCGTGGACTCGGCACCATCGATTTCAAGGGGCAGATGATCGACGGGCCGCTGCTCAAGCGTGCCGAGGCAGTGCTGGAACTGGCTCGCCAGATTGAGGCGCGGGGCTGAGCCATGCAGAAACTGGATGCCGGCAAACTGGACCTCAGGAATATCGTTCGGCCTGGAGACACCATTATCTGGGGGCAGGCCTGCGCCGAGCCGTTGACCTTGACCGAAGCGCTGATGGCGCAGCGTGCCGATCTGGGAGGCATCACAGTCTTTCTCGGCTCCGGATTCTCAGACACCCTGCGGCCGGAATATACCGATCACATCCGCTTTCTCGGCATGGGGGCGGTAGGCAGCAATCGCCGGCTTGCCAAGGCCGGCGTTCTGGACGTCCTGCCGTGTCATGTCTCCAAGATGGAGTCCTATGTCGCCGACGGCATCATCCCCTGCGATGTCGCATTCGTGCAGGTAGCGCCTCGGGATGAAACTGGGCATTTCAGCCTCGGGTTGGCGAGCGACTATATTCGCGCCGCCGTCCGGCGCGCCCGTGTCGTTGTGGCCGAAATGAACGTCAATGTTCCGCAGGTTCCCTGCGTCGAGCCGCTCACCGCCGACGATATCGATTTTCTGGTGGAAAGCGATCGGCCGCTGGTCGAGTTGCCACCCGCCGCAATTACCGACCTGGACCGTACCATTTCCGGCTTCGCGCAGGCCTATATCCCGGATCGGGCCACGCTGCAGGTCGGTATCGGGTCGGTCCCCGAAGCGGTGATGTCCGATCTGCGCAGCCGCCGTGATCTTGGCATCCATTCCGGCATGCTGGGCGACAGCGTGGTCGATCTGGTGGAAGCCGGCGCGATCTCGAATGCCTACAAGGAGGTCGATCCCGGCATCAGCGTCACCGGCGCCCTGATCGGGACGCGGCGTCTGTTCGACTTCTGCCATCGCAACAAAAGCGTGCGCATGCATCCGCTGTCGCATACGCACAACTTTGCCGTCCTGTCGCAGCTCTCGCGGTTTGTGTCGCTGAACTCTGCCGTCGAGGTGGATCTGACGGGACAGGTGAATGCCGAAAGCGCCGGCGGACAGTATGTCGGCGCGGTCGGGGGGCAGGTGGATTATGTCCGTGCTGCTGCCGCTTCGCCCGGCGGCCATTCCATCATCGCCCTGCCGAGTACGGCGCAGAATGGTGCGGTCAGCCGCATTGTCGCGCGTCTGTCCGGGCCTGTCACCACGGCGCGCAGCGATGTGGATGTGATCATCACCGAGTTCGGTGCTGCCAACCTGCAGGGTAAAACCCTGAGTCAGCGCACCCGGACTCTCATCGAAATCGCACATCCGGCGCATCGCGAGTCTCTCGACCGTGCCGTCCATGCCGCTGGAAAGAGTTCCGCATGACCAAGTCCGAAAAGAAACAGGGCCCGCTGTCCGGCATCCGCGTGCTGGACCTGACGTCGGTCCTGATGGGTCCCTATTGCACCCAGATCATGGCCGATCTGGGCGCCGACGTGATCAAGGTCGAAAGCCCCGATGGCGATACTTCCCGCTATGTCGGTCCCAGCAAGACCAAGGGGCGCAGCGGCATGTTCACCAATCTCAACCGCGGCAAGCGGGGCATCGTGCTGGATCTGCGCACGACGGAGGGACGGGATATCTGCCTGCGTCTGGCCGAGACGGCTGATATCGTGCTCCATTCCATGCGGCTGCCCGCCATTCAGCGGCTGGGCCTCGATTATGCAGCTGTATCTGCCGTCAATCCCGGCGTGATCTACGCAAGCCTCTATGGTTACGGCAAGGACGGCCGGTATTCCGGCAGGCCGGCCTATGACGACACGATCCAGGCGATTAGCGGTCTGGCCATGCTGCAGGCCGAGATCAATCCCGAACCGCAATACGTCACCACCGTGGTTGGCGACAAGGTCTGCGCGCTCAGCGCCGCCTATGCGATCATGGCCGCCCTGTTCCACCGGCAGCGTGGCGGCGGGGGCCAGGAGATCGAAGTGCCGATGTTCGAGATCACGGCATCCTTCCTTCTGGTCGAGCATATCGCCGGCGCGGCTTATGACCCGCCGCTCGGCCGTCCGGTCTATGACCGCACGGTCACGCCCTACCGCCGGCCGTACAAGACGCGCAACGGCTATCTTTCCGTGCTGGTCTATAATGACAAGCAATGGCGTCGCTTCACCGAGCTGGCTGGTCGTCCGGCGCTCGCCTCTGATGAGCGGTTCTCCAGCCAGGCGGCGCGCAGCGCCAATATGGCGGCGTTTTGCACCATGGTGGCAGAGGTCATTGCCGAGCGGACCTCGGAGGAATGGCTGGAGCTGCTCGAGCAGGCCGAAATTCCGGTCGCCCGGCTCAACAGCATGGCGGATCTGTATACCGACCCGCATCTGAGCGACGTCGGCTTCTTCCAGGACCTGGATGACCCGCATGATGGCAAGCTGCGTCTGCCGTCTTCACCGGTGCGGTTCTCAAACACGCCGGCGAGCTTCGCGCGTGCGGCACCCCTGCTGGGTGAGCATACGGCTGAGGTTCTGGGTGAGCTCGGGATCGGCGATGCCGAACTCGACGGACTTGAGCAGCGCGGTGCTATCCGGCGCTGGCGGGGGAAGGCAAAAGCATGAGCGACGAGATCCTGTATGACCGCCGGGGTGATGTGGTTGTTATCACCATCAACCGGCCGGAACAGCGCAATGCCATCAGCAAAGCCGTCCGCCTCGGCCTGCGTGCCGCTTTCGAACGCTTTGAGGCCGATGAAACGGCCCTCGTCGCCATTCTGACTGGCTCCGGCGACAAGGCCTTCTGTGCCGGCATGGATCTCAAGGAGGCGGCCGAGACCATGCTGGGGGTGCCGCCGCGCGATTTCCTGCCGGTGATCGGGGATACGGTACATGTAACCAAGCCCGTCATTGCCGCAGTCAATGGTGTCGCCTATGCGGGCGGCTGGCTGCTGACCCAGATGTGCGACCTCTGCATCGCCGCCGAGCATGCCACGTTCGCCATCACCGAGGGCAAGGTCGGCCGCGGCATGCCCTGGGCGGCGCCTCTGGGCTATATCATCCCGCAGCGTGTGATGATGGAATTGCTGCTGACCGGCGATCCGATCAGTGCCAGGCGCGCCTATGAGATCGGCTTTGTCAACCAGGTGGTCCCGGCCGCGGAACTCATGCCGGCGGCTCTGGCGATGGCGGAGAAGATTGCCGGCAACGCACCGTTGACCGTACGCGCCGCGCGGGAACTGGTGTATCTCTCAACGGAAATGGGGCGGTCCGCAGCGCTGCGGGCGGGACATCACGTTTTCGAACGTGTCTACCGCAGCGAGGATGCCCAGGAAGGCCCGCGTGCCTTCAAGGAAAAACGTAAGCCGCAGTGGCGTGGACGCTGAAAACAGCGCGGGTGAGGGAGGACATATGGCAGGGCTGGATAGATTGATCGGAGCGCTCGACCGGCTCTTCCTGTATCTCGCAGGCGCCGGGCTGTTTACCATCATGATGGTCATCGTGGTGGACGTCGTTCTGCGCTATTTCTTCTCCGCGCCGCTCAGCTGGTCGTTCGACCTCATCGGAATGTACCTCGTCACGCTGGTCTTCTTCCTTGCGCTCGCCGATACCTTCCGCCGCGGCGCCCATATCAAGGTCGATCTTTTCGACGTGCTTCGCGGCACCCGATTGCTGCTTGCCGCCGAGATAATCGGTTATTGCGCCTCATTGCTGCTTTTCGCGCTGATCCTACATCAGATGGCGATCAACGGCATTGAGGCCTTTCTGGCCAATGACGTGGTCGACGGCACAATCCCCTGGCCGACCTGGCCGCCATACATCTTTGGCTCGGTCGGCGTCGGATTGCTGATCATCCGCGTCGTGCTGGCCACCATCAATCGAATCATCGCCCTGTTGAGTGGCCGCCCGTTCGAGCAGAAAGGCGGAGATCAACTCGCCGGGGAGCATATGGAATGATTGTCGCCGCCGGAATAATCATACTGCTCCTGCTGCTGGTCTTCGGTATGCCGGTGGCCTTCGCGTTGGGCGTCGCCGGCATGGTCGGTCTGTGGCTCAAGGGCGGTCTGGACATGGTGCTTGGCATCCTGCGTGCCACTCCGCTGTCTACCACGTCGTCCTACGAGCTGATCACCGTGCCGATGTTCATGCTCATGGCGGAATTCATTATCGTCAGCCGCATCGCAGACGAGCTGTTCGACAGCGCCAAGGTGTGGCTCGGGCGGACACCGGCGGGACTTGCGATAGCAACTGCTCTGGCCGGTGCCGGCTTCGGTGCGATCTCTGGCTCCTCTACGGCGGCGGCCGCCACCCTGTCGGGAACCAGCATCCCGGCGATGATCCGGCACAACTACAATCCTCGTCTTGCTTCCGGCGTCGTTGCCATCTCCGGCACGCTGGCGATGCTGATCCCGCCGTCGATCGCAATCGTGCTGTATGGCCTCATCGCGCAGCTGAGCATCAGCAAGCTGCTGATTGCGGGCATTATCCCGGGCCTGCTGGTCACCCTGGTAATCGCTTTGACGGTTCTGGTCCTTGCGGCGATCAATCCCTCCCATGCGCCCGCCGTCTCGAGTTACTCCCTGCGGGAAAAGGTTGCCTCCTTGCGCATCGTCGGGCCCATGGTAGCGCTGATTATGCTGGTGACCGGCTGTATCTATCTCGGCATCGCCACGCCGACTGAGGCTGCCAGCCTCGGTGCTTTCGGTGCCATGGTGATCGCGGCAATGCGGCGGCGGCTCACCTGGAACAGTTTTTGCAACGCCTTGTTCAGTGCATCCCGCACAACCTGCATGATCGTCCTGATCATCATCTGCGCCCAGGTCTTCGGGTATTACTTCACGCTCACTGGGTTCACCCAGGAACTGGTTTCCTATGTCGGAAATCTCGATGTGTCGCGGTGGTTCATTTTTCTGCTGATCGTGCTGCTGTATCTGGTTCTAGGATGCTTCCTGGACCAGGTGGCGATCCTGTTTCTCACCGTGCCGGTCGTCCTGCCGGTGGTGACGGCGCTGGGCTTCGATCCGATCTGGTTCGGCATCATCATAATCATCACCGCCGAAGTCGGTCTGGTCACGCCGCCGGTCGGGCTGAATGTCTACGTGGTATCGGCCTATTCCAAGATACCGGTCAAGGATATCTTCATCGGCGTCACGCCGCATGTAATCGCGCATATGCTGGTCATTCTTCTCCTGGCCATGTTTCCCGCCCTGGTCATGTGGCTGCCGTCAACAATCGTTCAGTAATCGCGTATGACGGATGTCGCGCGCAAGGTACAGGACGACGGTAGAGGGCGGCTTGCCACTTTCGCGCTGGCCGTCGCCTTCGGGTTCGTCTTTATCTCGCGCGGGGTAGCAGATACCTGGATGGTGTCCCTGCTGCCGATCGAGCAGGAATTCGGCGCTACGCGGCAGCAGACAGCAGGCGTCTATTCCACCTATATGCTCGTCTCCGGACTGAGCGCGCCGTTCGCCGGTCTTCTGTTGCGCCGCTTTGGCGCCCGTGTCTGCTATGCGCTCGGGGTTGCATTGATTGCGTTCGCGATGTTGGGCGCGGCTCATGCCGACGGTATCGTCGCTCTGTATCTCTGCATCGGCGTACTGGCCAGTATCGGTATTGCGGCGATCGGGATTGTGCCTGCCTCGGCCCTGATTGGCGGGTGGTTCCGCCAGCGCGTGTCGGTCGCTATGGGAGCGGTTTATGCCGGGCTCGGCACCGGCTCGCTCCTTCTGGTCCCGCTGGCGCAATGGTGGATCGAGTGGCAGGGCTGGCGCAGTACCTATGCCGTCATGGGCTGGACGGTCGCAGTGCTGATTGTGCTCACCTTATTGTTGCCCTGGCGGCGACTGGATCCTGCCGTACCCGCATTGAACGCAAGTTCTGGTGCATCCGGAGACGCGAATGCGAGCCCGAGTCTCACTCAGGCGTTCCGTCGTCCGGAATTCCTCGGGCTAATGGCGACATTCGGCCTGACCGGATTCAGCATGTATGTGGTGATCGTGCAGGTGGTGCCCTTCCTGGTGGAAAGTGGCTATGCGCCCCTGACGGCGGCGACGGCTTTCGGCCTTTCCGGCATGCTCTCTGTCGGCGGCGTGATCCTGTCCGGCTGGCTCTCCGACCGGTTCGGCCTGCGCCCGATCGCATTGCTGAGCTTCGCTTGCACCTACGCCGGCACCCTTTGCCTGTTGGGCCTGAGCTACGCGGTCTCGGAGTGGCTGCTAGCGGCCTATGTCGGCATCTTCGGCATTGCGCAGGGCGCGCGCGGACCGATCATCGCAACGATGTCGAACCGCCTTTTCACCGGTCCCGCTGCGGCGGCCATTTATGGCGTGATCTATGCCACCAGCAATGTCGGCGCCGGCTTTGGCGCCTGGCTGTCGGGCTATCTGCACGACTTGTCGGGCAATTACCGGATCGCCCTGATCGTTGCCGCAACAGGCATTCTTCTTGCGGCCATGCCATTCACCTGGCAGACCGCTTTCCGCTCACCGACCCCGATCCGACTGCCGCCCGCATGACCATGGAGATTGCCTGATGTCCTCCGCCGTTGCAGTTCCGCGTCTGGCGGCTTCGCTCATCCTGCTACGTGACGGCGCTGATAGTACCGAAGTCATGATGGTGGAGCGGACCGGATCTGCGAGTTTTGCCGCGGGAAAATTCGTATTTCCGGGCGGCGCGGTGGATGCTGCGGATGCGACACTGGCAACGGGCAATGCAGCCGATGCGACGCTGCGGGTCACCGCCATCCGGGAAACTTATGAAGAATGCGGTCTGCTTCTGGCCGAACCCGAGCCCGAGGCGGTCGCGCCAGCAGCCGACTTCCAGACGCTGCTAAGAAAAGGGGGTTTTGCGCTGGCTACAGATCGCCTGGTGCCCTTTGCCCATTGGATAACACCGCCACATCTGCCGAAACGCTTCGATACTCATTTTTTCCTGGCGCGAGGTCCGTCGCGCCAAGCCGCTGCCGCGGACTTGCGCGAAGTCATGTCCGCGGCATGGCTCCGCCCTTCGGCGGTCGTTGCGGCCGCCGAGGCCTGCGAGCTCAACCTGATGTTCGCCACTTATATGAACCTGCGCTGGCTGGCACGCTACAATACTGTAACGGCCGCACTGGCGGCAGCACGGGAACGACCGATCGTTACCGTGGTTCCCGAACCATCCGATAGTCCCGAAGGCCGGCTGTTCCGGATCCCGGAAGCGGCCGCGTACGGCGAAACGGCCGTGCTGGAAAACCGATTCCGCCGGGCCTGAGTTCCTCACGCAACTGGTCATGGTTGACAGCGCGGAGGTGCGGGTCCTTCATTCCACCGCGTGCTCGCCGGGGCCGCTTGTCTCCAGGATCTCCTCTTCAGCGCGCTGCCAGATTTCGTAGGAAATCGGATTCTCGCTCTCCTCGAGGATATGGCCCACAAGCCCGATCGCGCGTGCCATCACGCCAAAGCCGCGCACGATCTTCCATGGGAAGCCGAACTCGCAGCAGATCGCTCCGATCGCGCCGGTGGCGTTGATCGGCAGCATCTTGCCCGACGCCTTTTCCGCGGCAGCTTGGATCTTCTGGATCAGCGCGACATATTCGCCCGACTTACCGTTCTCCGCCGCAATCTGGAAAAGCCGCGGCGCGCGGGGGTCTACCGGCTTGTGTACCGGATGGCCCAGCCCCGGCACAATTGTCCTGCGGCGGCGGAACGTCTCGACCGTTTTGGCGGCAATGGCGTCGAGATCGGCACCGGTGCCCAGTTTGTCCTCCGGCAACGCCTCGTACAGCATCTTTGAAGCGCCTTCCATCGAGCCGACGAATACCGTGCCCAGCCCGCAGAGCCCAGCCGCGACGGCGGCCTGGAGCGATTCCGGCGCACCCATATAGGTCATGCGCGCGGCCAAGGCAGACGGCGTGATACCATGTTCGACCAGCGTGATGACGAGGGCGTTGAACACCTGGCTTTCCTGGGGCGTGGCCCTGCGGCCCGTCAACTGCAGGAACGCCAGATCGCCGAGATTCATGTGCCCCAGAATCTCGTTCGTCAGGTCCAGTCCGCGCACGCTGATCTTGTCGGGTTTGCTCCAGGCAATGGCGGAGGTGATTTTGTCCTTGCGTCTGGCCATCAGACGGGATCCCAGGAAAAGACGTCCGCCGAAACTTCCAGCGGCGTGAAATGCGATTTGAGCGCGGGAACGGCATGCACGGCGATTGTGTCGGGGGTCCAACCGTCGCCGGAATGCACCGAACGCACCGGCCGCGGCTGGCTCATCAGAAAGACTTCATTCATCCGAACGGCGAAAATCTGGCCCGAGACATCTGCAGCCTCATCGCTCATCAGATAGCAAGCCATAGGCGCGACCTTGGCGGGTGTCATCTTCTTGATCTTTTCGACCCGCGCCTCCTGCTCCGGCGTGTCGGTCTTGATCGACGAAATCATCCGGCTCCATGCGAAGGGCGCGATGCAGTTGGACCGCACGTTCCAGCGTCTGAGGTCCAGTGCGACGGCTCTCGAAAAAGCCGCGATTCCAAGTTTCGCCGCCGAATAGTTGGCCTGTGCGTAATTGCCGATCAGGCCCGAGGTCGAAGTCATGTGCACCAATGCGCCGCTTTGCTGCTCGCGGAAATAATCAGCTGCAGCGCGGCTGGTGTTGAAGGCGCCATAAAGATGTACCTTCACCACCGCGTCGAAGTCGTCGTATGTCATCTTGTGAAAGAAGCCATCGCGCAGGATCCCGGCATTGTTCACTACGGCGTCGATGCGGCCAAACTCCTTTACGGCGGCCTCGACCATGGCTCGGGCGGCGTCCGGGTCGGTTACGCTGCCGCCATCGGCGATGGCGTTGCCGCCGGCAGCCTTGATCTC
Source organism: Alphaproteobacteria bacterium (assembly GCA_018336035.1). Classification (GTDB taxonomy): domain Bacteria; phylum Pseudomonadota; class Alphaproteobacteria; order Ferrovibrionales; family Ferrovibrionaceae; genus Ferrovibrio. Next base: position 58,189 of record JAGXRD010000042.1, on the reverse strand, counting down.
GTTCACGACGGCCTGCGCAGCGGTGATAGTTTGCCCGACGCCCTTGAGCGTCGCGCCCAAATCATTGACCACGACCGCCGCTCCTTCGGCTGCCGCCATAAGTGCGACCTCGCGGCCGATCCCGCCACCTGCGCCGGTGACCAGCACGACCTTTCCGTTCAGTATTTTTCCCATATCGGTCCTCCTCATTTCGCTAGGCGAAACTTGTCGAGGCTGCCGGAATGCATCACCCGGCCCATCAGAGGTGCGCCGATGATCTCTTCCGCCTTCGCCGCGGCGGCGATCAGCTTTTCAAGGTCGATGCCCGTCTCGATACCCAGCTCGTGACACAGAAGCACCGCGTCTTCGGTGCAGACATTGCCCGCTGCGCGGGCATGGCCGTGGCCCGCGAAGGGGCAGCCGCCCAGACCCGCCACCGAGGTTTCGAACATGTCCACCCCCATCGACAGTGCCGCATGGATATTGGCGATGCCCAGCCCGCGTGTGTCGTGGAGATGCATTCCGATGCGCGCCCCGGGCGCCAGCTCACGCAGGGCGCCGATCATGCGCTTGACCGCTTCGGGGTTGCCCCAGCCCATCGTGTCGGCGATCACAAGGATAGGTACCGGAATTTCCTCTTCTTCGCAAAGTCGGAGGACAAAGCGGAAGTCGTCCAGAACTTGCTCCTGCGGGATCGGCCCCTGAAGATTGCAGCCGAACGCGGTCATCACATAGGCGGCATCGACAGTGTATCCCGTTTCCTTGTAGAGTCGCACCCATTCGCGCTGCCGCTCGCGCATATCCGCTGAGGAACAGTTATTGTTGGACTGCGCGAACGCTTCGGAGGGATAGAAAAGAAGCCGCGGGTCAATATCGACCCGATGCGCAGATAACGCCTTGCGGAACCCTTTCTCGTTCAGCCAGAGTGCGGTGTATTTCACACTTGGCTTGCGCTTGATGCGCTGGAACAGTTCGCCCGTGTCGGCCATCTGCGGCACGTATCTGGGGCTCACGAAGCTGCCCACCTGGATCCGCTTCAGCCCCGTTTCGCTGAGCATGTCGATCAGTTCAATCCGTTGCTCGATGGGGTACATCTTGGTTTCGATCTGAAAACCCTCGCGCGGGCCTTCTTCACGAAATTCTACAAACTTTGGAAAGTCGGTCATGCCTGCTCCTTTTCGGGTGGTATGATCTCGGCGATCATCTGGCCGCGATTCACCATCATGCCCTTTGAGACCGCAACCTTCGCGGCGATGCCGGGGGCAGACGCCCTGATGGAGATCTCGAGCTTCATCGACTCCAGGACCGCTAATACATCGCCTTCGGCGATCGCATCGCCTTCGGATACTTTGATGTCGACGATCATCCCGGTTAGCGGCGAGGCAACGGTCCGCTCGGCAGCGCTGTCTGCGCCTGCCGAGGCCAAGGGTAGTGCCGGCCGGTAGACCAGTCGGCCCGGCGCCGCGTCGATCTCGATCCCCCCGGCGTGGAGGCGCGCCGTTACCACGTTTACCATTCCACCCTGCGCCACGCGCCATCGACCCGGCGCGATCTCACGGCAGGAGAAGGTGAGGGCGGCTCCGTCAATTCCGTAGACTGTGTAGATGTCGCCGGAGCGGACTGGGCTCACGCAGAGCTCCCCAGAGCTTCCCGCTGCGTCGGTCAGCATGACCCGCTGGCCCGCCTCCATCATTCCGCCGCCAAGGCCGAGCCGCCAGTTTGTGAACACGTCGCGGTTCGACCATGGTTCGGCGGCGCCATCTGAGCGTTCACGAACGACGAAAAGCACGGCAGCCACGGCTTTCCAAAGCCGGGTATCCGGGACTTGCATGGGCGCAGTTAGATCGTTCAGCCGCTCGTCGATCCAGCGGGTGTGGACGTTCATTTTCTCGAAATCGGTGTTGCGGGCCAGCGCGGCCAGGAAGGCGCGATTGGTCTCGACACCTTCGACAGCGACATGATCCAGCGCCTGCGCGAGCCGCGCCAGTGCTGTCTCGCGGTCGGGCGCATGGACGATCAGCTTCGCGATCATGGGATCGTAGTAGGGAGTGACGGTATCGCCGGCCTCGACCCCGCTGTCGATGCGGAGACCGTCGGGCAGGCTGAGCGTGGTCAATCTGCCGGTGGACGGGGCGAACTGCATCGCCGGATCCTCGGCATAGAGCCGCGCCTCGACGGCGTGGCCGTCGACCTTCAGCTCGTCCTGGCTGAGTCCCAGGCCGAGGCCCTCGGCGATACGCAGATGCAGAGCCACGAGGTCGAGTCCCGTGACTGCCTCGGTGACAGGATGTTCGACCTGGATGCGCGGGTTCACCTCGAGGAAGAAGTACTCCTTTCCCACCACGAGGAACTCCACTGTGCCGAGCCCCCGGTAGTCGAGTGTCTCGCCAAGGCGCACCGCGTCACGGGTGATCGCGTCGAGAAGCGCGCGGGGCAGGCCCCAGGCGGGCGCCTCCTCGATCACCTTCTGATGGCGGCGCTGGAGCGTGCAGTCGCGCTCGAACAGATGCACTACATGGCCCTTGCCGTCACCGGCAATCTGCACCTCCACGTGACGGGCCTCGGACAGGAAGCGTTCCAGCAGGAGACCTTCCGAGCCGAAGGTCGACTTCGCCTCACGCATCGCCCCCTCGATGTCGGCGGCCAGGGTCTTCTCGTCAACTACGAGCCGCTGCCCGCGTCCGCCGCCGCCGCCCACTGCCTTCAGCAGCACGGGCAGCCCCATCCGGCGCACTTCGGCGGCGATTTTGTCGGGATCGGACAGGGTGCCTGCGGCCCCCGAAATCACCGGCAGACCGGCGGCGATGGCCGCCTCCTTGGCGGTGGCTTTGTCGCCGAAGCGTTCCAGGGTTTCCGGCGTCGGCCCCATGAAGATCATGCCGGCGGCCTCGACCGCGCGCGCGAATTCGGGGTTCTCGGCGAGGAAGCCGTAGCCGGGATGGATGGCGTCGGCCCCAGCGTCCTTCGCCGCGGCCAGCACTGCGTCAATGCGCAGGTAGCTTTCCGGGGCAGGCCCGCCGCCGATCCAGATCGAGCGGGCGATCTCGCGTACGTGGAGCGAATTGGCATCGGCCTCGGAATGGACTCCGACGGGTATGATGCCGCAGCTCCTCGCCGTGCGGGCGATCCGGCAAGCGATTTCGCCGCGGTTGGCGATAAGAAGCGTCTTGATCTTCACTGCAGCCGCCTCACATCCTGAACACGCCAAAGTGGGTTTCGGCTCTCGGCCGCCGCGAGGTGATGTCGAGCAGCAGCGCCAGGACTTCGCGCGTTTCGCAGGGCTCGATCACGCCGTCAACCCAGAGATTCGAGGCGAAGTTATAGGCGCCCTGAAAATCCTCATATTCCTTGCGGATAGGCGCCTTGAAGGCTTCTTCCTCCTCCTTTGTCCATGCCTTGCCCTCGCGCCCGTTGATCTGGGCACGCACCTGGGCCAGCACGCTGGCGGCCTGTTCCGGCCCCATGATGGCCGCGCGGCCCGTGGGCCAGGCAAACATCGCATCAGGTTGAAAAGGGCGGCCTAGCATGGCCAGATATCCGGCTCCGTACGAACCCCCTGTAATGATGGTGAATTTCGGCACGCGAGCGGAGGACATGGCGGTGATCATCTTGGCGCCCGCCTTGGCGATTCCCATCTGCTCGACCTCGCGGCCCACCATGAAGCCATTGACGTCGGCCAGAAACAGCAGCGGGATGTCGCGCTGCACGCAAAGATTGATGAAATGCGTGGCCTTCAGCGCCGCTTCCACGAACAGCACGCCGGTATTGGCAAGAATCCCCACCTCATGCCCGTGAATGCGGCCCCAACCGGTCATCAGAGTGTCGCCGTAGAGCGGCTTGAACTCATGGAACTGGCTCTCGTCCACCAGCCGCGCGACAATTTCGCGGTTCTCAGTGGGTACCTTGGGGTTACGGCTTACGATGCCGTAAATCTCTTCCACGGGGTAGGCCGGGGGGCGCGGCGGGGCCGGGCTCTTGCGCGGGAAGGGCTTCTCGCCCAGATGCTTGACGATCTCTCGCGTGATGGCGAGCGCATGGGCGTCATCCTCGGCCAGATGGTCGGTTACACCCGAGACCGAGCAGTGCATCTTGGCGCCGCCAAGGATCTCGTTATCGACCTTCTCGCCAGTGGCGGCGAAGGTGAGTTCCGGCCCACCAAGATACATGAAGCCCTGGCCGCGCACGATGACCACCTCGTCGCAAAGCGCCGGAATATAGGCACCGCCAGCGGTGCAGGGGCCCATGACCACGGCGATCTGCGGTACGCCGTCGCCTGACATCCCAACTTGATTGTGAAATATCGAGCCGAACTGGCCTTCGTCGGGGAAGATGTTTTCCTGATCAGGCAGAAACGCGCCGCCGGAATCGACCAGCGTCACGACAGGCAGGCGATTGGCCCAGGCGATCCGCTGGGCGCGCACGTGCTTTCGACAGGTCATGCCGAAGTAGGTGCCGCCCTTCACGGTGGCGTCGTTGGCGATGATCATGCAATGGCGGCCCTCGATCACCCCGATGCCGGTGATGATGCCCGCGCCGGGCGGTACGCCCTCATACCTGTCGAGGCTGGCCAGTTCGCCGAGTTCCAGGAACGGCATGCCAGGGTCGATCAGCCGCTCGACTCGTTCGCGTGGCAGGATCTTGCCCTTCTTCACATGGCGTTCCTGCGCGCTTTCCGCTCCGCCGACACGCTGGGTGCGCCGCAGTGCGTACAACTCGGCCACCTTGGCGCGATAATGCGTTTCGTTCGCCCGGAAGTCTTCCGATCCGGGGTCGAGCAGGGATTTCAGCTTTGTCATGGCAGGTTGGGAAATTTTCTCAAAACGAAGGCTATCTTGGCCGCTCCTGGCTTTTCGAAGGTGTCGGAATCGACGATCCTGACATCGGCCTTGAACACCAAAGCGTCGCGCAGGCGCTGCTCAATCTTTTTCTTCAGAGTCGGATCGGCCTCGGGCTTGAGGGCGGGTCCGCGCTCGACAATGATTTTCAGCGCCTCCTGCGTGGTGTGACCCTCAAAGTCAGCCACCACACGCATCACGCCATTCGTTTCTGGCACCATCTCGTTGACGATGCTGTGAATTGCCGAGGGGAATACGTTGGCACCGCGCACGATCAGCATGTCATCGGTGCGCCCTGTACAACGGATCTTGGGACCCGTCCGGCCGCAGGGGCAGGTCGTGCCCAGGACCTCGATGAAATCGCCAGAGCGGAAGCGCACTAGCGGGCTCGCCCGGCGACCGAGGGCGGTGTAGATCATCTCGCCCTTGGCACCCTCCTCCCAAGGGATGATCTTGCCGGTATCAGGGTCGAGCAACTCGGTGATGATATAATCCATGTTGACCATGTGCATGCCCGACTGCTGGTCACATTCGGCCCAGTACGTAACACCCAGGTCGGTACCGCCCAGCATCTCGGTGCACTTGGCGCCCCAGAGTTTTTCGATCTTGGCGCGGATCGCCGGAATGCCGCCCCCCGGCTCGCCGCCGACGATGGCTCGTTCCACTCCCAGTCTGCTCGCTGGGACGCCCAGTACCTCTTCGGCCTTCTCCGCTAGGTGGATCACGAAATTCGGCGCCCCGACGACGCAGCGCGGGCGGACGTCGGCGCAGGCGCGAAGGAGCCGGTCAGCACCGCCATCGGCGCCCACCGGCACGTCGATGGCGCCCATATACTGAAGCCCCTGCATCACTGGAACACCACCGACAAAGCCTTTGGCCAGCGAAAAAGCATGAAGTACCATATCGCCGGGCCGCACGCCGTTGGCGAAGAAGCAGCGTGCGCTCATCTCGTGCCACATCTCGGCGTCGGATTCTGTCAGCGCCACATAAGACGGGCTGCCGGTTGTGCCCGATGAAGCCTGCATCTGGATGATGTCTTCCATCGGGGCGGCGCGGTGGCGGCCGAAAGGCGGCTCGGCCGACAGGCTTTCGCGGATTTCGGTCTTATAGGTGAAGGGAAGCCTTTGCAGATCCTCGATGGTGCGAATATCATCGAAACCGACGCCGGCCGCCGCGAATTTGTCCCGATAAAATGGCGAGTTGGCCCTGAGATAGGCCATTTGCTCGACCAGCCGCTCCTCCTGGATTCGGCGCACCCCGTCGAGCGGCATGCCCTCTACCTCGTGCCAGAACCGGTCGTTCGCCTTTGCGCTGGCACAGGCCCGCCGAAAGCGCATTCCGTATTGCATACTCTCCTCCTGGGCACTTTCGGTCAGTAAGACCGGGGCAGGCCCATCACCTTCTCGCCGATGAAGCTTAGGCACAGTTCACGATTCACCGGCGCGGTGCGCAGCAGACGGACCAGCGGATAAAGCTCGTAGAGCCCGGTGTCTTCCGTAAAACCCGACCCGCCATGCGCCTGAAGGGCGGCGTCCACGGCCTCGATTCCGGCCTCGGCGGCGGCGTATTTCGCCATGTTCGACGATGCGCCGGCCGGAAGTTTGTTGTCGAATTCCCAGGCCGCGCGGCGGGTCATCAGGCTCGCCATCTCCACGGCCGTATGGGCCTTGGCCATCGGGTGCTGCACGCCCTGATGCGCGCCGATCGGCTGGCCGAATACGTTGCGCTCGCAAGCATAGGCCACCGCCTTCCGTAAGGCGAACCGACCGATTCCGCAGCAAAGAGCCGCCAGAATGATCCGCTCGGGATTGAGTGAATCGAACAGGATCGAGAAGCCGTCGTCCACATCGCCCACGACGTCCTCGGGACCGAGGTCCACCTCGTCGAAGAATAGGGTCCACTGTTCTTCCGGGAGTGGGATCGAGACCTTCACCCGCTGCATCTCTACGCCCTTCGCCTTCAGGTTCACCGCGAAAAGCGTGAAGCCGTCGGTCTTGCGCGTGACCTCGGTGTGCGGCTTGGTGCGCGCCACAACCAGGCAGTAGTCGGAGACGTCGGCGCCGGTGATAAAGGTCTTTTCCCCTGAAAGACGGAAGCGGTTACCATTGCGCCTGGCGAGCGTCGTGGCCTTTATCGTGTTCGAGCCTGCACCCGGTTCGGTGATCGCGAAACAGAACTGGATTTCGCCCCGGCAGGCGGCCGGTAAGAGCTCCTTGCGGTGGAACTCGGTCCCGTGGCTGGCGATATGGGCGAGCGACATGGTGGGGCCGACCACCATCATCAGGAGCGGGATGCCGTAGTTAGAGGTGCCCTCCATGAAGAGCGCCATCTCGGTCATACCGAGACCGGCACCGCCATATTCCTCGGGCACCATGATGCCGAGGAAGCCGTCATCGGCGATCTGCTGAAACATCTCGCGGGGGAAGACGTGGCGTCGGGCATGATCCAGCCAATAGGCATTGTCGAATTTCTGCGCGAGCTGCGCGCCGTAATCGTAAATCTGGCGCTGCTCATCGTTAAGCGTGAAGTCCATTCCCGCACCTCATGTCATGCTTTGAAGGCCGGCGCGCGCCGGCCTTCAAAGGCGTTCAGCCCTTCGGCCACGTCCTCGTTCGGCAGCGCACGCAAGGCAGCGTCGCGCTCCAGCCGCATCTGCTGGTCGATGCCCATGTCGGTCCCCTCGCGTGCCAGGCGCTTCATCTCTGCAATGCCCGGGCGTGAGTGGCTGGCGATTTTCAGACAATAGTCCAACGCAGCCTGGCGCAGCTTTTCCTCCGGCACAATGTAGTTCACCAGTCCCGCCTCCTTCGCCTCATCTGCCTTCAGCCAGCGCGCCGAGAACATCAGATCGAGCGCCCGGCGCAGGCCAATAAGCCGGGTCAACCGCTGGCTGCCGCCCCAGCCGGGGATCAGCCCGAACTGCGCGTGCTGGTCCCCGAACTGAGCGCTTTCCGCAGCGAAACAGACATCGCAGGACAGCATCAGCTCGAGCCCGCCGGCCAGGCAAAGGCCCTGGACTGCGACGATCACGGGCAGCCGGCTCTGTTCCAGTTTGCGGAATGCTTCCATGCCAACGGCGAGGAAATTGTCCAGCATCTGCGCGTCGTATAACTTCCTTTTCACTTCAGTCAGATCAGCGCCGGTGCAGAAGTGCTTTCCCTGCGCGCAGATCAGAATCGAGCGAATATTGCGGTCGGCTTCAAACGTTTCGCGTGCCCTGGAAATGCATTCATGCACGTCCAGCGACAGGCAGTTGAACTTGTCGGGGCGGGCGATCTCGATTATGCCGACGCTGCCTTTGACGCTGACATGAACGGGATCGCTCATTTCGCGCCCCCCTTGGCCTTCTTGTCGTATTGCAACGCCATGCGGCCGACTTTTTCCCGCGCAATAACGAGCTTCTGGATTTGTGCCGTTCCATCGCCGATCTGCAGACCCAGCACGTCGTTGTAGCGCTGATGGTAGGGCAGGTCGGCAGTATATCCGTAGTGGCCGTGCAGGATGAGGCACTGATGGATGATTTCACAAGCGGCCTTCGGCACGTACCATTTGCACATGGCCGCTTCTTTGGTGTGCGGGAGGCCACGGTCGCGCAAATCGAGCGTGTAGTAGCAAAGCTGGCGCATCATGGTGAGTTGGGTTTCGGCTTCGGCCAGCGGAAAGCTAACACCCTGATATTGCGCCAGCGGCGCGCCGAAAGCTTCGCGTTCCTGCACATATACCCAAGTTTCGTCCACCGAGGCCTGCGCCGCGCCCAGACATTGCAGCCCAATCAGCGCTCTGGAATAGTCGAAGCCTGCCATGATCGTGCCGAAGGCACGATCTTGCTCGGCCATGAGGCACTGCGAAGGGACGAAGACATCGTCAAAGAAGACCGACCCGCGCCCAACGGGCTTAGTGCCGATATCGTCGAAATGGGTTCTTTTGACGCCCTTTTCGTTTAGGTCCACAAAAAACGCGCTGACCCCCCGCGAACCGCTCTCGGGATCACCCGTACGGGCAAAGACCACCGCCGCATCAGCCTGCGCAGCAAAGCTCATCGAGGTCTTCTCGCCATTCAGTCGCCAGCCGTTACCGGATTTGGTAGCCCTAAGTTGCAGGTTCGCCGCATCGGACCCGCCGCGCGGCTCGGTCAATCCCAGCCCGATCACCGCCGTACCCGCCGTGACGCGGGACACCCAATCCTTGGCGATTTCCGTGGAGGCGTGTTGCGCGACCATGCCGCCCATCAGCGATCCCAGAAGTTGAATGTAGCTGACATTGAAATCGGCCCGCGCGATTTCCTCGACGATCAACCCCGCGGTAACCGAGCTTTCGCCCAACCCGCCGAACTCCTGGGGCAGATCGGCACCGATCAGACCAAGCGCTCCCATCTCCGTGACCAGTGCGGGATCCATCACGTGCTCGGTGGCCCGCTTCTGATAACTCTGGGCGAGTTTCTCACGCGCGAAACGCTGTGCTGTCCGTCGAAACGCCTGTTGGTCATCTGTCGGTTGAAACTGCACGTGCGGCCTCCCGAGCCTGTAAATCTCGCTTTAAATCTCGCTTTTCTTAAAACCTAACAGACGTTAGAATATTTGGCAAGATGGTAAAAGGTGAGGAATGTGGATATGTCCAGCAAGAATGACAGGACGTTCGAGAAATTGCTGTCTCCGATCCGGGCAGGCGCTCACAACCTGCGAAACCGGGTCCTTATGGGCTCGATGCACACGCGCCTTGAAGGCGAACCCGACGGTATCGAAAGACAGCTCGCGTTCTATCGTGAACGCGCTCGGGGCGAAGCGGCGGTCATCGTAACTGGCGGCTTTGCGCCCAACGCCGAAGGCATGTTCGATCCGGAAGGTCCGCGGCTCGACGATCCGCGGCAGGCGCTGAGCCTCAAGCCGATTTGCGATGCAGTCCATCAAGAAGGGAGCTTGATTTGCGCGCAGATCTGCCACGCGGGGCGTTATGCTAAGTTCGAAGGTTGCGTGGCACCCTCGCCGATCCGGGCGCCGATCAACCGCTATTCCCCGCGCGAGATGACCGCTGCGGATATCCGACGGACCATAGACGATTTCGCAACTGCCGCGGCAAACGCGCAGGCTGCAGGTTTCGACGGGGTCGAGATCATGGGTTCGGAAGGTTATCTCATCAATGAATTCACCGTGACCCACACCAACAAACGTCAAGACGGCTGGGGCGGCAGCGCCGATAACCGGCACCGATTTCCTGTGGAAATCGTGCGCGCGGTGCGCGACCGCTGCGGACCGGAGTTTCTGGTAATATACCGAATCTCGGCAGCCGATCTTGTCGATAGCGGCGCGCCCGCAGAAGAGATTGCCATGCTCGCACGCAAGATCGAGATCGCCGGCGCAGATATCCTGAACACCGGAATTGGCTGGCATGAGGCGCGCGTGCCGACGATCGCTTATCCGGTGCCGCGTGGCGCCTGGCGGCAGGCGGCGGCGAACGTGAAGGCGGCGGTCTCAATCCCGGTAATAGCCTCGAACCGGATCAACACCCCTGAGGTCGCCGAGGACATCCTGGCCTCTGGAGATGCCGACATGGTCTCGATGGCGCGGCCCTTCCTCGCCGATCCTCATTTCGTGAGGAAGGTGCGCGAAGGTCGGGCCCATGAGATCAACACCTGCATCGCCTGCAATCAGGCATGCCTAGATTTCATCTTCTCGGATCGTCCGGTAAGCTGCCTGGTCAATCCGCGCGCCGGCCGCGAGGCGGAATTCCGTGACACGCCGAGCGAGACCCCAAAGAAATTGGCGATCGTCGGCGGCGGGGCGGCGGGTATGGCCACCGCGGCCGAGGCTGCGCGGCTTGGCCACGCGGTCACGCTTTTCGAGGCCGAGGACCGGCTAGGCGGACAGCTCCAACTGGCGCGTGCGGTCCCGGGCAAGCGCGAGTTCGACGAAACGTTACGTTATTACACTGCTCAGATGTGCAAGCACGGTGTCACCCTCCGGCTGGGCTGTCGCGCAACTGCGGACGATCTTGCCGGGTTTGATCATGTGGTGATCGCCACCGGCGTGACCCCTCGCATCCCGGGCGTTCCGGGCGTCGATCATGTTAAGGTCGCGACATATGCCGAGATTCTCTCCGGCGCACGGGAGGCAGGACAGACCGTGGCCATCATGGGCGCGGGCGGGATCGGCCATGACGTAGCCGAGTTCCTTGTGACCCAACCGGCTGAGGCCAACGAGAACGCAGCCTTTTTCGAAAGATGGGGTGTGGACGGACAGTTCAGGAAAGACGGCGCGCTGGCGGGCGATCCGCTGGCTGAGTTGCCTGCGAAGCGCAAAGTAGTGATGCTTCAACGCAAGACGAGCAAGCAGGGGCAGGGACTTGGAGTTTCGACCGGCTGGATCCTTCGGAACGCATTGCGCAAACATGGAGTCGAGACCTTGGCAGGTGTGGTCTATGAGCGGATCGACGACAAAGGGCTCCATATTATGTTGAACGGCGAGGTAAGGGTTGTCGCCGCGGACACGATTGTCCTCTGTACTGGACAGGAACCGGATCGGACGCTGTACGATATTCTGACGGCACGGGGAATTGCCGCCTCGATGGTCGGCGGTGCGGCCGAGGCGGCTGAACTCGATGCGCTGCGTGCCATTGATGAAGGGGTGCGGCTGGCCCAGTCTTTGTGAGAATCAGGATCGAACACCTGGGAGAAGCATCATGGTGCCGGAGGTGGACCGAGCAGGGCAGGCCGATGTCTATTCGATGTTTCGCACGAGAGCGCGCGTGCAAGAAGGGGCGTTTGCACTCGAGGACGGAGAAAAAAGGCTCAGCTACGGCACTCTTCTGGACCGTGTGGACCGTCTCGCGGCGGTGCTTCTGGTGCGGGGTGTGAGGCCGGGGGACCGGGTGGTGATCCTATCGCATAACCGCAGCGAGTATCTGGAGCTGCAACTGGCCGCTGCGGGAATCGGTGCCATTGTCGCCTGCCTGAACTGGAGACTGGCCGCACCTGAGCTCAAGCACTGCATCGACCTGGTCGAACCGGTTCTGGCCGTAGTAGAGCCTGAATTGCGCGCGGCCTTAGACGCTGTCTCGAACCTGCCGATTCTGGAAATCGGTCCGGACTGGGAGACTGCACTGGCGGGAGCAGTGTCCGACCCGCGCATTGGCGCGCTGGTCAATGACGTTGAGTCGGGCCTGACCATTCTCTACACCTCCGGCACCACGGGGTTGCCCAAGGGCGCGCTCATCAGTCATCGCGCCCATATCGCGCGTTCCCTGGTCTTTGCGGCGCAACTCGGGCTCGAACCTGATGACGCCTTCATCGCCTGGGCGCCGATGTTCCATATGGCTTCGACCGACCATGCGCTCGCCACGGTCTTGCGGGGTGGCCCCGTGGTGATCGTAGACGGCCTGCAACCGGCCGTTATCAATGAGGGGCTGAGCCGGCATAAGGTCGGCTGGTTCGTTATGATGCCCGGTGCGATCGAGGCCTTCATCGCAGAACGTCACGCCAATCCCCTGCCGATCAGAGGCGTCAGGGTCTGCGGCGCCATGGCCGATCTGGTGCCACCGCATCAGATTGCAGAACTCACGTCTCTGATCGGCGCGCCCTATCTCAACTCCTTCGGCGCGACCGAAACGGGGCTGCCGCCGGCCACCGCCGAGCTGATTCCGGTGGGCGCCGCACCGAAACGTCTCTCCAAGCGCGCCAGCGCCTTCTGCGAGGTGCGGCTCGTCGATCCGGAGGGGCGCGAGGTGGCGGAGGGAACGCCCGGAGAAATGGCCGTGCGCGGACCCACTCTGTTCTCCGGGTACTGGAATGCCGATGAGGCCAACGCCCACGACTTCCGCGGCGGCTTTTTCCACATGGGCGACGTTTTCCGCCGCAATGCGGACGGCACCATCGACTTCGTGGACCGCGCCAAATACCTCATCAAGTCGGGTGGGGAGAACGTCTATCCGGCCGAGATCGAGCGGGTACTGCTGACTCATCCGCAGGTAATCGACGCCGCCGTGGTGAAGGTCAAGGACCAGCGCTGGGGCGAACGCCCGGTGGCCTTCGTCGCACGGCACGCCGACGGCCCCGATGCCGACGAACTGATGCGGCTTTGCCGCGAGCAGCTGGCCGGCTATAAGCGACCGCGTGAGATCCGCTTCATCGCTTCTGGGGATTTCCCGCGCTCGACCAGCGGCAAAATTCAGCGACACGTCCTGGAAACCTGGATTGAGGCCGAGCCGAACTGATGCTTACTCCTGACGCTGACTGACGTGCGAACCTGGCTGACATGGCTACCCAACTCGATACGGCCCGGCTTCTCTGCCAGCGCGGGTCGCAGCTTCTTGGGCTTGGCGTTCGCTGCGACACTCAGACCTCGATGGCAAAGTGGTACGCCACCGGGATGGCTGTCGAGATCCAGTAATGCGGCGCAGATCCACGGCGGTAACGCGATCACCAAGGGATTCCCGGTGGAACTGCACTTCCGCAACGCCAAAGTCATGCCAATCCCGATGGCACCACCGAGATACAGACGTTGGTGATCGGACGTAACCTCACCGGTCTCGGTGCACTCTGACCGCCTGAAACAGGGCGGCTGCAGCTGGCCCGCAGTTTCCAGCGAGGCCCACGCCCGAATAATCCGGAAAATTCTTGGAATCAGGCGGGTAGTTGGATTGAATTGGAGCCACGCCCGATTCAGATGAGAGCCTGCTGAAACGGACAGCTGCGCGACTGAGGTCTTCGCCAGAACCGCTCAGCACAGGCGCCGGCGCGGTCGGCGATTTCCTCCATAGCTGCTCCCGTCGCAGTTCCGGAGGAACGCCTTCAGCGTCCTTACACTGCGGCTGTCGCATTCTATCTGGAACTTTTCCACTTCTCTCGAAGAAAAAAAGGCCGCGCCAGTAGCACGGCCAGTTGGGGAGGGAACTCAAAACAGATCTCGACGCTACTAACTCCGCGGTGCTGTCACGGACGATCAACCGTGCATCGACAACCCACCGGAGACCGAGATCACTTGGCCGGTGATGAAGCCGGCGTCCTCCGATGCAAGGAAACAGATGATGCCCGGGAAGTCGCTTGGCTGAGCCAGCCGCTTCATCGGGATGGCCCGCTTCAGGCCTTCAGCTATTTTTGCGCCGGTCTCGCCCTGGGCTACCTGCGCGAATAGCGGCGTATCAGTCGGCCCCGGCGCGACGGCATTGAGCTGGATGCCATGCCGCGCCAGTTCACGCGCGAGCGTCTTGGTGAAAGATATTATGCCGCCCTTGCAGGCCGAATAGACGGCCTCGCCCGACGAACCGACGCGGCCAGCATCGGAAGCGATGTTGACCACGCGGCCAGAGCGGTTCTTGACCATGCCGGGCAACACGGCATGATGCATGTTGAGCGGCCCATACAGATTGATGTCGATGACCTTGTCCCAAAGCGCCCGGTCGGTATCGAGGAACGGTTTGATCGCGTCCCAGCCGGCATTGTTGACCAGAACGTCGATCGGACGGCTCGCTTCGAAATCAGCGACTGCGGCATCCACGGCCTTGCGGTCGGTAATATCGACAGTGTATGCGTACGCCTTGCCGCCTGCATCCTTGATCGAGCTGACGGTTTTCCGGCCTCCTTCTTCATTGAGGTCGAAGACTGCAACTTCGGCTCCTTCCTCTGCAAACCTTGAGCAAACTGCTCGCCCGATTCCGCTTCCGCCACCCGTGACGATTACCCTCTTGCCCTTCAGTCCGCGCATTCCCGCTTTCTCCCTATGCCAGAGTCGTCGCCACATCCGACCGGCCGTATTCTAACACTTGTTCGAAATACCGCAACCGATAAACTGATGTCCAGTGTTTAAAGAGAGTTTCATGGAAAAAGTCCTTGTCCATAGCCCCGATGACGAGCCGTACAGCAGATCGGTGCAGACGCGTCAGGCCATCCTCCTGGCGGCGGCGAAGCTCTTCAGCAATGAGGGATACAACGCAACAACCATGCGGCGGATCGCAGAGGCTGCGAAGCTGGAAGCTGGCAGTATCTATTATCACTTCAAGTCAAAGGACCAGATCCTGGATGATGTCCTCGATATGGGGGTCAGGCAGCTCTACGAGCAAATTCGGGAGATCGTCGAACGGGCGCGGGCGGAAGGTGACCCGCTCCGGACGACATTCGCGCAACTTGTCGATGCCCATCTTCGTTTCCTTCTGAAAGAAAGCGATTTCACTTCGGCAAATATCAGGAACTTCCCTATGCTTTCTGACAAGCGCCGCAGAGCGCATCGGCCGTTGCGCCAGGCCTATGCGCAACTCTGGCGATCGTTTTTGCAGCGGCATCAGGACGCTGGCGATCTGCGCAGTGATATCCCGGCCGTCCTGGTCAGCCAGTTCGTCCTCGGAGCTATGAACTGGACAGCGGAATGGTATGACAGCAAACGATATCCGGTAAGTGTGCTGTCGGAACGCTTATCGAAACTGCTGCTCGACGGCATGTGCACAAACCGTGTCGGAGCGGCCAGTGTGTCGGTCGAATCCATTGGCCCAGCGGATGGACTCGAGCCGAAAAGGAAGGCCGAACGAACCCGCGATCAAATTCTTCGCGCGGCCGCGCGAATCTTGCGAGAGAGCGGGTACAAGGCCGCAACTATGCGCCGGGTCGCATCGGAAGCGGGCCTCGAGGCAGGTAGCGTGTATTACCATTTCGGCTCAAAAGAGGAAGTTCTCGACGAGGTGCTCGACCTGGGCCTGCGTGATCTCCTAAAAGGCGTCAACCATGCGATCACCGCATGGCCGGACAAGGAGGATCATGTAAACCGCATCGCGACAGCGATCGCCACCCACATGGTCTATTTGTTCCGTGCAAGCGAATTTACCTCCGCCAACATCCGCATCTATGGAATGTTGCCGGAAGAGATTCGCTCGCGCCACCGGGCTATTCGACACGAATACGCAAAGGTCTGGGATCAGCTGTTGCGCGAGGCGCAGGCGGGCGGAGCCTTGCGCTCCGACATCAAGGTGGTTCCGCTACGCCAGGCAATGCTGGGCGCGCTGAATTGGACGGTCGAATGGTTCGATCCTGGAAAGTGTAACCGACGCGGATATTACACGCTTCCAGCTTTCACGGATCTGATTATCAAATTGCTTCTTGACGGCATTTCGGCCAACGACTCAGCCCCGGAGATCACATAGGCGAGCGCCCGGAGAAGCAGGCTTCAAACCATCAGGAAGTGATACACTCCTTCGGCTACCGGCCGGGAGGTGTCATCCTGCCAGCAGGTTGTCCGCACGCTTGCCATGCGTTTGCCTTTCCGACTCACGGTGGCTTCCGTCATCAGTGGCCCTTTGACAGCCGGGCGCAGGTAGTCAACCGTCAGATTGATCGGTTTCGGCGGCTGCAGATCGGGGCCATGGCTAACACAGATCGCGGCGACCGCCTCCATGAAGCTAGCGATTATCCCGCCATGGTAATATTCCATGATGGGATTTCCGACTAGTCGCTCGGCGAACGGCATCGTCGCGACCGCATGCGTTTCATCAAGCCCGGTGATCGCGAAATCGAGAAACTGGAAGAACGGTACTTTCCTGAGCTGCTGAGTTGCACGATCCGGCGTCATTTGGAGACCCTACTTTGCGTCATCGCGTCGAAAATGCTGACCTCGCCCCGCGTGAGCGCGAAAGTCGCAGTGCCACGGGCCACTTCGGCCTGATCCGACTCATCGAACCAGACACTGCCCGAATCGAAGGCGATATGCCGGGTCTGACGGAAGCATTCAGCGCGCACCATGATATCGGCCTGCGATCTGGCCGGACGCAGGTAATCGACGCGAAGATCGATTGTGGCCATGCTGCTGATCCCGTCGATCGCGACGAAATTCGCAAGCCCGAACACACTGTCGAGAAGAGCCGTCAGCACCCCGCCATGCAGCAGGGTTTTCTCCTCGTCGGCGCAGAACGACGGGTTGAACGGCATCCTGACCAGAACGCCGTCGATCGCGACCTTTTCGATCTTCAGGTCCATTTCCGTAATCAAACCACGTCCACGATGGCTCCACATCCTGGCGATCTGATCAAGTTTCTTCTGGTCTGGTTGGGTCATCAGCAAACTCGGTCTGTCAGTTGCCAAGGAACATGGGATTTCGTTTCTCGAGGAATGCGGCAAGAGCTTCGTGATGGTCCTTGGTATGGTGCATCAGCGCCTGATAGGCAGCCGCGGTGTTCAGGAAATCCGGCAGATCCATCCGTTCGGCATTTCGCATCAGCCTCTTGGCGACGCGCACCACGCGGGGCGGCTTGGCCGCAATCACGGCCGCACGCTCCCGCGCCCGCGCCATGAGATCGCCGTGCGGCACGACCTCAAGTACCATTCCAAGCTCCAATGCCTCCTCGGACCCGACCATCCGCCCCGTGAATGTCAACTCGGCTGCTTTCTGGTAACCGAGGCGCCGCAGAAGGAACCAGCTGCCAGCGTCGCCAGGAATGATTCCGAGGTTCAAAAACACCTCGCCGAACTTCGCTCTCTCCGACGCGACACGCATGTCGCACATCATCGCCAAGTCGCAGCCCGCGCCCACGGCGGGGCCATTGACAGCCGCGATCGTCGGTATGTCGAGATTGTAGAGCGCGAGCGGCACCCGCTGAATGCCGTTGGTGTAGCTGTCCGCCACGGCCAGCGGATCTTTACGGAACACGCTCTCACGGTCGGCCATTTCCTTGATGTCGCCGCCCGCACAGAAGGCCGGGTCTGCGCCGGTCAGGATCATAACGCTCACTTCAGCATTGCGCTGCGCCTGGTCAAAAGCGTCGAGCAGCCCCGAGATCATCCCATTGCCGGTGACGGGATTGCGTCTCCCTGGCTCGTTGAGCGTCACTGTCGCGATGCGATTCGCAACCTCGATCAGGACGACGGGTTCACTCATGTTTCCCGTCCCCCCGCTGACGCTCCTGAAACATGCCCGGATGGATCATGTCACGGGCGTCGTGGCCCAAATGCAGGGTTTCTCCCCCGTCAACATAGACATCTTCGCCGGTGATGAAGGAACCGAGCTTGGAGGCAAGAAATATTATGGTCCCGGCGACGTCTTCCGCCGCGCCCATGCGGTTCAGGACAGATCGGTTTAGTTCCTGCCATTTTTCCGGCGGGATCGGGTAGCGACCGAGCGCCTCCGTCTTGATCGTACCGGGAGCGACGCAGTTCAGGCGGATGCCGTATTCACCCCATTCGGCGGCGAGCGTCTTCATCAAGCCTGTGACGCCCGCTCGCGCGGCAACGGTATGAGCGAAGCCCGTTAGTGCGGTGCGGGCCGAGATTGCGGTTACGAATATGATCGAGCCACCATTTTCAAACATGAAGTGGTCGGCGGCGGCTCGCGTCATCTGCCATGAGCCGATCAGATTATTGCGGATAACCGCCTCGAACCCTTTATTGGTGATATCGCGGGCGGCGGCGATATACTGACCGCCGGCATTGTTCACAAGCACATCGAGCCGACCGTAGTGGTGCTTGATCTTCAGCATCGCCGCCTCGACGCTCTTCTCGTCGCGGGTGTCGCCCGGCACAACGAAGGCTTCGCCGCCCATAGCGCGGATCATCTCGGCGGTTTCCTCAAGCGGCTCCTCACGACGGGCGAGAAGCGCCAGGCTGGCTCCGCAGGAGGCCATTTCAAGCGCTGTGGCGCGACCCATGCCGGAGCCCGAGCCGGTCACGAGCGCAACCTGCCCTAACATGAGGTTGGCGGCGAAGCGGCGCTGAACCTGCTTTTCTCGCATGTGCCGGGCCTCAGTTCTTCAGCAGTTCGCCGGAGATAATGAGCTTGCGGACCTCCTGCGTGCCGGCTCCTACCTCGAGCACCCGCCCAGTCCGATAGAGGCGGTTCACCTCGGTGTCGCGCATGTAGCCTGATCCGCCGTGTATCTGCACGGCGCGATCCAGCACGAAGGAGGTCGCTGCCGCAGCCTTGAAGATCGCAGCAGCCGTCAGCTTGTGGATCTCGCCACGCCCGCCTTGCCCTTCCTCCAGACCCTCGCACATGGCGGCGGTGCGCAGCGACAGGCTGCGCGCCGCCTCGATCTCGGTATACATCTCGGCCAGCATGGACTGCACCATCTGGAAATTGGCGATCGGCTTTCCGAACTGCTGGCGCGTTTTGGCATAGTCGATGGATATCTCCAATGCCCGCCGCGCGATGCCCACCGCGTTGAAGCAGACGATGGCGCGTTCAAGATCGAGTCCCGACATTGTCACCGCCACACCACCATCCAGTCTGCCCACCATGTTTGCAGCCGGCACCCGGCAATCCTCAAACACCAACTCGCCTGTCGGCGAGCCCCGGAACCCCATCTTGTTTAGCTTTTGCGCCACTTTGAAGCCTGGAGTGTCGGTTTCCACGATGAAGGCAGAAATTCCCTTGGCGCCCTTCTCGGGCGAGGTCTTGGCGTAGACCAGCACGATATCGGCGATTGGGCCATTGGTGATGTAGATCTTTGATCCGTTGAGCACGTACTGGTCGCCGTCCTTTCGGGCGGTCGTCCGCATCGAACCGAGCGCGTCCGATCCTGCGCCGGGTTCGGTCAGGCCCAGGGCGCCAATCAGCGAGCCATCGCAGAGGCCCGGCAGATACTTTCGCCGCAGATCCTCATTGGCGTTGCGGTAGATGTTGTTGACGCAAAGATTGTCGTGGGCAACATGGCTCAGACCGATCGCCGCCGAGGCGCGCGACAGCTCTTCGGTGATGACGCAGGCCGACGTGAAGTCGAGCCCTGCGCCGCCATATTCCGGCGAGACGTTCAGTCCCAAATAGCCCATCTCCCCCAGCTTGGGAAAGACGGAGGGCGACAGGTCGTCGGTGTCGTCCATCTCGGCGTTCAGGTGGTGAAACTCGGAAAAGAAAAAGCGAGATGCCTGATCGGCCAGCGCCTGCTGCTCGTCGCTCAGGAAGTAGGTGGGAAGGCCGGGGGCATTGCGCAATTGCTGGCTCATGTTTATCCCGTTTTTCAGACGCGCAGAAGTTCTTCGGCAATGATGATCTTTCGCACCTCGCTGGTGCCCGCACCGATTTCCAGCAGCTTGTTGGCACGGAACAGCCGGTTGATCTCGGTATCCTGCATGTAGCCCGAACCGCCATGGATATGGCACGCTTCGGTGACAGCCTTGTTGAAAGCTTCACCCGCGTATAGGCAGGCGGCGGCGGTAAGCTTATGGATCTCGCCGCGTCCGCCGGCGCCTTTAGGCAGGCCGACGCAGGCCGCGAGCGCCCGATAGCCGAAGGCGCGTGCCGTTTCGACTTCAATATAGATTTCCGCGAGCTTTGACTGAACCATCTGGAAGCTGGAGATCGGTCTGCCGAACTGTTCGCGGATCTTGGCGTAATCGAGCGCAAGCTCCAGGGCCCTTTCGGCCATCCCTACGCAAATCGAAGCGACCATCGCGCGCTCCAAGTCGAGCCCGCTCATCACTACCGATACGCCGCTGTTCTCGACCCCGATCATGGCCGACGCGGGCACGCGGCAATCCTCGAAGACCAGCTCGCCTGTGGGTGAGCCGCGGAATCCCATCTTGTCGAGTTTCTGCGCCACCTTGAAGCCAGGATTGTCGGTCTCGACGATAAAGGCGGATATTCCCTTGGCGCCCTTTGATTTATCAGTCTTTGCATAAACCAGGATGACATCCGCAATCGGACCATTGGTAATGTAGATTTTGGAGCCGTTAATCACATAGTCGTTGCCGTCGCGTACGGCCCTCGTGGCCATCGAGCCCAGCGCATCCGAGCCCGCGCCGGGTTCGGTGAGCCCGAGTGCGCCGACCAGCTTCCCCGAGCACAGGCCGGGAACGTATTTCTGCACCTGCTCTTCCGAGCCGTTCCTGAGGATATTGTTAAGGCACAAGTTGTCGTGCGCGCCGTGCGAAAGTCCGACGGCCGGGTTCCATTTCGAGATGGTCTCTGACACTAGGGCCTGGGTAAATTCATTCTGGCCGCTGCCGCCCAGCTCCTCGGGCGCAGTAATGCCGAGCAGTCCGATCTCGCCCATCTGCCGAAACAAATCGTCGGGCCACCATTCTTCCGCATCCATTTTACCTTGCAAAGGATGAAGAATCTCGCGCGCAACCCGATCCACGTGGTCAACGATCTGCCGTTGTTCGGGCGTAAGCGAATAGTTGGCCCTTATGGCCTCGAGCGCGGCTATGTCTGGCCCGGCCTGGACATTCATCTTTGATCCTCCCAATGACTGGGCGACTTGCCTATTGATTGGAATCAAACATATGTTAGAAAACGTTTCAAGTAGTGTCGAGCTGCATGCTTGGTTTTAGGCACAGGCTTGGAGGAAAGGCAGAAGCTTTCCATCGGCGTCGGCCCGATCCAACGGTCGACAGGGGAGGTTGCGATGACTGGTCGAACTGTGCGCATCGGCTGCGCCTCGGGATTCTGGGGCGACACGCCCGAGGCGATCGGCCAATTGGTGACGAGGGGCCGCATCAATTATCTTGTTTTCGACTATCTTGCCGAGATCACGATGTCGCTGCTTGCTCGGGCGCGGACGAAGTCGCCGGAAGCGGGCTATGCCCCAGACTTTGTCCAGGCAGTTGCGCCCTTCTTGCCTGAGCTCAAGCGCAGGGGGATCAAGGTTGTCGCCAACGCCGGTGGGGTCAATCCGCGCGGCTGCCGTGATGCCCTGGCCAAGGCGGCGGAGACGGCCGGGGTCAACATCAGCATCGGGGCGGTACTGGGCGATGACCTGCTGGACAGGTCGGACGAACTGCGCGATCGTGGCGTTACCGAGATGTTTTCGAGCGCGCCCTTTCCCGGCAAGCTGATGAGCATGAACGCGTATCTCGGTGCACGACCGATTGCGGCCGCCCTCGACGCGGGTGCCGATATCGTGGTGACTGGCCGTTGCGCTGATAGCGCCGTGGCGCTTGGGCCGCTGATGCATGAGTTCGGCTGGGGCGACGAGGACTGGGACCGGCTCTCCCAGGGTTCGCTCGCGGGCCATCTGATTGAATGTGGCCCGCAGGGCACAGGCGGCAACTTCACCGACTGGCGGGAGGTGCCCGGCTGGGACGATATGGGAATGCCGATCGTCGAGGTCTCCGCTGATGGCGGCTTCATCATGACCAAGACGGCCGGTACGGGAGGGCTGGTGGCGCCGGCCTCGGTCGGCGAGCAAATGCTCTACGAGATTGGCGATCCACAGCGCTATATACTTCCCGACGTGATCTGCGAATGGTCGCAGGTGAGGTTGGAGCAGGTGGGGTCCAACCGGGTGCTGGTGAAGGGCGCGCGGGGACTGGGGCGCACCGACAGCTACAAGGTTTCGGCCACTTATGCTGATAGCTGGCGGGCGGTCACCACGCTGACGCTGGCCGCGATTGATGCGCCGGCCAAGGCGGAACGCGTGGCCGAGGCGATCCTCACGCGCTGCCGCCGCATTTTTCGCGGGCGCAATCTCGGCGACTTCCGGCAGGTCAGTGTGGAAGTGCTGGGCGCGGAGGCCGCCTATGGGGCGAACGCCCGCGCCCGGACCCGTGAGGTGGTTCTGAAGATCGGCGCGGTTCATGACGATCGCGACGCACTGAATATCTTCGCCGGCGAGATCGCGCCGATGGCGGTTTCCTCGGCGCAAGGGCTGACCGGCTTCTTCGCAGGGCGGCCGAAGGTGCAGCCGGTCGTGCGGCTTTTCTCGTTCCTGCACCCGAAGACCGATACACCCGTCACGGTGGAGGTGGGCGGCAAGCCGGCGCCGGTTCAGGTAGCGGGGGAGGCGGTGACCCTTCCCGTGCCCAAGCCGTATCGCGGCGAAGCGGGCGATCCGGGCGCGGACGCCGTGACGGTACCGCTGGTTGCGTTGGCCTGGGCGCGCTCGGGCGACAAGGGCAACATCGCCAACATCGGGGTGATCGCGCGGAAGCCCGAATATCTGCCCTATATCCGCACTGCGCTCACCGAAGAGCGGGTGAGGAACTATTTCGCGCATGTCTGCGAGGGGCCCGTTGAGGGATACGAACTGCCCGGAATCCACGCATTGAACTTCATGCTGCACGACTCCCTCGGTGGCGGTGGAATCGCCTCCGTCCGCATCGATCCACAAGGCAAGGGTTACGGTCAGATCCTGCTGGATATCGGAGTGTCCGTTCCGGCCGAGCTTGCCGCGCGCGACGGCTTGTCGGCGCAGTACGCGGCATGAGGTGCGAACCAGCCATGCCGATCCATAAGCTTCTCGTGGCAAACCGGGGGGAAATCGCGGCACGCATCGTGCGCACTGCCCGGGCGCGGGGTTTGGCTGTCGCGGTGTTGCGGCACCGGAACGAACTGACAGGTAGCGCGCATTTGATCGCCGACGAAGTGGTTGAGGTCGAAGGGCCCACCCCGGTCGCAGCCTATCTCGATATCGATCAGATCGTTGCGGCAGCCCGACGGGTCTGTGCGGATGCCGTGCATCCCGGCTATGGCTTTCTCGCCGAAAACGCCGCCTTTGTGCGTGCCTTGGACGCCGCCGGCATCATGTTTGTCGGGCCCACCGAGGACGTCATCGACCTGATGGGCGACAAGGTGCGCGCCCGCGCCTTCGTCGCGGAACGCGGTTTTCCGGTCGCGCCTGCAGCGATCGAGGACGACGATCCTACAAATTTCGTCGAGCGCGCCCGTGTTGTCGGCTTCCCGCTCCTGATCAAGCCCTCCGCCGGCGGCGGCGGCAAAGGAATGCGTGTGGTGCGCGAGGACGCGTCACTGGAGGCGGAGATCGAGACCGCAAGGCGCGAGGGAAAGCGGTATTTCGGCGATGGACGGCTGTTCGCCGAGCGCTATATCGAGCGTCCGCGGCACATTGAAGTGCAAGTGGTGGGTGACGGCCGCGGCAATGTCGTCCACTGCTGGGAGCGCGAATGCTCGATACAGCGCCGGTTCCAGAAGATCATCGAGGAAACACCCTCGCCGGCACTGAATCCTGAGCAGCGGGCGGAAATTTGCAAGACCGCTGCCGGTATCGCGCGCGCGGTGAACTATCGCGGCGCAGGTACGGTGGAGTTCATCTATGCGCCCGACGGGGCATTCTATTTTCTTGAGATGAATACACGATTGCAGGTCGAACATCCGGTGACGGAAATGGTGACCGGCATAGACCTGGTGGCTGAACAGCTACGCATCGCTGCCGGTGGAGGACTTAGCCACGCCCAAGCCGAAATTCGGCAGACCGGTCACGCCATCGAGTTGCGCATCTGTGCGGAGGATGCGTCCGCCGATTTCCGGCCGGCCATTGGCGAGGTGCTTCTGATGGAAGAGCCGCAGGGCCCGGGCGTTCGGGTGGATAGCGGCATTCTGGAAGGCAGCAAGGTGACGACCGATTTCGATCCGATGCTTGCCAAGCTCATTGTTCATGGCCCTGACCGCGCCGCTGCGATCGCGCGTGCGCGGGCTGCGGTACAGGATTACGTCATCCTGGGTGTTACCACGAACACCGGCTACCTCGATGCAATTTTGGCACATCCGCGCTTCCTCGCAGGCGACGTCTCAACGGGGTTTCTCGCCGAGGAGGCGCCGGTGCTGACCGCCCCCGGTGACGACGTGACTGATATACTGCTGGCCGCGGCGGCTCTGTCAGACGTCCGGCTTGTCCGAGCAGTCGACGAGATACCGGAGATGCACCGGCTGATGGGTGCGTGGAGAAACTGATGCGGCGGTTACTCGAGATTCGCGGCGAGGAATTTCCAATCTGGCTGGCCCATACCGGCAAGGGATATGTCGTGCACGCACGGGGTCGGGCCGTGCACTGTTCCCTGACCCGCTCGCATGGCAAGGGCGCTTTCTTGCTGGAACTCGATGGGCGGAGCATCCCGCTGCGTCTAACGGTGAGCAAGACGGCGACATTCATCCACCTGTATGGGCGTGCCTACGAGATAGGGCGCACCGATCCGGCCGACCAGCAGGTTGAAGGTGGCACAGGTACCGGTCAGGACAAGATCCTGGCCCCGATGCCGGGGGTCGTTGTCTCGGTCGCGGCTGGACCCGGCGACCGGGTCGGAAAGGGCCAGACGATCCTCGTGATCGAGAGCATGAAACTCGAAACCACGCTAAGCGCGCCCCGCGACGGCGTGGTAGCCGAAGTTCCGTTTGCTCCCGGCGAGGGCTTCGGCCTCAAGGACATTCTGGCGCGCCTTGCGCCCGAGGAGGAATAAGATGCGCCAGATCCAGAGCCGTATCGATGTCACGGCCGGCGAGTACAGGGAAAATTACGTCGCCATGACCAGACGCCTGAAAGAATTTCATGCGCACCAGCACGCTGCCCGCTACGAACGCCCGCGGCGCGACCTCGACCGTCTGGCGCGGCAGAACAAGCTATCCGTACGCGAGCGGCTCGAGTTGCTGCTCGACCCCGGGACACCATTTCTGGAGTTTTCCACTCTCGCCGCATGCCGGGCATATGACCGCACGGTACCAGGTGCCGGTGTTGTGACGGGCATCGGAATTGTGCAGGGGCGCGAGGTCGCTATCCACGCCAATGACGCAAGTGTCAAGGGTGGGGCCTGGTATCCGCTGACCGTCAAGAAGATCGTGCGGCTTCTGGATATCGCCATCGAGAACCGCCTGCCGGTCGTGCACATCTGTGATAGCGCGGGCGGATTTCTGCCGCTCCAGCATGGCGTCTTTCCCGACCGCTATCTCGGCGGGCGGGTATTCCGCAATCAGACGATCCTCAGCCGAATGAACGTGCCTCAACTGGCCATCGTCGGCGGGCATTGTACGGCCGGCGGTGCTTATGTCCCGGCATTGAGCGACTACAACATTATCATCGAAGGCAGTGGTGCGATCTTTCTCGGCGGTCCGCCTCTCGTGAAGGCGGCGACCGGAGAGGAAGTTGGCGTCCAGGAACTGGGCGGCGCGATCATGCACACCAGTGTGTCGGGCACCGGCGATTACCGCGCTGCCAGCGAGACACATGCCTTCGCGCTCGCTCGCGAAGTCGTGAGTCAGTGGAAGCAGCCTCAAAAAGCGGTGATCGCGACTGCGCCGATCGAAGAGCCTTTCTACGACCCTCGAGAGCTTTATGGCATCATTCCGAAGGACCGCAAAACCCAGTTTGACATGCGTGAGGTGATCGCGCGCATTGTGGACGGATCCCGATTCCACGAATACCAGCCCGATTACGGCACTAGCCTGGTCTGCGGTTTCGCCCACATTTGGGGTTTCAAGGTCGGGATTCTCGCCAACAATGGGGTGCTGTTCAACGATAGTTCGCTCAAGGCAGCGCATTTCATCCAGCTTTGTAATCAGAACCGTACCCCGCTGGTCTTCTTCCAGAACATCACCGGCTTCATGGTCGGCCGTCAATACGAGGAACGCGGGATCACCAAGGACGGAGCGAAAATGCTGATGGCGCAAGGCGGCTCGGCGGTGCCCAAGTTCACGGTGATCGCCAACGCTTCTTACGGGGCCGGCAATTACGGCATGTGCGGCCGGGCCTGGGACGGGCGGACGCTGTTCATGTGGCCGCAGGCGGAGATCGGCGTCATGGGCGCCGAACAGGCGGCCAATACTATGGCTGACGTGAAGATTCGCCAGTTGCAGCGAGAGGGCAAAGAACTCACCGACGCGGAGATCGCCGCGATCCGAGACCCGGTGCTGGAGCGCTACAAGCGCGACGTAGAGGCCTATACCTCGACCTCAGAGATATGGGATGACGGCATTCTCGATCCAGTCGATACCCGAAACGCTTTGGCGATATCGATCTCTGCGGCCCTCAACGCCCCGATCGGCGATCCTCATTACGGCGTTTTCAGGATGTAACGGTGCGACCGCAAAGGCCCCGGAACGCCGAAGGAAGCTGTCTCTCGCTTCCGTTGCTGGAAATTGTTGCTCAGCCCGACAATCAATTATGGGAGAACGTTAAATGAAAGACAACGCCTATGTCGTAGGTGTCGGAATGGTGCCGTTTCAGAAGCCCGGGAAGTCTGAGAGCTACGACGTGATGGCCGGTACAGCCACGCGCATCGCGCTGGAAGACGCGGGCCTCGACTATAACAAGGTACAGCAGGCCTACGCAGGTTATGTCTACGGCGACAGTACCTGCGGCCAGCGCGCGCTATACCAAGTGGGGATGACCGGCATCCCGGTGGTCAACGTCAATAACAACTGCTCGACAGGCTCGACTGCACTATTCCTCGCGCGCCAAGCGGTGGAAAGCGGCGCTGTCGATTGTGCTCTCGCTGTGGGCTTCGAGCAGATGAAGCCCGGCGCGATCGGCGCGATGTTCACCGACCGCGTCAGCCCTTTCGTGTCGTTCGACGCGGAGACCGACAGGCTAGTCGGAAATGCTGAGGTACCCCTCGCGCTGCGGTATTTCGGGGGTGCGGGCAAGGCACATATGGATGAATTCGGGACAACACTTGAGACCTTTGCCAGGATCCGTGCCAAGGCCAGCCGTCACGCGGCGAAGAACCCGGTTGCGCTGTTTCGTCAGGAGGTGACGCCCGAAGAGGTACTGCAGGCGCAAGTGGTCTGGCCGGGCGTCATGACGAAGCTGATGGCCTGCCCGCCCACCTGCGGCGCGGCGGCCGCGATAATCTGCTCGAAGGAATTTGCGGAAAAGAACGGCCTCGACAGATCTGTGCGAATCGCCGCACAGGCAATGACGACCGACGGCCCCGAAACCTTCAGCGCCCATGACATGCGGGAGGTCGTCGGTTGGTCTATGGCGCGGCGGGCCGCTGAACAGGTCTACGAGGCAGCCGGCTTCGGCCCCGGCGATCTGGATGTAATCGAGCTGCACGATTGTTTCGCCCACAACGAGCTCATTACATATGAGGCGCTTGGGCTCTGCAATCGCGGCGAGGCGGCGAAGCTCGTTGAGGATGGCGATAACACCTATGGCGGCAAGTATGTCACCAACCCCTCAGGCGGGCTTCTCTCAAAGGGCCATCCGCTGGGTGCGACAGGCCTGGCGCAGTGTGCGGAACTCGTGCAGCAGTTGCGTGGAACGAGCGGGGCGCGCCAAGTCGAGGGCGCACGTCTGGCGCTTCAACACAATCTGGGACTGGGTGGTGCTTGTGTGGTAACCCTTTACGAGAAAGCCTGAGGCGGGCGAACGGAGGAGACGACATGGCGGGGAAACTTGAAGGCCGCGTGGCTCTGGTTTCGGGTTCGGGCCGTGGCATCGGGCGCGAGATCGCGCTGAAGCTGGCGTCGGAAGGCGCGCGGGTCGTGGTGAACGATCTTGACGTCGACCCGGCCAGCGAAACCGCTGACGCAATCCGCGCCAGCGGTGGCCGGGCGGTTGTTTGCGCGGGCAGCGTGACAGAGACGGGCTTCGCTGAACGTTTCGTGCAGACCGGAGTCGACAGCTTCGGTGGGCTCGACATCATCGTGAATAACGCGGGCTACACTTGGGACAGTGTGGTCCAGAAGATGACAGACGAGCAGTGGCAGGCGATCATTGACGTGCACCTGACCGCCCCATTCAAGATCCTGCGCGCTGCACAGCCGGTGATCGCAGCCAGGGCCAAGGAAGAGGCTGCTGCCGGTAAGGAGGTATTCCGAAAAGTAGTGAACATCTCTTCGATTGCCGGCACCGGAGGCAATGCCGGCCAGATCAACTATTCTGCCGCCAAGGCCGGAATCCTGGGCCTGACTCGGACCATGGCGAAGGAATGGGGGCGCTACAAAGTGAACGTAAACGCCGTGGCTTTTGGACCGATCCGCACCCGTCTGACCGAGGGCAGCGCCGGCGGCGCAAACAAGATCACCGTCGGGAACAGAGAGATCAAAGTCGGAGTCAACCCAGACCTGCTGAGCCAGATGGAGCGGATGATCCCGCTGGGACGCGTCGGCACGCCCGAAGAGGCGGCTGGTGCCGTCTATCTTTTCTGCCTGCCCGAATCGAACTTCATCTCGGGCCAATACGTGATCTGCGGAGGTGGCTTCACCATCTGACCCATGCGGTCGCGAGCCCTTAAGGGTCTGGGTACCGGCGGTAGGCAACCGGTCGATCCCTAAAGCGTGAAACCCGCTGAAGCATAGTTGACATTTCGGCGGAACCAAGCTAACAAATGTTAGTTATGCAACGAGCCTCTGCTGGATACCTCCGTGGTCGCGAAAAAAGTGTTAGCCGCTACCACTCGCAACCCAGTCGGGCGCGACGGCATACTGAATGTTGCGGCGCGGCTTTTCCGCGAACAGGGCTATGGCCCGGTATCGCTGAGGAAGATCGCCGAGGCGGCGGGGATCAAGGCAGGGAGCATCTATTATCATTTCGGCTCAAAGGACGAGATCGTCGTGGCCATTCTGGATGCGGGTATCTTAGCCGTCCACGAGAAGATGCGCCGAGCTGTTTTAACACATCCCGACGGCCCCGCTGCCGCCATTCTTCGGGCAGCGATAAGGGCGCACCTGCGCGCGTTGTTGGACGTCAGTGACTACTCATCGGCCAATGTGCGGATTTTCGGGCAGGTGCCGCAATCCGTCCGCGATGCCAATCTGCCTACGCGCCGGGCCTACGAGGCCGAGTGGGACGCCTTGCTGACCCGCCTTCAGAAGGTCGGAGCCGTGCGGCGCAACGTCGATATCCGTCGTCTGCGTCTGATGCTTATTGGCGCGCTGAATGCAACCTTGGAATGGTTCGACCCCGAACGCGGCAGCGTCGAGACGCTGGCCGCGGCATATGCCGACATCCTTCTCAATGGAATGCTCGAACAGCGAGAAGCTTAATTCATGGTTGAACTCACATCGGCCGTATTGATCGGCTCGGAAACCTTCAGGTGCAATCACGTAGCACAAAAAGCGCGTGTCGAGACACTGCGTGGGCGGATCGCCGTAGCGACCGCAGGCGGTCGCGCCGACATGGTCGAACGCCACCGCAGCCGCGGCAAGCTTCTGGTCCGCGAACGAATCGACCTGCTGGTGGATCCCGGTACCGCGTTCATGGAGCTTTCTTCGCTGGCGGCCTACGGACAATACGGCGGAGATGTGCCCGGCGCCGGGATAGTGACGGGCGTTGGCATCGTGCACGGACTGCCCTGTATGGTTATCGCCAACGATGCCACGGTCAAAGGTGGTTCATTTTACCACGAAACCGTTAAGAAGCATATTCGTGCGCAGGAGATCGCGGCGGAAAACCGTCTGCCCTGTCTTTACCTCGTTGATTGCGGCGGAGCCTACTTGCCCGAGCAGGACCGGGTCTTCCCCGATGCCCGGCATTTCGGCAATTCTTTCTTCCGCCAGACCAACATGTCGGCATCCGGTCTGCCGCAGATTTCGGCGGTGTTCGGCGGTTGCACGGCGGGAGGCGCCTACATTCCGGCGCTCTCGGACGAGGTCATCATGGTGCGCGGCAATGCGCGCATCCATCTTGGGGGGCCCTCGATCGTCAAGGTGGCGATCAATGAGGAGGTGGACGGCGAAACGCTGGGCGGCGCAGAGATGCATACCCGCGTCTCGGGGGTCAGCGACCATCTGGCTGAAGACGAATATCACGCGCTGGCGCTGATGCGCGACATTGTGGCCAGCCTGGGCCTCACGCGGCCGATGGCGCCGGATATACCCACCGCCGCACCCCTGCACGATCCCGAAGAGCTGTTAGGGATTATCAGCGCCGATCGCAAGCAGCCCTATGATGTACGAGAGCTTCTGCTGCGCATGATCGACGCAGGCGAGTTCCGCGAATTCAAGCCGAGCTGGGGCGAGACGCTCGTCTGCGGAACCGCCCGCATCCACGGCTATCGCGTCGGAATCCTCGGCAACAACGGCGCGCTGCTCTCCGACAGCTCGCTGAAAGGTGCGCAGTTCGTGTCGATGTGCGACCAGCGCGACATTCCGCTTCTATTCCTGCACAACATTTCCGGCTTCATGGTCGGCACCGAGGCCGAGCGCGGCGGCATCGCCAAGAATAGCGCCAAGCTGGTCTACGCCATGTCCGTGGCTAAGGTGCCCCGGCTGTCGGTAATTGTGGGCGGCTCCTACGGCGCCGGCAACTACGGCATGTGCGGCCGAGGGTTCGCGCCATGCTTTCTCTTCGCCTGGCCCACAGCGGAGTTGGCAACCATGTCGGCCGACATTGCCTCGAATGTCATGTTGGAGCTGCGGCGCGGGAAGGGCGGAGACCCTGCTAATATGCAGGCCGATCTGGCACGGATCGAGGCCGAGGTGCGTGCGCAATATGCCAAACAGTCCGACCCCTATTACGCGACCTCGAGGCTGTGGGACGACGGCCTGATCGAGCCTGGCCAGACCCGCGACATCCTGGGCCTGTGCCTGGCGATAGTGACCTCGGTTCCGGATACGGGGCGTCATACACCCGTTTTCAGAATGTAAGGACAGACAATGGTTTATGATCGCCATGAAACGTTGCAGGTCGACGTGGACTCACGCGGCGTCGCCACCGTCATCCTCAATCGTCCCGACAAGCACAACTCGCTCAACGCGGCGCTGATCTCGGAACTCGGCGCAACGGCGGCGGCGCTTGCTGAGGACAAGGCGGTGCGCCTCGTGGTGCTGACCGGCGCCGGCAAGAGCTTCTGCGCTGGGGGCGACTTCAACTGGTTCGCCTCGAACGTGCAAAAGAGCCGCGCGGAACGGGTGGAACAGAGTGCTACGCTCGCTCGGCTCTTGCGCCGGCTCGACACATTGCCCAAGCCGCTGATCGGAAGAATCAACGGGGCGGCCTATGGCGGCGGCGTAGGCCTGATATCGGTGTGCGACTACGCCATCGGCGCCGAAGGCGCAACGTTCGGCCTGACTGAGGTGCGGCTCGGCCTCCTGCCCGCCAACATCTCGCCTTACGTGGTGGCGCGCATCGGCGAGGCTGCATCACGCGAGACGATGCTCTCCGGTGCACTGTTCGGCACCGAGCGGGCCGAGCGGATCGGATTGCTGACGGAGGTGGCCGCGCCGGATGCGCTGGACGCTGCGGTGGAACGCGTTGTCAGCGCCCATCTGCAGGCCGCGCCCGGAGCAGTTGCCGATACCAAGCGGCTGATCGCCTATGTAGCAGGCCATGGGATCGAAGACAGCATGATCTATACCGCGGACCGCTTGGCCGACGCTTGGGAAACCGAAGAAGGCATTGAGGGGATCAATAGCTTCCTGAACAAGGGTACGCCCTCATGGCGGGTGACTTGAGCTTCGCCCGCGTCCTTATCGCCAACCGGGGCGAGATCGCCCGCCGGATCCAGCGCGCCTGCCGGAAGCTGGGGCTGGAAAGCGTGGCTGTTTTCTCCGAAGTTGACCGAGACGCGCCCTTCGTGGCCGAGGCCGATCACGCCGTTTGCATCGGTCCGGCTGCCGCAGCGGAAAGCTATCTGAACATCGACGCTATCCTTGGGGCGGCGCGGGGCACCGGCGCGGCCGCGATTCACCCAGGCTACGGCTTCCTGTCCGAAAACGCCGAATTCGCGACGCGCGTGGAAGAAGCGGGATTGGCGTTCATTGGACCTTCACCCCAGGCGATCGCGCGCATGGGCTCGAAGATAGACGCCAAGGCCGCAGCCCAGGCGGCCGGCGTACCGGTGCTGCCTGGCTACAGCGGCGCGGACCAGTCCGATGACCGGCTTTTCATGGAGGCACAGACGCTCGGCGTGCCCTTCATGGTCAAGGCCAGCGCCGGCGGCGGCGGGCGGGGAATGCGGCTCGTCACCAGTATGCGTGCGGCAGGCGAGGCCATCGCCTCAGCACGAGCCGAGGCAAAAAGCGTCTTTGGCGATCCGGCCATATTCTTGGAGCGCTATGCACCGCGCGTGCGCCACATCGAGGTGCAGGTCCTGGGCGACGCGTATGGCAATGTGCTGCATTTGGGCGATCGCGACTGTTCGCTTCAGCGCAACCATCAGAAGCTGATCGAGGAAGCGCCCGCCCCAGGCATCCCCGACGCTTTGCGCTCAGCCATGCATGGCGCTGCCGTCCAACTGGCGCGGGCCATTTGCTACCGCTCGGCGGGAACGGTGGAATATCTGTACGATCCCGCGCGGGCCGAATTCTAT
This sequence comes from Alphaproteobacteria bacterium, assembly GCA_018336035.1. Lineage (GTDB taxonomy): Bacteria > Pseudomonadota > Alphaproteobacteria > Ferrovibrionales > Ferrovibrionaceae > Ferrovibrio. The sequence goes on along the minus strand of JAGXRD010000042.1, from coordinate 25,486 downwards.
TTCTTGGAGATGAACACCAGACTTCAGGTAGAGCATCCCGTGACCGAAGCCATCACCGGTATCGACCTGGTTGAGTGGCAGTTGCGCATCGCGCGTGGCGAGGCACTGGGGTTTGCGCAGGAGGACGTTACGCTTGGTGGCCACGCCATAGAGGTCCGCGTCGCTGCGGAGAACCCGGCCGAGAATTTCCGCCCCGAAACCGGCACGATCACGTTATGGGCGCCACCGCGAACTGTGCGGCTCGACAGCGGAGTGGAAGAAGGGTCGGTGGTGGGGCATTTCTACGATTCGATGCTCGCCAAACTCATCGTCCATGCCCCGGGTCGCGCAGAGGCCATCCGGAGGACGGTCAAGGCCCTCGATTCCTTCGCAGTGGGCGGAGTCCGCGTCAATCTCGCGTATCAACGGGCGCTTCTCACCCATTCTGACTTTGCCTCCCTGAACCACCACACCGGGGGGCTGGCCGAGATGTTCCCGTGCGGCTGGACCGCCCCCGTACCCGACGGCGAATCCCGCGCCCTGGCCGCGCTCTGCCTGCATCTGCACCTTTCGCCCATGCCGAATACTCCTTGGCACAGTCTTGGCGCTTGGCGGCTAACGGAGGCTGCGGGGCAGCCGGGCGCAGCCTGCTACTGGAGCGATGACGCCGATGCGCCGATCAGGGTCGTGGGGCGGGGCGCGCGCGTCAAGGTGATATTGCCCGACGGTCCCGATCTTGGCGTCGAAGGCGCGCGCCTGTCCGCAGAAAGCCTGACAGGTTGGATGAACGAAGCACCCTTCGCTCGCCGCGTGCACGTTCTGCGGCACGGCGAGCGATGGCAGGTGCATGTTTCTGCGCCAGATGGCATGGTGATCGTGTCGCTTTGTACGCTCAAGGGCCGGCACCTGCAGCGTGCTTCGGGCGCCGCCAGCGGCGCCGACACGCTTACCGCCCCAATGCCCGGCGCGGTGGTCGAGGTTCGCGTGGCGCCGGGCGAGCAGGTGAGCAAGGGTGAAACGCTCGTTGTGCTGGAGGCAATGAAACTCTTGCAGAGTCTGTCCGCGCCGGTCGCGGGCTTGGTGGCCGAAATCTACTGCGCGCCGGGCGACACGGTAGCCGGCGGCGCACCCCTGATGAGACTCGATCCGGAGGACAGGACATGACCAGACACGAGACCATCGACGCGGCCACAGGCCCGTTCGGCGAGGATATTCGAATAATCCGAGCCCAGCTGCGGCGCTTCATTGAGGCCGAGGTGAAGCCCATGGGCGAAGCCTGGGAAGAGAAGGGCGTGGTACCCCGCGAGGTGCTGCGTAAAATGGGCGCGCTCGGGTTTCTCGGCATGCGCTATGACGAACAGTATGGCGGCGCCGGACTGGGCGTCACGTCGAGTGTGATGCTGGCCGAGGAAGTCGGCCGGTCCACCTTCGGTGGTTTTTCAGCCACGGTGCTGGTGCATACCGACATGGCCTCGCCGCATCTGGAGAACGCCGGTACACCCGAGCAGAAGGCGCGCTGGATGCCTGCCATCACCTCGGGCGAGACGATCACTGCCGTCGCCGTGACCGAACCTGGCGCTGGCTCGGATGTGGCCGGCATGCGCACCCGCGCAACACGGGATGGCTCCGACTGGAAGCTGAACGGCACTAAGATGTTCATTACTAACGGCGTCCATGCCGATCTCTACTTCGTCGCCGCCAGGACCGATTCTGACGCCAAGGGCTCGCGCGGGATCACTATCTTCGCGGTCGAGAAGGGGACAAAGGGCCTTTCGGTGGGCCGCGCGTTGAGCAAGACCGGCTGGCTCTGCTCCGACACAGCTGAGCTGATTTTCGACGAGGTGCGGGTGCCGGCTGAGAACGTGCTTGGCGAAGTCAACAGGGGCTTCTATGCGGTGATGAAAAACTTCCAGAACGAACGCATCGTTCTGGGCGCGCTGGCCTGCGCCGAGGCGCAGACTGCGCTCGACATGACCATAGCCTATGTCAAGCAGCGCAGCGCATTTGGCGGCGTGTTATGGAACAACCAAGCCGTTCGCCAGCGACTTGCGGGCTGCCTGACGCGGATCGAGGCGGGTCGGCAGCTCGTGTACCACGCGACGCGCCTCGACGCCGCTGGTGTTGACTGCGTCCGCGAGGTCTCGATGGTGAAGGCGTATTGCGGCGAACTGGTCAACAGCGTGCTCTACGATTGCGTCCAGTTCCAGGGCGGCATGGGTTACATGCGCGAAAATCCGGTCGAGCGCATGTCGCGGGATGCTCGGGTGCAGGCAATCGGCGGAGGGGCGACCGAGGTGATGCTGGAGGAAGTCGCCAAACGCATGTGAATGGGAATGTTGAGTCCCACTGCTGAAAAGATCTATAAAAATGCCAACCAAACGCATGACTGGAGCGGAAAGGATGTACATCAAAAGGGCATTCTTGGAGCGCAATGCCTTCGCGACGTTGTTCGGCGAGGCACTTATACTGCTTGCTGGTACGATGCTTCTGACGGCATCAGCGAAAGTACAGGTTCCTTACTATCCGGTTCCGATGACGACGCAGACCCTGGTCGTTGTCGCGCTTGGCCTGTTCCTCGGGCCTGTCCGCGGTTCCGGCGTGGTCATTGCCTATATCCTGCAGGGGCTGGCGGGCTTTCCGGTCTTCGCGGGCACACCGCCGACGCCTTCAGGGCTGGCATATGTTGCCGGCCCGACGGGCGGCTATCTTGCGGGCTTTGCGATATCGGCCTATGTGGCGGGATGGCTGGCAAGAAGAGGATATGCGAAGTCAATCTTTGGGGCTGTCACCATTGCCATTGCCGCAAGTGTGATGATCTACGTTCCAGGGCTTGCGTGGCTGGGTGTTTTCACCGGCTATGGCGAGGGTCTTCTCTCGACCGGGTTATATCCATTTCTGTTGGGTGACCTGCTCAAATCGACGATTGCCGGTCTGCTCTATATTGCCGGATCCGTGATCCTTCCACGATTCGGCCATGTCTCGGGAAAAGAGACCAGTAAGAAATAACGAGTTGCTTCTTCTTGCTCGCGAGCGACGTGGACATCGTAAGCGATGTTCGCCAAGGAGAACGGCTTTCGGCTCGTGACCATGTGACCGAATGCTGGCACAAGGGCTTCATCTTGCCGGCGAACTGACCCGTGGAGGAAACGCGCGGTGCTACATGCCCGCTTGGCGATTCTTCGTGCGGCCTTCGCTCAGACCCCTTTTTGTCAATCTAACAAATGTTAGAATAAACTCTGGCAGTCGTGAATAGTCGGGGAGGATCAGCCATGGCGATGCCGCTATGTGATGTGCGGATCGTTGAACTTGGCGATGTGATCGTGGGGCCGCTGGCAGCAGCACTTCTCTCGGATTTCGGTGCCGAGGTGATCAAGGTCGAAGCCCCCGACCGAGGCGATATGTTGCGCGATCTGGGGCCTAAGGGGCGGGACGGGATTGGTGTCTGTTGGAAGACGCTTGCCCGGAACAAACGAATTCTCACGCTCGACTGGAAAACCAACGCGGGGCGCGAGGTCCTCGCAAAGCTGATTGAAAATGCTGATGTTCTGGTGGAGAATTTCCGCTCCAGCGTGCTCGACCGGGCGGGGATTGGGCCGGAGGTTCTAAATGAATGGAACGCCGATCTGGTCATATTGCGGGCTACGGGCAGGATGGGCCGAAACCGAGGGTTCCAAACGTTGGAACCAATCCACTAGGGCGTGAAATACCTGGACATGATGGATGTGCTGGTGCCGATGGCATCGCAGCCGACCGAGATGTCGAGCCGCAACTGGATGATGCCCCGCCTGCTGGCCGAAACGGTGAAAAACGATCCGGACTATATGACGGCAATTACACCAGCCAGCCGAAGTCACGGAGATCGCCAACCTGATCTTCGCCACCGGCTAGCGGCACACTGGCGAAGCAGAAGCAGGCCCCGACGCGCGCAGCGGCCGACAAGTATATCGACGAGCGGCTGGCCGCGCCGTTCACAATGACTTCGTCTATCAGTGGGCCTCCGGAGACCGGCGTGATGGCTGAAGCGATGAAACGGGTGAAGTACGGCAGATGCAACTCATTACGGCCAGCACCGAAACGCGCAGCCATGGCACGACCGGCACGGCAAAATTCTATGCCGCGCCGCTAAAATACCCGTCCTCCCTGCCCAGATCACCCAGAGGCGTGCCGCATATTATGGTATATGACACGCCTCTGCCACTTCCGCCGGGCGGAACCTCACATTAACCCCTGATATCCTGTAGTATTTCCATTGTTTTCAATGCTGGCGCAGATCGCGCTTGCGCTAGTGTTTCACTCTTCGTAGGATGGCACAATGATTGGACCAATAGTGGAAGCCCCGACCAAGGACTTCGCCCCGGTTAAGACCCGGCGGGTGTTCGAAGTCGTCGCGGACCAGATCCACGCCCAGATGCAGAGCGGCGCATTGCGGGTGGGCGACCGACTGCCGAACGAGCGCGACCTGGCCGCCCATTTCCAGATCAGCCGCCATGCCGTGCGCGAGGCGCTACGCAACTTGGAAAGCCGTGGCGTCGTGCGGCTGAAAAAAGGCTCCAAGGGCGGCGCCTTCGTCACCGATGCCCAGCATTATGCGGTGGCCAGCGTGGTGCGCGACATGTTCCAAGTCGGCGATATATCGCTGACGCAGCTCACCGAGGCCCGGCTGTGGATCGAGGCCGTGGTGGTACGCGAAGCCTGCCTGAGCGCCGATGCCGCAGCCCTGGCCCATATGGAAGAGAATGTCGCCCAGGCCGCCGCGCTGACCAAGGCCGGCAAGATGGTCGAGAAGACCCAGGTCAATATCGAATTCCACATCCTGCTGGCCAAGGCCACCGACAATCCGGTGCTGGTCATGATGATGAAGGCACTGATGGACGTGCTGCAGGCCTTCGTCATCCAGATCGGCTCGGTCATGGCCATGGATGTGATCCGCTCCCGCACGCGGCTGCTGCAGCATATGAAAGCGCGCGATGCCGATGCCGCCGTGACGGAAATGGAGCGGCATCTGAAGCGGCTGCATCGTCATTACATCGAATCCGCCTTGGCGCGCAGCCTTGGCAAGGATGAGAAACTGGTTCCGAAATAGTGCAAGTAAAGGGAAGAAATGTCTGATCGGTTGGAAACGCTTGAACTCTTAAAACAAACTGTACGGCGCTTCGTGCGCGACGATCTGATTCCGGCGGAAGAAGATGTCGAGGAGCATGACAGGATTCCGGAGCCGATCATCCAGCAGCTCAAATCGCTCGGCCTCTTCGGCATGACCATCCCGGAGGAATATGGCGGACTGGGCCTGTCGCTGTTCGAAGAAGTCAGCATCGTCTTCGAGGTCGCCTATGCTTCGCCGGTCTTCCGCTCTTACTTTGGCACCAGCAACGGCGTCGGCACGCTGGGCATCATCTCGCATGGCACGGAGGAACAGCGGCGGCGCTATCTGCCGCGCATAGCCAAAGGCGATCTGATCGCCTCCTTCTGCCTGACCGAGCCCGATGCCGGATCGGATGCCGCGGCCCTGACCACCAAGGCGGTGCGCGACGGCGACCATTACATCATCAACGGCACCAAGCGTTTCACCACCAATTCGCCGCATGCCGGCATCTTCACCGTCTTTGCCCGCACCGCGCCGGCCGAAACGAGATCCCGCGGCATCTCCGCCTTCCTGGTCGAGCGCGGCACGCCCGGCATCACCGTCGCCAAGCCCTATCGCAAGATGGGTTTCCGCGGTTCGCATACCGCCGATGTGATCTTCGAGGATGTGCGCGTGCCGGCCTCCAGCCTGCTGGGCGGCAGCGAAGGCACCGGCTTCATCGCCGCCATGCAGTCTCTGGACCATGCCCGTCTGCATATGTCCGCCGTGGCCGTCGGCATGTGCGAGCGCCTGATCCATGAGGGCGTGCGTTATGCCGGCGAGCGCAAGCAGTTCGGCAGGACCATCGGCCAGTTCCAGTTGATCCAGGCCATGCTGGCCGACTGCGCGGCAGAAGCGCTGGCAGCACGGGCCATGGTGGAGAAGGTGGCGACGGAATACAGCGCCGGCCGCCATGTCTCCAAGGAATCCGCCTGCTGCAAGTATTTCGCCACCGAAGCGCTCGGCCGCATCGCCGACCGCGTGCTGCAGATCCATGGCGGCTACGGCTACATCAAGGAATATCCGGTCGAGCGTCTGTTCCGGGATGCACGGCTTCTGAGGATTTTTGAAGGCACCAGCCAGATCCAGCAACTGGTCATCGCCAAGGAGATGTTGAAGCAGGCAAGTTGAAGCGCTGCCGTGTAAGGCAGAAACCCGGGAGGAAACAATGAAAATACTGAGTTTGTGCATAGCCGCCTGCGCGGCCCTGATGGCCCTGCCCGTCCAGGCGCAGAAATGGCCGGACAAGCCGATCCACTGGATCCTGCCCTATGCGGCCGGCGGACCGTCGGATGCGCTGGTGCGTGCGATCGCACCGAAGCTCTCCGACGAGCTCGGCGTGCCGGTGGTCATCGAGAACCGCACCGGCGCCGGCGGCAACATCGCCATGATGGCGGTGGTCAAAGCGGCGCCGGACGGTTACACCATCGGCCTGGGCGGCACCGGCACCCATGCGGTCAATCCGCATATCCAGCTCGCCATCCCCTATGACGTGACCAAGGACTTCACGCCGATCAGCCCGATCGTCTCCTATGTCAATGTGCTGGTCGTCAACAGCAACGTGCCAGTCAAGACCGTGGGCGAACTGGTGGCCTATGCCAAGTCCAATCCGACCACCGTGACCTTCGCCTCGGGCGGCAAGGGCACATCGAACCAGCTTTCGGCGGAACTGCTGAGGGTCATCACCAATGCGCCGATGGTGCATGTGCCCTATCGCGGCAGCGGCCCGGCCATGATCGACCTGATCGCCGGCCACGTGACCTTCATGTTCGATATTCTGGTCACCGCCATGCCGCAAATCGAAAGCGGCAAGGTGCGGGCGCTCGCCGTCACCAGCTCGAAGCGCAGTCCCTATGCGCCGAATATCCCGACCATGAGCGAGGCCGGCGTGCAGGGCTATGAGCAGGCCGGCAACGACCTCTGGTTCGGCATCTTCGCGCCGCCGAATCTGCCGGACGATATCGCCGGCCGGCTGCACGCCGCCGTGGTGAAGGCGATGAACTCGCCGGAGATCGAGGCGCGCCTGCGCACCCAGTCCTATGACAAATGGACCCTGCCGCCAAAGGCGTTCGCCGATTTCGTGAAGACCGATTACCAGAAATGGGGCAAGGTCATCGAAGCGGCGAAGATCGAGAAGGAATAACGCTTGAGTGGTCCGCTACAGGGTATCCGCGTCCTCGACCTGACCAGCGTGGTCATGGGCCCCTATGCCACCCAGATCCTGGGCGACTATGGCGCCGATGTGATCAAGATCGAACCGCCCGATGGCGATGTGATGCGGCTAGCCGGCCCCATGCGCAATCCGCGCATGGGGCATCTTTATCTCAGCACCAACAGCAGCAAGCGCTCCGCCGTCATAGACCTCAAGCTGGCGGAAGGCCGTGCCACACTGCTGCATATGGCCACGCGCGCCGATGTGCTGGTCTACAACATCCGCCCGCAGGCGATGAGCCGGCTGGGTCTTGGCTATGACGAGATCCGCGCCGTCAATCCTAAGATCATCTATGCCGGCGCCATGGGGTTCAGCCAGCGCGGCCCCTATGCGGCGCGACCGGCTTATGACGACCTGATCCAGGGCATGGCCGGCATTCCCTGGCTGGTGCAGCAGGGCGGCGCCGATCTGCCGCGCTATGCCCCGATGATCCTGGCCGACCGCATCATCGGCCTGCAGGTGGCCAATGCCATCACCAGTGCGCTGTATCACCGCGAGCGCACCGGCGAAGGCCAGCGCATCGACGTGCCGATGTTCGAAGGGCTCGCCTCGATCACCATGGGCGAGCATCTCTCCGGCCGCCTGTTCGATCCGCCGCTCGGCACGGCCGGCTACAAGCGCAGCCTGTCGGCCGAACGCCGGCCCTACCGAACCAGCGACGGCTATATCTGCGTCATGGTCTATAACGACAAGCAGTGGCGCAGCCTGTTCGATGCCGTCGGCGAGCCAGGGAAGTTCTCCGCCGATGCCCGTTTCTCGTCGCAGGGCGCGCGGCTTGAACATATCGACGAGGTCTACGGCTATCTGGTGAAGCTGATCGAGACCCGCACTACGGCCGAATGGCTGGCGCTGTTCCAAGATGCCGACATTCCGGCGGCGCGGATGAATTCCATCGACGATCTGCTGACCGACGAGCATCTAGTCGCCACCGGCTTCGTGCGCCGCTACGAGCATCCCTCCGAGGGCATGCTCTACGAGTCCGGCATTTCCACCGAATGGTCGCATTCGCAGCCCGAACGTCGGCGGCCGGCACCCCGGCTGGGCGAACATACGGCGGAAGTGCTGTCTGAATTCGACATCGCGCCGGACTGCATTGCCCGGCTGAGGGCGGCTGGCGTGATCTCGCAGGATTAAGCCGCAACACGGGTTTTTCCCGGCTGGTGCACCGGAGGGTCATCCATGCGATAACCCTCCCGCTTTCTGCCCTGTCCGGACGTCATGATCGTCACAATCCTGAACGATCGCCATGTTGCCATCATCGGCGGCGGCCCGGCCGGTCTGATGGCCGCCGAGCTGATCGCCGGCGCCGGCATCGCCGTCAGCGTCTTCGAGCGCACGCCCCGCATGGGACGCAAAATTCTGATGACCGGGCGCGGCGGCGGACTGGATGGGCCGATATCTGGAGCGCTTTTCGAGGGCATCCTGTGGGTGGCCCGGACCGGTTCGCATTGGCGACCCCTGCCGGATGAGTACAGCAAATGGAACAGTGTGTTCTGTCGCTTCCGCCGCTGGGTGATAACCGGGGTGTTCGATGTCATCCTGGAAAAGCGGACCGACCTGGCGAGCCGGGACCGACGTGCTGACAGGGTGGACAGCACCGTGATCCGGGCACATCACTGCGCGGTCGGTATAAAAAGGGGACTCAAAATCAGGAAGCGCTTGGCCGCTCTCGCAGTGGCTTCTCGACCAAAATCCACGTCCGCTGCGACGCCCGGCTGCCCGTTCGGCTTCGCGCTCACGCCGGGCCAGGCGCACGATACGCAGGGTTTTATGACGCTGCTGCGGATGATCGACGACCGCATCCAAGCGCGCGGTGGCGACAAGGGATACGACAGCGATGCGATCCGCGTGGAACTGCACAAAGCCGGGATCGAGCCGGTGATTCCGGCAGGCCGCAATCGCAGGCAGTCTGTCGACCTCGACCGCGAGACCGCCAAAGAGCACAACAGCATCGAACGCATGTTCAACAAGCTGAAGAACTGGCGCCGCGTCGCCACCTGATACGACAAATCGGCGGATTCTTTCCTCGTCTCCGTCTCAATCGCGGCCATCATACAATGGCCGCCTTTCGTCCACGAAACCTAAAACCCCGGAGCGAGGCCGTTTGTAATTGGGGGTTGCTTGTTTTTCTAACATGCGTTAGGTTCGGCCAGATCAAGGACAACAGTCCGGTCCGCATTTGGGAGGGGCATCATGCCGGAAGCCGGTTACGGGTTTTCCCGTGAACGACTGCGCAATCACCAAACGGTGTTTGCCAACGGGTTGTTTTCGGGAAAAACCATTGTCGTGACCGGCGCGGGGGGCGGTCTGGGTCTGGCAATCGCCACCTTATTCGCACGTCTCGGGGCCAATCTTGCCATCAACGGACGGAATGAGGAAAAGCTCGCAGAAGCCGCGAAATTCCTGCGTGGCTTTGGCGGGCAGGTGCTCGCTCATCCCATGACGATCCGGAACCCCGAGCAGGTGCAGAATTTCATCGATACTGTGAGCGATCAGTTCGGCGGGTTCGACATTCTGGTGAACAATGCCGGCGGACAGTTTCCGCAGCCCGCCCTTGACTACACGCCGAAGGGCTGGAACGCCGTTATCGATACAAACCTCAATGGGACCTGGTGGATGATGCAGTCCGCGGCTCGGAACTGGGTCAAAGCCGGGCGCCCTGGCGCCATCGTGAGCATTGTCGCCGATATCTGGCGCGGGATGCCCGGTATCGCACATAGCTGCGCCGCGCGCGCGGGCGTCATCTACCTGTCGAAATCGGTGGCTGTTGAGTGGGCGCCGCACACCATTCGTGTCAACTGCGTGGCGCCGGGATGCTGTGAAAGCACCGGGTTCGCGCGATATCCCAGGGAGGGGGCTGCGACATTTGAGGAGTCGAACCCGATGCGCCACGCCGGCGACGAATGGGATGTCGCCGAAGCAGTGGTCTATTTGGCTGCGCCCTCCGGCAAGTTCATTACTGGCGAAGTGTTGACGGTGGACGGGGGCCAGCAGCTATGGGGCGACCCCTGGCCGACAGGTCGGCCCGACTATTTCCGTGTCGCGTGATACTAACAAGAGCTTCGACGGCGATATGAAAGAAATGGATAACAATTACAACCGGCGTCAAGCAGACGCCAAAGTACCTCCTGTATTGGAGTGCTGCGGGATCGAACGTCGGTTCGGCGGTATCGTTGCCGTTACCGGTGTTGACCTCAGTATTCGCAGAGGCGAGATATTCGGACTTGTCGGCCCAAACGGGAGCGGAAAGACGACGGTGACCAATGCGATCACCGGATTCTATCCACCGAACAAAGGCTCGATATATCTCGATGGCAAGGACATCACAGGCACCGCGCCTCACAAGGTTGCTACGCTTGGGGTTGCCCGAACTTTCCAGAACCTCGCTCTGTTCAACGGCATGAGCGTTCTTGAGAATATTCTTTTGGGGCGTCACATCCACATGAAGCCCGGTGTTTTTCCCACCGCACTGTACTGGTGGTTGGCGCGACCAGAAGAGATGAGGAATCGGGAAGTCGTCGAGGAAGTGATCGAGTTCCTCCAACTGGAGAGCATCCGCAACGAACTCGTGGATGGCATCCCGATCGGTCTCAAGAAGCGGGTGGAACTCGCGCGAGCGCTGGTCGCCGAACCTCATCTTCTCATTCTCGACGAGCCCATGGCGGGCATGAACCAGGAGGAGAAGGGGTACATGGCCCGTTTTATTCTCGATGCGAGAGCCGAACGGGGCATCAGCGTCCTGCTGATCGAACACCACATGGATGTCATTACCGGAATCTGTGACCGGATGCTGGCGCTCAATTATGGCGAGATGATCGCCAGTGGGCTTCCCAAGGAGGTCGTCAAGGATCCCCGTGTCGTTGACGCGTATATCGGGGGCGCGCATGGCTGAGAACTCAAAAAGCCGGACGATCGCGGGAGAAACCATTGCTTCGGTTTTAATGAGGAATGCGTCCGAGCACCCCAACGACATCGCGTTGCGCGAAAAAGAGCGCGGGATCTGGAAGGCAACCACCTGGTCTCAATATGCCGAAGAAGTGCTGACCTGCGCGGCCGGTCTAGATGGGCTCGGCTTGAAGCGGGGTGACGCGGTGCTCATTCTCGGCGATAATCGCGTTCGCCTCTATTGCGGTATGCTGGCACTGGCCATGCTCGGGGTCCACGCAATGCCGGCCTTTCCGGGCACCACGCTGGAAGAGCTCCAGCTTTTCGTGGACGAGACGAGCGTCGTGGCCGCTCTTGCCGAGGACCAGGAGCAGGTGGACAAGATCTTGGAACTGCGTAGTGCCGGAGCCACGCAGTTGAAACACATCGTCTATGACGATGCCCGTGGCCTCGGCTTTTCCGAGCTACCCGGGCTCATGTCCTGGGAAGATCTCATCGAGATCGGCAGCCGCCGTTTCAATGGTGAGCCGGGTTTGCGCGAGGACCTGATTGGTCGAGCGAAGCCCGACGATCCGGCGGTGTTCCTGCATTCGTCGGGCACGACTGGCAAGCCCAAGGGCGTTGTGCTGAGCCAGAAGAACGTCCTAGCGGCGGCACGGAACGGCCATGCCGCCGGCGCCTTCGATTTCGAAGAGGAGATTTTGGCCTATCTTCCGATGGCCTGGGTAGGCGATTACGCAATCTCGGTAGCCGCCGCGCTTTTGTTGCGCTTTACCGTCAATGTGCCCGAACGACAAGAAACTGTGCTGCGGGATCTGCGCGAAATCGCACCGACTTTCTACCTGGCCGCGCCGCGCAGCTGGGACAACATTCTGACCACCATTCAAGTGGGCATCGAGAATTCCAGGCCGCTGAAGAAGCGCCTCTATCACTTCTTCATGGACTGGGCCATCGCTGCCGAGCGGCGGAAGCTCGACGGCAAGAACCGCGGCGCTCTCGAGTGGCTCGGACGATTCCTTGGAGAATTGCTCGTCTTCGGCCCGATCAAGGATCAGTTCGGCATGAGTCGTCTTACGAACGCCTTCACCGGAGGCGAGGCGATCGGAGAGGACACATTCGTATTTTATCGAGCGCTCGGGATCAAGCTGCGCCAACTCTACGGTCAGACGGAGAACAGCGCCATCAACGCGATCCAAGCACCCGATGAGGTGCGCCTCCACACCGTAGGCAAGCCCGCCCCTGGCGTCGAGGTGAAAATTGCCGATAAGGGCGAAATTCTCCTGAAGGCGGACAGCGTTTTCGCAGGATACTATCGAAATCCCGCCGCTTCGGCCGAGACGCTTATCGATGGCTGGCTGCATACCGGTGATGCCGGCTATCTCGAAGACGATGGTCATCTCGTAGTGCTCGGCCGCGTCTCAGAAGTTATGCACACAAAAGCCGGTGAACGCTATGTACCCAATTATATCGAGAACCGGCTGAAGTTCAGCCCATACATTAAAGACGCTGCGGTGATCGGGTCCGACCGCGACGAGCTGACGGCGATGGTTTGCATCGATATAGATGCCGTGGGCCACTGGGCCGAAGTGAATGGAGTGCCCTATGTTTCCTATGCCGATCTGTCGCAGCGAGAAGAAGTGGCTACGCTCCTGCGAGAGGCTTTTCGGCGACTCAACAAAACCCTCCCGAAACCTCTACAGCTCAAGAGGTTCGTTAGCCTGCACAAGGAATTCGACCCCGACGATGGTGAGATCACGCGCACCCGCAAACTGCGTCGAAAGGTGGTCGAAGACCGCTACGAGAAGGTGATTGCGGCACTTTATGACGGCTCAAAGCACGTCCATGTCAGCGCTGTGGTGACTTACGAAACGGGCGATACGGGAAGGGTCGACCGCACCCTCCCAATAAGGGAGGTTTAGATGGATTTGATTCTCCTGGCCGAACTAGCGGTGAACGGAGTTCTCACCGGGTTGCTCTATTCGCTGTTCGCGATCGGCCTAGTACTGATCTACAAGGCCTCTTCCGTGCCAAACCTATCGCAAGGCGGACTCACCATGGCGGGAGCCTACGTGGTATTGGCCCTGGCTCACGATATGGGGCTTCCGCTATGGGTCGCGATCCCGCTGGCAGCGGTCGTCATGTTCGTTTTCGGTATGGGGATCGAGCGGGTTGCGCTGCGCCGGCTCGCTGGCAGGCCGGTCGTGATGATCCTCATGATGACGCTGGGGATCGACATCTTTCTGCGCGGCACGACATTAGCGATCTGGGGGGGCACCTCCCGGTCGGTCGACCTGGGCGTGAGTTATGAACCACTCTTCGTAGGCGACATATTGGTCAGCCGCATCCATTTGCTTGGCGCTGCGGTGGCCATCCTGTTGTTTGTGGTTTTCGTCCTATTCTTCCGCACCCGGCTGGGTATCCGTCTGCGCGCGATAGCCGACGATTACATGGCCTCATGGTCCGTCGGCATATCCGTCGAACGGGGCGTTGGCCTGTCGTGGGGACTGGCTTCGATCGTTGCGGTGTCAGCAGGCATCATATGGGGCGAAATCCAGGGCGTCGACCAATCGCTGTCGCTCCTGCTGCTCAAAGGTCTGACCGTAGCGGTCCTTGGGGGCCTGGACAGCATATTTGGCGCGGTGCTCGCGGGGATCATTCTCGGAATCATTGAGAATGTAGGGTCCGCTTATCTGGACCCGTTCGTGGGCGGTGGCAGCCGCGACCTGATCATGGCAGCAGTGCTGATCCTCACCGTCATGCTTCGGCCCCATGGCCTGTTTGGCCGTACTGACATCGAAAGGGTTTGACGCGATGTTCTACAGGCTATCCGGGGTTCATCATAACAGCTACGTATCCGAAAGTCGGCTCTACAGGATTCCAGCCGACAGAAATCTTGCGCTCTTCTTTCTCGCGCTTGGCCTCGTAGCACCGCTCCTTGTCGGGTCGCTGTACCTCAACAGCTATTTGTTACCCTGGCTTGTCTGGACGGCAGCGGCGCTCGGCCTCAACCTAGTGACGGGTTGGGCTGGCCAACTGCACCTTGGCTATGCGGCGGTGATGGCCGTGGGTGCATATTCGGCCGTTCACGCGGCCAAGTTCGGAATCCCCTGGGAGTTTGCGCTCCTTATCGGTGGAATCTCCGCCTCCGTTGTCGGCAGCCTGTTTGCCTTCGCGGCCCTGCGGGTGAAGGGCCTGTATCTGGCTTTGACCACGCTGGCCATGCAGTTTGTCATGGATTGGGTGCTGACCCATTCCCCCGCGATCTCGGGCGGCTCGCATGCTTCGCTGCAGGCGCCTACATTTGCTCTTCTGGGCCAGCCAATCACGTCGGACATCGGCCTGTACTATATCGCCTTCTCCTGGTGCCTTCTGGTAACTGTTTTCATGTTGAACCTGCGCCGTACCGGCCTCGGTCGTGCGCTAGTCGCCGTTCGTGAGAAGGATTACGCAGCAGCCATTCTCGGAGTGAATAGCTTCTACTACAAGATTGTTGCCTTCGCGACCTCCTCCTTTATCGGCGGAGTTAGCGGAGCGGTCCTCGTTGCTACATTCTTCTTTCTAGCCGCACCCGAGCAGTTTTCCGTCACCGTGTCGATTCAGGTTCTGGCGATGGTCATCGTTGGCGGCCTCGGCAGCACAATCGGCACCTTTTTTGGGGTAGCGCTCATCCTGCTGGCCCCCGGTGTCGTCAACGGAATCGTGGCGAAAGGCGCGATAGCACTAGGGCTTCAGCTGAATGTCGAAACGCTGGCCCACATTCCAACGGCCACCTATGGAGCGCTCATCATCATCATTCTGATGGTCGAACCTCTAGGTCTCGGCAAGCTCTATGGCAACATCCGCGACTACCTGATGGTGTGGCCCTTTGATCAACTGAAGAGGTAGGCCGCAGATGACCCCGGCTCTGGAAAAAGAAGCAGCTAGCATCCTGTCGATGAACAGTATCGAGGTCCTCTACGACAATGTCATGCTGGCAATTAAAGGGGTTTCCATTCAGGTTCCAAGAGGAGGAATGGTGGCGCTACTCGGGTCGAACGGAGCCGGGAAGAGCACGACGTTGAAGGCAATCAGCGGCCTTCTGAAGGTCGAGCGGGGTCGCATCAGTCGCGGCGAGATCAGCTTCGACGGCTCGGTGATCACCGGTCTGCCAGCGCAGCAGCGCGTAGAGATGGGGATTTGCCATGTGATCGAAGGTCGTCGTGTCTTCGAACACCTGACCCCAGACGAGAACCTGGAAGCGGCCGCGCCGGTTTCGATGAACCGGGCCACGCTGAAAGCCGAAAAGCAGAGGATCTACGAGTACTTCCCGCGCCTCGCTGAACGGAAGAACTCCCAGGCGGGCTATCTCTCAGGTGGCGAGCAGCAGATGCTGGCGATCGGTCGCGCACTGATGACACAGCCCCGTCTTCTGATGCTCGATGAACCGAGTCTCGGCTTGGCCCCTTTCCTGGTCACCGAAATATTCGGCATCATCAGGAGGATCAATAAGGAACAGGGATTGTCGGTTTTACTGGTCGAGCAGAATGCCCTGGCGGCATTGGAGATCGTGTCCGATGGATATTTGATCGAGAATGGCCGCGTCGTCATGCACGACACGGCGCAAGCGCTCAAGTCGAACTCCGACATTCAGGAGTTCTACCTCGGAGGAGGCTCCGCCACCAATTTCCACGAGATCAAACACTACAGCCGGCGGAAACGCTGGCTGAGCTGACCGATATTTAATGAGACTGGGAGGATAAAATGCGACCGATTGGAAGGGCATTATCTTTTGCCTTGCTCGCCGCAGGCCTCCTCTCGGCATCTGCCAAGGCGGCAGATCCCAAGCCATTCAGGGTTGGCGTTTGCTACGATCTAAGCAAAGCATACACCTTCGCTACGCCGCAGGTGTCGCAAGCGGCGCTGGATCTTGCCGCCCTCGTCAATATGAAAGGTGGGATCGGTGGGACGCAGGTGGAAGTGATCGTTCGCGACCACGGCAATGAGCCGCAGCGCGGCGTCGAATGCTACAGCAAGCTCAGCCGCGACGGCGTGTTCGTTTTCGACACGCTTTCCACGCCTGTTTCGCTGGCGATCTTACCGCGCGCCTTGAAGGATAAGCGAATTCTGATGCAATCGCTTGTTGGGCGAGGCGACGCCGTTGACGGCACAGTGTTCAGCTGGATCTATCCGGTTGGACCGACCTATTGGGGCCAGGCAGCCAACGACATTGCCTATATCAAGAAACTGCATGGCGGAAATCTCTCGGATGTGAAGGTTGGCTTTGTCTTCTTCGATTACCCCTTCGGGCAGGAGCCCATTGAGATTCTCAAGACGCTTTCGGAGAAGGAAGGGTTTGAACTGATCCTCTATCCGGTTCCACTCCCTGGCAGCGACCAGGCGAGCGCCTGGTCCAAAGTGCGCCGGGACAAACCCGACCACATCATCAGCTGGATGCTCGGCGGTGCGCATGTGGTCGCATCAAAGGAAATGAAGCGCAACGGCATTCCGGTGGAGAAATACATTTCGGTCAACTGGCTCAACGAGGTGGATATCTCCAACATCGGCGCGGATGCAGCGAAGGGAATCAAGCGCGGCACGAATGTCGTCGGCGGCCAGGACATTCCACTCTACAAGGAGATCGTGGCCGAACTTTACCAGAAGGGCCAAGGCAGTGGCCCGGTCGAGAAGACGCGGGACGTTTTCTATAACACCGGCCTTGCGATGTACTCGATCGTGTTTGAAGCGGCCCGTCAGGCGGTTTCGTTGCATGGCCATCCGATCACCGCTGAGACCTACAAGGCCGGGCTGGAAGCGATCATGAATTTCGACGCAAACGGTCTCATGGCGCCGATCACCGTGACGGCGAGTGACCATGGCGGCGGCGGTCGCACGCGCATAGAGATGTGGGACGGGGCCACATGGGTACCGCAGACAGACTGGATCGCGGCCTATCAGGATGTTGTCTGGAAGGTTGTGAAGCAGAGCTCCTCGAAGTTCGACGGTAAGTAAAGCGAGGAGATGGGGGGCCGCATCAGCGGCTTAGATGCCCAGGCCGGCGAAATGGCCATCGATAAGGAAGCGATATGCAACAGGAGGTTCAACATGACTATCTTCAATAGAGTGATTCCCGCTGTACTGGTCGCGGTGCTGGGGCTGGCAACGCAAATGGCCGCTGCACAGGACAAAAAGCCGATCCGCTTCGGCCTTTGCTTTGACCTGAGTAAATCTTACACCTTCATCTCGCCGCAGGTCGCGCAGGCTGCGCAGGATCTTGCCAAATACACAAACGACAACGGCGGGATAGCAGGCAATCCAGTCGAGGTGATCGTGCGCGACCACGGCAACGAGCCCCAGCGCGGTGTCGAATGCTACGAACAGCTAAAACGCGAGGGCGTTTTCCTGTTCAATTTCCTTTCGACGCCTGTAACGAACGCCGTTCTGCCACGCGCCATGAAAGATGGCAACATCGTGCTGCAATCCTTCGTCGGCCGGGGCGACGCGGTCGACGGCAAGGTATTCGACTGGATTTTCCCGGTTGGTCCAACCTACTGGCAGCAGGCCGCCAATGACGTTGCTTTCATTAAGAAGAAGATGGGGGGCAATCTTGGCAAAGCCAAGATTGGCTTCATCTATCTCGACTATCCTTTCGGTCAGGAGCCGATCGAGATCCTGAAGACACTCTCTGAGAAGGAGGGTTTTGAACTCAAGCTCTATCCAGTGCCGCTTCCCGGAAGCGACCAAGCAAGTGCTTGGACCCAGATCCGCCGGGACAAACCGGATTATGTGATCAGTTGGATTCTGGCCGGCGGTCACGTCGTGGCCTCGAAGGAGATGAAGCGCAACGGCTTTCCGATCGATCGCTATCTGGCGGTCAACTGGCTGAACGAGGTCGATATCAACAATATCGGTGCACAGGCGGCCAAGGGAATCCTGCGTGGCACCAACGTGGCCGGCGGCCAGCAAGTGCCTCTCGTCAAGACCATGCTCGAGACCTTCTACGCGAAGGGCAAAGGCAGCGGACCGGAATCGCTTGTCCGCGATGTCTATTACAATACCGGCTTGGCGATCTATTCGGTGGGAATAGAGGCCGCCCGCCTCGCTATCAAGAAGAACGGCTCGCCGCTAACCCCCGAAAGCATGAAAACTGGCTTTGAATCGATTAAGGACTTCGATGCCAATGGCCTTATGGCCCCGGTGACCGTTACTCCTGAGGACCATGGCGGAGGCGGAAAAACCCGTGTCGAGCAGTGGAATGGCTCGACTTGGGTGCCGCTTACGGATTGGAGCGCTGACTATACTGACGTGGTATGGAAGGTGATCAAGGAAAGCTCGTCTAAATTCACTGTCAAGTAACTTGACGGCGCGCCTGCGGGTCACTCTGACCCGCAGGCATGAACCGTTCCATCAGTATGCAAGGGCATTCTCCAGGGGATCGAACAATGGAAAGCAGCCCGATCGAAGTGTCCGTCGACGCTGGTGTGGCCACTGTGTTTATCAATCGGCCCGAACGCAAGAACGCGCTGTCGGTCGCCGCCGCTAACGGATTGGTCGATGCATGGGAGCGGATCGAGGCCGACGAAACGGTCAGGGTTTCGATCTTGACCTCGGCCGACTGCGGCATATTCAGCGCCGGGCTCGATCTGAAGGAAGCGGCCGAAATCGCGCGAACCGACGGCGAGGACATCCTGGGCAAAATGCGCGATCCCTTTAACGAAACAATGCGCGGCTGTCGCAAACCGATCATTGCCGCGATGACCGGCTCGCTGATGGCTGGCGGGATGATGCTGGCGTTGAACTGCGATCTGCGGGTTGGCCTTAAGGGAACCAAGGTAGGGATCACCGAAGTTAAGCTTGGGCGCGGCTCGCCCTGGGTCGCGCCGGCGCTGTGGATGCTGCCGCAGCCGATCCTGATGGAAATCGTTCTGACCGGCGATCTCATATCGATCGAGCGGCTGCACGATTACGGTTTCACCAATTATCTTGAAGACACGCCTGACCTGGTTCGCGAACGGGCCCGCGGCCTCGCACGTCGGATCGCCACTGCCGCACCGCTTTCGGTACTCGCGGCGAAGGGCGGCGTGCGCGCAACTATGAATCTGGGCTGCGCCGGCGGGCTGGAAGAGGGCAAGCGCCTGCATCAGGTTGTCTATGCCAGCCAGGACGCCATCGAAGGCCCGCGGGCCTTTGCTGAAAAACGTGCGCCCGTCTGGCGAGGTCGGTAAGGGAGAGAGAGGAATGGGCGATTTGATGCGGCTCGACCTTGACGGGCCGGTTGCCGTTCTCCGTTTTCTTTGCCCAGAACGGCGCAACCCCTACAGCGTCGCCTTCGTCGAGGCACTTGTCGCCAATCTGCGGCTGGCCGAGAATGACGACGCGATTCGTGCCGTGGTGATGACCGGTGGTGAGCATTTCAGCAGCGGCGGTGATCTTATCGGCTTCCGCGCCGAGATCACCAAGGGTGCCCGTACCACATTGCAGATGGTTGACATGGTCCACGAAGGCGGTTGTGCCGCTTATCAATTCAGAAAACCGCTGATCGCCGCGGTGTGTGGAATCGCCTATGGCGCGGGGCTGAGCTTTGCACTATCTGCCGATATTATCGTCGCAGCTGAGGATGCCCGCCTGTGCGAGGTCTTTGCCAAGGTAGGCGGATGTCCGGATACCGGTTCGAGTTGGCTCTTGCAGCAGCGCGCCGGCGCCGGGATAGCCCGGATGTTGGTGCTTACCGGCCGAGAGATCGACGGTCGCGCGGCCCGCGAGCTCCGTATTGTAGAGGAATGCGTGCCGCCCGGCGAGGTCGAGAACCGGGCCATTGAGATCGCGCGAGAGGTTGCCGCCCACCCCGCATTCGGTATTCAGACTGCCAAGTGCGTCATGCGGGCTGCTGCCGAATGCTCCTACCTTCAGGCGCTGGAGATTGAGCGCGACTCGCAGACTGTACCCCTTTTGCGCCCACGATTTTCCCGAGGCGATGAAGGCTTTCCAGGAAAAGCGGGCGCCGCGGTTCAAGGACTGCTGATTCCGGCAAAACAACCCGCCAAACAGCCAGAGGAGAAACACCTGTGAAGGTGCTCGTGCCCGTCAAACGCGTGGTCGACTATAACGTGAAGGTTCGCGTGAAGGCGGACGGCAGCGGTGTCGATCTCTCGAATGTGAAGATGTCGATGAACCCTTTCGACGAGATTGCGGTGGAGGAGGCGATTCGCCTGAAGGAAGCGGGTGCGGCGGACGAAGTCGTAGCCGTTTCGATCGGAGTTAAGCAGGCGCAGGAAACGCTGCAGACGGCCCTGGCCATGGGGGCGGACCGGGCAATATTGATTGTGGCGACCGCAGATGTGCATCAGGACATCGAGCCTCTGGCGGTCGCGAAGATTCTGAAAGCGGTGATCGAGGAGGAGGAGCCCAACCTGGTGCTCGCCGGAAAGCAGGCGATTGACAACGATATGAATGCTACTGGGCAGATGCTTTCGGCGCTGCTGGGCTGGAGCCAGGCGACGTTCGCCTCCAAGCTGGAGATAAAAGGCGACCATGCGGTCGTGACCCGCGAGATCGACAGCGGGCTGCAGACGATCAAGGTCAAACTTCCGGCGATCGTGACTGTCGATCTGCGCCTCAATGAACCCCGCTACGCTTCGCTGCCGAACATCATGAAGGCCAAGAAGAAGCCGCTCGACCAGAAAACAGCAGCGGACTACGGCATCGATGTTAGCCCTCGGCTTGAACTGGTGAAGACGGCCGAACCGGAAGCTCGGCGGGCCGGAGAAGTCGTGCCCGATGTCGATACGCTCGTTGCGAAACTCAAAGAGAGGGGGGCGGTGTGATGTCTGTTCTTCTGCTGGGCGAAATGAATGACGGCGAACTGGTACTGGATCCCACCGCCAAGGCGGTGAATGCCGCCAAGGCGCTCGGCGAGGTCACCGTGCTCTGCGCCGGGGCTTCGGCTGCGACTGCCGGTGCGACCGCCGCGAACATTGAGGGCGTGGCGAAGGTTCTGGTGGCCGAGCACCCGGCGCTGAGCCATCGCCTTGCCGAACCGACTGCGGCTTTGATCGCTAGCCTTGCTGCTGGCTATTCGCATATCATGGCTCCGGCCACTTCAGAGGCCAAGAACGTGATGCCTCGGGTGGCCGCGCTACTTGACGTGATGGTGATATCCGACGTCTCGGGCATTATCGATACGGATACGTTCGAGCGCCCGATCTATGCTGGTAATGCTATCCAGACGGTGAGATCAAAAGACGCCAAGAAGATCGTAACCCTTCGAACCTCGGCTTTTAAGGCTGCGGCCATGGGTGGTTCGGCTAAAGTGGAGGCGGTAGAAATTGCTGGCGATCCGGGCCTATCGGAATGGGTTGAGGACATGGTGGCCGAAAGCAACCGTCCCGAACTGACCTCGGCGGGCATCGTCGTCTCTGGCGGGCGCGGTGTCGGCTCGGAAGAAGATTTCGCGTTGGTCGTAAACTTGGCCGACAAGCTCGGCGCGGCAGTGGGCGCCTCTCGGGCCGCAGTCGACGCTGGCTTTGCGCCGAACGACTGGCAGGTCGGCCAGACAGGCAAAGTCGTAGCGCCCGAACTCTACCTTGCCGTGGGCATCTCCGGGGCGATCCAGCACCTTGCAGGTATGAAGGATTCCAAGATCATTGTCGCGATCAACAAGGATCCGGACGCCCCGATCTTCCAGATCGCGGATTACGGCCTCGTAGCCGATCTGTTCAAGGCCGTGCCCGAGCTGATTGAGAAGCTCTGAGGCGCAGTTTCGGTATCGTTCTAAAGCCTTGCGAAGAACCGCCAGCAGCAGCTAACGGCGCGTGATCGCTCCCGGAGCTTATCGGTGCGGCGAGCAAATTCATTGTGCTCCATCTTGATAACCCGGGCCTCCCCGTTTGGACGGCCGACGCGCAAAATGGCACGGTGACCGCCGGTTCCAGCCAAGCAGTCTCGCAGTAGACCCTTTTTGCCGCAGTCGTATTCTCCTCGACGCTCGAATTCGGGCTTGCTGAAAATCGAACATCTGTTAGAAATATCGCCGGGTGCCGAAGCGAGGCGAGGTAGTTCAGGATGCATGAAGGCCCGGATCTAGCGTTTCGAAAGGGTCTGTCAGAAGGGCGAATCGTTCTTCCTAAGTGCGACGCTTGCAGGCGCTTCCACTTTTTCCCGCGCGTAGTCTGCCCGCATTGTTACGGAACCTTGTTCACGTGGCGCGAGGCTTCCGGCAAGGGCGAGATCCATACCACAACCGTGGTCCGGCGCTCGACCAATCAGGGTGGCGATTACAACGTCTGCATTGTCGAACTGGAGGAAGGGGTTCGGATGATGAGCCGCGTTGAGGGCGTTCCGCCTCCTGACGTGGAAATCGCCATGCCGGTGATCGCCTACGCGGGAGAGATCGACGGCACACCCGCCGTGCTGTGCAGGCCGGAAGGGAGTTAAAGATATGGAGAACCGGCTGCGCGGCAAATCGGCGATCGTTGGCACCGGACACGCCGGCTTCGGCGAGGCGCCTGGACTGACTGCCTACGACATCATGGCACAGGCGGGCCTGGCGGCACTGGCGGACGCGGAGCTGAAACTGTCCGATGTGGACGGGCTCTTCTGCACGATGATGGAAGATAGCATGCCGGCGCTGATGGCGGCGGAATATCTTGGCATCCGCCCGCGTTTCGTCGAGGGCACGATGACCGGCGGCTCTTCCTTCGTCAACTACGTTGCCGCAGCGACGATGGCGCTCGAGGCGAGGCTGTGCGATGTGGCGCTGATCGTCTACGGCTCGAACCAGCGCAGTGGGTCGGGCAAGCTCGTTACGGCTTCGCGACCGCCGCCTTATGAACAGGTGTATCAGCCGCGCTATCCGATCTCCGCCTATGCTCTTGCGGCGGCGCGGCACATGCACGAATTCGGGACCACGCGCCAGCAGCTCGCCGACGTGGCGGTCGCCGCGCGGGCCTGGGCGCAGCACAATCCCGAGGCTTTCGCGCGCGGCGATCTGACACGTGAGGATGTGCTCGCCTCCCGCATGGTTAGCGATCCACTGACTGTGTGCGATTGCTGCCTCGTCACCGATGGCGGCGGGGCGCTCGTGATGGTGCGGTCCGAGCGGGCGCGGGATTTCCCCAAACCGCCCGTTTACGTCCTGGGTTGCGGCGCCGAGAGTACGCATCGACAGATTTCCCAGATGCCGGATTTCACCGTCACCGCGGCCAGGGAATCGGGTGCGCGCGCCTTCGCCGCAGCAGGGGTATCTCCGTCCGACATCGACGTGGTCGAGCTTTACGATGCTTTCACCATTAATACGATCCTTTTTCTGGAGGACCTGGGTTTTTGCAAGAAAGGCGAGGGCGGGGCATTCGCGGAGGGTGGGCGGATCGCGCCAGGGGGTGACTTGCCGGTCAACACCAATGGCGGTGGATTGTCCTGCGTCCATCCGGGCATGTACGGCATCTTCACGGTTATCGAGGCCGCCCGCCAGATCCGGGGCGATGCGCCGGGGCTTCAGATCGCAAATGTCGATCTGGCCCTCGCCCATGGCAACGGCGGCACGCTATCGAGCCAGATCACCGCGATTCTGGGCTCGGAGAACACGTTATGAAACGACAGGGAAGGCAAGGCGATCCCGCTCAATTATGAGGCTCTCGCGAACTGGAAATTCGAAGACGTCAGGCAGACCCTCACCAAGCGCGATACCATGCTAAATGCGCTCGCTCTGGGCTTTGGCGAGAATCCCCTGGACGAAAAGGAACTCGCCTATGTCTATGAAGACGGGCTAATGGCCGTTCCGTCGATGGCCGTGACACTTGGCTATCCCGGTTTCTGGCTGCGCGACCCACGCACAGGCATCGATTGGAAGAAAGTCCTGCATGGTGAGCAGTGGCTGGAAGCCTATAAGCTATTGCCGGTCGATGGTGAACTGATCGGACGCACCAGAATCGACCAGATCTCCGATAAGGGCGAAGGCCGCGGCGCTGTGATCTATCTGAGCCGCGACATCATCGACACGGCCAGCGGCGAAACGCTAGCCAAGGTCTCGATGTCGACCTTCTGCCGCGGCGACGGCGGGTTTGGCTTTGTTCTCCCCTGCTGGGCTCATGCCAATGGCCTCGTCGGCGGAGAGCCGATTGGCAATGGCACGATCAGTACAGGCGGACTGCCGCGTTGCCGCCTCTATTCCCCAACCGAGTGTCGCAAGATCGCTCTTCCCGATTGGGAGAGAAGTTCTGGCCGGCCTTCAGTAATGACCGGGACTCAGGGCGGAACTTCGCGACGAACCGGCCCGTCATCACTGAAGTTTGGCAGTCTGTTCGCGGTGCGCCGGCCGCGCATTGGGCGTCGCGGCTTCGCGCCGAGGTCGATTACTGCTGCACCGCGGTCAAGACGCGAACGGTGGAATGGCGGCCTGCACGCACTGAAAATGCCGGTCGCGCCGGCTTTCCCGTGCTCTCCTGCGATGTTGCCGCGTCCATTTTAACTACGATAACACATATCGGGACCCCGACACCAGACACGAACGCCGATATTGACGATGGCAGCGTAGCCGGTTAACCTAACATTTGTTAGAATTACTTTTCTCCCAGTAGGTGGATAGATGACGATCGCCCCAGAGATGCTTCCGGATGAGGCCGCGAAATACGTCGTGCCCACGTACTTCGTGAACAGCGACAGCCCCGAGGTCCAGCAGTTCGTCGCACGGGCGCTGCGCCATTTGCCCGACGGTGCATCACGAACCGACAAGGCGGTCCGACTGTTCGAGGCGGTGCGAGACGGCATCCGCTATGACCCCTACACCTTCGCCTTGACGGTCGATGCTTACCGCGCGAGCACCATCGCCGGAGCAGAGGCCACCTTCTGTGTGCCCAAGGCAATCCTGTTGGCGGCTTGCCTACGCGCGGTCGACATTCCCGCAGCGCTGGGATTCGCCGATGTGCGCAACCATCTGAACACGCCCAAGCTGCAGGAACTGATGGGCACCGACCTCTTCGTCTATCACGGTTATGTGCAACTCTGGCTCAACGGCAAAACATATAAGGCCACACCCGCATTCAATATGGAGTTGTGCGAGCGGTTCGGGGTCAAGCCGCTCATCTTCGATGGCAAGAGCGACGCGTTGTTTCACGAATTCGACATCAGGGACCAGCGGCACATGGAATATGTGAATGATCGGGGGCTCTACGTCGATGCACCTATGGAAGAATTCCTGCGGGCGTTCAAGGACACCTATCCCAGGCTCGAACAATTCAATCGCGAGCGCATCTCGCACAGCGCCGAAGGGGTGGACGCCGGGTTTGCGGCAGCAGGCAAGGTGCCATGAAGTTCCT
>JAGXRD010000041.1 GCA_018336035.1 Alphaproteobacteria bacterium | reverse complement strand
GGCGGCTGCGGCTGCTGATCACCGCTGCCGCCGCGCCATCGCCGAACAGCGCGGTCGCGACGATGTTGCTTTTCGAACGGTCCTGCGCGCGGAAGGTCAGCCCGCAGAGTTCGACCGCCAGCAGCAGCACCGTCGATTGCGGTCGCGCCTTCGCCATCGCCGCCGCGCGCGATAGGCCGAGCACGCCGCCGGCGCAGCCCAGACCGAAAACCGGCAGGCGCTGCACATCGCTGCGCAGGCCGAGCCGGCCGATCAGCCGCGCATCCATGCTCGGCGTCGCGATGCCGGTCGAGCAGATGGTGACGATCATGTCGACTTCGCCCGCTGCGATGCCAGCCGCAGCGAGTGCTTTCTCGCCAGCCTCGGTCAGCAGGTCGGTAGCGTTGCTCAGGAACAGATTGTTGCGATCACCGAAGGCATGAGGCTGGCTGTACCAGTCGATCGGCACGCAGGAATGGCGCTGCTCGATCTCGGCATTGCGATAGATCGGGGTGAGGCGACTGAAGTCGGAGACCATCGGCGCAAACAACTCGCCAGCGCGGCGTGCGACGTCGTCCTGCGCCAGGTCGAAACCCGGCACGGCGGTGGCCAGCGAGACCAGATGTGCGGTCGGCTGCCGAAACACGCTGCTGTTCATGAACACTCCCGGGTCAGGCCAATAGCCTAACCCGGGTGCGTGTCTCCGGTTCCTCACGCCTTGGTGAAGGAATTGACCTCAGGGGTTATGCCGAGGTTATGCCGGCGTTATTCCGCAGCAGCAGCAGTGAGCGCCGGATAGTCGGTATAACCCTCGGCGCCGCCGCCATAGAGCGTGGCGCGGTTGAGTTGCGCCAGCGGAGCATCATTGCGCAGGCGCTCGACCAGATCGGGATTGCTAATGAACGGCCGGCCGAAAGCGATCAGGTCGCCGCGACCATTGGCCACGGCATTTTCCGCCATGGCGCGGTCATAGCCGTTATTGACGATCCAGGCGCCGCGATAGCGGCTGCGCAGCGCACCGTAATCGAAGGGCAGGTTGTCGCGCGGACCGCCGGTCGAACCTTCGATGACATGGATATAGACCAGGCCGAGGCGATCGAGCTGCTCGACGACATAGTTGAACAGCGGCTGCGGATTGCTGTCGACCGCATCGTTGGCCGGCGTCACCGGCGAGAGGCGGATGCCGGTACGCTCTGCGCCGATCTCCTTGACGATGGCCTCAGTCACTTCCAGCAGCAGGCGGGCGCGGTTCTCGATGCTGCCGCCGTAGGCATCCGTGCGCTGGTTGATACCGTCGCGCAGGAACTGGTCGAGCAGGTAGCCATTGGCGCCGTGGATTTCGACGCCGTCGAAACCGGCGGCAATCGCGTTGGCCGCGCCCTTGCGATAGCCCTCGACGATGGCGGGCAGCTCCTCCAGCCGCAGCGCGCGCGGCTCGGAGACATCCACGAACGTCCCGCCGACGAAAGTCTTGGTCTTGGCGCGAATGGCCGACGGTGCCACCGGGGCCTGGCCGCCGGGCTGCAGGTCGACATGGCTGACGCGGCCGACATGCCACAGCTGGAGAAAAATCTTGCCGCCCTTGGCATGCACGGCATCGGTCACGCGCTTCCAGCCCGCCACCTGTTCGGCCGAGTGGATGCCAGGCGTGTCCTGATAGCCCTGGCCCTCGGGCACCACCTGCGTGGCCTCGGCCACGATCAGGCCGGCGGTGGCGCGCTGCGCGTAATATTCTGCCATCAGTGCGGTCGGCACATTGCCGGCGGCGGCGCGGTTGCGGGTCAGCGGGGCCATCACGATGCGATTGGACAGGGTGAGAGCGCCGAGGCGGTAGCTGTCGAAGAGTCCGGTCATGGGATTCCGTCAGGAAAGGATGCGGTGAAGGTCCGATACAGAGAGTGCGGCGCAGCATAAAAGACAAGGGCCCGCAGCTTGGCCGTAAAAACAGATGTGTCGCGCATCACGCCGGACTGCGCGGGACTCGGGCCGTACGACCGGAACGGGCGAAACCCTGGTGTACGTTTACCCGGAAGCGAGCTGGCGGCGGTTACCGGAAAGACACCTGGGCTGTGCCTCTGCTTCAGGTGTAAAGTGTTGTTATGTATATATTTTCTGGATTCTTCGAAATTCTTGTGAGAATAAGCGTTGCGAAGAATTAACGACTGGGCAATGAACAACTGCTACTAGAATTTCGGACCTTCACCCGAACCCAGTCTTCGCATGGATATCGTCGACATCGCGATTGCGACCATCCCGGGCATGATCCTGCTGCTGGCCATTGGCATCGGCGGCGATGCCCTGTCGCGCGTGATCAAGACTATGGCGACCAATCATCATGATCTCGGTCGACTGACAGCATCGACGGAGTCTGCGCGGCAGGTCTTCCAGGAAAAGGCCAGCCTGCTGGCCGAGCGTAACAAGCGCCTGCAGGGCCTCGAGTCACAGTATCTCGGCGTGTTCCGCGAGGTGCAGGCGCTGCGCAACGCGGAAGAGGCCTTACAGGACCCGCAGAACAACACGGTATTCGAAATCGGCGTGCCGGCGATGGGCACGACGGGCTGGTATGCCCGCGTGTTGCTGCGCCGCAAGCACGACATGTTCCATGGCCTGGGCACCACGTCGACCAACAGCGAGGGCTATCGCATGGCCCGGCTGGTGATCTGGGGCGTCGACGGCGACACCGCACGGCAGCTCTGCCACCAGCGGTTCAACAAGGAAGCCTCGATCCTGTCGATCCAGCCTTTTCGCGGAAAGCTGAAGCGCGCCGATGTTTGATTTCTTTAATTTCGACATGATGTCGCTGACTTATATACTGGTGCTGTCTGCCAACCTGGCGCTCATCCTGCTGATCGGCAATCTGACCTATGAACGCGCGCGCGATGCCTGGCATTCGGTGAGCGGTCGCGCCAACAGCCTGCAGACGAACCTGACTGACCTGCAATCGTCTGCCGAAGTGGCCGAGCGCCAGTCTGTCGAAGCCGACCAGAATATCGATGCGGCGCTGAAGAAGCTGGCTGCCATGGAGGATGAACTCGAGCAGCTGAAAAAGCGCCACGAGGAAGAGCCGCTGCCTTTCGTCTATCGCACGACACCGACCGAGAATTTCGATCCCGGCGGCACGATCTGGGAATTTCTTGTGCAGCATGACGAAGGCCTGCAGGAAGTGGATGCCCATCATCCGGCGCGTCAATGGGTCAACGGTCGCCATTATCTGGTTCAGGGCGCAACGCAGAAGGCGGCCTTGCGCCAGCTCGAGCGGCATGTGCCGGAATCGGCCGGCTTTCGTATCACCCCGCTGCGCCATCACGATACCGGCTTCGCCAAGGCCGGCTGATCCATTCATTTGCCGGGTTATATGACGGGCGGGTGAAAGTTTTCCGCCGCTCTAGCAGCGCTCTCCGGCCTGTGACCGCGATCACAGCACGGGGCAGCGTGGTCATGGGATAACAATCGGGTCAGCGTCGAGGGATGACCCTCGTGTTCCCCAACTGAACAACCCCGGAGCTTCGTGCTCCGGGGTTTTCTTTTGGAAGCTTAGCCGCCAAAAGTCTCAGCCGAACGTGTCGGCGATGATGCCGGCATACCAGCCCATCGTGTAGTTGGCTTCCGCCTTGCGCTGCGCCGCATTCGCCTGGGCTGGCGACACGCCGCCGGAATTCGGCACCACCGCCACGCCCTGCGGGCCGGGACGATAAGTGTCGGTGACGGAAATGCCATACTCCGGCGTCACCAGGCTGTAGCAGGTATTGTGATAAACTGCGGCCGGTGCAGCCGCGCCGCGCAAGCTGGCAGCGATATTGGCCGCGACGACTTTCGCCTGGCTGTTGGCCGCGGTGCCGGATTTCGGCATCGCGCCGGCAATCGAGGCATCGCCCAGCACATAGACATTCTGCGCCTTGCGCGAGGCGAAGCTGGCCGGATCGACGGCGCACCAGCCGTTCTGTTCGGCAAGCCCGGCATCGAGCGCGATCCTGCCGGCCGTCTGCGGCGGGATCACGTTGATCACGGCGCCTTTCTCTTTGCCGAAGCCGGCAGTGACCGTCATGCCCCTGGGGTCGACGCTTTCCACCTTGCCGCCATCCTTACCGGCGATCCAGGTCACCATGCCGGGATACTGGCTTTCCCAGCCGGCCATGAACAGGCCCTGCTTGGAGAAGGCATCCTTGGCATCCAGCACCAGGATCTTCGATTTCGGTTTATGGTTTTTCAGATACCAGGCGATCATGCTGACGCGCTCATACGGGCCGGGCGGGCAGCGGAACGGATTGGCCGGCGGCGCGATGATCACGGTGCCGCCATCGGCCATGGCTTCCAGCTGCCTGCGCAGCAGCGCAGTCTGGGGCCCGGCCTTCCAGGCATGCGGCATTACCGTATTGGCGGCCTGCTCGCTCCAGCCGGGCACGCCGGCATAGTTCAGTTCGATGCCCGGTGCGACGACCAGACGATCATAAGGCAGGCTGGCGCCGTCCTTCAGTTTCACACTGCGCGCATTGGTATCGACGGCAGTGGCTTCACCGCGCACCAGCCGCACGCCATAACGCTGGCGCAGCGGATCGCGACGATGCGTGATGCTGCTGAGGTCGCGGAAACCGCCCAGCACGTAGTTCGAGAAGGGGCAGGTGACATAGGTGGCGTCGCGTTCCACCAGCACCACATCGGTCTCGGGCGAGAACAGCTTCACATAGCGCGCAGCGGTGGCGCCGCCGAAGCCGCCGCCGATCACGACGACGCGGCCGGCCGAAGCCTGTGCGCGGGCAATATGCGGTGTCGCGAGCAGCCCGGCGGTGGCGCCGAGACCGGCGAGAACATTGCGGCGAGAAATATTCGAGGTCATGGCTGGTCTCCCGCTCAGTTCTTCGACAGGTAATCGGCGAGCGCCTTGAGCTGCTCGTCCGAATAGCCGCGCGAGATGCGGCCCATGATGGTGCTCGGGCGCTTGTCGGTCTTGAGTTCGATCAGCGCGGTGTAGAGCGTGGCGGCATCGACGCCGCGGATCGGCGGCATGGTCGGCGAGAGATACGACTGACTGCCGTGGCAGACATTGCAGGCCTGCGCGGCCAGTGCCGTGTCGTCGAGTGTGGCGATGCGCTGCTGGGCAGCTGCGCTGCCGGCCGTCAGCACCAAGGCTGCGGCCAGGATATGAATCCGGAATGACATGGGTAGCATCTCCCCCCTCTGCTGGTGGGAGGCATGCTAGGCGGTTGGTTTTATTTTATCAATTCTGAATGTTGATAATATTTTTATACATCAAATTTAGTGTTATTTGGCGGGTGACGTTTGCCGCTCACCGCGGGCGGCCAAAAGGATCGCGCCGATGATCATCGCGGCACCGACCAGGGTGGTGGGGGCCAGCGCCTCGTTATAGGCCAGCCAGCCGACAATCAGCGCCGTCACCAGCTCGCTCGCGCCGGCGACGGCCGTGCGTTCGGCGCCGGCAATCGGCGCGCCATAGAGCAGCAGGCCCAGCGCGAAGACCGTGCTGAGCAGCGCCAGCGCGATGGCAGCACCCCAGCCGGCCGCCGAGGCGGGGGCCGCGATGCGCCCTTCCATGATCAGGCCGAGCCCGACCATGGCGATCAGCCCGCCGAGGAAAACACCGCCGAGGCGCACGGGAATGGTCATGCTGCTCAGGCGCTTCGCCGCGATATGCACGAATAGCGCATAGGCGGCCGGCGGCACGAAGGCCATGCCGAGGCCGACCGGATCGACAGCTTCGCTGAACCCGGTCGGCGCAAGGATCAGGATCGCGGCCAGCAAAACGATGACGGCGGCGGCGGCATTCTGCCAGGTCAGCTTCTCGCGGAAGCCGAGCCAGCCGATCAGGATGGTGAACAGCGGATAGGTGAAGAGGATCAGCACCGTCAGCGCGACGGTCAGCCGCTCCAGCGCCAGGAAGTAGAACAGGTTGATGCCCATATAGCCCGCACCCGCCAGCACGGCGATCAGCGTGTCGGTCTTCGCCGCCAGCAGTTTCGGCAGGAAGGGCAGCAGGCAGGCAAAGGCGAAGCCGAAGCGCCAGCTCAGCAGCGACAATGCGGAGAGGCCATCTGCGTAAGCCGTGCGGGCGAATAATGGCATCAGGCCGAAGCCGATGGCGCCGAGGGCGACCAGCGCCATGCCTGAGGCGGGACTTTTTGGGGTCATCATTTCACCGTCATGCCACGGCTTGGCCGTGGCATCCACGAGTTTCTGTTTAAAAAAGTAAAACGTGGATGGCAC
>JAGXRD010000040.1 GCA_018336035.1 Alphaproteobacteria bacterium | reverse complement strand
GAACTGCCGCCGCCGCTGATCGTGCTGGATCACCTCACGGCGGGTTATGCCGCCGACAAGCCGGTGCTGCGCAATCTCGATCTGCGTATCGACATGGAAGACCGCATCGCCATGCTGGGCGCCAATGGCAACGGCAAGTCGACGCTGGCCAAGATCCTCGCCGGCACGCTCAAACCCCAGGGCGGCAAGCTGCAGAAAAGCGGCAAGCTGCGCATCGGTTATTTCGCGCAGGACCAGGACGACGTGCTGGACGAGACCCGCACGCCGGTCGAGCACATGCTCGATCTGCTGCCGAACGCCACCGTCGAGCAGATGCGCACCAAGCTGGGCAGCTTCGGCTTGGTCGCCGACAAGGCGAAGACCCCTGCCGGCAAACTCTCGGGCGGCGAACGCGCGCGGCTTTTGTTTGCCATGGTGACGCATCATGCGCCGCATCTGCTGATCCTCGACGAGCCGACCAACCATCTCGACATGGATACGCGCGATGCGCTGGTGCAGGCGGTGAACGAGTTCAAGGGCGCCGTGATTCTGGTCAGCCATGATCGCCATATGGCCGAAGCCTGCGCCGACCGTTTCTGGCTGGTCGGCGACGGCACCGTGAAGGATTTCGACGGCGATCTCGACGATTACGCCAAACTGCTGGCCGACCGCCGCCGCGCCGCCTCCACGGTCAAACTGAAGGGCGGCGCTGCTGTCGAAGCTTCCTCCGCCGACCGCAAGGCCGACCGCAAGGCGGCAGCGGCCGCGCGCCAGGCTTTGGCGCCCTTACGCATCGCCGTGCAGACCGCCGAAAAGGCGATGGCGAAGCTCAATGCCGAAAAGCTGAAACTGGATGCCACGCTGGCCGATCCCGACACCTATACCAAGCTGTCGGCGCCCAAGCAGGCCGAGCTGCAGAAGCAGCATGGCGAGATCGTGAAGAAGCTCGAAGCCGCCGAGGAAGAATGGCTCGACGCGCAGGCGAAACTCGAAGAGGCGCAGGCCGAAGCGGCTTAGCCGTACGACACCGGCATCCTCGCAGTACAAGTCCGTCATCCTCGGGCTCGACCCGAGGATCTCAGCCAGAACTGCGAAAGATGGTCGGCCAAGAAGATCTCCTTGGGCCCGACCATGACGAGTTTTGTATCAGGAAACTGGATTTGTCATGCCCGGACTTGATCCAGGCATCCACGTCTTTTCCGCCGTCAAAGCCGCGCGATGAAAGCGGCCACATCGTCCCGGCGGTTGAACTGCAGCTTGTCGCCGGCAAAACCTTCATACAGCCGCTGGTGACCGGCAAACGAACTGGAGGTGTCGCGGGTCCAGTACTGCTCCGCCCAGAGCAGCAGCTCGGCGTCGATAGGCTGATTGGTTTTTCGATCCAGCAGCCCGGCGCGACATTCCGCCCAGGGCAGGTCGAGCCACAGCAAGGCCTGCGCGCGCGGCAGGGCCTCCTCGGAAAGCCAGCCATAGACGCCTTCCATCACCCAGCGGTCGGCGGCCGCAGCTTCCCGGGTCAGGCGGCGCGCCGCCTGTTCGTCGCGCTTTTGCGCGAAACCGCCCTCTTCCCAATGGATCCGGTCGAGGCCGATGAAAGGATGGTGGTGTGAGTTCGAGATGGCGCGCGCCAGTGTCGTCTTGCCGCTGCCGCTGTTGCCGATAATGAGACTGCGGTCCGGCAAGCTGACCACGGTACGTCTCAGCCTTCGGCCTTTTTGACCCAGCCGCCGGTATCTTCGCTCTGCTGCCAGTAGGTCAGCTTGTGGCCGGCGTCTTTCGCGCGTTTCCAGCGCTGGCGCGCGGCATCCACGGCGACGTCGTCATTGCCATCGAACAGGTCGCAGACGCGGGTATAGGCCGCCACATCCGCGGCGTCGGCGCCATCGACCAGGAACAGCACATCGGCCTGGTTCGGCCGCTCGTCCTCGATGGTCAGATAGATCGGCTGCTTGTCGGGAAAGCCGTCGGACTTGATGCCATGCGGCAGGAAGCTGTTGCGCCCGTAGGTCCACAGCTCGCCGTTCAGCGCCTCGATGCGCTCCTCGCTGCCGGCCTTCACGACGGCGCGCCAGCCCTTCTGCAGCGTCTTTTCCAGCAGCTCCGGCAGCACCTGTTCGAGGCGCCGCCGGGTCAGATGGTAGAACAGCAGCTCTGCCACTGATTACCGGTCTTCGTAATGGTCGGCGATCAACCGGTTGAGCAGGCGGACGCCATAGCCGGTGGCGCCCTTCGGCACCGTCGGCCTGTCCTTCTTGCTCCAGGCGGTGCCGGCGATGTCCAGATGCGCCCAGGGGGTCTTGTCGATGACGAAACGCTGCAGGAACTGCGCCGCGGTGATCGAACCGGCGCCGAAGCCGGGGCCCGCGATATTCTGCATATCGGCGATCGGCGACTTCAGGCCCTCGTCATAGGCGTCGCTGAGCGGCATGCGCCACAGCAGTTCATCCTCGGCCTTGCCGGCAGCGGTGAGCTGTTCCGACAGGCGGTCGTTGTTCGAGAACAGGCCGGCATGCTCATGGCCGAGCGAAATGATGATCGCGCCGGTCAGCGTGGCGAGGTCAATCATCGCCTGCGGCTTGAAACGCTGCTGCGTGTACCACATGGCATCGCACAGGATCAGGCGGCCTTCGGCGTCGGTATTCAGCACCTCGATGGTCTGGCCCGACATCGAGGTGACGATGTCGCCCGGACGCTGCGCGGTGCCGGACGGCATATTCTCGACCAGCGCCACCACGCCGACCACATTCGCCTTCGCCTTGCGGCCGGCGATGGCGGCCATGGCACCGACCACCGCGCCGGCGCCGCCCATGTCCCACTTCATCTCTTCCATGCCGGCAGCCGGTTTCAGCGAAATGCCGCCGGTGTCGAAGCAGACGCCCTTGCCGACGAAGCTGACTGGCTTGGCGCCCTTCTTGCCGCCATTCCACTGCATCACGACCAGCTTGGATTCACGCTCCGAACCCTGACCGACGCCAAGCAGCGCGCCCATGCCAAGCTTCTTCATCTCGCGCTCGCCCAGTACCTCGACCTTGACGCCCAGCTTGACCAGCTTGCGGCATTCGGCGGCCAGGGTTTCGGGATAGATCACATTGGCCGGCTCGGTCACCAGATTGCGGGTGATGGTCACGCCATCGGCGAGCTTGTCCAGCGGCGCGTAGAGCTTCTTGGCCGCAGGCGCGGCCTGGGTCAGCACGCTGACCACCTTCAGCGTCGGCTTCTCGCGGTCCTTCATTTTGGTGCGGTATTTGTCGAAGCGGTAACCGCCGAGCCGGGCGCCCAGGGCGGCGCGCGCCGCGGCTTCGCCGGCCGGCAGCAGCGTGCCCTTCAGCACCTCGGCCGCGATGGCCAGATCGGTCTCGCCGGCCGTCGTCAGGCGCTTCACCGCATCGGCGCCGACCGCCTCATAGGCCACGGCCTTGATTTCGGTGGCCTTGCCCAGACCGGCCAGCAGAACCCGGTTCAGGCCGCTTCCCCCCGGAGCCAGAACCTCGAGCCACTGGCCCTTGCCACCGGAAAACCGTGCCGCGGCGGCCATGGCCTTGGCCAGAGCCCCGCCGCAGGCCTTGTCGACCTGCTGGCCGAACGGACCGAGCTGGCGCCCCTCGCCCACGACCAGAACCAGGCTGCCGCGTTTCGGGGTTTTGCTGTCGACGATCTCGATTTTCATGATGCTCCAATCCGGGCCGAAATGGGTGTTGGACCGGTCGAGGACTATAGCGGCCCGGACCTTGGCCAATCAATCGGCACGGACCTGCCGAATCGCCGAATCTGCCTTGTGGACCAAGTCGTTCTTTTCGAGCCGAGGCGGTGGCGGCAGGGGTCGGAATCGCTATACTCTCGCGCCATGCGCGGGGTCGTTCTCTACATCATGCGCCAGATCGCCTGGCCGCTCGGTTTTGCCACCCTCACCCTGACCGGGGTGATCTGGCTGACCCAGTCGCTCCGCTTTATCGACCGCATCGTCAACAACAACCTCGCCTTCGACGATTTCCTCTATCTGACCATGCTGGTGCTGCCCAGCATCGTGGCCATCATCCTGCCGGTCGCCGCCTTCTGTGCCGCGCTCTATGCCTTCCATCGGCTGGCCAGCGATTCCGAGATGGTGGTGCTGTCGGCAGCCGGCTTCAGCCGGTTGTCGCTGGCCCGCCCGGCGCTCTACATCTCGGCCGTCGTGATGGTGGCGATGTATGTGATCCTGCTGTTCCTGATGCCGCTCGGCTCGCGCACTCTGCGCGCCACGCAGTATGAATTCCGCAACGACCTGGCCGGCATGGCGCTGCTGGAAGGCGTGTTCAACACGCCGACCGCCAACCTCACCGTCTATATCCGCGAACGCGACAGCAATGGCGACATGCTGGGCGTGCTGGTGCATGACAACCGCAACGCCGCCAGCCCGATCACCATGCTGGCCGAGCGCGCCACGCTGGTGCGTACGGATCAGGGCCCGCGCCTATACATGGTGAATGGCAACCGCCAGCAGGTTGATGCCGAACACAAGTCGCTCTCGCTGCTGTATTTCGACAATTACAGTCTTGATCTGGACAGCTACGCGAACAAGGAAGGCCAGGGCTGGCGCGAGCCGTCGGAGCGTTACCTGCACGAGTTGTTCTATCCTGATATGAACAACGCCGACGACGTGAACCAGTACGGCAAGCTGATCGTCGAAGGTCATCGCCGGCTGGTAACGCCGCTCTATGCGCCGGCACTGATCCTGATCGCGATTGCCAGCGTGATCGGCGGCGAGTTCAACCGTCGCGGCCACGGCCAGCGGCTGTTTCTCGGCGGCGCCATCGCCATCCTTGTACAGGTTCTCAGCCTGAGCGTGACTCAGCTGGCGGTCAAAAACCTGCCGCTGGTGCCGCTGATGTATCTGGTGCCGCTGCTGACGATGGCAGCCGCCATCCTGGCGCTGCGTGAACCGATCCGCCAGCTACAGGCTGCCTGATGCGCCAGTCACTGACGCTCTCGCTCTACTTCGGTCGCCATTTCTTCGTGGCGATCCTCACCGTTCTGACCGTCCTTGCCGTGCTGGCCTTCAGCTTTGACACTGTTGAACTGCTGCGCCGCGCCAGCGGTCGGGCCGATGCCTCGCTCGGCCTGGTGCTTGAGATGTCGATCCTCAAGCTGCCGTCGCTGATGACCAAGCTGTTTCCCTTCGCGGTCCTGTTCGGCGGCATGCTGGCACTCAGCCGTCTGACCCGCTCGCAGGAACTGACTGTCAGTCGCGCCGCCGGCGTTTCGGTCTGGCAGTTCCTTTTCCCCGGGATCGCGCTGTCGCTGCTGCTCGGGATATTCCTGGTCACCGTCTATAATCCGCTCAGCGCCGCCATGCTGTCGCGCTATGAAAACATCGACGCCAAGGTGATGCGGGGCCGCACCAGCATGCTGGCAGTCTCGTCCGGCGGCCTATGGCTGCGCGAGGCTGATGCCAACGGACAGGTTGTGGTGCATGCACTACGCGTGGCGCAGCAGGGCGTCGAACTGCGCGATGCGATCCTGTTCTACTACGAAGGCCGCGACAAATTCGTCAAACGGATCGATGCGGCCGTTGCGCTGCTGGAACCCGGTCAGTGGCGACTGCAGAAAGCCGTGGTCAGCTATCCCGATCGCGCGGCCGAACGCCACGAACATCTGACGGTACCCACCACACTGACCTTCGACCGCATCCAGGAAAGCTTCGCCTCGCCGGCGACCATTTCGCTCTGGGAACTGCCATCCTTCATCAGCACACTGGAAAATGCCGGCTTCTCGGCGATGCGCCACCGCCTGCATTTCTACACGCTGCTCGCCTCGCCCGTCCTGCTCTGCGCCATGCTGCTGATCGCCGCCAGTTTCAGCCTGCGCCTGACCCGGCGTGGCGGCATCGGCGTCATGCTGGCAGGCGGCGTCGCTGCCGGCTTCCTGCTGTATTTCACGGTCGAATTAATGCAGCCATTCGGTCTCAACGGCACCTTGCCGGTGCCGCTGGCCGCCTGGGCCCCCACTGTGGTGTTTGTCATGCTGGGTATTTCGCTGCTGTTCCATCTGGAGGACGGATGAACGCACGCAAGGGGGGACTCCTTCAGGCAGCCATCATGGCGTTGCTGCTCAGTTATGCGGCGCAGAGCCAGGCCCAGATCCAGCCGCAATCTCAGCCTGCTGCAGGCCGCAGTGCATCCGCCTCAGGTTCGGATGCGACAGGCACAAATGCGCCTGTGCTGATGACAGCTGACCGACTGAATTACGACCAGACTCTCGGCGTGATCCGGGCCGAGGGAAAAGTCGAGCTTTCGCAGGGCGGTCGCACGCTGCTGGCCGACATGGTCAGCTACAGCGAGCGCGACGACAAGGTGACCGCCAGCGGCAATGTTTCGCTGCTCGAGGAGAACGGCACCGTCATCTTCGGCGACTACCTGGAACTGACCGGCGGCATGCGGAACGGCTTTATCCGCGACATCTCCTTCCTGCTGTCCGACTATTCGCGTGGCGCGGCGGCACAAGCCGAACGCAAGGACGGCAACCGCACGATCATGAAGAAAGCGGTCTACACCACCTGCGCGCTGTGCGAGAGTGATCCGACACGGGCGCCCCTATGGCAGGTCAAGGGCCGCGAAGTCGAGCACAATGAGTCGGAGCAGGAAATCAAATATCGCGACGCGGTGTTTGAACTGTTCGGCATTCCGATCCTGTATTCGCCTTACTTCAGCCATCCCGATCCGACCGTGAACCGGCGCAGTGGCTTCCTGCCGCCGCGTTACACCACCAGTTCGTTTTTCCAGAGCGCGGTGCAGGTTCCATATTTCTACGCCATCGACGACACCAGCGATCTGACCCTGATGCCGCAGTATTCGACGCGGCAGGGCCCCTTCCTCGGCGCCGATTACCGCCAGCGTTTTGCCAAAGGCGAGATTCAGGTCGACGGCAGTGTTGCGGACGAGGATACCAGCGGCGATACGCGCGGACATTTCCGCGCGAATGCCGCATTCCGGGCGACCGACGACATTACATACGGCGCCAATATCCTGCGCTCGACCGACGACACCTACCTGAGCCGCTACTCGATCCAGGATCGCCCGAGCGGCAACACACTGGTCAGCCGTGTCTATGGCGAGGCCATCAACAACCGGCATTTCGCCAGCCTGAATGCTTTCGCCTTCCAGAACACGCTGGAACGCGTGCGCAACAGCACTGTGCCCGTTGCCGTCCCGGTGATGGATTACTCGGCAGTCTTCGAGCCCGGTGATTACGGCGGCCGCTGGGGGCTGGATGCCAACATGGTTTCGCTGTCGCGCAGCGAAGGCCCGGATATGCGCCGCCTGAGTTCGACCGTCTCGTGGTCTCAACCCTATTACGCGCCGAGCGGCGAAGTCTTTACCGCCACCGCCATGGTGCGTGCCGACGGCTACTGGTCCGACAATGTCAGCCAGAGCCTGGTGCCGGGCTCAACCGACGGCGCGAATATGACCGGCCGCGTGTTGCCTGCGGTTGCGCTGGACTGGCGCTACCCCATGGTGCGCGATGCCGGCCGCATGCGCCAGTTGGTCGAACCGATCGTGATGGGCGTGATCAGCCCCTACGGTGGCAATCGCAGCGACATTCCCAACGAGGATTCGGTCAGCTTTGAATTCGACGAAACCAATCTTTTCTCGCTCAGCCGCTTCCCTGGCTACGACCGCTGGGATGGCGGACCGAAGCTGAATTATGGCTTCCGCATGGCGGCCTATGGCGAAAGTAACGGCCATGTTGAGTTCCTGGCTGGCCAGTCGCTGCGCGCCAAAACCGACGACACCTTCACCGAAGCTTCGGGTCTGCGCGATCAGTTCTCCGACTATGTCGGGCGCCTGACCATTTCGCCAGGCCGCTACATCCAGCTGGTTGACCGCGTGCGCCTCGCACAGAACAGCGAGCTGGATGTGCGTCGCCATGAAATGGGCGCCACGCTAGGCTCGTCGACCAACAATGTCACGCTTTCCTACGCAGATCTGGTGAATACCGATTATCTCCGGCAAACTGAGCGGCAGGAAGCGGTTTCCGCGACCGTCCGCATGCAGCTGAGCAAATACTGGGCTACGGAAATCCGCCATACCCGCGATCTTCGGGATGACGGCTCTTTGCTGAATTTCCTCGGCTTGCGCTATACTGACGAGTGTTTCGACATCATCCTGTTCGCCGAGCGGACCTTCACCGTCAATCGCGATATCCAGCCGGATACCGTGATCGGCGTCCGCTTCAGGATCGCATCGTTCAATTGAGCTTGCCCATGCATCGCCTGATCGCCCTCACCCTCCTTCTTGGCTGCCTGGCCGCCGCGCCCGTCCTCGGGACGGCCCATGCACAGGACCAGCAGCGCATTGTGGCTTTGGTCAACGATGAGGTCGTGTCGCAGCGCGATCTCAACGAGCGCATGCGCATCATCATGGCCACGACCCGCCTGCCGGATAACAATCCGGAAATTCTGCGGGCCGTACGCGAGCAGGCGCTGCGTTCGCTGATCGATGATCGGCTGCAGATGCAGGAAGCCAAGCGCCGCACCATTTCCGTCAGCCAGCAGGATGTCGATGCGGCGATTGGCGCCGTCGAGCGCCAGATGAACATTCCACCGGGACGTTTCGACGAATTCATGCGCCGCGGCGGCATCGACCCCGCCGCGATTACCAACCAGATCCGCACCGAGCTGACCTGGGGCCGCATGGTGCGCGCGCGCACCAGCGCCCAGGCCGCCGTGACCGAGCAGGAAATCGATGAAGCGATCGCCAAGCTGCGCGCCAATGTCGGCCAGACCGAAGACCTGATTTCGGAAATTCTGGTTCCGGTCGACAGCCCGGACCAGGAAGAGCCGCAGCGCCAGCTGGCACAGCGCATCATCGAGCAGCTGCGCGGCGGTGCCAATTTCCCGGCGCTGGCCCGCCAGTTCAGCCGCGGCACCACCGCGGTAAATGGCGGCGATGTCGGCTGGGTGCAGCGCGGTACGCTGAACGAGGAAGTCGAGGCGGCCGTCGCCAAGCTGGACAAGGGACAGCTCTCCGAACCGATCCGCACCGTCGGCGGCTGGCAGATCGTCGCCCTGCGCGACCGTCGCCGCATCGCCCTGCCGGGCATCGAGGAAAACCGCGTCACGCTGAAGCAGTTGCTGATCCCGCTGGGTGCCGAGGCCTCGCAGGCCGAGGCGGATGCCGCAATTGCCAAGGCCCGCCAGGCCCGCGGCGAGATCGGCAGCTGCGACGATGTTGAAGCCGTGGCCGGCCGCTACGACGCGCCCGGCTCCGGCAGCCTTGGCACGCTGCGGATGGGCGATCTGCCGGAGAGCTTCCGCCAGGCGGTGGCGCCGCTCGCCATCAATCAGACCTCGGAACCGGTGCGGGCCAGTCGCGCCGTGCATATTTTCACGCTCTGCGCCAAGCAGGAAGCCGCCGGCCTGAACCGCAACGAAGTGCGCCAGAGCATTGTGGCCCGCCGCGCCGAGCTGATGGCCCAGCGCTACATCCGCGAGCTGCGGCGCGATGCCACCATTGAATTCCGATAAGGCAGGTCCGTCCCAGCCCATCGCGCTGACGATGGGCGAGCCGGCCGGCATCGGCGGCGAGATTGCCCTGCAGGCCTGGCTGCGCCGGCGCGAGGCCGGCCTTGCGCCCTTCTTGCTGCTGGACGATCCGGACCGCCTGCAGGCCATAGCCGCGCAGCACGGCTGGGCAGTACCGCTGCAGGTCGTGGCCGAACCGCAAGACGCGGTCGCAGTGTTCGACCGCGCCCTGCCGGTTCTATCCGTGCCGCTGCCCGCCATCCCGCAACCCGGCATCCCCGATCGGTTGAATGCGCCCGCCGTGTTGCATGCCATCGAACTGGCCGTCACGCTGTGCCGCAATGGCAGAGCCGCGGCGCTGGTTACCAATCCGATCCATAAGGCCGCCCTCTATGATGCTGGCTTCAGCCATCCCGGCCATACCGAATTCCTCGCCGCGCTGTGCGATGTATCGCGCCCGGTGATGATGCTGGCCTCGGACCGTCTGCGCGTGGTTCCCGTCACCATTCACGTGGCCCTGCAGCGCGCCATCGACCTCCTCGATACCGACCTGATCGTGGAAACGGCACGGATCACCGCCCATGACCTGCGGGAGAAATTCGGCATCCGTCAGCCGCGCCTGGCAGTTGCCGGGCTCAATCCCCATGCTGGCGAAAGCGGCAGCATGGGCGAGGAAGATGCGGCCATCGTAGCGCCCGCCGTCGCGCGCCTGCGCAGCATGGGGATCGATGCGCGCGGGCCGCTGCCGCCTGACACCATGTTCCATGCCGAGGCACGCGCAAGCTATGATGCCGCGATCTGCATGTATCACGATCAGGCTCTGATCCCGATCAAGACGCTGGATTTCGACAGCGGCGTGAATGTCACGCTCGGCCTGCCGATCATCCGCACCTCGCCAGACCACGGCACCGCCTTCGATATCGCCGGCCAGGGCATCGCCAAGCCCGACAGCCTGATCGCCGCGCTGAAAATGGCGGCCACGATGGCGGCGCATCGCACTCATCATGTCGGTTGAAGCCCTCCCGCCGCTGCGCGAGGTGATCGCGCAGCATGAGCTGGCCGCGCGCAAGTCGCTTGGGCAGAATTTCCTGCTCGACCTCAATCTGACGCGCAAGATCGCCCGTGCCGCCATGCCGTGGAGCGATGCGACGGTGATCGAGATCGGCCCCGGCCCCGGCGGGCTGACCCGCGCGCTGCTGCTGGAAGGCGCGCCGAAAGTGGTCGCCGTGGAACGCGACGACCGCTGCATCGCTGCGCTGCAGAATGTGATCGCTGCTGCCGATGGCCGCCTGACTGTGCAGGCCGGCGATGCGCTGGAAACCGATTTCGCCACGCTGGCACCGCCGCCCTGGCAGGTGGTGGCCAACCTGCCCTACAACATCGCCACGCCGCTGCTGCTTGGCTGGCTGACGCAGGCACAGAATTTCACCCGCATCACCGTTCTGGTGCAGAAGGAAGTGGCGGAGCGGCTGGCGGCGAAACCCGGCGGCAAGACCTATGGCCGGCTGGCGGTGGCAGCGCAATGGCGCGCAGAGGTGCGCCAGCTGTTCGATATCGGACCGCAGGCTTTTGTCCCGGCACCGAAAGTCACCTCGACCATCGTGGAACTGACGCCGCGCGCAAAGCCTTTGGCCGAAGCCGAATGGGTCAAGCTGGAACGGGTGACGGCGGCGGCCTTCAATCAGCGCCGCAAGATGCTGCGCGCGGCGCTCAAGCCGCTGTGGCCGGATGCCGATGCGAAACTGGAGCAGGCCGGCATCGATCCGACCCGGCGCGCAGAAACTCTTTCCATCGAAGAGTTCTGCGCTCTCGCCCGCCTGCTTAGCGGCCTTCACGCAGCGTCTTGACGAAGTCGACCAGTCCGACGCCGCGATGGCGCTTCAGCCGTTCGGCACGCAGGATGGCGTAAACTTCGGCCAGGCAGCGTTCGACATCCTCGTTGACCACGACATAGTCGTATTCCGCCCAGTGGCTGATCTCGTCGGCCGCCTTCGACATGCGCTTGGCCACGACTTCCGCCGAATCCTGTGCGCGGGTCTGCAAACGCTTTTCCAGGTCACGGGTGGAGGGCGGCAGGATGAAGACGCTGACCAGATCGTCGCGTGCGCGCTGGCGCAGCTGCTGCGTACCCTGCCAGTCGATATCGAACAGGATGTCCTGTCCGGCCGAGAGGCGCTTCTCGACCTGCTCGCGCGGCGTGCCGTAGTAATAGTCGAACACCTTGGCGTGTTCGAGCAGTTCCTGCCGGTTCACCATCAGGCCGAAATCTTCCGAGCTGATGAAATGGTAATGCGTGCCATCCACCTCGCCGGGGCGGCGCGCCCGCGTCGTCACCGAGATGGAGAGATGCAGTTCGGCATCCATCTCCAGCAGGCGGCGCGAAATCGTCGTCTTGCCCGCGCCCGAAGGTGAAGACAGCACCAGCATCAGGCCGCGACGGGCGATGACAGTCGCTTTATTCGACATTCTGGGCCTGCTCGCGCAAACGGTCGATCACCAGTTTCAGATCGAGGCCAATGGCAGTGAGCCCGGCATCGAAGGCCTTCGAGCACAGCGTGTTGGCTTCGCGGTTGAATTCCTGCATCAGGAAATCGAGCTTGCGACCGACGCCCTTGGCATCGCCTTTTAGCAGTGCCTGCGCCGAAGAGACATGCGCCCGCAGGCGATCCAGTTCCTCGCGTACATCCAGGCGCGTGATCTGCATGGCCAGTTCCTGCGCCAGGCGGTCTTCCGCCACCGGCGGGTTCTGCGCCAGCAACTCGGCCAGCTGCGTCTGCAGGCGCTTGCGCAGGCCTTCGGGACGCACGGCTTCCACGTCGCTGGCGCGTTTGGTCAGTGCCGCAATCTCGTTGAACTGCCCGCCCAGCACCTCGGCCAGCTTGGCGCCTTCGGCATTACGGCTCTGCACCAGCTTGTCGAGCGCATCCATGAAACTCTGCTTCACGGCGGCTTCGAGTGCCTCGCGCGATGCCTCATCCTCGATCATGCCGACCGGCTCGACCACGCCGCGCACGGCCAGCAGGCCATCGAGGCGCGGCGCGCCCACGCCGCGCGCTTCCAGCTTGCCGGCCATTGCCAGCAACTGTTCGAGCAGCGCCTCGTTCAGGCGGTAGTTCGGCCCCTCTTCGTTGGCGCTTTCAACC
The DNA here is from genome assembly GCA_018336035.1 of Alphaproteobacteria bacterium. Classification (GTDB taxonomy): domain Bacteria; phylum Pseudomonadota; class Alphaproteobacteria; order Ferrovibrionales; family Ferrovibrionaceae; genus Ferrovibrio. The sequence continues at coordinate 10,083 of JAGXRD010000040.1, read as the reverse complement.
AGCTGCAGATTGAGATTGACGTTGCCGCGCACCAGCTTCGACTGGGCCAGGCCGCGCAGATCGGCTTCGATACTGTCGAAGCCCGGCGGCAGACGGAAGCGCAGTTCAAGACCACGGCCGTTGACCGACTTGAGTTCCCAGATCCAGGCCTTGTTGCCGGCGCGTCCATCGACGCGAGCAAAGCCGGTCATGCTGACAAGCGACACGATTCCCCCGAAAATGCTAAGGTGCGCCGCACTATAGTGAAAAACGCCGAAGGGGTCGAGGCCAGGTCATGCAACAACAGCTCTCGGGAATCGTCATCACCGGCGCTTCCAGCGGAATCGGCCAGGCGCTGGCTGAGTTCTATGCCCGCCCCGGCGTGCTGCTGGCGCTGACCGGCCGTGATGCGACTCGCCTGGAAGCAGTGGCTGAAACCTGCCGCCAGCGCGGCGCGACCGTGGAAGCCGAGACCGTGCCGGTCACCGACCAGACGGCGATGGCGTCTTTTATCCAGCGGATTGCGGCACGATCGCGCCTCGATCTGGTGATTGCCAATGCCGGCGTGTCCGGTGGCTTCAAGGACTGGGATGCGTTCGACGACTATGTGCGCGCGATCACCAGCGTGAATATCGACGGCGTGCTCAACACGGTGAACCCGGCGATCCCGATCATGGTGAAGCAGCAGAGCGGCCAGCTCGCCATCGTGGCTTCCATCGCCGGCTTCGTCGCCATGCCCGGTGCCGTACCCTATTCGGCCAGCAAGCATTTTGCCCGCGCCTATGCCGAGGAACTGCGCGGCCGGCTAGCACCGGAAGGTGTGCGGGTCTCGGCCATCTGTCCCGGCTTCGTCACCACGCGCATGACTGCGCGCAACAACTTCCCGATGCCCTTCCTGATGGACGAGCAGCGCGCCGCGCGCATCATCGCGAATGGTCTGACGCGCAATCAGGGCCGCATCGCCTTTCCCTGGCCGATGCTGGCAATGGTGCGGCTGCTCGGGCTGCTGCCCTATCCCCTGCTCGACTGGCTTCTGAGCCGCGCACCGAAGAAATAATCGCCTAGCGGCGCTGCGTGGCTCTGTAAGCCGCGACGTTCTTCAGATGCTCGTCATAGGTGCGGGCGAAGACATGCCCGCCTTTGCCATCGGCCACGAAATACAGGAAGTCATGCGTTTCCGGCTGCAGCACGGCGGCGATGCTGGCGCGGCCCGGATGATTGATCGGCGTCGGCGGCAGGCCATCGATCGTGTAGGTATTCCATGCGCTCGGCCGCGCCAGATCGTTGAGCGTGAGCGGTCGTTCCAGTTCGCGCGCCCCGCCGGTGATGCCATAGGCCACCGTGGGATCGGCCTGCAGCTTCATGTTGCGCTTCAGACGGTTGAGATAGACGCCGGCGACGCGCGGACGTTCGGCCGGCACCGGCGTTTCGGCTTCCACAATGGAAGCGAGGATGATCGCCTGCGCCTGCGTCGTGATCGGTAGATTGGCGGCGCGTCTGGGCCACAGTTCGGCCAGCAGCTCGTCATGCGCCTTGCGCATGCGCGCCAGCAGGTCGGCACGGCTGTCGCCGTAGATATACTGATAGGTTTCGGGCAGCAGGCTGCCTTCGGCGATGGGTGCGGACGGCCAGTTGCCGGTCAGCGCCTCGCCGCCTTCCACCAGCTTGCGGATCTCCACCGTCATCTGGCCTTCGGGGATGGTCAGCTTGCGCGGATAGACGCGGCCGGCGGCGATTTTTTCCAGCACCTGCCGCGGCGTGTCGCCCGGCGCGAACTGGTATTCGCCGGCCTTCAGGCTCGGTCCAGTCCCGGTCAGCCAGGCGGCGATCTCGGCCAGCTTGGCATGATCGACCACGCGCGCCTCGGCCAGCCGCTCGGCAATGCCGGCGACGCGCGTGCCGCGCGGCACCAGCACAATACGCTCCTGCACCAGCGGGCCAGGACTGTCGAGCCAGTGCGAGAACCACAGCCAGCCGGCACACAGCGCCACGGCACCGGCCAGCAGGATTGCCAGCAGGCCGCGCAGAAGCCTTTTCATCGGCGGGGAATTAGGCGTCGTACCGCTTCAGCACGAGCGAGGCATTGGTGCCGCCGAAGCCGAAGGAGTTCGACAGCGCCGCGCGAACCTCGCGCTTCTTCGCCTTGTGCGGCACCAGGTCGAGGCCCACAGCGACGTCGCTGGGATCGTCCAGGTTCAGCGTCGGCGGGCAGATGCCGGTCTTGATCGCCAGCGTGGAGAAGATCGCCTCCACTGCGCCAGCCGCACCGAGCAGGTGGCCGATCGACGACTTGGTCGACGACATCGACAGGCTGCCCATCGCATTACCGAACAGGCGCTTCACGGCGCCGAGTTCGATCTCGTCGCCCAGTGGCGTCGAGGTGCCATGCGCGTTGATATAGTCGATGTCGCTAGGCTGCATGCCAGCACGCTTCAGCGCCATCTGCATGCAGCGGAAAGCACCATCGCCACTCTCATGCGGCGCGGTGATGTGATAAGCGTCGCCCGACAGGCCATAGCCCACCACTTCGGCATAAATCTTGGCGCCGCGCGCCTTGGCATGCTCGAGTTCCTCGAGCACCACCACGCCGGCACCTTCGCCCATCACAAAACCATCACGACCCTTGTCCCAGGGGCGCGAGCCCTTGGTCGGATTGTCGTTGAAGCCGGTCGACAGGGCGCGCGAGGCGCAGAAACCGGCCACCCCGAGCGGACCGATGGTGGCTTCGGCACCGCCGGCCACCATCACATCGGCATCGTCCCACATGATCAGGCGGGCGGCATCGCCAATGGCGTGCGCGCCGGTCGAACAGGCCGTGACCACCGCGTGGTTCGGACCCTTGAAGCCGTATTCGATCGAGACATGGCCGGAGACCAGGTTGATCAGGCGGCCAGGAACGAAGAACGGGCTGATGCGGCGTGGGCCCTTTTCCTTGAGCAGGATCGCGGCTTCCTCGATCCCGTTGAGGCCGCCGATGCCGGAACCAATCAGCACGCCGGTACGGCAGCGCTGCTCCTCATCGGCCGGCACCCAACCGGAATCCTTCACCGCCTGCTTGGCTGCTGCCAAGCCGAAGACGATGAAATCGTCGACGCGCTTGCGATCCTTCGCTTCCATCCATTCGTCGGGATCGAAGGCATCGGCACGGTCAGGGAAATCCGCCTTGAGCGGAACCTGACCGGCGATCTTCGCGGACATCTCGGAAGCGTCGAAACGCGTGATCGGGCCGAGGCCCGATTCACTGTTGATCAGACGCTGCCAAGTCGCCTCTACGCCGCAGGCGAGTGGCGTGACCAGGCCGAGGCCGGTGACGACGACACGACGCATAGCGGTACCTTTCGTGACGAAACGGAAAAAGCGGGGAGCGCGAGCGGCGTCAGGCGATTACGACGCCGAACGCTCCTTGATGAAGTCGATCGCGTCCTTGACGGTCAGGATCTTCTCGGCCGCGTCGTCCGGGATTTCGACGCCGAATTCTTCTTCGAACGCCATCACCAGCTCGACCGTATCCAGGCTGTCCGCGCCCAGGTCATCAATGAAGCTTGCCGCCTCGGTGACCTTCTCTTCTTCGACGCCGAGATGCTCGACGACGATCTTCTTAACGCGCTCAGCAATGTCGCTCATTTCATAAATCCCTGTGGTTGAGACTGCCTGCGCCAGCCGTTGAAGCGGCGACCGGCAGGTGGGGCTCCTGTAGCATAGAAACCCCACGCTTCCAAGCCGTTCCAGACCATCCGGAACGGCTGATTCGAGGCCGGATTTCCTCAGGAAATCATGGCCATACCGCCGTTAACATGCAAGGTCTGACCGGTCACGTAGGCAGCTTCCTCCGAGGCCAGATAAAGTACCGCTGCGGCAATTTCCGGGCTCTGGCCGAGTCGACCGGCCGGAATCTTCTGGGAAATCATTTCCTTCTGCTGGTCGGTCAGCACATCGGTCATCGCGGTCTGGATGAAACCGGGCGCCACGCAGTTGGCGGTGATATTGCGCGAGGCCACTTCCTGGGCCAGCGACTTGGTCATGCCGGTCAGGCCGGCCTTCGCAGCTGCGTAATTGAGCTGGCCCGGATTGCCGGTGGCGCCCACCACCGAGGTGATCGAAATGATGCGGCCCCAGCGACGCTTCATCATGCCCTTCAGCGAAGCGCGGGCGAGCCGGAAGGCGGCGCTGAGGTTGACGTCCAGCACGGTCTGCCAATCCTCGTCCTTCATGCGCATGGCCAGGCCGTCGCGGGTGATGCCGGCATTGTTGACCAGGATATCGACCTGGCCCATCGCGGCTTCGGCCTTGGCAACCAGGCCATTCACGGCTTCAGCATCGGCCAGGTTGCAGGGCACGACATGCGCGCGGCTGCCCAGCTTGGCGGCTAGTTCCTGCAGCACGGCTTCGCGGGTGCCCGACAGGGCCACGGTGGCGCCCTGCTTGTGCAGGGTTTCGGCCACAGCACTTCCGATACCGCCGGTGGCGCCGGTGACGAGAGCGAATTTGCCGGTCAGATCGAACATGTGTGCTTTCCTATCTCTCAGAGGCTCTTGGCCCAGGCTTCCAGCTCGGCAGGCGCGCCGATACTCAGCGGCTCGATGTCCTTGTCGATGCGCTTCACCAGACCGGCCAGCACCTTGCCCGAGCCAAGCTCGACCACCTGCGCCACGCCCTGGGCTTTCAGCCACTGCACGCCTTCGCGCCAGCGCACCAGACCGGTCACCTGCTGCACCAGCAGCGTCTTGATATCGTCAGGGTTCGATTCGCCCTTGGCCGTCACGTTGGAGACCACCGGCAGTTTCGGCGCCGTCATCGCCACCGTTGCCAGCGCTTCCGCCATCGCATCGGCAGCCGGCTGCATCATGGCGCAATGGAACGGCGCACTGACCGGCAGCAACATGCCACGCTTCACGCCTTTGGTCTTCGAAACTTCGATGGCGCGCTCGACGGCCGACTTCTGACCCGAGATCACAACCTGGCCGCCGCCGTTGTCGTTGGCGCAGCCGAGGATTTCGCCTTGGGCTGCCTCGGCCACCACCTGCTGCGCCAGTTCGAGTTCGGCGCCGAGCAATGCGGCCATCGCGCCCGTCCCCACCGGCACGGCCTTCTGCATCGACTGGCCGCGCAGCTTCAGCAGGCGCGCGGTATCGCCGACGCTGAGCGCGCCCATGGCGCAGAGCGCGGAATATTCACCCAGAGAATGGCCGGCGGCGTAAGAGCCCCTGGCGGCGAGATCGACGCCAAAATCCTTCTGCAGCACGCGCACCACCGCCATGCTCGCGGCCATCAGCGCCGGCTGGGCATTCTCGGTCAGCGTCAGATCGGCTTCCGGGCCTTCGAACATCAGCTTGGACAGCTTCTGCGACAGCGCGTCATCCACTTCCTGGAACAGCTCGCGTGCTGTGGCGAAAGCCTCGGCAAGATCCTTGCCCATGCCGACGGCCTGGCTGCCCTGGCCGGGGAACAAGAAGGCACGGCTCATGATGGAAGACTCCTGCTGGTGGGACCGAAAACAAGCACAGCGCCGAAACAGCGCAAAAAGCCGCGCAAGTCATAAGGCCCGGCCCAATGGTGTCAAGCGTCGGCGTTAGGCCGTTCGCGCCAGAGCCCGATCATAAGCCATTGAAATATCTTGACTTGATGGCTGATGCCAGCGTGCCGCCACATGCTGGTCGGGCCGCAGCAGATAGGCGCTGCCCGACACCGCGCCGTAGCGCTGGGCGGCCAGACCCTCCGTGGGCAGCTGGCGGACGGCGATCCGGTCCTGCAAAGCCGCCGGCAGCGCCGGAACGTCCCCGAAGGCCAGCAGGGTGAAACCGTAGCAGCACTGGCCGAGCAGCCAGGTGTCATCCTGCATGGCGGCATCGATGGCCGGTGCCCCGGGCGGCGGCCCGGCCGTGAAAGTATCGCGATCCGGCGTCGACAGCGGCGTGTCGCAATACGTGCTGGGCAATGACAGGCGGCCGGAATTCACCAGCCGGCGCGCAAAGGGATAGTCCGCGGCCAGATCAAGCACCGCATCGCGCAGTGCTTTCGCCGTCGTGCCTTTCGGCGAAATGAAGTCGGTGCTGCGCGTGGAATTCAGGATGTTTTCATCGGCCGCCGCGCTGCGCTCGGAATCGTAGGTGTCGAGTAATGCATCTGGCGCTTCACCGCGCAGCACATGCGCCAGCTTCCAGGCCAGGTTATCGGCATCCTGCACGCCGGAATTGGCGCCGCGCGCCCCGAACGGCGAGACCTGATGCGCTGAATCGCCAATGAAGATCACGCGGCCATGGCGGAAGCGTTCGAGACGCCGGCACTGGAAGGTGTAGATACTGACCCATTCCAGTTCGAATTCCGCATCCTTACCCAGCATCGCCTGCAGGCGTGGAATCACGCGTTCCGGCGCGCGTTCAGCCTCAGGATCGGCCTGCCAGCCGAGTTGCAGATCGATGCGCCAGACATCGTCGGGCTGGCTGTGCAGCAGCGCCGAGCCGCCGCCATGAAACGGCGGATCGAACCAGAACCAGCGCTCGACGGGGAAATCTGCCTTCATCTTCACATCGGCGATCAGGAAGCGGTCTTCAAAAACCTGACCTTTGAAATCGAGACCGAGCTTGCGACGGATGGTGGAGCGCGCGCCATCGGCGGCCAGCACATGATCGGCCAGCAAGGTGTAGTCGCCATCCGGCGTTGTCACCGTGAGGCGCACGTTGTCGTTGCCAGGAACGACGTCGCTGAGGCGATGCTTCCAGCGCAGCTCGATCAGTGGCTGCTGGCGGGCCGCCTCCACCAGATAGAGTTCGGCGTAATATTGCTGCAGGTTGATGAAGGCGGGAAACTGGTGGCCGCTCTCCGGCAGCAGGTCGAAGCTGTAGCGCTGCTGCTCGCCATGAAACACTTTGCCGAGCCGCCAGGTGACGCCCTTGGCCAGCATGCGCTCGCCCACGCCCAGGCGGTTCCAGATCTCCAGCGTCCGTTTGGCGTAGCAGATCGCGCGGCTGCCTACGCTGACGCTGTCTTCCTCGTCCAGCAGGATGCAGCCGATACCCTGACGGGCGAGGTCCAGCGCCATGGTCAGGCCGACCGGACCGCCCCCGACGATGGCCACCCGGCAGGTCTCGGTTCCGCCCGGACCGGCTTTCGGCGCTGTATAACCGAAGGACGGATAGGTGAAGTCCGTCATGTCGCCTCCCTGGGCGCTATTTCGTTTCATTTGTAACCAAATTAGCGGCTTCGGCGGGGACATTACAGCTTTTTAAGTCTGGATTCCGCGCGTTAACCAAGCTCTGCCCTTGTCTGGCCGGCTGGTTTCGGTAAAACTGGCCCCAGGAAGAATTCCTGGAGCAGTTTTCCATCATGGAAGTGTCTGGCGTTAAACAGCAGATGGCGTTCGCGGGGCTTCGTGCCGCGCAGACCTCGCAGCTGAATGTGCTGCAGGCCGTCAGTGCTGGGCTGGAGAACGTTAAGGCCGTGCAGGCCGTTGCCTCCGCACCGGTGCCGCCGGGCAGCGGCAAACTGCTCGACATCAAGGTCTGAGCCTTACCAATTGCAGATACGAAAAAACCGGCCACTGGCCGGTTTTTTGTTGTCCGGCCGCCATCTCGGCGGCTGGCTCTGAAACTTGGATTACTTCTTGGGGTCGAAGGCGCCCGAACGGATCGTGTCGGGCAGCTTTTCCAGGCCATGCGCGGTGACAGCCTTGCCGAACAGCGAGGTCAGCTCGGCCAGGGCCATGCTCATCGCGATTGCGGCGACAATCTCGCGGCTCACGCCGCCATTGATCAGAGCTTCCCAGGTCGCGACGAAGGACTCGCGCGTTACCTTGCTCTGCTCTTCTTCGTTCATCGCCATGGGATGTCCCCTTTGTTTTGCGAATCGGCCGTTTCTAACCACAGCCTTCGTCGCATATTAAGGTTTATCTAAGGTTAAGGCACTAGATTGAATATCAGTTACTTACAGGGCGAAAAACCGGCCATGCCGTCCAATGCGTTCACCGTCTGAGCCGAAACTGCGGATATCCAAGACTCTCACCGCTTTCATTGCATCGTCATGGGCCGTCTTTTCTAAGTGCGGCGGGTATAGTAGCTTACTCCCCAAATTGGAGGCGGTGTCACACAATGGACGACATCACAATGGTCTGGATGCTGTGGGGTTTTCTGGCTACCGGGTTCGCCGGCGGTATCCTGTATGCAAACATCGCTTATTACCGCACCCCCAAGGAGGGCCGGGAGAGCGAGGAAGACCGGGTATGGTGGCAGGCCTTTACGCCTTAGCGAGGCGCTGTAATCCGCCCCTCCGGTTCCAATAGACTCCCCGGCCACGCTGCGCTTTCCTCCCCTCCAGGAGGAACCCGCCATGATCCGCAACCTATCCCTTGCCGCCATGCTCGGCCTTGCCGCCTGCAACATGCAGAGTCCAAAGCCGGTCTATACGGCCGAAGAGGCCGAAGCTCGCCGGGTTTGCGAAACCCACGTCCACAGTGACATGAGATACGGTGGGGCCGGAGAAGATCCGGTGGCGGCCTGTATGCAGGCTTACCGGGCGGGCTGGGGCAGAAACAAATAAAAACCCGCCAGCCCTTCGGCCGGCGGGGATGTTTCACGTGAAACATAGGCGGAACGGGGTCAACTGCAGACGGCCTTCCAGCTCTCATTGTGAGCCAGGATCTGGCGGGCCGTGCCGTCCGTCAGGGCGTCCGACCTGCTGATATAGATCGGCTTGACCCACTCGCAGCCGGCCTTAGTCCCTACTCCACTGGCCCCGCAGCCGGTCAGCAGCGCCGCCGTCAGGCAGCCGGCCAGTATCGCGGTCGATCTCATTGCGCGTCTCCATATTGTCGAGCTGGGCCTCCATACCTTCCACCCGAGCGGCCGACTTGCCGGCGGCATAGATGCGCCACACGGCGACCAAGACGGCCAGGCCTGCGGCCAGATAGCCCCAGATCTTGCCGGGGATCAGTCTCAGGGCGGCGAGCATCAGGCGATGCCCTGCCGGCTGCGCTGCCAGCGATCCCACAGGAACCACGCGCCGGCAGCCAGCGCCGCCAGCCCAAGGGCGGCCATGACATAGTGCGGGCTAATTCCCATGCGCTGCAGGCTGGACCAGATACCCTCGGCCTGGGCGACCGCCTGTTGCGCCGTGGTGGCCGCCGCGACGATGCCGGCGCCGATGACGCGGGGGTCTTTTGCCGCACTCGGAGCCGGCGGCTGCACGCCGGCCAGGCGAAGGCCCTCGTCAATGACGGCATCCGGGTAGGCATGCCCGGCATTTTCATGGGCGATGATGGCGCAGACCAGCGGCTTAAGAACCGCTTGGTGGTGCAGGTCGACCGGGTCATCCGGCCCGACACCGACCCGCGCGGCTACATGCGCGACATAGGCGCCCGTGTCGTTCTCGACCGGCGGGGCCCAGCGGTTGATGATCTCGCGGACGGTATCGATCGCAGAGCCGTCCGGGGCGCGGCGCTTGTCCTGGTAGACGATCAGCGTGCGGGCCAGCGCTCGGATTCCGAAGGGCGCTGACACGAATCGCAGGAACCGGCCGTCCCCTCGCGGCGAAGCCAATCCCTGCCACGGGGTCTTGCCGTCATCCACAATGTTGCCGGGGTTGTGGTTGCGGATGCCGCGGGGTGCGGGTTTTGTCATTCCTGTATTCTCCGGTAGAGCCATTGCGACAGGTCGCGGATCAGGGCCGTCGCCTGTTTTTCATTGATGAGGTCGGCGGTAAAGTTGACGCCGTCGCTGCGGACCAATTCGAGGCGGTCGCCGATCTCACGCAGGTACAGCAGCGGCGGCTGGACTATCTTTTCCACTTCGGGGCGCGGCGGTGGATGACCGCCCCTCCCGTGTTCACGTCGAACTGCGCGGCAATGCGAACAGCTTGGATAGCGGACTTGCCGCAGGCCATGGCCGCCAGAGCGCACTTCCGGCCAGAGCCGATAGCGTAGAAGCGATCCTCGATCGGCAGTGCGATCTTACCGTCTTCGCACTCAAGCAAAGATCCGTCCGGGTTCATGATGACAACGTGGAAGTCTTTCTGCTCTTCCGCGCTGAGATCGATCGTTTCGCCCTTGGCGAAGGCTCGGATATAGCGAATTCCGAGCGCGTAATCCCCGGCCATGGCGGCATATCTGCCCTT
>JAGXRD010000039.1 GCA_018336035.1 Alphaproteobacteria bacterium | reverse complement strand
AGCTGCAGGCGGCGGCCCGCTTCGTGCTCGACAACCCCGATGATGTGGCCCTGCTGTCGATGCGCGAACAGGCCCGCCGCGCCGGGGTGCCGCCGGTGACCATGACGCGGCTGGCTCGCCAGCTCGGCTTCGCCGATTACGCCGCCTTCCGCGACCTGCAGGCCACGGCCTTGCGCCGCCCGAGCCACACCGCCGAATTCAGCCATCGCGCCGGCCAGCTGCAACGTCAGAAAGCCCAGAGCGGCGATGGCGCACTGGCGGCCCAGATCGGCTGGGCCATGGCCGACCATATCGCCGGCAGCCATGACGAGGCCGGCGCGGACAGCCTGATCGCCGCCACGACACTGATCGAAAAAGCGCGCAAGGTGTATTTCCTCGGCCTGCGCTCCTGTCATGCCGTCGCCTTCCACGCGCAGTATGTGCATGGCCTGTTTCGCGACAACGGTGTGCTGCTGGAGGGCGCCGGCGATACCGGTTTCGATGCGCTGCGCCATGCCGGTCCGGGCGATGCGCTGGTCGTCGTCAGCGTCGCGCCCTACACCACTGCGGCCGTTGAGCGCACGGCTTACGCTGCCAGACTCGGCATGGATATCGTGGCGATCACCGACAGCCGCGTCTCACCGGTGGCAGCACTCGCGCAGGCCAGCATCCTGGTGCCGACCGACACGCCGTCCTTCTTCCATGCCATTACGCCGGCCTTTGCCGCCGCCGAAACGCTGATCGCCCTGGTGGCTGCGCGCAGCGGCGAGCAGGCACTGAACGCCATCCGCAATGCCGAGCACCAGCTCGACGCCTTTTCCACCTACTGGTCCCGCCGACCCCAGCGCAGAAAGCCGAAAGCATGACAAGCCGCATCCTGCACCGTTCGATCAATCACGCCTATCCGGTTGCCGTCGGCGGCGAAGGCATCCGCATCATCGATTCCACCGGCAAGCAGTATATCGACGCTTCGGGCGGTGCTGCGGTGAGTTGCCTCGGCCATGGCCACCCGGACATCACCCGCGCCATGCATGAGCAGGCCGACAAGCTGGCTTTTGCCCATACCAGCTTCTTCACCACCGAGCCGGCGGAACGTCTCGCCGACGAACTGATCGCCCATGCCCCCAAGGGCATCAGCCATGTCTATTACGTCTCGGGCGGTTCGGAAGCCATCGAAGCCGCATTGAAGATGGCGCGGCAGTATCACGTCGAGCGCGGCGAGCCGCAGCGCCGGCATTTCATCGCCCGCCGCCAGAGCTATCACGGCAATACGGTCGGCGCGCTTTCCGTGGGCGGCAATGCCTGGCGGCGCCAGCAATTCGCCCCGATGCTGATCGAGGCGCATCACATCGCGCCGTGTTTCGAATATCGCGACCGCCAGCCGGACGAGACGCCCGAAGCCTATGGCCTGCGCGTTGCCAACGAACTGGAAACCAAGATCCTCGAACTCGGCACCGACAGCGTGATCGCCTTCGTCGCCGAGCCTGTCGTGGGCGCCACGCTGGGCGCGGTGACCGCTGCGCCGGGCTATTTCAGGCGCATCCGCGACATCTGCGACAAATATGGCGTGCTGCTGATCCTGGATGAAGTGATGTGCGGCATGGGCCGCACCGGCACGCTGCACGCCATCGAGCAGGAAGGCATCTCGCCCGACATCATGACCATCGCCAAGGGTCTCGGCGGCGGCTACCAGCCGATCGGCGCGACGCTGCTGTCTCAGAAGGTATTCGATGCCTTCAAGAACGGTTCGGGCTTCTTCCAGCATGGCCATACCTATCTCGGCCATCCGATGGCCTGCGCCGCCGCGCTGGCCGTGCAGGAGGTGATCAAGCGCGACCATCTGCTGGAGAATGTGCAGGCGATGGGCGCGCATCTGATGGAGCAGCTGCAGGATCGCTTCGGCAATCACCGGCATGTCGGCGACATCCGCGGCCGCGGCCTGTTCCAGGCCATCGAACTGGTGCAGGACCGCGCCAGCAAGGCGACCTTCGACCCGGCGAAAAAGCTGAATGTCCGCATCAAGCAGGAAGCCATGACTCTCGGCCTGATGTGCTATCCGATGGGCGGCACCATCGACGGCCGGCATGGCGACCATGTCTTGCTGGCGCCGCCCTTCATCTGTACGAAGGATGACATCAATCTGATCGTCGAAAAGCTCGGCGATGCCGTCGATACCGCCCTGAAGAGTGTTGCCTGATGACTCCTGCAATTATCGCCGTCGCGCCGAACGGCGCCCGCAAGCTGAAGCCCGACCATCCCGCCGTGCCGCTGAGCGCCGACGAACTCGGCCTCTGCGCCGCGCAATGCCTGGAGGCTGGCGCGGCGATGATTCATCTGCATGTGCGCGAGCCCGGCAGCGGCCGGCATTCGCTGGATGCCGATCTCTATCGCGACGCCATCAAGGCGGTGCGGCGCGAGGCCGGCGACGACCTGATCATCCAGGCCACCTCGGAAGCCGCCGGCGTCTATGACCGCCACCAGCAGATGGCGGCCATGCGCGCCCTGATGCCAGAAGCCTGCAGCCTCGCCGTGCGGGAAATCCTGCCCGATGCTGAGGCGGAAAAGGAAGGCAGTGCCTTCCTCGCCGAACTCTACAAGGCCGGCGTGATGATGCAGTACATCCTTTACGCTGCCGAGGATGTGCAGCGCTTTCACGAGCTGAAAGCGCGCGGCATCATTCCGGGCGAGCGGCATTTCGTGCTGTTCGTGCTGGGCCGCTACACGGCGGGCCAGAAATCGGAACCCGCCGACCTGCTGCCCTTCCTGCATGACTGGAGCAGCACCGATGGCGATTTCGCCGTCTGCGCCTTCGGCCCGAAGGAATCGGCCTGCGCGCTGACCGCACTGGGCCTGAACGGGCATGCGCGGCTCGGCTTCGAGAACAACACGCTGCTAAGCGACGGCAGCACGGCGCCCGACAATGCCGCACTGATCCGCCAGACCGTGCAGGCCGCCGGCGTGATGGGCCGCAGCATCGCCGATGTGAAAGCGGCGCGGGCGTATCTGCAAAACCTGAGATAACCGCTCCACCCTCACCCCAACCCTCTCCCGCAAGCGGGAAAGGGAGCACAACCTTGCCCTCTCCCATGCAATGGGAGAGGGAGGGCCCCGCCGCGCAGCGGTGGGAGGGTGAGGGACTTTAAGCCGCGCTGAGCGCGAAATCGTTTTCCGGCACCGGCGCCGGCCGGCCCGACACGGCAGCGGCGATCACTTCGGCCGAGCCGAATGCCAGGGTGAAGCCGAGCGCGCCATGACCGACATTGAGCAGCAGGTTGTCGATGCCGCTGGTATTGAGGATCGGCAGGCCTTTCGGTGTCGCGGGGCGCAGACCGGTCCAGGGCTCCATCTGCTGCCAGGTCGTGGCCTGCGGGAAGGTCTCGCGCGCCTGCGCCACCAACTGTCCCAGCCGGCGCGGATCGATGCTGTCATCGATACCGACGATATCGGCCATGCCGGCCACGCGCAGCTTCTCGCCCAGACGGGCATAGACGATCTTGTAATCGGTGTCCGTGATCGACACACGCGGCGTGGCCGCGTCATTGGCGATCGGCAGCGACAGGCTGTAGCCCTTGATCGGATAGATCGGCAGATCGAGGCCTGCGGTCAGGCCGAGCCGCCGGCTGGCAACACCGGCCGCCAGCACATAGGCATCGGCTTCCAGCACATCGCCGCTCGCGGTCTCCACGCCGAGCAAACGCCGACCGCTGCGCAGCAGGCGCCGCACTTTGGCGCCGTAAACGAATTTGACGCCACTATTGTCGCCCGACAGCAGGCCTTCGATGCCCTGGCACAACCGATAGGGATCGGCTGCTTCTTCATCGGGCGTATACACGCCGCCGACGATGCGATGCGCGATGCTTTTCAGTGCCGGTTCCACTTTCAGGCAGGATTCGCGATCCAGCACCTGCTGCACGCTGCCGCGCTGGCTCTGGTACTCGACCTGCGCCCGCGCCGCATCAAGGCCGGCCGCACTGCCCTGCACGACCAGCTTGCCGGCCTTGCTCCAGGTGAAATCGAGACCGCGGATATCGGCGGCGCCATGCAGCACGTCGCGACTTAAGTAAGCCAGACGCAGCAGGCGGTCGGTGGTGGCAAGCGCCTGTTCGCGCGTGCAGGCAGCCATGAATTTCAGCAGCCAGCGATACTGGAACAGGTCGAAGGTGGGGCGGAACCGCATCGGTGTGTTGCGCCCGAACAGGTATTTCGGCAGATCGAACCACACGCCGGGATTGGCCAGCGGCGCCACGTAAGAGTAGCTCAGCTGCGCGCCATTGGCATGACTGGCACCCTGCGCCGTGGTGGGTGCGCGGTCGACAACCGTGACGCTGTGACCGTCGCGTGCCAGACGCCAGGCCGTCGTCATTCCCACCACGCCAGACCCGATCACCACGATATTCATGCCACGCACTCCTTGCGCCGCGAGGCAGATGGCTTCGCAGCGGTCGCTTCAAGCTAGGTGGAGCCGATCCATGCCGCCACTGCCGATCAGGCGGTTGCCCATTACATTGCGTTATGCCATGTCTTGGCCATATCGCCCTTCTCAGCCGGTCCGCCATGCAACTGCGCCACCTCGAAGTCTTCCACGCCATCATGCTGACCGGCACGATCACGGCGGCGGCCAAACTGCTCAATATCTCGCAACCGGCGGCGACGCGCCTGCTGCTGCGCGCCGAAGACCAGCTCGGCTACAAGCTGTTTGATCGCGTGCGCGGCCGACTGCTGCCGACGCGCGAAGGCCAGGTGCTGCATGCCGAAAGCGAGCGCATCATCAGCGGTCTGGACAACCTGCGCAAACTCTCGCGCAACCTGGGCGCCGCCACCAGCGGCCATCTGCGGATCGCTGCCGCGCCCGCGCTCTGCGTCGACCTGATCCCGCTGGCGATCACGCGCTTCCGGCAAAAACATGCCGATGTCAGTTTCGAAGTCGAAAGCCGGCAATATGCCGACCTGGTGCGCGTGGTGCTGAATCACGAAGTCGACCTCGGCCTCGGCTTCGACGTGCAGACGCATCCCGGCCTCGATATCCAGACCCTGGCGCCGGCACAGTTCTACGGTATCTTTCCCCGATCGATGGAAAACCATCTGCCGGCCGCAGTGAAACTCGAATGGTTCCGCAAACATCCCTTCATCGGTCTGCGCAGCGACGATCCGCTCGGCGCCGCATTCAGTGCTGCGGTGAAGCTGTCGGGTGTCGACCTGCAGCCGATCGTCGAGGTCAAGACCAACCAGATCGCCCTGTCGCTGGTGTCGCGCGGCGCCGGTGTGGCGATCGTGGATCAGTATACCGCGGCGGCACATGACCCTGATCTGGTGGTGGCGCGACCGCTGTCGCCGCGAATCGATTTTTCCGTGCAAACCCTGCGCGCCAAGCACCAGCCAGCCTCGGTTTTGGCGCGGAAATTCAGCGCAACTTTGGCACTGACCGAAAAAACCATTTCCGGCGTGCTGGGCCCGTCCGAAAAAGCCTATCGGGCTTGACGGAACGCGCCTAAATTGCCTCCATACCACCAGGTTATGGACAGGGCACCGATACGCATGGCAGAAAAGCCGTACGGTCAGCTATCACAGGGTTAAGGAACCGGCCGGCAGCCGCATCGGGGGGCGGCACCGGCACTGCAGGCGAAGACGCTTCGGACATCGATCCGGAGACAGCCGGCACGGATCCTTGCCTGTCCCGATACCGCCGCCCCGGGTTTCCATGATCCTGGACGGCATCTGAAGCAACGCATGGCCGGCCAATCACGGCGGCGGCCATTCACGGAGGAGAAGTCAACATGCTGTTTGGAACCAAGCACCTTGCGATCGGTGCGTTCGGCGCGGCCATCCTGGCTGCCCTGCCCGGCGCCAGCATGGCGCAGCAGAAATTCGTCACCATCGGCACCGGCGGCGTGACCGGCGTGTACTACGCGGCTGGCGGCGCGATCTGCCGCCTGCTGAACAAGGACCGCAAGACCCATGGCATCCGCTGCTCGGTCGAGTCGACTGGCGGTTCGGGCTATAACATCAACACGATCAAGGCCGGCGAACTCGACTTCGGCGCCGCCCAGTCGGACGTGCATTACCAGGCCTTCAAGGGCGTCGGCCCGTTCAAGGATGCCGGCGAGTTCAAGGAACTGCGCTCGGTCTTCTCGATCCATCCGGAGCCGTTCACCGTGCTGGCCCGCAAGGAAGCCAACATCACCAAGTTTGAAGACTTCAAGGGCAAGCGCTTCAACGTCGGCAATCCCGGCTCGGGCACGCGTGGCTCGATGGAACAGCTGCTTGCCACGATGGGCTGGAAGCTCAGCGACTTCGCGCTTGCCTCCGAGCTGAAGGCCGACGAGCATGGCCCGGCGCTGTGCGACAACAAGATCGACGGCTTCTTCTACGGCGTCGGCCATCCTTCGGCCAACATCCAGGATCCGACCACCACCTGCGGCGCCAAGCTGGTCTCGTTGACCGGCCCGGCCGTCGACAAGCTGGTGGCGGAAAACTCCTACTTCGCCAAGGCGACCATTCCGGCCGGCCTGTATAACAACAACCCGCAGGCGACGCAGACCTATGGTGTGCTGGCCACGCTGGTCAGCTCGACCAAGGTTGACACCGAGACGGTCTATCAGCTGGTGAAGGCGGTTTACGAGAACTTCGACGAGTTCAAGAAGCTGCATCCGGCCTTCGCCAACCTCGACCAGAAGGCGATGATCAAGGATGGCAACTCAGCGCCGCTGCATGACGGCGCCGTGAAGTACTACAAGGAAAAGGGCCTGATGTAAGGCCTCTGCTGCGATGCGAAGCCGGCCCGTTTGCAAAAACGGGCCGGCTTTTTTTTAAGTAGAAGACACGTCAGAAATTCCGGGGATACCCATGACCGCCAGCACCACCAATCGGCCCGCCACCGAGCAGGAACTGCAGGATCTCGTGAAGGAAGCCGATCTCGGCGGCCGCGATCCGCAGGGCCTCGTCGCCAGGATCATTCTGGTCGTTGCCGTGGCCTGGTCGGCCTTCCAGGTCTGGTATGCCTCCCCGCTGCCCTTCCTGTTCGGCATCTTCATCCTGAACGACACCGAAGCGCGCGCCATCCATCTGGGCTTCTCGGTTTTCCTGGCCTTCACCTGCTATCCGGCCTTCAAGCGCTCGCCGCGCAGCTATATCCCCGTCACGGACTGGGTCTTCGCGCTCGCCGGCGCCTTTGCAGCTTCCTACCTCTTCCTGTTCTACCGCGAACTGTCGACCCGGCCGGGCCAGCCCATCATGTTCGATCTGGTCGCCTCCGGCATCGGCCTGCTGCTGCTGCTCGAAGCCACCCGCCGCTCGCTCGGCCCGCCGATGGTGGTGGTCGCCGCGGTGTTCATCGCCTTCACCTTCGCCGGCCCCTGGATGCCGGATGTGATCCAGCATAAGGGCGCCTCGCTGACCAAATTCCTGCAGCACCAGTGGCTGACCACCGAAGGCGTGTTCGGCGTGGCGCTCGGTGTCTCGGCCGGCTTTGTCTTCCTCTTCGTGCTGTTCGGCTCGCTGCTGGAAAAGGCCGGCGGCGGCAACTGGATGATGCAGATCTCCGTCGCCCTGCTGGGCCATCTGCGCGGCGGACCCGCCAAGGTGGCCGTGGTGTCGTCGGCGCTGAACGGTGTCGTTTCGGGCTCGTCGGTCTCCAACGTCGTCTCGGGCGGCATCTTCACCATCCCGATGATGAAACGCACGGGCCTCTCCGGCGTGAAGGCCGGCGCCATCGAAACCGCGTCTTCGGTCAATGGCCAGATCATGCCGCCGGTGATGGGTGCCGCCGCCTTCCTGATGACGGAATATGTCGGCCTGCCCTATGCCGACATCGTCAAGCATGCCTTCCTGCCAGCGGTGATTTCCTACATCGCGCTGTTCTACATCGTCGATATCGAAGCGCAGAAGATCAATTCCAGGCCGCTGGAGCGCGCCGTCAAGCGCCCGCGCGGCGAATTCTGGCTGCGCCAGTTGCTCGGCTGGAGCGGCACTGTGGCCTTCATTTGCGCCCTGTACTACGCCGTACTCGGCATCCAGGCGGTGTTCGGCGCAGCAGCTCCCTGGCTGTTGGCGATTGGCGGCATCGGTCTTTATCTGGTCTCGCTGTGGTATGCCGCGCGCTACCCCGATCTCGAACTCGACGACGCCAGCAATCCCGACATCAAGGTGCCTGAGGCCTGGGCGGTCGCCCGTACCGGCCTGCATTTCACGCTGCCGATCATCGTGCTGCTGTGGTGCCTGATGGTTGAGGAAATGTCGCCCGGCCTCTCGGCCTTCTGGGCCACCGCCGCGGTGATGGCCATCGTGGTGACGCAGCGTCCGATCATCGCCTTCTTCCGCGGCGGCCGCGATTTCGCTGCCACCACGAAGCAGGGCCTGCTCGATCTGGTCGACGGCTTCAATCTCGGCGCCCGCAACATGATCGGCATCGGCATCGCCACGGCCACCGCAGGCATTATCGTCGGCACCGTGACGCTGACCGGCATGGGCCTGATGATGACCGACTTCGTCGAATTCCTGTCGGGCGGCAATGTCATGTTGATGCTGTTCCTGACGGCCTTCATCTGCCTGATCCTCGGCATGGGCATCCCGACCACCGCCAACTACATCCTGGTTGCCACGCTGATGGCGCCGGTGATCGTGGAACTCGGCGCGCAGGCGGGCCTCGCCATTCCGCTGATCGCCGTGCATATGTTCGTGTTCTATTTCGGCATCATGGCCGATGTGACGCCGCCGGTGGGCCTGGCCTCGTTTGCCGCCGCCGCGATTTCGGGCGAGGACCCGATCAAGACCGGCCTGCAGGGCACCGTCTATTCGATGCGCACCGCCGTGCTGCCCTTCGTGTTCATCTTCAATCCGCAGCTGCTGCTGATCGATATCGGCAACACGGGCGAAGCGATTCTGGTTGTGGTGATCTCGACGATGGCGATCCTGCTGTTCGCCGCCGGCACGATGGGTTGGTTCCTGACCCGCAGCAAACTCTGGGAATCGGCCTTGCTGCTGCTGATCTGTTTTGCGATGTTCCGGCCGGGTTTCTTCATGGACAAGTTCTATGAGCCCTACGTGCAGGCGCCCGCGGCGCAGATCTACGACATCGCCGGCCGCCTGCCGGATGACGGCCGCATTCTGATGGTGGTGGCTGGCACCACGCTGGAAGGCGAGGATGTCACCAAGACGATCAGCCTGCCGGTGGGCGCGCCCGCCGAGGGCCGCAAGCGTCTGGCCGATGCCGGCCTGACGCTGGTGCCGCTGGGCGACCGCATGCAGGTCGGCGCGATCAAGTTCGGCTCCGGTGCCAAGCGTGTCGGCCTTGAGAGCGGCTTCACCATCGAGCATGTGCTGCTGCCGGCCGACCGGCCCAGCAAGCATCTGATCTATCTCCCCGCCTTCGCCCTGCTGGCGATTGTGGTGATGACGCAGTTGCGCCGCCGCAAAGCGAAACCGGCGGTCGCATGATCCCGACCGTCGTTCTCTGTTCGGGTGGCATCGACTCTGCCACCCTCGCCTACAAGGTGGCGGCCGAGCGCAAGCTCGACCGCCTCATTTCTTTCGATTACGGCCAGCGCCATCGCCGCGAGATCGAGCATGCGGCGCGCATTGCGACCGCGCTGGGCGTGCGCCATGACGTGGTCGATATCACCGCGCTCGGCAAATTCCTGACCTCGTCCTCGCTGATCACTGGCGGCGATGCGGTGCCGGACGGGCATTACGCGCAGGACAATATGAAGTCCACCGTGGTGCCGAACCGCAACGCCATCATGCTGACCATCGCTTTCGGCATCGCCGCCGGCGCAAAAGCCGGTGCGGTCGGCATCGCCGTGCATGGCGGCGACCATTTCATCTACCCCGACTGTCGCCCGGGTTTCATCGCTGCATTTGCGGCCATGCAGGATCGCGCGCTGGAAGACATGTGGCAGGTCGAGCTGTATTCGCCGTTTCTTACCACCGACAAGGCCGGCATCGTCGCCGAAGGCGCCCGACTCGGCGTGCCCTTCGAGTTGACCTGGAGCTGCTACAAGGGCGGCGACCGGCATTGCGGTCGCTGCGGCACCTGCGTGGAGCGCCGCGAGGCTTTCCATCTCTCGAGCCTGCCCGATCCGACGCAATATGAAGATGCCGACTACTGGCTGCAGGCGATCGCAGCGATGAAAGCGAAATCCTAATTCGTCATGGTCGGGCTTGACCCGACCATCTCAGGCCGAACGACGCGAGGTCCTCGGGTCAAGCCCGAGGACGACGTAATGGATCATGCGACGGCGATGCCGAGCCGCTGGTCGCGGTCGCGCAGCAGCCGGATCACCGGAATGCTGAGCAGCACCATCCAGGCCTTGCCGATGATCTGGCCGCCCAGATAATCGAGGCTGCCGAAAGCGAGATAGAGGAAGGCTACCGAGTCGACGCAAAGCCCGACCAGGCTGGAGAGGACCACAGCGCGGATCAGGCCGCGCTTCTGCAGCGGCGTATAGACGGCGAAGTCGGCCAGTTCCGACAGCAGGAAGGCAGCGACAGACGCCACCACCAAAGCCGGCGGCGCCACGAAGCCGGACAGCGCTGCACCGACGATGATCGCAGCCAAGGCCCAACCCTTGCCGAGCCGGCGCTGCACCAGGTCGCGCAGCACCAGGGCCAGGCCGATCATCAGCACGCCGCTCGGCGCGGTGATGCCGAAAGGTGCGACCGGAATCAGGCACGGGCCCCGCGGAATGCACACGGTGCCGACATTGCCGATCAGCCAGTTGGCAGCCGGCACGCAGGCGATGAAGCCGGCGAGATAGAGAAAGCCTTCCAGGCGCTGACGATCCATGCGAAATGCGCTCCTTCGGGGCGGGGATATACGGCGGGAGCCGTTTTCAGGCAACCCCGCCGAATTTACCATTTCAGAACAGTACCTTAAGCCGCAGAGACGCTGGCCCAGGGCTGCGCGATCTCGACCATGCCGGTGCAATCGCCATCGGCGCCGAACATCACGGCACTGGGGCAGGCATAGTTCAGCGGCAGCGGATCGCGACGCTTGGCCAGCGCGCCAGGGAAACGCGCCGTGATCGCCGCCTGCACGGCCGGCTCATGCAGCGGGTCGAACCAGGGCTGTCCCATGATGCTGGCATCGATGCGCGGCTGGTGGAAGGCGGCCTCCAGCGGCAGCTTGTAGTCGATCAGGAAGGACAGGATCTGCATGACCGCCGGCATGATGCGGCGGCCGCCCGAGGCGCCGGCGGCGAGCCAGGGGCGGTCGCCG
>JAGXRD010000038.1 GCA_018336035.1 Alphaproteobacteria bacterium | reverse complement strand
CCTTCGCGCGGCTGGCCGGAAGGACGCCAGCCGCATGCTACGACCAGCCCGAAACCAAGCAGGATGACCGCCAGCCGCAAGCTTCGCATGCTCTACCTCCCAATTCGCAATCTCTAAATCGTTCAATGTGTTAACCCAAAGCAGGCGGATTCGCCAAGCACCCGGTGCGATATCTCACGGCTTTGTTTCGGCGGCCCTGCGTGCCGGCAGCAGATCGGACGTCCGTCCCTGCAGCCGGTACCAGAGCAATCCCAGCATTTCCCTGGCGACGAAATTGAAGCCGGACAGGCGCCGCAGGGGGGAAAATTCGAATTCCGGCGACGGACCGGTCAGATAGTCCACCGGATACGGCACCACCGGCCACCCAACTGCGACGAAGGTGTTCACGGCCCGCGGCAGATGCCGGGCCGATGAGATGAGTATCCAGGTCTCCCCCGCCTTGGGCTGAGCCAGGGCGTAGGACAGCCGGGCATTTTCGGCGGTATTGCGGGAGGCTTTTTCGTAAATGACCCGCTCAGGATCAAGGCCAAGCTTGGCAAAGACGGCGGCGGCCACATCAGCTTCGGTCACTTCGCCATCACCACGTGGAATGGCAGCACCACCGGTGAAAACCAGCTTGGCCGTTGGATATTGCCGTGCCAGCGCGACAAAACCGACCAGGCGATCGGCGTTGGAATTCAGCTCCGGCCAGCCGCGTTCGGCCATGATGTCCGGCCGTTCGGCACCACCCAGCACGATCACGCCATCGACCTGTGGTGGAAGCTCCGGGACGGGGAAATATTCCTCCATCGGCCGCATCATCCAGTCATGCAGCGGCAGCAGCCCGATGGCGCCGACGATCAGCAGCATCGCCGATCCGAGGACGATGCCGATCCGCCGGGTGGCCCGCCACCACGACAACGGCAGGGCCAGCACCAGCAACGCAAAAATCCAGCTGCTCAAATCGGTCAAAACGGCAGGAAACTGGCCAAGCATGATCAGGGGGGCTCCGGGGGAATCGCGATTCAGGCGAACCGGCTGTGTCACTTTGCGAGGGCTGGTGGTAAATATCAATCGACCATGGTTCGCCCTTGCAGACAGAGGCCATGACCGCGCTCCTTCCGCTCTCGTTTCCCACCGCCTCCCTCACCGCCAGCCTTGCGGCGCTGATCGCCGCCAAACCGCTCGGGCCGGAGGATTATCGCGCTGCCGCCCTTTTCACGCTGGACGCGCTGGCCAATGCACTGGCGGGTCGCAAAACCGTTGCCGGCGCGATCCTGCTCGACTGGGCCAATGCCGAACCGTTGACCACCGGTCGTGAGGCGATGCTGCTGGGTGGCCTGACGCATATCCTGGAAGTAGACGACCTGCATCGCGCCTCGGTGGTTCATCCCGGCTGCGTCGTGGTGCCGGCAGCCTATGCATTGGCCCGACGGAAAAACCAGAAAAGCGCTTCCGTGAGCGGCCACGCCTTCCTCGCCGCCGTACTGCGTGGCTTCGAAGCCTGCTGCCGCGTCGGCATGGCTGTGGGTCCCGCGCATTACCGTATCTGGCATAACACCGCGACCTGCGGTCCCTTTGGCTCTGCCTATGCCGCCGGCGACCTTCTGGGCCTTGATCACACAGCCATGACGCATGCGCTCGGCAATGCCGGCACGCAATCCTCAGGCCTGTGGCAGTTCCTTGAAACCGGCGCGATGAGCAAGCATCTGCATGCCGGCCGTGCAGCTGAAGCCGGCTTGCTCGCCGCCGATCTGGCATCGCGAGGCTTTTCCGGTCCGCCGCAGATTCTCGAGGGTGAGAAAGGCTTCTTCAAGGCCACCTGCGCCGATCCGAAACCTGAACGTCTTCTGGCCGATCCGGAGGCGCCCTGGCAACTGCATCTGACGTCGATCAAGCCATGGCCGAGTTGCCGCCACACGCATCCGACCATCGACGCCGGTCTTTCGTTGGCGGCAAAAATCGGCAACCGCAAGATCGAGGGCATCAAGGTCGATACCTATCAGGCCGCGCTCGATGTCTGCGACCGCGTGGCACCGCGCAGCGAATACGAAGCCAAATTCTCACTGCAACATACTGCCGCCGCCGCCCTCACAGATGGCCATGTCGATTTCGCCAGCTTCGATCCTGCCGCACGCGAACGTCTGGCGGCGACGGCTGCGCGTGTCGAAATTGCCGCCGCCGCACCCTATGCCGGGCGTTATCCAACAGCCTGGGGGGCCGGGATCACGGTTCGTCTCGACGACGGTTCGGAACTCAGCGCCAGCCGCGAACATGCTTATGGCGATCCGGAAAACCCGCTGGACGAAAGCGCCATGCGCGCCAAAGCCGCCATGCTGCTGGAATATGGCGGTATCGCGGCGCCGGCGAAATTCATCGACGCCGTGCTGGCACTGGCCGACGACGCCGCACTGCCCGACTTGCCACTGGTACAGGCGTGATGCAGATGCTGCTCCGTATCCTGCTTCTCGGATTTGCGCTGACGACACTGACGGGCACGGCTGCCTGGGCACAGGGACAGGCGAACGACCGCGAACGTGCCGGACGCGCCAATACGGCCTGCTTCAACCAGAAGGAGGCCGAGGCCGAGGCCGAAGTGCGCACCGGAATCCAGCTGCGTGAAATTCTCCGTCGCTGCGCCCAGGCCGATCCGAACGGTCAGGCTTATCTGAACGACTGGTATGCCTTCGACCAGGAGAACGGCGACCGGATCCGCAATGCCGTCGAACTGCGTCGTGCCGCACTGTCACGAATATTCTCCACCCGCGCGCAGGCCCAGCAATGGGAAACCGATTCCGCCGTCGCGACCACGAAGCCGCTCCAGACCAACGATGCTGTATGCAAGAGCACCTATGACATCGTTGAGCGGATCAAGAAGGACAAATGGACCGGGTTCAAATACTACGCCCGCCTGCAGGAGCAAATCCTGGTCTATGACCTGCCGCTTTGCAAAAAGTGAACAGCCAGACGGGGGCCTGTGGCCGTTTTCAGCTTTTCCCCTATAGCAGGTAACGTCTAGTATCAGTGCGATACTGTGGAGCACCCTCCCCGGCCATGTACCCCGACCTGCTACGCGCGTGCCTGAATGCCGGCCCAGATCGCCGGCGCAGACATGCTGCCAAAACTCGGGAGCGTCGGCAGGAAGATTGCAAACACCCTTCGTCAGTCCCCCAGAATAAATGGATCGTGCCGCCGAAATCCTGAGGTGATCGCCATGTTGCGTCGTTCCGTTTTGCTTGTCGCAGTCTTCTCTCTTGCGATTTCATTGGCTCCGGAACGGCTGCTGGCAGCCTGCCTCGGCGCAGTCGCGCAGCGCGAACGCATGCTGCAGCCGCGAGTCATGCCGGCAAACTTCCAGCCCGCCGCCGTTCCTGCGAACAGCGTGAGCGTCACTTTCGTTGGTCACTCTACTTTCCTGATCGAGACGCCGCAGGGCGTCGCCGCCGCTACCGACTATAATGACTATATCCGGCCCAGTGTTCGGCCCGATATCGTGACGATGAACTACGCCCATACCACGCATTACACCGACAGCCCGGAGCCCGGCATACGCCATGTGCTGCGCGGCTGGTCGTATCAGGATAAGCCGGCGCGCCATAACGTGCAGTTCAGGGATATGCGTGTTCGCAACGTGCCGACCAATATCCGAAACTACGGCAACGGCACCGAATTCGACGGCAACTCGATTTTCATTTTCGAAGTCGGCGATCTCTGCCTTGCCCATCTGGGGCACCTGCACCACAAGCTGACACCCGGCCATCTGGCCGATATCGGCCGGATCGACGTGCTGTTCGTGCCCGTCGATGGTGGCTTCACCCTCAATGTCTTCGACATGCAGGAGGTAATCTCACAGTTGTCGGCGCCGCTGGTGGTACCGATGCATTACTTCAGCGAAAACACCCTGGAGCGATTCCTCGCCCGGCTGCGCGACAGCCACGAGATCAAGCTGAATGAGGGCCGGTCCACACTGATTTCGAGAAATACAATTCCTAAAAAACCATCCGTACTGGTGCTTCCCGGGCCGCATTAACCCTTTGGCCCATATAAACCCGCCACTAATCCTCCAGGACTATGGCGTATGCCACTTACCTGATCGAGACTGCTCCCCACAGGCAGCATCGACTGCGGATGGATCGCCATGAGTATGTTTCTACTGATTCTTGCTTTCCTGCTGATTGGGGTACCCGGCACTGTTTTTGTCGTTCTGCAGCTGGTTGCAGCGCACCGTCGGCAGGCGCTGGCCTATCGGTGGAGCGCATCGGAAATCCAGCGCCGTGGCGCACGGATCGTCGAGATGGAGCGGACCACGGCAACGGATCGCAAAACGATCGGTGAGCTGATGATGAAAATTTCGACCCTGCGGATGACCGTCGACAGACTCGAGAAGCTGATCGAACAATCCGGCAAGCCCGCCGCAGCGACAGGCAAGAAGTAAGCCGCCGCACTTTCAGAAATTTGAAAATCGAACCTGGTGTGAGCCGGACGCACTGCCGTGCGAATGGTTGCGCCATGTCCGCACCCAAGTCTAGCGCGAGTGAGACCCTGATTATCTCGGAAACAGTGGAATATTTCCGGCATCCAGCAGTCTAACACACTAGGCCGCCGCCATACGCTTGCGGCGCATATTGCCGGATATACAGAACAGTGGAGATGGTACGCATATGGGGCAGATCACAATCGATCAGCAGTCACGCCTGCTGGCGCATTTGTACTCAGGCACGATCGAATACGGCCGATGGACGGATGTGCTTCGCATCCTGACCACATCCTATGACGCGGTAAACTGCTCGCTCGCCACGATCGATATGCGCACCGGAAAGCCGATTGTGCAGTATACCAGCCAGGCTTTCGAGCAGAGCTGGTACGAGGAGTATCACAACCGCTATGCCAGGCTGAGTCCGCTGCGGCCCGTCCTGCTGAAGCGTGAAAATATCGGCCGCGCCATGACCATCGAACAGGTGATGCCGCCACAGGAATTCGAAAAGACCGAATTCTACTGCGATTTCTTCAAGCGTTATGGCATCCGTCATGTGATGGGCTCATTTTTCCGGCAGGATCATGGCCGTGCTGCCTATATCGCCCTGCATCGTTCACCGCGCACCGCGCCATTCGATGATGGTGATGTTAATGCCCTGCAGTCCTTTCTGCCGCATCTGGACCTCGCCTTTCGTATCCGCTCGCATTGTATGGGACTGAGCCGTTATGAGGATGTGAGCCAGCAATATCTCGATTCCAAAGGCAAAGGACTGTTCTGCCTGGATCGACAGGGCCGCGTCGTGTCGATGAATCAGGAAGCCCAGCGCATCCTGCGCCTCAACGATGGCCTGGCGCTCACTCAGGGTCATCTGCAGGCCACAGATCTGGGCGACAATCAGCGCCTGCAACTGCTGCTGTCGCGCAGCAGCCAGGCCGATATCGCGGTCAATCCCGGCACTATGGCATCCGCCAGCGGCGGCACCACCATCGTGCAGCGCGCCGATGGCCGCCCCCCCTACTCGCTGTGGATATTCCCCGTTGTGGGTCGCAGCCTGCATTTCGAGGACAATGAAATTGCCGCCGCAGTGGAGGTCTCGGATCCGCTGCAGAATGCCCGGCCAACTGCAGAAGATGTGCTGGGCGGCTATCGGCTGACCAAGGCGGAACTGCGGCTCGCCAGCGCACTGGTCGAAGGTGGCCAGCTGAAGGATATCGCGCTGCGCTTCTGCGTCAGCGTCAACACTCTCAAAGTCCAGCGCCGCTCGCTCTACCGCAAGATCGGCGCGGCCCGTCATTTCGATCTGATGCGCCTTGTGCGGCGCGAGGCATAAACATCATGCACCCAGCTCCTGCCGCCAGACTTGATGCGCCGCCGCCGACCTATGCCGCGCCGCTCAGTCCGGCCCATCTCGGCCTCGTGCGCGCCACATTCCATATCCTGGCGGCCGATCGTGACCGTCTGACCGAGATGTTCTACGCCCGCGCCCTGGTGCTCGACCCGCATATCCAACGACCGCAGCTGGTTTCCAACATGGTGACCCAGCGGCTGCAGTTCATGCTTGTGCTGACGGAGGTGATCCAGCAACTCGACGACCCGGCTCAACTGGCGCAGACCGTCGCCAGCCTTGCGCGCCGGCACGGCATCTACGGCGCCAGCGACCCGCGTTTCCGCACCGCCCGCGCTGCCCTGGCCTGGGCGGTAGACCGCATTCTGGAAACCGAACGGAACAGCGCCATCCAGGTGGCCTGGACTGCGGCCCTCGATCTGGTACAGGCGCTGCTCAGCGGCGGGATCCCCACGAACCGGCCCGCCGAGCGTTGACCCCTGCCCAGACCCTCGACGCTGTCCGACCGGTGCGCTAAAACCCGCCCGCGGGACAGGTGGCCGAGTGGTTTAAGGCAGCGGTCTTGAAAACCGCCGTACCTTTACGGGTACCGTGAGTTCGAATCTCACCCTGTCCGCCATCCCGGATAGTCGCAAAAAAGGCCGCAGAAACTGCGGCCTTTTTCGTTCAGTTCTGCCAAGGATCAGCCGGCTGCTGCCGGCGCCGCCGCGGCGGTCAGATTGGTCATATAGGTCGGCGCCACCTTCTCGCCGGTGTGGCGATCATGTTCGAGCAGGATATGCAGCACCAGGTCATAGGACTGGTAGCAATCATGCAGGATCGCCGCCATGGCGAGCAGCTGGCGCGGGCTGAGGCGTGACAGCCTGGTGAAGTCGCGCACATAGACCGCATCGGCCCAGACCGTCTGGCTCAGGCCGGCATAGATATCCTGCTGCACCAGCATCGGCACAATGGTGCGGCTCACGGTCGGGAAGAAGCGGTGGAAGGCGTAGCCCTGGCTGCGCAGGAACACATCGACATCGCCGAACAGCGGCTGGTCGACATAGAGCGGCAGGAACTCGACTTCGGTCTGGATCACCAGCGCATCGGCAAGCCGCTTGGTGGCATTCTCGAACACCATCAGTTCGGCGCCCTGAATGTCGATCTTCACGAAGTCGATACCCTCGGTCTCTGGAATATCATCCAGGCGCGTTGTGTCGACTTCGATCTTCGACACCACCTCGCCCCAGCGCGGGAAGCCATGGAACAGGTTGAGCACTTCGGTATTCGGGGTCAGCAGCGACGTCATGCCCGACGAGGCGCATAGATTGAGAGTATGCCGCTTGCCATCGCCGATGGCGTTCGGCAGGTAGGTCTCGTTCGGGCCCTTCATTTCGTTGAGCTTGGCCAAAGCTTCGGTATTCGGCTCAAAACCGATGATATCGGCGTTACCGCCCTTCAGCAGCGTATTGTACTGCGGGACGGCATCGAGCGGGTTCGCCCCGATATCGACGATCTTCACTCTGACCGACGTGCTTGTCAGCGCGTGAAATGAACCGGGAATGGCCATGAGATCCTGCCTTATGAGACCAAAAACGTATGTCGCCCTTCGGTTCTAGGCGGCAAAGCTTACTGTTTGGTTTCCCGCTGCAGGATATCGCGGACGGCTTCGGAAATGCGCAACCATTCGAGGGCCCCCTCGCGATCGCCGTTCTCAGCCAGCATGCTGGCGCGGTTTGCCGCAATCCTGAGGGCGCGGCGGCCATGAAAGCGGAAGAGCAGACCGGCCGTCTTCCCAGGCTCCAGCCCC
The DNA here is from genome assembly GCA_018336035.1 of Alphaproteobacteria bacterium. GTDB lineage: Bacteria > Pseudomonadota > Alphaproteobacteria > Ferrovibrionales > Ferrovibrionaceae > Ferrovibrio. The sequence goes on along the minus strand of JAGXRD010000038.1, from coordinate 13,108 downwards.
TGATCGCCACGGAACTCCTCGCTCATTACCGCCCCCCGGACAGGCAGACGCCTGCCGACACCGCATCACAAGCGGCAGAGACAGGTTGCAGGAGGATATTGCTCATCCTGGTCAGCCAATCGCCACGAGCCAGGCTTCGATCTGCTCATCGCTGAACAGTTCGACCTGCGCCTGACTGAGTGCATTGGCCTGGACCGTCGTCATGGAGGAGATCGCCGTTGTCGTCAGACCGACAATAGCCGTCAGCGAAATCGCCGCCAACTGGCTGCCCGAAAGCTCGTCGATGTCGGCTTCCTCAAGGGCCCCGACCTGAGTCGACGTCAGGCCGCCCAGCTGTGCCGTGGTGAGAACGCCGACCTGGGTCGCATCGAAGCCATTAAAGGCGGCGGTACTCAGCGCTCCAACCTGGGACGCAGTCAAGCCACCCAGTGCCGCGGTGCTAAGCGCCACGGTCTGCGTGCTGTCGAGCGCACCGAGCTGGGTCGTGGTCAGCGCCTTGACCTGGGCGGATGTCAGCACACCTAGGCGCGCCGTATCCAGCGCGTTCAGTCCTGTGGTGGTCAGGGCCGCAATCTGCGAGGCCAGCAAGCCGCTTACGGCCGTCGTGGTCAGCGCTTCGACCTGGGTGCTCTCCAGGCTGCTGATCTGCGTCGTGGTCAAGCCCCTCGCCTGCGTCAGGCTCAGAACACCGATCTGATCCGTAGTCAGCGCTTCAAGCTGCGTCGTGGTCAGCGCACCGATCTGCTGCGAGGTCAGTCCGACCACCCGCGTGGTGTCAAGCAGGGCCAGGCTGGTGGTGCTCAGGGCTGCCGCCTGTGTCGTACTCAGCGAACCGATCTGGGTGGCGGTCAGTTCATTCAGATCGGCCGGATCCAGCTCGTTGAGTTGCGTGGTGGTCAGGCCACGCAGCTGAATCCCGGTCAGGGCCTGGGCCTGAGTGGTATCCAGTTGCTTGAGATTGGTGGTGGTGAGGGCCTGGAGTTGATTGGCCGTCAGCGCCTTGACCTGCGTCGAGGTCAGTTCGCCGATATCAGCCGCTTCCAGTGCCGCGACCTGCGTCGTGGTCAAAGCCGCGATCTGGCTGGCGAGCAGCGCCTGGGTCTGCGTCTCCTCCAGGGCATTGAAGGCGGTGGTCGTCAATGAAGCGATCTGAACTGCGGTCAGGCCGGCCAGCGCCGACGTGCTGAGCGCACTGATCTGGGTCGACATGGCGCCGATCTGGGTCGTGGTCAGCCCCCGCACCTGCGTCGAGGTCAGCGCCCCGAAGACCGCCGCATCCAGGTCTTCGATCTGGGTCGTGGTCAGGCCGCTGAGCTGAGTGGCAGCCAGGTTGGCGATCGTTGTCGTGCTGAGTTCGGCGAACTGCTCGGTCGACAGCGAACCGATCTGCGTCGAGGTCAGGCCCTTGATCTGGGTCGAGGTCAGCTCCGCAAAGATGGTGGCGCTTAGAACGTCGATCTGGGTGACCGCGAGGGCGCCGATCTGCGTCGATGCCATACCTGCGATGCGTGTCTCATCGAGCTGCGACACCAGGTCGGTGCTCAGGCCCTTGATCTGGGTGGTGGTCAGCGTACCGAACTGCGTCGAAGTCAACTCGTTCAGGTCTGCCGCAGCCAGACCATTGAGCTGCGTGGTGGTCAGCGCCCTGAGCTGACCGCTGGTCAGCACCTGCGCCTGCGCCTGTGTGAGTTCAGACAGGTTCGTGGTCGTCAGGTTCTGGATCTGTACAGACGTCAGCGCCTTGAGCTGGGTCGTGGTCAGTTCGGCAATTTCATCCGTAGTCAGGCCCTTGATCTGCGTCGTGCTCAGGCCGGCAATTTGCGCCGTGGTCAGCGCGCGGGTCTGGGTGGTATTCAAGGCATTCAGCGAGTCCGTGCTCAACGCGGCGATCTGGGTCGCGGCCAGGCCAGACAGGGTGGTGCTGCTCAGCGCCGTGATCTGCTCGCTGTCGAGCGCGCCGAATTGCGTCGTGGTCAGTCCCTTGATCTGCGTGGCTGTGAGTGCAGTGAATGCCGTTGTGCTGAGGGACCCCAGCTGGGTCGTCGTCAGCGCACCCAGCTGCAGCGCCGTCAGACCACCTACCTGCGTGGTGGTCAGTTCGGCAATGGCAGTCTCGTTAATGGCCTTGACCTGCGTGGTGGTCAGGCCGGCGAGTTGGGTCGAGGTCAGATCCAGAAGATCGGTGCTTTCAAGCCCGGCGATCTGCGTCGTCGTCAGCGCCTTAAGCTGCAATGCGCTGAGCGCCTGGAATTGCGTCGTATCGAGTGCCTCCAGGTCTTCCTGCTCCAGCGCCGCCACCTGCGACGCCGTCAAAGCCTTGATCTGGGTCAGGCTCAGCTCGCCGATATCTGTAGTGGTGAGTTCGGCGATCTGCGTGGTTGCCAGACCGGCAATCTGCGCAGCCGTCAGCGCCGACATCTGCGTGGTGTTGAGCGCGGACAGATTGGTCGACGTCAAGGCACGCAGCTGCTGCGTGGTGAGCGCCTTGGCCTGAGTCGAGGTCAGCTCTGCAATGTCAGTTTCTTCCAGAGACGCGATCTGCGTCGTGGTCAGCGCGGCGATCTGCGTTCCACCCAGTGCGCGGGTTTGTGTCGTGTTCAGCGCATTCAACGCCGTGGTCGTCAGCGCCTTGAGCTGCGTCGCCGCCAGGCCCGTGATGGCCGTGCTGGTCAGACCCTCAACCTGCAGCGTCGTCAGATTGGCGACCTGTGTGGTCGTCAGGCCCTTGATCTGCGTCGAGGTAAAGGCGGAAAAGACGGTGGAGTCGAGCGAGCCGATCTGCGTCGTGGTCAGACCACCGATCTGAACCGCCGTCAGATTGGCCAGCGCCGTCGAGCTGAGGGCGCTGAACTGGTCATTATTCAGCAACCCGATCTGCGTCGAGGTCAGGCCCTTGGTCTGCGTCGAGGTCAAGGCAGAGAAAGCATCGCTGCTGATCACAGAAAGCTGACTGGTGGTGAGCGCACCGATCTGGGTTGCGGCAAGCGCACCCATCTGCGTCTCGGTCAGATTCTGGATACTGTCAGTCGAGAAAGCCTGGATCTGCGTGGTGTTGAGGCTACCGAATTGCGTCGGGGTCAGTTCACCCAGATCGTCGCCGGTCAACTCGCTGACCTGCGTGGTGGTCAGGGCCTGGACCTGCACCGTGGTCAGGGCCTGCGTCTGCGCCGTGGTCAGTGCCGCAAGGTTCGTTCCTGTCAGCGCCTTAATCTGGGTGGCCGTCAGCGCGCGCACCTGCGTTGTGCTCAGTTCGCCGACATCCGCCACATCAAGAGCATTGATCTGCGTTGAGGTCAGGCCCGCGATCTGCGTGGCCGTCAGCGACTGCATTCGCGTGGTGTCGAAGAGCTTCAGTGCATCGATGGTCAGCGCACCAAGCTGCGTGGCGGTTAGGCCGGATACAGCCGTGCCGCTCAGCAGCGCGATCTGGGTATCTTCCAGCGATGCGATCTGCGTGGTGGTCAGCCCCTTCACCTGAGTGACATTCAATGCCCCCAGCAGGGTCTCGTTGGCATTGTCCAGCTGCGTCGTGGTCAAGGCCGACAATTGCTGCGAGGTCAGGCCTGCGATCTGGCCCGTCGTCAGCGCCTCGAGAACCGACGCCTCAAAGCTGGCAATCTGCCCGGTCGACAGCGCGCCAATCTGGGTCGACGTCAGTTCTTCCAGGTCGGCAGCCGTGAAATCCGCAATCTGCGTGGTGGTGAGCGCTTTGATCTGGGCCACCGTAAGAGCCTGCGCCTGCGTCTCGTTCAGCGCCGACAGATTCTCGCTCGTGAGGCCTTTGAGTTGCGTCGCCGTCAGCGCCTTGATCTGGGTCGCAGTCAGGTCAGCAATCGCATCCGGATCAAGTCCATTGAGCTGCGTCGTGGTCAGCGCTGCGATCTGTGTAGCGGCTAGCGCTTTGCTTTGTGTCGTCGTCAGCGCGTTGAGCGCCGTGGTGCTGAGCGCGGCAATCTGCGAGTTGGCAAGGCCTGTTACCGCCGTCGCCGTCAGGGCTTCGATCTGAGTACCGTCTAGTGCGCCAACCTGGGTGGTCGTCAATCCCCTGATCTGCGTGGAGGTCAGAACGCCCAGAGCTTCCGTGCTGAGCGCGCCGACCTGCGTGCTGCTCAGGCTACCGATCTGGGCCGAGGTCAGCCCGCCGACAGCCGTGGTGGTGAGCGCGGCAAACTGGGTGTCCTCAAGCGACGCAATCTGCGTCGTCGTCAGTGCTTTCACCTGTGTGGTGTTTAGCTCGGCAAAGACGGTCGTATCCAGAGCGTCAATCTGTGTTGTACTGAGTGCGGTGATCTGGCTGGCGACCAGCGCCTTGGTCTGGGCGGTGGTCAGGAACCCGATAACCGTCTCGCTGAGCCCCTTGACCTGCGTGACCGAAAGTCCCGCGATCTGGCTGGTGCTGAGCTCCGCAACGTCCGAATCCGTCAGCCCATTCAACTGCGTCGTGGTCAGCGCCTGAATCTGCTGCAGGCTCAGGGCCTGAACCTGCGTGGTCTCAAGTGCTGCCAGGCCTTCGCTGTTCACCGACTTGATCTGATTGGCCGTCAGCGCCTTGAGCTGCGTCGTGGTCAGGTCGGCGAGATCTGTCGACTCCAGCGCGGCGATCTGCGTGGTAGTCAGTGCAGCGATCTGCGTTGCAGCCAGCGCCTTGCTCTGCGTCGTATCGAGCGCATTCAGCGATTCTGTGCTCAGCGCTGCGATCTGCGTGGCCGCGAGGCCAGTAAGTGCAGTGCTGCTGAGTGCCGCAACCTGCGTCGAGTCAAGTGCCTTGACCTGCGTGGAGGTCAGCCCCCTGATCTGCGTGGAGGTCAGGGCACCGACCGTGGTCGTATCAAGCGAGTTGAGCTGGGTGGACGTCAGGCCGCCGATCTGGGTGGCTGTCAGACCACCAATGGTCGTCGTGGTCAGCAGGGCGAACTGGGTGCTGTCCAGCGAGCCGAGCTGCGTGGCCGTCAATCCCTTGATCTGGGTCGATGTCAGCGCCGAGAAGGCATCTTCATCCAGCGAACCGATCTGCGTGGTGGTCAGAGCACCGATCTGCGCCACGGTCAGAGACTGCAGCTGCGTCGTCTCAAGCCCCAGCAGGGCCGCAGTATTCAGGCCCTTGATCTGCGTGATGGTCAGGCTCTTGATCTGCGTTTCATTCAACTCGGGGAGATCTGTTTCACCGAGGACATTCAGCTGCGTTGCGGTCAGCGCCTGCAACTGCAGCGTTGTCAGCGCCTGCGCCTGAGCGGTGCTCAGCGCCACCAGATTGTCGTCAGTCAGCGACTTGATCTGCGTCACCGACAGCGCCTTGATCTGCGTGGTCGTAAGATCGGCGATATCTTCCGATGCCAGAGCTGCAACCTGCGTGGTCGTCAGCGCCGCGATCTGTGTCGCGCCAAGCGCCTTGCTTTGAGTCGTATCCAGCGCATTCAGCGCTTCCGTGCTCAGTGCCTTGATCTGGGCAGCCGTCAAACCAGAGAGCGCCGAGGTGCTCAACACCCCGACCTGCTCACTGGTCAACGCCCCGACCTGCGTGGTCGTGAAGCCTTTGATCTGCGTCGCGGAAAGCGCACCAAGGGCATCCGTACTCAGAGCGTCAATCAAAGTCGAGGTTAGACCGGAAATCTGGGCCGAGGTCAGACCGGCAACCGCCGTCGTGGTCAACGCACCAAACTGGGTGGTTGACAGCGAGCTGATCTGGGTCGAGGTCAGCCCTTTGACCTGCGTGGAGGTCAGCTCCGCGAAGAAATCACCACTCGCTTCATCAAGATCGAGTTGGGTCGTGGTCAGGGCGCCAATCTGGGCAGATGTCAACGCTTTGCGCTGAGTGGTGTCCAGCGCGAGAAGGCGGTCAGTGCTGAGGCTGGAGATTTGTGTCGTGCTGAGCCCCGCCACCTGCGTTGCAGTGAAATCAGCGAACTCGGCCGTCGCAAGGGCATTCAACTGCGTGGTGGTCAGCCCTTGGAGCTGCGCCGTCGAAAGGACCTGAACCTGCGTGGAGCTCAGCGTGGCTAGGTTATCGCTGCTCAGAGCCCGCAGCTGCGTGGTGGTCAGACTCTTCAGTTGGGTCGTGGTCAGGTCCGCCACATCCGCAGAATCCAGTGCCGCCACCTGTGTGGTGGTGAGGCCCTTGAGCTGCGTCGTGCTCAGGGCGCTCGCCTGGGTGGTGTTCAGCGCGTTCAGTGCCGTGGTGGACAAGGCCCCGATCTGAGACGCCGTCAGAGCGCCCAGCACCGCACTGCTGAGCGCGGTCACCTGGGTTTCATCCAGCGAGGCGATCTGCGTCGTCGTCAGGCCCTTGGCCTGTGTTGAAGTCAGCACCGCGATCTCGTCGGCATCGAGAGTATCAAGCTGCGTCGTGCTCAACGTACCGATCTGAGAGGCTGTCAGACTCTGCAGGCGCGTCGTCGTCAGATCAGACATCGCCGTTGAATTCATGGCCGCGATCTGGGTCGTTGAAAGCGCGGCAAACTGCGTGGAACTCAGCTCGTCGATATCGGTTTCGGTAAGGCCGGAGATCTGCGTCGTGGTCAGCGCCTTGATCTGGACCGTGCTCAGTATCTGGAACTGGGTCGTGTCGAGCTGCGACAGGTTTGTGCTGCTCAGTGACTTGATCTGAGTAACCGTCAGTGCCTTGAGCTGCGTCGTCGTCAGATCGACTACATCCAGAGGATCCAGCGCGGCAATCTGCGTGGTGGTCAAAGCCGCGATCTGCGTGGCCGTCAGCGCCCGGCTCTGCGTGGTGTCGAGCCCGTTAATGGCCGACGTGGCCAGGGCGGCTATCTGCGTGCCGGCGAGCGCCGACAGAGCGCCTGTGGCAAGCACTGCAATATCAGTTTCATCGAGCGACGCAATCTGCGTCGTATTCATGCCCTTGAGCTGAGTCGAACTCAGCCCTGCGAATACATCCTGATCCCACGAATTGATCTGCGTCGTCGTGATAACGCCAATCTGCGCAGCCGTCAGGTTCAGAATCTGGGTGTTGGAGAGGCCATCGATCGCCTTGATCTGGGACGTCGAGAGCCCGGCAAACTGCGTGGCTGTCAAAAGCTCGATCTGCTCGGACACCCAACCCGCAATCTGCGTCGTGGTCAGTCCGCCAACCTGAGCGGAAGACAGGGCGGCAATCTGCGTCGACGACAGGTTGTTCAGATCTTCGGTTTCCAGCGCTCGCAACTGCGTCGTCGACAGGGCCGAAAGCTGTGCTGCGGTCAGGTCGCCGACATCGGCACTCTCAAAGGCAGCGATCTGGGTTGTGGTGAACCCCTTCACCTGCGTCGTGGTCAGCGCCTGAACCTGGGTATTTTCCAGGAAATTGAGTGCCGTGGTGGTCAGAGCGCCGATCTGCGTTGCTGTCAGACCAGACAGCGCAACGTTCGTCAGAGCGACAACCTGGGTATCCTCGAGCGAGGCGACCTGCGTGGTCGTCAGCCCCTTGACCTGCGTCGAGGATAGCGCGCCAAAAGCATCCCCTGTAAACACATCAAGCTGCGACGTCGTCAACGCTCCAAGCTGCGTCGACGTCATGTTGGAAATCTGCGTCGTGGTCAGGTTCTCGATCGTTTCCGTGCTCAGAACCTTGATCTGGGACGACGTCAGCGCCTTGAACTGCGTCGCGGTCAAGGCTGAGCTATCGATCGCGGAAATCTGGGTGGTGGTCAGGTTGGAAACCTGAGTGGTCGTGAGTGCCCCGGTCTGCGTCGCCGTGAGAACAGCGAGGTTTTCGGTGCTCAAAGCGCGCAGCTGCGTGGTACTCAGCGCGGCAAGTGCCGAGGTCGCCAGCGCCCCCACATTCGTCTCATTCAATGCGCTGATCTGAGTCGTGGTCAGGCCCTTGGCCTGCGTTGCATTCAGGGCACCCACCGCGTCAGCACTCAGGCCGTCGAGCTGCGTCGTGGTCAGCGCGCCGATCTGGGTCGCCGTCAGCTGTCCGAATTGCGTGGTTGTGAATTCATCGAGATCGGCTGCCCCCAGCCCCCTGATCTGCGTGGTGGTCAGGGCACGGAGCTGCGTTGACGTCAGTGCCTGGGCCTGGGTCTCCTCCAGCGCGCTCAGGGTTGTGGTGCTGAGGCTGGTCAGTTGGGTCGATGACAGCCCACCCAGTACCGAGTTAGTGAATGCAACGAACTGGTCTGAGCTAAGGGCCGCAATCTGCGATGCCGACATGCCCTTGACCTGCGACGAGGTCAACACACCCAGAACATCGTTCGAGAGCAGCTTGAACTGCGTGGTGGTCAGAGCGCCAATCTGCGTCGAGCCAAAGTTCTTGAAATGACTTGTCGTCAGGGCATTCAGCGTGGCGGTACTCAGAAGGCGCAACTGTCCAGTGCCGACCTGGCCAAGCTGGGCTGCGGTGAGCTCATCGAACTCCTCAATGCGCAGCGCGTTGACCTGAGTGGTGTTGAGGCTGCGGATCTGGGTGCCGCTAAGCGCCTGCATCTGGGTGCTGTTGAATTCCAGGAACTTGGTGGACAGTGCCTGGATCTGAGCCACACTGAATACGGCGAGTTGGCCGGCATTGAAGACCATCTGGCCTTCAGTGAAATAGCCGATCTGCGTCGCCTGTAACTGTGGAATCTGCGACGCGTTGAGCGCGACGATCTGCGTGGAGTCAAGCGTCTGAATCTCAGTAGACGTCAACGCCTTGAGTTGAGCTGCGGTCAGCGCCTTAATGGCGGCAGACGATAGAGTTGTTACATCCATCTTGACTCTCCATGCCCGGACCGCTTCTCGATCCGAGCCCGTTCAACTCGCGCGTTTTTTTCCCATATAGGCCTGCTCGACAGCCTTGATCACCTTGGCAGTCCACAAACGCCGGTCCTCGGGAACTGGGCGGAATTTGTGACGGGCCGCGATCTTGGCCTGGTAGAAACCGTTGAAATCGTCCTTCGCCAGCATTTCCTGCGCTTCGTGATCCTCTTCGCAGGACAGGTCGTGATACAGCTCGAGATTGGCGAGATCGGGTACGGGTATGTTCCCTTTCTCGAAATCCTGCCACATCTGCTGATACAGCCCTTCAAGCGAGCGAGTCAGGCCGTTCATATCGAACAGCACGCTGGTGTCGCGCACCTTGGCCAGTTTCTCACGGCAACGTTTCAGCGCAGCGCGGTCATTGCCCAGCGCAATCGCCTTCTTGACGTAATCTTCCGGCGACTCACAAACCATTTCCGGCATGCCGACGGAGTGGACCAGGCTGCCGCAGACACGCGATGCGAATCCGCGACCGGAGAAGGTCAGCACCGGAACACCCATCCACAAGGCATCGGAAGCCGTGGTGTGGGCACCGTAGGGGAATGTGTCGAGGAACAGGTCGGCCAGCGGATAACGCGCGAGATGCTTCGGATTGGGCAGCTTCGGGGCAAAAATGATACGATCAGGCGATACGCCCCTCGCCTTCGCCCCTTCCCGCAATGTCTCATGCGTGACATCCGACGAGCCGAGCAGCCACAACACGCTGTTGGGAACATTGGCGAGGATCTGCATCCAGCGATCGAAAGTCAGCTTGCGCAGCTTATGCGCGCCGTTGAAGCAGCAGAACACCACGGCATCATCCGGCAGTCCGGCATCTTTCCGGGTCGGCCGTTCGGCGGCGATGACGCGCTTACGATCCGTCGGCTGGTAGCACGGCAGGCGCGCCACCTTCTCCGTGTAATAAATTTCGAAATCCTTCGGGATCAGCCACTCATCCGCAATGATATACTGATGATACGGGCTGGCCATGCTGCCCGGATAGCCGAGCCAGTTCACAATCACCGGCGCCGGACGATACGACAGCACCTTGGTGCGCGCGTCTCGCGTATAGCCGTTGACGTCGACGAGAATGTCTATGTTGTCGGCAGCAATCCGCTGCGCCACAGTGGTGTCATCCATATCGTTGACATCGACCCAATGCTCGACAGCAGCATTGATGCGGCGCTTGGTCGGATCGTCAGTTTTGATACCGCAATAATACGCAAAAACTTCGACCTTCTCGCGATCATGCAGCTCAAACAGCTCGGACATCAGGAAGCCGATCGCATGTTCACGCAGATCCGACGAGAGATATCCAATGCGCAGCCGCTTCGACGGTTTGCGCGGCACCGTCTGCCACAGATATTCACCATTGGCAGAAGGATCGCCGATGCCGCGGTTATAGGCCCAGGCGCCGCCCAGTTGGAACAGCGGATCGTCCGAGTAGGCACCCGATGACAACGGGCTGAAGCCCTTCATCAGGTCCATGCGGGTGACGCCCTCCCAGGGCTCGACCACCGGCCACTTGTTCAGGATCATACGCTGCGACAGGAAATGCTGCGCAACATCATTCTGCTTAGGGTCGAGTGTCAGCCCCTGTCGCAAAACAGCCTCGCAAGACGCATGCTGCAGGTTGCTTTCGAGCACGCGGCCGATCTGCTTGTAGGCGGTCTTCTTGTGCTCTATTGCCGGCGCAGTCAGAGTGGCCAGCCGCTGCACAATCAGGTTCCACTGATTGATGGCTCCGCTGGCGTTGCCCATACGCTCCAGCACATTGCCGAGATTGATATAGGCGGGATAGAAGTCGGGATTGGCGGCAACCGCCTCTTCGTAGACGGCCTTGGCAGCGGCGAGATCGCCCTGCGCGCTCAGCAAGGTTCCGAGGTTGAAACCCGCCACATAGCGGAACGGATCGTTGGGATTGCACTTGTCCCACAGCCTGTAGAGCAGGATCGCCTTATCGGCTTCGCCACTCGCCTGCAGACGCCCGGCCTGATCAATCAACTCCGTGATGGGTATCGGACGTTCGGCCAGTGTTGCGACCAAACTTTCGAAGTGCGAACTACTCATCTTTACCCCATGCAGCTGCCGCTGACGCCAACGGCTTCCCTTACTAGAGGAGTAAAGGTTACTCCCTTAATAAATCACTACGGGAAGCTGCTCGGGAGGCAGGAACGACAAAGTCGTATTCCCGCCTCCCGGATGAGCCTTAGGCCAGGGCCTCGAGCCAGGCTTCGATCTGCGCGTCGTCCAGAACTCCGACCTGGGCCTGCGTGAAGGCATTCGCCTGCGTCGGGGTCAGTTCAGCGATGTTCGTCGTAGTCAGCGACTGGATCGCCGTGGTGCTGATCGCCGCGATCTGCGTGGCCTGGAACTCGCCGATATCGGTGGTTTCCAGCGCGCCGATCTGCGTCGAGGTCAGCCCCGCCACCTGCACCGTCGACAAGGCCTGGACCTGAGCGGTGCTCAGAGCGTTGAAGTTGGTCGATCCAAGGCCGGCAACCTGCACCGAAAGCAACTGGCTGACCTGAGTGGTGCTCAGTTCAGAGATGAAGGTCGAGTCGACGCTGCCAAGCTGCGTGGTCGTCAGGGCCTTGATCTGCAGGGCGCCCAGAGCATCAGCCTGGGTGGTGTCCAAAGCGGCCAACTGCTCGGTGGTCAGAGCCCGGACCGTATTCGCCGCCAGGCCACTGATCTGAGTGGTGCTCAGTTCACCGATATCCGTCGTCTCCAGCGCGCCGATCTGCGTCGTGGTCAGAGCATTCACCTGGGCAGTGGTCAGCGCCTGGGTCTGTGCGGTGGTCAGAGCCGACAGATTGGTGCTGCTGAACTGCTGCAACTGGGTGGTGGTCAGAGCCTTGAGCTGCGTGTCGCCCAGTTCCGCGATGTCAGTCGTCTCAAGCGAGGCGATCTGCGTCGTGGTCAGAGCGGCAACCTGCGTGGCCGCCAGTGCCTGGACCTGCGTAGTATCCAGCGCATTCAGGGCCGTGGTGGTCAGAGCCTGCAGCTGCGTCGCCACAAGACCCTTGATCGCCGTGGAGCCCAGAGCAGCAGCCTGAGTCTCATCCAGCGACGCAACCTGCGTCGTGGTCAGACCCTTGGCCTGAGTGCTGGTCAGTGCGCCCAGCGCCGTGGTGCTGAGAGCATCCAGCTGCTGGGTGCTCAGCGCCCCGACCTGCGAAGCGGTCAGACCGGCCGCCAGCGTGGTGGTGAGGTCGGCCAGCGCGGTGGTGCTGATCGCCTGCACCTGGTCGGTGGTCAGCGAGCCGAGCTGCGTCGAGGTCAGGTCAGCCAGGTCGGTGGTTTCGAGAGCGCCGATCTGCGTCGTGGTCAGCGCCTTCAGCTGCACGGCCGACAGGGCCTGAGCCTGCGTCGAGGTCAGCGCGTTCAGGTCAGTGGTTTCCAGAGCGCCGACCTGCGTCGTCGTCAGGGCCTTGACCTGAGTTGCCGTCAGATCCGCGATGTCGGTCGTCTCGAGCGAGGCGACCTGCGTCGTGGTCAGAGCCGCAATCTGCGTTGCCGCCAGAGCCTTCTGCTGGGTGGTATCCAGCGCGTTCAGGTTCGTGGTGGTCAGCGCACCGATCTGCGTCGTCGTCAGGGCCTTGACCTGCGTCTCGGTCAGATCCGCGATCTCGGTCGTGTCGAACGAAGCAATCTGCGTCGTCGTCAGAGCCGCGATCTGCGTCGCCGCCAGAGCCTGCTGCTGGGTGCTATCCAGCGCATTCAGGGCGGTGGTGCTCAGAGCCTGCAGCTGCGTCGCCACAAGACCCTTGAGCGCGGTGCTGCTCAGCGCAGCGGCCTGCGTCTCATCCAGCGAGTCGACCTGGGTCGTCGTCAGACCCTTGATCTGCGTGCTGGTGATAGCGCCCAGTGCCGTGGTGCTCAGTGCATCCAGCTGCTGAGTGCTCAGCGCACCCAGCTGCGAGGCCGTCAGGCCGGCAGCCGAGGTCGCCGTCAGGTCGGTCAGCGCGGTGGTGCTGATCGCCTTCACCTGGTCGGTGGTCAGCGAGCCGATCTGCGTCGAGGTCAGGTCAGCCAGGTCGGTGCTTTCCAGAGCACCGATCTGCGTCGTCGTCAGCGACTTGAGCTGCACGGCCGACAGAGCCTGAGCCTGCGTCGAGGTCAGCGCATTCACGTCAGTGGTTTCCAGAGCGCCGACCTGCGTCGTCGTCAGGGCCTTGACCTGGGTTGCCGTCAGATCCGCGATGTCGGTCGTCTCGAGCGAGGCGACCTGTGTCGTGGTCAGCGCAGCAATCTGCGTTGCCGCCAGAGCCTTCTGCTGGGTGGTATCCAGCGCATTCAGGTTCGTGGTGGTCAGCGCACCGATCTGCGTCGTCGTCAGCGCCTTGACCTGCGTCTCGGTCAGATCCGCGATCTCGGTCGTGTCGAACGA
>JAGXRD010000037.1 GCA_018336035.1 Alphaproteobacteria bacterium | reverse complement strand
CGCCCGCCGTGAAGGCGCTGATGGCTGGCGGCAACACGCCGCCCGTGCGCGGCCGCATTGCCGAACTGATCAAGGACGGACTCGACACCGGCGATTTCGGCGAGCTGGGCCTGGATGAAACCATGACCATGGTGCGGGAGCAGTTCCGCCGCTTCGGCGAGGACAAGGTCATCCCCTATGCGCATGACTGGCACCGCAAGGATGAATTCATCCCGATGAGCGTGGTCGACGAGATGGCCGAACTCGGCGTCTTCGGCCTGACCATCCCGGAAGAATACGGCGGCCACGGCCTGGGCAAGACCGCGATGTGCGTGGTCTCGGAAGAACTCAGCCGCTGCTATATCGGCGTCGGCAGTCTCGGTACCCGCGCCGAGATCGCCGCCGAACTGATCCTGCGCGGCGGCACCGAAGAGCAGAAGAAAAAGTGGCTGCCCAAGCTCGCCTCGGGCGAGACACTGCCGACTGCCGTCTTCACCGAGCCGAATACGGGCTCCGATCTCGGCAGCCTGCGGACCCGTGCGGTCAAGGATGGCGACGTTTACAAGGTGACCGGCAACAAGACCTGGATCACCCATGCGGCGCGCACCGATCTGATGACCTTGCTGGCGCGCACCGATCCGAACGAGAAAAGCTACAAGGGCCTTTCGATGTTCCTGGCCGAGAAGCCGCGCGGCGACGACGCCAATCCCTTCCCGGCCGAAGGCATGACCGGCGGTGAGATCGAAGTGCTGGGTTATCGCGGCATGAAGGAATACGAGATCGGTTTCGACGGTTTCGAGGTGAAGGCCGAAAACCTGCTGGGCCAGCGCGAAGGTCAGGGCTTCAAGCAGCTGATGGAGACGTTTGAGTCCGCCCGCATCCAGACCGGCGCGCGTGCGCTGGGTGTCGCGCAATGCGCGCTGGAGCTTGGCCTGAAATACGCCAACGAGCGCGTGCAGTTCGGCAAGCCGATCTACAGCTTCCCACGCGTGCATGGCAAGATCGCCTGGATGGCGGTGGAAACCATGATGGCGCGGCAGCTCTGCTACTTCGCCGCGCGCGAGAAAGACCAGGGCCGCCGCTGCGACCTGGAAGCCGGCATGGCCAAGCTGCTGGCCGCCCGTATCGCCTGGGCCAATGCCGACAACGCCCTGCAGGTGCATGGCGGCAACGGCTATGCCGAGGAATATCCGATCAGCCGCGTGCTCTGCGACGCGCGCATCCTCAACATCTTCGAGGGCGCCGCCGAGATCCAGGCGCAGGTGATCGCCCGCCGCCTGCTGGAAACGCGGAACGGCTGATCAGTTCATGAAGTCCGTGCTGGTCGGGTTGCTGCCGCAGACCAGCACGGCAACCTTTTCGCCCGGCTTCGGCACATAGCGTTTCGACAGCAAAGCCGCCAAAGCCGCCGCGCCACCGGGTTCGGCCACCAGCCGCAGCTTTTCCCACAACGCCTTCTGCGCTTTGACGATGGCCTCATCCGTCACCAGCACGGACTCGGCCACGCCCTGCTGCGCGATCGGGAACATCAGGCTGCCGATCATCTTCGGCGCCAGTGAATCCGCCGCGATGCCGCCTGCCGGCGCCTCGACCGGCTTGCCCGCCCTGAGCGCCATGTTCAGCGTCGGCGCTGCTTCCGGTTCTACGGCGACCACCTTCACCTTGCCGCCATACCAGGCGGCAATGCCGCCGATCAGCCCGCCGCCGCCGACGGCGACCAGCAGTGTGTCGATCTCCGGCACCTGTTCTTCCAGTTCCAGCCCGACGCTGCCCTGGCCGATCAGCGTCTCCGGCTGGTCATAGGCATGGATCGCCAGCGCGCCGCTCTGCTTCAGCCATTCCTCGCTGGCCGCCAGCGCATCGGCATAGCGGTCGCCGCCCACCACAAGGTCGGCACCATAGCTTTTGATCTTGGCGATCTTCATCGGCGCAGCGATGCTGGGCACGAAAATCCTGGCCGGCAGCTTCAGCACCATGGCGGCATAGGCCACGGCCGCGCCGTGATTGCCACCCGAGGCCGCCACCACGCCCGCAGCCGGCACCTTGCTGGCCAGCAGCCCGGTGAAGGCGCCACGCGGCTTGAACGAGCCGGAATGCTGCAGCAGTTCCAGCTTGAGTTGCAGCGGCGCCAGATCGAGGCCGAAATCCGCCCCCGCCACCGCCATCACCGGCGTGCGACGTATATAAGGAGCAATCCTGGGGTAATTGGCGGCAATGGCGGCGCGGTCGACGACGGTCATGTTCGGGTCCCTGGTAAACGACCCCGCCATAGTGGCGGCAGCGCCCGCATGCCGCCAGAGTCAGGCCCCACCAGGGTGCGGGCCGCACCCGTCGGGGCGGACCAGCCCGGGACATTGTTAATATACCGGTCCGCGACCGATTGCCGCGCGATCGGCCTGCCCGCGCCCGGGACTTGGACCTGTCCGCCCGGACGCTATATCCTCGGGGGCATGCAGAACGTCATCCAATTTCTGATCCCGGCCTTTGCGGTCGCCACCTTCCTGGTGCTCTGCGTCGGCCTCTATGCGCTGTTCCGGGGCGGGCAGTTCAACCGCTCCTATTCCAACAAGCTGATGCGCTGGCGCATCCTGTTGCAGTTCATTGCGATCATCCTGATCGGCATTGCCAGTTTCGCCTTCCGCAACTGAGGCAGTCGTATGGTTAAGCTCGACCGGATCTACACCCGTGGCGGCGACAAGGGCATGACCTCGCTGGGCAACGGCGAGCGCGTGCCCAAGCATGACCTGCGGGTGGAGGCCTATGGCGCGGTCGACGAGGCCAATGCGGCTATCGGTCTGGCCCGGCTGCATACTGCCGGCACCGATCTCGATGCCATGCTGTCGCGCATCCAGAACGACCTGTTCGACCTGGGTGCCGATCTCTGCACCCCGGAAGATGAGGAGGCCGATCCGCGCCGCCGCCCGGCGCTCCGGGTCGACCAGGTCCAGGTCGACCGGCTGGAAGCCGAGATCGATGCCATGAACGCCCACTTAAGCGCGCTGACATCTTTTATACTGCCTGGTGGCAGTCCGGCTGCCGCCTATCTGCATCTGGCGCGCACCATCGCGCGTCGCGCCGAGCGGCTGGTGACCGCCCTGCAGGATGCCGAGCGGATCAATCCGGCAGCGCTCAGCTATATCAACCGCCTGTCGGACCACCTGTTCGTCGCCTCCCGCCATGCCAACCAGGATGGCGCCGGCGACGTGCTCTGGGTGCCGGGTCTGAACCGGGGCTAGGCGGCCCCGACAGCCGGTCCTGCCCGGCAAAAACTGCCGGACCCCACCCGGCAAGCAGACCATACGGCAGAAGCTGCCGCGTTAACCCAGTTCCGAAATATTGTGAATTCCCCTGAAATAATAATGCATTAGTCGGACCAGCCCAAACTGGCACGGTGCTTGCTCCTCCACTGGCAAATCGGTTTCCAGCCCATGGAGGGGTGTTATGTCAATTAGTGGCGCTTTGCAGACCTCGATCACCGGCCTGAATGGTCAGTCCGCGGCGATCGGCTTCATTTCGGACAACGTCGCCAATGCGAGCACCATCGGCTACAAGAAGGTGGAGTCGCGGTTCCAGACGCTGGTGACGCAGTCGAGCGCACAGGCGAATACGCATTCCCCCGGCGGCGTGATCAACCAGCCGTTCTTCTCGAATAATACCCAGGGCTCGATCCAGCAGGTGTCTTCCACCACCTCCATCGCCCTGGTCGGCAGCGGCTTCATCCCGGTCTCGAAGAAAAACGGTACGGACGGCACCACCGGCCTGCCGACTTTCGAAACCACCAGCTACTTCACCCGCGTCGGCGACTTCAACCAGAACAGCGATGGCTTCCTGGTGAACTCCTCCGGTTACTTCCTGCGTGGCTGGCCGATCGATCCGGTCACCGGCGTGGTCGACAGTTCGGCGACCGAAGAAGTCCGCGTGTCCAACCTGCTCGACGCGCCTGTCGCGACCAGCGTGGTCGACTATGCTGCCAACCTGCCGTCCAACGCGCTGGACACGTCGGGCACGCTGCCGGCCACGTTGCCCGCCAGCTCGATCCAGATCTTCGACGCGCTGGGCAACGCCCGTACGCTGAACCTGACCTGGACCCGCACCGGCAACAACGCCTGGGAACTGGCGCTGAATGCTCCGGGCGCAGACACCACCGCCTCGACCGTGTCCTTCGGCCCGATCACGGTCGTCTTCGGCGGCTCGATCGGCGGCCAGGACATCTCGCCCGGCACCATCGCCAGCCTCGGCGCCGCGGACGGCACCACGCCGTCTGGCGCGGGCGCCAGCGCCTTGCTAGGTTCGGCAGCGACCGACGTGAATGACGATGCGTCGATCAGCTTCAGCATCGATTATGGCTCGGGCGGCCAGCAGATCCGTCTCGACCTTGGGTCCTACGGTAACTCGATCGGTACCACGCAGTATGCCGGCGACACCCTGACGCTGAACAACTTCCAGCAGAACGGCGTGCCGCAGGGTAACTTCAAGAACCTTGCGATCGACCAGGACGGCTTCGTCTCGGTCACCTTCGACAACGGTAACGTCAAGCAGTTCTACCAGATCCCGGTCGCCAAGTTCCGAGATCCAACTGAACTGGACCGTGTGGCAGGCAATGCTTTCGTCGAAACTCCAAGCTCTGGCGGCGCTGTGCTGTCGCAGTCAGGTGCAAGTGGCGCTGGCGATTATGTCTCGGCTGCCATCGAAGGCTCGAACGTCGATATTGCTGAAGAGTTCTCCAAGCTGATCGTCGCCCAGCGTACCTACTCGGCCAATGCCAGGCTGATCACCGCTGCCGACGAACTGCTCCAGGAAACCATCAATATCCGCCGCTAAGCGTAACTGACTGCCGGGCGCTCATCCCGCCCGGCAGTCATCATCACAACCCCGGAAAGGTTCTGTGTCATGTCTTTGAGCGCCGCCCTCAACACTGCCGTCATCGGCCTGCAGACCCTGCAGAGCCAGACGCGCGTTGCGGCGGGCAATGTCTCGAACGCACAGAACCCAAACTACACCCGCAAGATCGCGACCCTGACGACGCCGGCGGCAGAAGGCCTGCCCCAGGCGGCCCTGATTTCCAGCGTCACCCGCGCGGTCGCCCCGGAAATCCAGCAGGACTTCTACAGCTCCAACGCCGATTACGGCCGCCTGGACATGCAGCTCGGCTATTCGAAGGAACTGGCCGAGGCGCTGGACGCCACCAACACGACTGGCGGCCAGCCGACCATCCTGGCGATGATGACCCGCTTCGAGGATGCCTGGAAGCAGCTGGAAGCTACGCCGGAAAACAACGACTTCAAAAGCCTGGTCGTGCAGCGCGGCAACGAGCTGGCCACCGAAATCCGGCGCCTGAACGGCCAGCAGTCGGAACTGCAGAACCGCGCGCAGCAGAATATCCAGACCGATATCGAAGAGATCAACACCGCAACGAGCAAGATCGCCGAACTGAACCGCAAGATCGCCTCGCTGTCGGCGGCCGGTACGCCGGTCGGCGATCTGGAGGATCTGCGCGACGCCGAAATCAAGCGCCTGTCGGACAAGGTCGGCATCCGCACCCTCAATAACGATCGCGGCGAGGTCTTCGTCTATACCACCGGCGGCGTGCAGCTGGTGGGCACGACGGCGCAGAAATTCGAATATATCGAAACCGCCAACCCCCCCACCTATCCGCAGGCCGGCATCTATCTGCAGGGCTCCAGCACCGATGTCACCGGCGGCTTCCTGAACGGGTCGGTTCGCGCCTCGCTGGATTATCTCGATGTCACCGCCACGGCGTTGGCGTCGAGCGATCCGAATGTGGGCGCGCTGGCGAAGTTCTTCAACCAGCTGGACACGTTCGCCGCCAATCTGGTCGAGGTGGTGAACAACGCCTATGGTGGTTCTTTCTTCGACTATACCGCCCCCGTCGGCACCCCGCCGGACGAAGCTGGCCTGATCACCGTGGAAAACAGCATCACGCTCGACCCGAGCACGCTGGATGCCTCCGTGGCGGGCACGGTGCAGCAGGCCATGCGCAACACCACGATGACCAATGCGCAGGTCAACCGCGCCACCGATCCGAACGGCCTGGCGGTCGCCAATGTGAACATCTTCGGCATTGCCAACGGCATCCTGTCCTATCAGGCGCGCGCCGCGGCAGACAATGAGCTGCAGCGCGACACTTCGGAGCGCCTGCAGCACACGCTGGACCAGAAGTTCCGCAACATTACTGGCGTCAATATCGATGACGAGCTTGCGCAGCTGCAGCTTCTGCAGAACAATTACGCCGCGCTGGCCAATGTGATGAACACGGTCACGCAGATGTTCGACACCCTCGTCAACATCGGGAGGTAAGCCATGGTTGCACTCGTAGGTACCACGCAATACGCGACCCAGCTCGATGTGACCCGCAACGTACGGCTGCTCAACCTGCAGCTTACCCGGCAGAACCAGCAGCTGGCCGACGGCCGTTATGCCGATGGCCTGATCGGCGTATCGCAGCGCGCCCAGGAACTCGGCAACCTGAAATCCGAAATCGGCACGGTCAACAATTACAAGAGCGCAATACAGCTGGCGCAGAACCGCACCAACCTCTACGCCATCACCATCGAAGAGATCATCGATATCGCCGTCGAGGCGCAGGATACGATGATCAAGAACCGCGACCCGTTCTTTGCCGCCAGCTCGGCGCCGGACGTCCAGGCCAATCTTCTGCTCGACCGCATCGGCAGCCTGCTGCAGACCAAGGACGGCGACCGCTATCTGTTCGCAGGTACGAATTACACGCAGAACCCGATCAACGGCACGATCTCGGACATGCCCACGGTCTATCCGGCCAACGCCGTTCCGGGCACCGACTATAATCCGTTCGTGGCCTTCACGGTTCCCGCGGCTTTCCCGGGCACCAGCCTGTATCCCACGGCGAACGACTTCTACATCAACCCGACCGCCACTGCGCCGGGAACATACGACGATTTCTACGACATCGACGGCACGCGGCTTTATACCGACGACAACGAGCAGATGAGCTATGGCGTGTCGGCGGCCGAGGGCGGCTTCCAGATCCTGGTCGATGCCATCATCCGCTTCCGCGACTCCACCCAGGATATCGCGGGCAATCCGGACAATTACCAGGCCCGGGTCGACCAGGCCCGCGTCCAGCTCAATGAGGCGATCTCCTCGCTGAAGTCGATTGCCTCGCGCAACGGCTACAAGCAGCAGCAGCTGGGCGAGGTGATGGAACGCCACGACCGTGCGCTCGACGTGCTGAAGGTGCGTGTCGGCAGCATCGAGAATGTCGATATCGGTGAGGTTTCGGTCAACATCAAGAACCTGCAGACCACGCTGGAAGCTTCCTACGTGATCACCCGCGACAGCCTTCAGCTTTCGCTGGTCAACTTCCTCCGCTAAGCCGGATTTTCCGGGCTTTCGGCCGACCAATCTCGGACCAGCGGGGCAACCCGCCGGTTGCGATTCCGCCACTATTGCCTATATTCCGGGCCATCAACCTGGGCCCCGGAAATGGACATTCAGCTCTACAACACCCTCACCCGCCAGAAGGAAATCTTCCGGCCGCTCGATCCGCAGCGGGTGACGATGTATGTCTGCGGCCCCACCGTCTACAACTATGCCCATATCGGCAATGCCCGCCCGGCCGTGGTGTTCGACACGCTGTATCGCCTGCTGCAGAAAAGCTTCCCGCAGGTGGTCTATGCCCGCAACGTCACCGACGTAGACGACAAGATCAACAAGGCCGCCAAGGACCAGGGCGTACCGATCAGCGCGATCACCGAGAAGTATCTGGCCGTCTATCACGGCGATATGGGCGCGCTGGGCGTGTTGCCACCCGGCGTCGAACCCAAAGTGACACAGCATATCGACGCGATCATTTCGATGATCGAGCGGCTGATCGCCAACGGCCATGCCTATGAGAAGGACGGCCAGGTGCTGTTCCATGTGCCTTCCTTCAAGGACTATGGCCAGCTGTCGCGCCGCGACCGCGACGAGATGATCGCCGGCGCCCGTGTCGATGTCGCTGCCTACAAACGTGACCCGGCCGACTTCACCCTGTGGAAGCCATCCGATGCCGACACCGTCGGCTGGGACAGTCCCTGGGGCCGCGGGCGGCCTGGCTGGCATATCGAATGCTCGGCGATGATCGAGCGCCAGTTCGGCAAAGGCCCGATCGATATCCATGGCGGCGGCCACGACCTGATCTTCCCGCATCATGAGAACGAGATCGCGCAGAGCACCTGCGCCAACAACGGCGCCCTGTTCTGCCGCACCTGGATGCATAACGGCTTCGTCAACATCAACGCCGAGAAGATGTCGAAGTCGCTCGGCAATGTGACGCTGGTCAATGACCTGCTGAAGCTGGCGCCGGGCGAGGCCCTGCGTCTCGTGCTGCTGTCGGCGCATTACCGCCAGCCGCTCGACTGGACCGAAAACGCCGTGAAGGATGCGCGGACACAGCTTGATCGCCTCTATCGCGCGCTCGACTCGCTGAAAGATGTGCAGGCCGCCGAAACCGCGGCGCCCGCCGCCTTCATGGCCGCGCTGGCCGACGACCTGAACACGCCGCGTGCGCTGGCGGAGCTGCACCAGATCGCCAATGCGGCGAACAAGGCCACAGATGCCGCCGAGCGCGCGCGTTTGAAGGGCGAACTGCTGGCGGCTGGTTGGCTGATCGGCCTGCTGCAGCAGGATGCAGCGGCCTGGCTGAAGGGCGCCATGCAGGGGTCTGGTGCCGCCGATGTGGATACTGCGTCCATCGAGGCGCTGATCGCCGACCGCAAGGCCGCCCGTGCCCGCAAGGACTGGGCGGAATCCGACCGCATCCGCGACGAACTGGCGGCGCGCGGCATCGTTCTGGAAGACAAGGCCGGCGAAACCACCTGGCGGGTCGCATCATGAGCGAGACCGATATCAAGGCTGTGCAGGACGAAATCGTCGAGGATTTCAGCCTGTTCGATGACTGGATGGATCGCTACCGCTTCCTGATCGACCTCGGCCGTGCCCTGCCGCCCTATCCGGATGAGTTGCGCACCGATGACTGGCGCGTGAAAGGCTGTATCAATCGCGCCTGGCTGCATGGCGAAGCACGCGAGGGCCGCGTCTACTACCAGGCCAGCAGCGAATCCGAGATCGTCGCCGGGCTGATCGCCCTGCTGCTGAAGGTCTATTCCGGTCGCAAGCCGCAGGAGATCGTCGATACCCCGCCCGACTTCCTGCAGAAAATTGGCGTGTGGGAAAACATCACGTCGAACCGCATCAATGGCCTGAACGGCATGATCGCGCTGATCCAGACTGTGGCCAAGGCGGAACTGAAGGCGGCTTAGCTTTTCCGTTACGCTTTTCGGGCGGCTTCGATCTGGTCGATCGCCTTCACCGCCGCCTCGAAGGGCAGCAGCACGGCATTATGGCGCGCCTTATGGTCGCGCACCGGCACCAGCACTTCCAGATCCGTGAAGGCCCCGCCGGCAAACTCCGCGCCGGGCGGCGGGCCGTTCTCCTTGAGCATGCTGCGCATCATCCCGACCAGCTGGCGCAGCGTGGCGCTGTCCTGTCCGACGATATGATGGCCCAGGATACTGGCGGCCGCCTGGCCGAGCGCACAGGCCCGCACCTGCTGGCCATAGGCCACCACCCGGCCCTCCGCATCCAGCTGGAGGTCCACCGTGATCCGGCTGCCGCAGAGCGGGCTGTGATGGGTCACGGTCGCGTCCGGGCTGGCCAGCCGCTCGGTCTGGCCGATATGTGCCGCAAAATTAAGGATTTTTTCGTTGTAGAGGGCGTTCAGCATGGGGCTTAGGCTACTCCTCGGGCGGCCTTGATGCACTGCCTTGAAGCGGGGGCCACCCGACGATATATAACGGTCCATCTTTCCAGAACAATCCGGGCCGCGATTTCTCAGCCCCCGGCAGGAGCAAAGCCCGTGTTCGCCAAGCGTGTTTCGATTGAACAGGTTGAAGAAGGCAATGATCTGGCGCCGAAATTCGATGCCGACGGACTGATCGCCTGCGTCACCACCGCCGCCGAAACCGGCGAGGTCCTGATGCTCGGCTATATGAATGCCGAAGCCCTGGAAAAGACCATCGAGACCGGCGAGGCGCATTACTACAGCCGCAGCCGCAAGGTGCTGTGGCACAAGGGTGCCACCTCGGGCCTGGTGCAGAAGGTGGTCGAGATGCGCATCGATGACGACCAGGATGCCGTCTGGCTGCGCGTGAAGATCCCGGGCGATGCCTCCTGCCATGTCGGCTATCGTTCCTGCTTCTACCGCTCGGTGCCGACCGGCAAGCCGGCCGACACTGTCGAACTCACCTTCGAGGAGAAGGAAAAGATGTTCGACCCGAAGGCGGTCTACGGCGACGCGCCCAATCCGACCATTCTGTAAATTTCCGGACTCCGCAGTGCCGCGCGCCTGAACGGCGTGCGGGCGAGGCTTTGCCTTCGCCATGTCTGCAACTTTTCGCGCAGCGGAACGTTGATCCGTTGTGCTGGCTGAACTCGGCCGCAAGACGGTAAAAATCCCATCATATTGTCATCGGCCCGGCCGTCGCCCTATATGAGCCCGGCATAAATACGGCCAGCCTAGAACAAGGAGTAGATGATGACCGCCCCCTTCACCATGAAGCCCCTGCCCTATGCCGACGATGCCCTGGACCCGGTGATCACCGCACAGACCATCGGTTTCCATTATGGCAAGCATCACACCACCTATCTCAACACGCTGAACAAGCTGGTGGGCGAGGATGCGTCGCTGCAGGGCAAGAGCCTGGTCGAGATCATCAAAGCGACCCATGGCAAGAGCGACAAGGCCGCTGTGTTCAACAATGCAGCCCAAGTCTGGAATCACGATTTCTACTGGGACAGTCTGAAGCCCAATGGCGGCGGCAAGCCGAGCGGCCGGATGGCCGACCTGATCAAGGACAGCTTCGGCGACTACGACAAGTTCAAGGCCGACTTCGCCCAGACCGGCGTGACCCAGTTCGGCTCGGGTTGGGCCTGGCTCTGCCTGGAAGGCGGCAAGCTGGTGTTCAAGAAGACCGGCAATGCCGAGAACCCGCTGCATATGAACGGCGTCACGCCGCTGCTGACGCTGGATGTGTGGGAGCATGCCTATTACCTGGACTGGCAGAACAAGCGCCCCGACCATCTGAATGCCTGTATCGACAAGCTGCTGAACTGGGACTTCGCCGAAAAGAATCTCGGCTGACGCTTTCTGCAACCTGAATACGACAACGGAAAAAGGACGGTGGGAAACCCCGTCCTTTTTTCATGCCGCACAACCCTGCGGTTTCATAAATCCCTAAGACATTCGCCGCTAAAAAACGGGGTGTAGAAATGGGGCAACTGCGCCCCGCAGTCAGAGGATTGTTTCGTCATGCCGCATGATGCACCGCTTATCACGATGCTGGCGCTGGCTTTCGTGATCGCGTTTGCCTTTGGCATGATCGCCCAGAAATTCCGCCTCTCGCCTCTGGTCGGCTATCTGCTGGCCGGCATTGCCGTCGGACCGCACACGCCGGGTTTCGTCGCCGACACCGTGCTGGCGCAACAGCTCGCCGAGATCGGTGTCATCCTTCTCATGTTCGGCGTCGGCCTGCATTTCTCGCCCGCCGACCTGATGCGGGTGCGCTGGATCGCCATTCCCGGGGCCATCGCACAGATGGCGGTCGCCACCCTGCTGGGATTTGCCGTGGCGCAGTTTTTCGGCTGGGGCATCGGCGGCGGGCTGGTCTTCGGGCTGGCGCTGTCTGTCGCCAGCACCGTGGTGCTGCTGCGCGCGCTGGAAAGCCGCAATGAGGTCGACAGCGATCATGGCCGCATCGCCGTCGGCTGGCTGCTGGTGGAAGACATCCTGATGATCGCCGCCCTGCTGCTGCTGCCGGCCTTTGCCGATCTGCTGGCCGACCGGCCGCAGGCCAGCGGCGACAGCCTGGCCTATAGCCTGCTGATCACGGTGGCCAAGGTGGCGCTGTTTGCCGCGCTCGCGCTCGTGGTCGGTCGCCGGGTGATTCCCTGGCTGCTGCAGCATGTTGCCGATACCGGCTCGCGCGAGTTGTTTACCCTGGCGGTGCTGGCCTGTGCGCTCGGCATCGCCTTCGGCGCGGCCGTGCTGTTCGATGTGTCCTTCGCGCTGGGCGCCTTCTTCGCGGGCGTGATCATGAACGAGTCCGAGTTCAGCCATGATGCCGCCCAGCGCTCGCTGCCCTTCCAGGATGCCTTCGCGGTGATGTTCTTCGTCTCGGTCGGCATGCTGTTCCAGCCCAGTATCATCTTCGAGGCCCCGCTGGCGGTGCTGGCCGTGCTGCTGATCATCCTGCTGGGAAAATCGGTGGCGGCCTTCCTGATCGTGCTGGCCTTCCGCCATCCGCTGACCTCCGCACTGACGATTTCCGCCAGCCTGGCGCAGATCGGCGAATTCTCCTTCATCCTGGCCGGGCTTGGCGTGTCCTACGGCCTGCTGCCGCCGGAGGGCCGCGACCTCATCATGGCCGGCGCCCTGCTGTCGATCTCGCTCAATCCATTGCTGTTCCGCGCGCTGGAACCGCTGGAAGCCTGGCTGCGCGCGCGGCCCGACCTGTTGCGCAAGCTCGGCGCAGAAGACCACAGGGACTGAAGCCCAGCCCTCTTCGTCGCCGGCTAGCCGGTGGCGATATACTGCCGCAGCGCCTCGGCTTCCATTTCGGTAGCGGCAATGCGGCGCTTGACCACGTCGCCGATGGAAATCATGCCGATCAGCTTGCCGTTATCCACCACCGGCAGGTGGCGGATGCGGCGCTTGGTCATCAGATGCATGACATCTTCGACGGTGTCGTGGCTGGAACAGACCATCACATTGCGGGTCATGATGGTGTCGGCGCTCTGCTGCAGCAGGTCCGTGCCGATCATGGCCAGACCGCGCACGATATCGCGTTCAGACAGAATCCCGGCGATGCCGCCGTCGCTGCGCAGCACCATCACCGCGCCGATCCCCTTGTCGGCCAGTTTCTGACATACCGTCTCGATGCCATCGTCGGGCCTGACGCTGATCACGCCAGGTGTCTTGTCCTTGAGAATAAGCGCAACGGTCATGGTGCTTCCTCCTGAAATGCCCGCTTTGCGGCGGGTCTGTCGCTATAGATCCGTCAACATCGTCCTCATCTGCCGAACGTTGCAGGGCCCGGCCGGGTTCGACCGGGGGCCTGTCCTTCGGAGCAGTGTTGCTGAAAATCCTGTGCTGCCTGCGGGCGTCGCCCGCGGCACGGCCCGTTTGGCCGGCGCACATATGGGCGCGGTCTGGGCGAGCGGACGGTGGTTCCCGATGCTCATGCAGCCTCCCGGTGCCGACGCTGCCGAGTCCGCCCGGGAGCGACGCCTTGGGGCGGTCCGGCGGCGGTCTTCGGGTGGCACCGCAGACAGTCTCGGGCAAGGCCGGGGCGCTGGCAAGACGGTTTAAATTGAGCCTGGGCAGCAGGATTTAAGTATTTGAACCGGCTTCAGCTTTGCCGTGACCGAGCAGGCCGGCGGGAGCCTTGCGGGCGGGGATGGGTTCAGTTAAGGTCCGCGCCGTTTTCGACCCCCGGCCGTGGTTTGCACCTTCAGCCGGTCCCTCGCGGAGAGGTGCCAGAGTGGTCGATCGGGGCGGTCTCGAAAACCGTTGTGCGTGCAAGCGTACCGTGGGTTCGAATCCCACCCTCTCCGCCACTTTGGAACCCCTCTGGGCACGCCAGCCACCGCCGATTGCCGCACTTGGCCAGCAATAAGCGTCCTTAGCAGCTCCGTCTTCGATCCCATGATGCGAATTGCGTCGTCTGCGACCTCGACACGCTGCGCCAGTGAGCGCAGATGATCCCGCCGATAGCCGCCCTCGCTGCCCCGGATGCGTTCGCGTGCGCGACGCGCAAATCCCCGGATCATGGTCGGGGTGATGGCGCTGTGGCCGGGGCTGTCGAGCAAGGCTTGCGCCCGGTCGGCGTCGGCCCTGGCCTGATCGCGGATGACCTTGAGGCCGGCGATGCGTTCCTTGAGCGCCGGGTCGTCAAGATCGGCGACGCCCGCCTCGATGGCGTCGTAGAGGCGCTTGAGGCGCAATTCCGATTCGGTCGCGCGCCGCTCCAGTTCGGCGATGTGGTGCCGGCGACGCTCGGCCTGATCGTCGCGACGGCCGAGCACGGTGCCAAGCAAGTCCTCCAGCCGGTCGGCATCGAGCAAGCGTTCCTCGATATGCCCGACCACCATTCGGTCGAGCTTATCCATCGGGATCGCGCGGCCCTTGCAGCCGGTTTCGCCCTGACGCGCCTTGATCGAGCACGCATAGTAGCGATAGCGGCCACCCTTGCCGGTGCGAATGGTCATCGCGCCTCCGCAATTGCCGCAATAGCAGATGCCGGTTAGCAGCGTCGGCCCGATCACGACGCGCGCGGGCAACTCGGTCTTGGGATTACGGGCCTGCAAAAGCTTCTGCACCGCGTCGAACGTCTCCCGCTCGATAAGCGCCGGCACCTGAACGGTGATAACCTCGTCTTCGGGCTTCACCTCTCCCTTGTTGGAACGGCGATTGAACCGATGCTCGCCGATATAGGTGCGCCGGGTCAGGATGCGGTGAACCTGACCGATGCCCCAGCGCCCGCCGTCGCGCGTGAAGATGCCCTTGCCATTGAGATATTTGACGATGGCCTTCACGCCCATCTGGCCGGATGAACCTTCACCCTCCAGCGCAAGGCGATAGATGACCCGGATCGTCTCGGCGTGCAGCGGGTCGATTTCCAGCTTCTTCTTGACCTTCGCGCCGCGCTGCTCGGCCGCGACGACGCGGTAGCCGATGGGCGGCAGCGAGCCGTTCCAGAAGCCTTGCCGGGCGTTCTCCTTCAAGGCGCGCAGGACGTGCTTGGCGTTCTCCTTGGACTGGTATTCGTCGAATAGCGACATGATCCGCCGCATCATGTCGTGGATCGGATCATCGCCAAGCTCCTGCGTGATCGAAACCAGCTTCACGCCGTTCTTCGCCAGCTTGCGGTAATAGAACTCCATTTCAAATTCGTCGCGGAAGAAGCGTGAGAAGCTGTGAACCACGACGACATCGAACGATGCCGGCTTGGCGGTGGCAGCCTCTATCATCCGCTGGAACTCCGGGCGGCGGTCGTTGGTCGCGCTGTTGCCCGGCTCCACGAATGTTTCGACAAGCTGATAGCCGCGCGCCTCGCAATAGGCTTCGCCCTGGCGCTTCTGGTCGGGGATCGACACGTCATGCTCGGCCTGCCGAGTGGTGGAGACGCGCAGATAGAGGGCGGCGCGCAGCGTGACGTTGGGATTGTGGACGGTGGGACTATGGACGTTCATTGCCGGCCTCCTGCCGCCTTGCGCGGCCCTGCGCGCTCGGTCAGCGGCAAGTCTAGTTCTACTCGGTCGTGGATGACCCTGGGCGTGAGCTTGCGGCCTTCGCCCTTCTCCATGCGGACAAGGCCGTAACTGGCCATCCGTTTCAGAGTGCGGGACAGGTTGGACTTGGCCCGGCCGGTGATCTCGGCCAGTTCCTCCAGCGAACCCGGCGCTTGCTGGTCGATGACGCGCAGCAATTCGCGATTGCCCGCCGACAGCACCTTGGCGAAGGATTCCATTGATGTGAACCACACCTTCGGATCGCCGGGCGCGGGCTTTTCCTCGCCCTTGGCAATCCGCATGGTGCGGGCCTTCATTTCTTCGTAGCCGGCAATCCCGACTTTCAATGTGGTCATGTTACGCCTCGCTCCTTCAACACCGCGTCCACCGCCTGCCAGAAGTCGGCCAGCAGCGTGGCCGCATCCTCGTAGGCGTAGGGCTTCACTGTCTGGAGGCGGTGCCGATGGTCCATCGGATCGCCGCGCCTGCCTCGGCCGACTGGATGGGCGTTGTCGAAGCCGACCAACCGTTCGCCCGAAGGCCCGTGAAGCGTGAGCGAGTAATCGAGGCCGTGCGGCTTCTCCGGCGATGCCGGAACGCGGGTGACGATGAACTTCACCCAATGGCCGCCCTCGGGATCGACAACGAGCACCTGGCCGTCGAGGTCCAGAAGCGTGTCGAGGTTCGGATCACGATCCTCGCTCATGGCTTTTTGTTATCATATGAGGATAACTTTGTCAATCCTGCCAGGGGTGGAAGTGGGCCGAACATCTCGTCGAAGACATCGGCAAACCATCGCTCGAACACCTGAATCTCTGCCTCGGTGATCGGCACTTTCTCCGGCCAGTCGTCGATGACGGGCAGCTTCTCCACGTCGAAGGCATCGGGCGGGCTTCCGCGCGGCGGGCTGATGCGCGGCGCGGGATCGTCGTCATAGTCGTAAAGGTCATCGGGAAGCGTCTGCGGAGCCGGCTGTCGTGGGCGGCCCCTTTGGGTATGGCGGCGTCTCGCACACATGGAATCCTCCGTGGTTCGTTGCTGGATTCCGGGTGGCTGGAAGCCCCGGAATTAGGCGAAGCATGGAGGGGGATCGGCGGCCTGTAGCGTGCCGCATTTGCGCTCACGCGCTGGCGGCACCCCTGCTGTCGGGTGCCGCTAACTAGGTTAGCTGGCCGCGCGGCGGGCCTTCTGAAACTCTCGATCCGTGGCGAGGAAGCGTTCCAGCATCGGCACAATTAGCTTTTCCGGCTCTATCGGCGGCTGTCCTGCCCCTGCCAACAAGCGTCCATAAAGTTGCAAATCTCGAAAGAGTGTCGCGGGCAATTCGCGTGACACCTTAACGGGCTTGTCGTCGGGCAACGTGCCGAGTTTCAGCTTGCTCATGGTCAATTCCTGTAGGGTTCGAGCACAAGGTCGCGGGTGACGATGACGCGGACGTGGAAGCCCGGCCTGATCGTGAGCGTCGGCGCAACCTGCAACTGGCGGCGGATGATCTGCTGGCCGGCGTCGTTGATGGTGTCCTGCGCTCCGTCGCGGATGGCGCGCACAAGGCGGTCCTCGTCGCTGACGGCCAGCTCCGTGCCGACCGCGAGCAGCGTGGACAAGCCGGCGGCCTTCGCCAAATCCCACCAATGATAATCGACGCCATCCTCAAGACCGGCGTAGCCCTGGCTATCCGCGCCCGGCTGGCGCTCCAGAACGATAGAGTGACCATTGGGGAGGATCAGCCGATTCCAGACGAGCAGCACACGGCGCTGGCCGAATTGAACGCTATTGTCATACTGCCCGATGATCCGCGTCCCCTGCGGGATCAGGAGCAGGCTGCCGGTCGGGCTGTCATAGATGTGCTGCGTCACCTGGGCGGTGATCTGCCCCGGAAGATCGGAACGGATGCCGGTAATGAGCGCAGCCGGGATCACGGCCCCGGCCTGGAGCACGAAGGGCGAGGCTGGAGCCATGACGCGATCCGATGACGTGGTGCGGCGATCGACAGGCGCATTGAGGAAAGCAAGCTGCTTGTCCTGCGCGGTCTGCTGGCCGGGCTGCCCTGTCAGGCCGGCAAGGTCGAGGCCGGGAAGTCCCGGTGTGGTCGCGCCGCCCGGCGTTGCGGCCGGGATTCCTGTGCGCGCCTCGGTCTGGAAAAAGACGCGGCTGACGCGCGCGGCTTCTTCCTCGGCTAGCCGGCGTTCCTCGGCGCGATCCACGGGCGGCGTGGTGATCGTCGGCGGCACGACTGGCTGGCCCCTGTTCTGCGCGTCCAAGATGGGTCTGCCGAGGTCGCCCGGCAGCGGCGGCCCCAGGACCGGGCCGGTATAGTCGCGCGGCAGGCCGGCAAGCCCATCGGCAGGCTGGCGGTTGTTGGTCGAAAACAGTTCTTCGCCGCCCGTGCCGCCGTCGCGGGTCTGGAGCGCGTAGATCAGCGCGCCGCCGACGCCGACCAGGGCGACGGCCGCCACGCTGGCGAGCACCTTGCGCGACAGGCGGGTGACGCGCGGGGCTTCCGCGCGAAGCCGCATTGGCGCGGCGGTATTGGTGTCATTCTCACTCATGACGATGGCCTCCCGTCCGTGCGGACAATCCTGACGGTCTGTTGGCGGTTGCCGCTGCCAAGGCGTAGCTCGGCCGCGCCGAACAGGCGGTCCACGATCAGGATGTGTTGATGGATGCGGCTGTTGACGATCTGCGCCTCGCCGTCCGCGCCGAGCACGAAGATCGGCGGCATTTCGCCTTGAACGATGCCGCGCGGAAACTCGACATAGACGCGCCTGCCGTCGTCATAGACGGCGACGGGCTTCCAAGCTGGATTGTCGCCCGTCAGTCCATAGCGATAGTTGCGCGCGGCGACGGCTGGGATGACCGGCGTGGCCGGCACCGCCTGCCGCTGTCCGGCCGGCTGCTGCGGATAGGCCCAAGCGACGGCCGGCATATAGGGCTTCTCGCCCGAGCGCAGCTCGAGCATGTAAACGCGCCGGTCGGTCGTCACGACAAGGTTGGTGGTGATGTCCGGCCGGCTTGGCTTCACGAGGATATGGACGCGGCGCGTGACGCCCGAACCGGATTCCGTATCGCCGATAATCCAGCGTGCCGTGTCGCCGGCCGCTATCGGCCCCGCGCCGGTCAGGCTTTCGCCTGGCTCCAGGGCGATGTTCGTGATCTGGCCGGGCGCGGCATAGACCTGATAGAGCGCGCCGTCGCTCCACGGGTAAATCTGGATGGAGTTGTAATAGCCCTCGCGGCGCGGCTGCACGCGGGCGGCGGCATTGGCGTTCTCGACGCGCGCGGTCGGTGTGCCGGCGGCGGTGCCGCCGCGTGCGACGGTCCAGGCGGGCGGGATATGGATCGGCCGCGGCCGGTCGTCGGTGACGGCCGCGGGCACGGCAGGTAGCGGCGGCACGCTCGCATCGTAGCTGATCTGCGGCGGTTTGTAGGTCGCGCAGCCGGCAAGCATGGTTGCGGAAAGCAGGACGGCGGGAATCGCCGAAGTGCGGATGATCGTCCTCATTGGCTCATCTCCCGCGACCACGAAATTGCATTGACGTAGATTCCCAACGGATTTGCGCGCAGCCGTTCGGTATCGCGCGGCGGCTGGATTGCGATGGTCAGGATCGCGGTCCATCGCTCGGTTGTTGATAGCTGGCCGGATTCGTAGTGACGTTCGGTCCAGGCGACGCGGAAGGAATCCGGCGAGGCGCGAATAACGCTCGACACCTCGACCGCGACTTGTTGCTTTCCGACTTTGGTGAACGGGTCGTTGGCGCGGGCATAATCGTTGAGCGCCGCCGCGCCCCTGTCGGTCGTCCACTCGTAAGCGCGTAGCCAGTTCTGGCGGACGATGATGGGATCGGCGGGGATGCTCCTGACCTGTTCGATAAAGCGCCCCAGGTGCCATGCCACTTGCGGATCGGTCGGGCGATAGTCGGCCGTGGCCGGCGCGACGGCCTGCGCCTGGCCGAGCCGATCAACTTGGACTACCCAGGGCACGACGGTCCCGCGCGCCGATTGCCAGACAAGCGCGGCGGCGAAGCCGGCCGAAAGGATCAAGCTGCCGAACGCCATGTAGCGCCAGTTCTTCGCCTGCACGCGGGCCGAGCCAATGCGCTCGTCCCAAACCTGCGCGGCGCGCTGATAGGGCGTTTCGGGTTGTGGGGTCTTGCCGTAATGCACGGCGGGTCTTTTGAAGATGCTCATGTGCGGTCGCTTTCAGAGAGGTTGACGGAAGAACCAGAGGCGTGGCTGTCGCCAGAGCGGACAGCGTGCGCGGCCGTCTGGACGGCATGGCCTGTGTGGCCGGATTGGCGCATCCGCTGCGCCCAGCCGGGCGATGTGCCAGCGGCCGGCGCGGATGCGGACGTGCTGCCGGTCGATCCCATGGAGGACGTGCCGCCGGTCGCGCCGAACCCGGCTTTCACGCCATCGGAAAAGCTGGATTTGATGCTTGCCGCCGCCCGGCGCAGCGGCGATGTGGCTGTGCTGCCTGCCGCTCGCGCGATGCCGCCCAGGCCGGATGCGACGCCCGCCGCACCGGACTGGCCGAGCGAGCCAAGGCTATAAGCGGCGGATGCTGCGCCGGCTGCGGTCGCGCCTCCGCGCACGGCGGCAGCACCTCCCTTTGCGGCAAGCCCGGCTGCACCGCCTGCGGCCAGCGCCGCGCCCCCAACGGCGAGGCCGGTCCCGACCGCTGCGCCCGCGCCGAGCTGCGGGCCTCCGCTGACAAGGCCGGACGCGATGCCGGGGCCGAATATGCCCAGGCCGACAAGCGACAGCGCCGCGAGCACAATGGCCATGGCGTCGTCGATGCTCGGGGTCTGACCGCCGAAACCTTGCGTGAACTGGCTGAACAGGGTCGAGCCGATGCCGACGATCACCGCCAGAACCAACACTTTGATGCCGCTGGAAATCACATTGCCAAGCACGCGCTCCGCCATGAAGGCGGTCTTGCCGAACAGGCCGAATGGGATCAGCACGAAGCCTGCCAGCGTGCTCAATTTGAACTCGATCAGCGTCACGAAAAGCTGGATGGCGAGGATGAAGAAGGCGAGGATGACGAGCGCCCAGGCGAACAGCAGGCACGCGATCTGAATGAAGTTCTCGAAGAAGGCGACCCAGCCCATAAGGTTGGAAATGGAGTCGAGCAGCGGACGCGCTGCGTCGAGGCCGGTTTGCGCCACCTTGCCGGGCCGCATCAAATCCTGCGCGGTGAAACCCGTGCCGGATGCTTTCAGGCCCAGGCCGGCAAAGCTGTCGAAGACGATCTTAGCGAGGTTGTTCCAGTTGCCGATGAGATAGGCGAATACGCCGACGAACAGCGTCTTCTTCACCAGCCGCGCAATAATGTCGTCGTCCGCGCTCCAGCTCCAGAACAGCGCCGCGAGCGTCACGTCGATGACGATGAGCGTGGTGGCGATGAACGCCACCTCGCCACCCAATAGGCCGAAGCCAGAGTCGATGTATTGCGTGAAGGTGCCGAGAAAATTGTCGATGACGCCTGCGCCGCCCATGCGTCACCGCCCTTCCGGTGCGGCCGGCGCGCGCGTCCGGCCGAGAAAGCGGTCACGGGTTTCGGCCCATACACGCAGGCATTCCGCGTCGTCGGCGGCCTGCTGGCCAAGCTGCTGGCACCGGCGCTGCCCTTCGCGCAGCGGGTCGCGTTCGGGCTGGAGAAGACGCGGCGGTGATGCCGGCGCGTCTTCCTTGCGGGTCATTTCGATGGCTGTCGCCGTGATGGCGATGGCCACGAATACGATTGCGCCCAGCCGGGCCAGCATCTTGCCGTCCATGGCCGCGCCCTCAATTGCCGTTGTTGAACATTTGCGCGCTGCCGGGCTGGTAGCCGTTGCCGGGCGTGAGGAAGCGGCGGCGCTGCTCGCGCCCCTGTTCTGCTGCCGCTGCGCGTTCGGCCTCGGTCAGCGCGCCCGCCCGGCCGTTGGCTGCGAGCAACGCAACAAGGTCGGAAAGCTGCTGCGACTGGAGGGCTAGAAGCTGGTTGCCGGCTTGCGTCGCCTGGAGCGCGCCGGTCGCGTTCTGGCTCTGGCCGACCAGCTCCGACATCTGCGTGCGGTTGCTGTCGATGTTGCCGACGACGCCGGCCTGAACGCGCATGGCGTCCTGCAAGCCGCCTACGGTGTTCTGCCAGCGCGTGCGAGCGTTGGCGACGAGCTGCTGATCCGTCGCCGACATCGACACGTTGCCGTATTGCTGCTGGAACGCCTGGTCGATGCGCTGCACGTCGAAGGCGATGTTCTGCGCCTGGCTCAAAAGCTGCTGCGTGCGCTGGACGTTCTGTTGAAGCTGCTGGAGCGACGAGAACGGCAGGCTCGCCAGATTGCGCGCCTGGTTCATCAACATGGTCGCTTCGTTCTGGAGCGAGGTGATCTGATGATTAATCTGCTCCAGCGTGCGCGCGGCCGTGAGGATGTTTTGCGCATAGTTCGACGGGTCGAAGACGATCCTTCCGAATTGCGCATGTGCCGGCGTTGCCAGCATGGACGAAACGGCCAGCGGTGCGGCGAGCATCGTTGCGGCCATGACGATGGCGCGCGAGCGGAAAAGACGAATGGTCATGGTTGGGACTCCTTTTCGGTTTGGGGGATCAGCGTCGGGAAGTTCGGAAGAAGATCGACGGCCCAGCCGACATCGCGGGTCGTGAGCCAGGCCGCGAGAAAGCCGTCGCGGCCGTGTTCGGCGACGATCTGCGCAATGAGCGTTTGATCGGATTTGGCGGATGCGGCGCAGAGCGCGAGGCCGATTTCGGACAGGCCCAGCTCGAACAGGCGATTGCCGCGCCGCGACTGGCAGTAGTAGTCCCGCTTCGGCGTAGCGCGGGCGATCAACTCTATCTGGCGGTCATTGAGGCCGAAGCGCCGATAGATGGCGGTGATCTGCGGCTCGATGGCCCGCTCGTTCGGCAAAAGCAGCCGCGTCGGGCAGCTCTCGATGATCGCGGGCGCAATGTTGCTGCCGTCGATGTCGGACAGGCTTTGCGTGGCGAAGATGACGCTGGCGTTCTTCTTGCGCAGCGTTTTAAGCCACTCGCGGAGCTGGCCGGCAAAGCCTTCATCGTCGAGCGCAAGCCAACCCTCGTCGATGATGAGCAGCGTCGGCCGCCCGTCCAACCTGTCGCCGATGCGGTGAAACAGGTAGGCCAGAACGGCGGGCGCGGCTCCCGTGCCGACAAGCCCCTCGATCTCGAACGCCTGCACGTCGGCCGAGCC